>DATAWP010000001.1:0-71929 GCA_036267155.1 Tepidisphaeraceae bacterium
CAGCCATCTTTGAATTTATCGAGGTCTTCTACAACCGAAAGAGATTACACAGTGCGTTGGGCTACAAGAGTCCCGAACAGTTCGAGGCTGCCCATCGCGTTTTTCAAAATCCAGCGCCAACGAAAAATGGGTAGGACCAGAGAAGACATTCTCCGAATTTGGAGCGACCTTGGCACTAAAGTCGAGATATCGAGGGCGGTCTCTAACTTTAAAGGAGTTCTAAAACTACGGGATTGGCTAGCCCACGGACGTTGGTGGACGCCGAAGTTGGGGCGGGCGGATGGATACGATCCAATTGGCGTTTTCGAAATCTGCAATCAACTGTTGGGGGCGATTGCTTGAATCCGCGCGTTAATTTGATTCGGAATCGCAAATTAGTTTGTACAATCGCTCCAGTTCTTGAACCATTTCCTTCGCATCAAATCTCCCGAGCGCAAACTCCCTTCCCGCCTGGCCCATGCGGCGTCGCAGCGGTTCGTCCTTGAGCAGCGTGCGAATCGCCTCGGAAAGCTTTCGCACGTCGAACGGGGGAAGAATCATGCCGGTGATTTCGTGCTGGACGCCCTCGCGATTTCCGTCGATGTCGTACGCGATCTCTGGGATTCCCGCCAATCCCGCCTGCGGGAGGGCCCGGGCCAGCCCCTCCCGTCGCGAAGGATGCACCAGAATATCCATCGCGCCGGTCAATTCCGGCACGCGCTGCGGCGGGACCATGCCGGTCAGAATGAACCGGTCACGCAATCCCACTCGTTCCATTTCCGCTTCGAATTTTCCGCGCAAAAGGCCATCGCCCACCCAGAGGAATCGCAGATTGGGGAAATCCGCGCACAATTGCGGCGCGATTTGCAACAAATCCTCGTGGCCTTTCAGCTCGAACAGCCGGGCGATGGTGCCGACGACGATGTGTTCGTCTTTCAATCCCAGGGATTGACGCATCTGCTGGCGCGAAATCGGCGGATGGAGAAACGGCTCGGTCTCCATGCCGCTGTAGATCGTCACATATTGCTCGGGGGTTCCAACTCCGGCCGCCAGCGATTGCTCGCGCATGGCGTCGGCAACGCAGACGATGCGCGTCGTCAGCGGCGCGGCACGTTTTTCCAGAATCTTGTAAAACCAGTTGACGGTCGCGTGCGTCGAAGCGGTGAACGCCAGGCCGTGGATCGTATGCACGACCGCGGGAACATTCGCGCGGCGGGCGGCGCGCCGACCCAAAATGCCTGCCTTGCTGGAATGCGTGTGAACGATAGCGGGCTGAATCTCGCGCAGCAGGCTCACGAGTCGGCGATAGGTGCGAAAGTCTCTGCTTGGCCGAATGGCCCGGCGCATCTCATCGACGACGATCACGCGATATCCGTCGCTCTGTGCCCGCTCCAGCAGCGAGCCTTCCGGCCCGATGGCCGGGCCGGTGATCAGCGTCACATCATGCCCCAGTTCGTGCTGTCCCCGGCAGGAAAGCAGCGTGTTTTCCTGCGCTCCACCGATGATCAAGCGGGTGATGATGTGGACGATTTTCAGATCAATTTCTCCGCAATCTGCACCGCGTTCGTGGCCGCGCCTTTGCGAATCTGGTCGCCGCTGACGAACAGTTCGATTCCCCGGCCGTCGTCGCGGCTGATATCCTGACGAATCCGGCCGACCAGAACATCATCCTGCCCGCTGGCCTCCAGCGGCATCGGGAAATGATTCTTGTCCCGATCGTCCACGATCCGAACGCCCGGGGCGCGGGAGAGGATTTGGCGGACCTCTTCCGGCGTGATCGGCCGCTCGAATTCGAGATTGATCGATTCACTGTGGGCACGGGGAATCGGGACGCGGACGCACGTGGCCGAGATCATGATCCGCGGATCGCCGAAAATCTTCCGTGTTTCGTTCACCATTTTATTTTCCTCTTCGTTGTAGCCGTTGTCGGCAATCTTCGTGTTATGGCTGAATAGGTTGTGCACGATCTGGTGCGGAAAGAGCGATCGATCGATCTTGTCGCCCTTGACGTATGCATGAATCTGTTGTTCCAGCTCGCGCAGGCCGGCCGCCCCGGCGCCGCTGACGGCTTGGTAGGTGCTGACGACGACCCGCCGAATACGGTTGGCCTTGTGCAGCGGCCAGACGGGCACATTCATGATGATGGTGCTGCAATTCGGGTTGGCGATCAGGCCGTTGTGTTTGGCGATCTGCTCGGGATTCACTTCCGGCACGACCAGGGGCACGCCCTGCTTCATGCGGAAGGCCGAGGTGTTGTCCACCACGACGGCTCCAGCCGCCACGGCGGCGGGGGCGAATTCCCGGCTGACGCTTCCGCCGGCGGAAAAAAATGCGATCTTCACATTCTTGAAACTTTCCTTGGTTAGTTCCTGAACGGAGAACGTCTTGCCGGCAAATTCGAGTTTCTTTCCAGCGCTTCGGGCGCTGGCCAGAAGCGACAGGTTGCCGATGGGGAATTTCCGCTGGGCCAGGACGAGCAGGAGTTCCTGTCCCACCGCGCCGGTTGCGCCGACGATCGCCACATTTACCGCCATGACACTCTCCAAAACAAAATCAGCCACGGAACACCGACCGATTTTTAAGAGCAAGCTGCCAAAAACCTACGGGAGCGGAACAGTCGCCGTCGGGACTGTTACTTCGCTCGCGTCGTTTTCGTGCTCGTCTTGTACATCGGCTTATTCCGCGGCCTTATAGTGAACAACGTATCTGAATTTACTGCAATACAGGCGTGAATTGTGCCAAAACGCGGTGTGGGTTGCAAGGAGTTTTCGGCGGTTAGTCAGCGGTCAAAATGAAGACCGTCAGTTCATACAGGCAGGACCTTCAATCCCACGGCACGGGCACAGCGCCGAATCGCAGCATCAAACGTGGCGAGTGGAGCGCGTTGCCGGTGGGCCAGTTCGATGTAGGCGGCATCATACGCGGTGAGCCGATGCTGTCTGCCAATGTTAAGGATATCGTCGCTGATCCGATGCCGTGGAGCGTCGTCGGTTTGGATTGGCAGTGCTTGGAGGAGTTTCAGGAATGCGGCCGATTCGGCTTCCGCTTTGCGGTTGCGGCGCTCACCCATCAAAATGCCGTTCTCCAACTCGGACCACCATAGAGTCGGAACCAGAAGACCATCTCGCTCAATTCGCGCAAGCACGTCCAATGCCCGCTTGGTGTGCTCCTCTTCAAAAAACCAGGCGAGGACCACCGAAATATCCGCGACAACACTCAATGCCGGCCTTCCTCAATGAGGCCGCGGATCGTGACGCCTTCGGGAAGCCGACTGCGTGGAAAGTTCCTGATCGCCTCCGCGGCGTCGCTTGCCTCCTGGCGCTGCGCCCTGTCGCTGGGCAGGATGCGGGCAATAGGCTTTCCATGACGGGTTACGATGACGCTCTGGCCATGTTCGACATCATCGAGCACCTGGGCCAGATGCGTTTTCAACTCGTAACTGCCGATTTTTCGCATGGATCGCCTCTGGTCTGAAATTTAGACCAGAATCCCATATCGGCGCATCTTGGTCAAGACGTTATTAAAAATTGTCATTTTCGCTCCCCGCGCGATGGGTGGGTCGCGGCCATCGCCTTCTTGGCTGCGGTGATGGTCTGAGCGATGTGTTCATCCCCATGCGCCATGCCGACGAACATCGCCTCGAACTGGCTGGGGGCGAGAAAGATCCCGTCTTCGAGCATGGCGTGAAAGAATTTGGCGTACGCGGCGGTATCGCAGGCCGTGGCCTGAGCGAAATTCGTGACAGTCGATCCTTTCTTGACGAAAAATGGGGTCAACATCGATCCGACCCGATTGACCGCCAGCGGCACGCCGGCTTCGTTGGCGGCCTCCATCAGGCCAGCGGCCAGGGCGGCGCTGCGCGATTCCAGCGTTTCGTAGACGCCGGGCTCTTTGAGGATTCGCAATGTTTCCAATCCGGCGCTCATGGCCAGCGGATTGCCGCTGAGCGTGCCGGCCTGATAGACGGGGCCGGCGGGGCTGACTTGTTCCATTAAAACCTTGGGGCCACCATAGGCGCCGACCGGCAATCCGCCGCCGATGATTTTGCCGAGACAGGTCAGGTCGGGCTTCACTTGATAGATCGCCTGCGCTCCGCCGCGGGCGACGCGGAAGCCGGTCATCACTTCATCGAACACCAGAAGCGTGCCGTGCTTCGTGCACAACTCGCGTAATCCTGCCAGATATCCCGGGGCCGGCGGAACGACGCCCATGTTCCCCGCCACGGGCTCAACGATGAAGCAGGCAAGTTCGCCGCCATGGTTGGCGAATATTTTTTTCGCCGCGTCCAGATCGTTGTACGGCGCCAGGAGTGTGCTGGCCGTGATGGATGCGGGAACGCCGGGGCTGGACGGCGTGCCGAGGGTCAGCGCGCCGCTGCCGGCTTGCACCAGCATTGAATCGGCATGGCCATGATAACAACCGATGCACTTGAGGATCTTGTCCCGTCCAGTGGCGGCCCTGGCCAGGCGAATGGCGCTCATGACGGCCTCGGTGCCGCTGTTGACGAAGCGCACCATTTCGATGGCCGGCATCGCGTCGATGATTTCGCCGGCGAGTTGGGTTTCCAACTCGGTGGGGGCGCCATAGCTCGTTCCGCGTCCGATCGCCTTGGCCAGGCTGGCCACGACGCGCTCGTTGGCGTGCCCGACGATCAGCGGGCCGTAGCTGGCCACATAATCAATATACGAATTGCCGTCGATGTCCTTGATGATGCAACCCTGCGCCTCTTTGACGAAAACCGGCGTTCCGCCGACGGCTTTGAACGCGCGCACCGGCGACGAGACTCCGCCGGGCATGACCTTGCAAGCTTTCTCGAAAGCGCTGAGCGAATTGGCGAGGGAACGTGGAGTATTGTCCGGCATGGTTTGGTTCCCCGGCGGCAATCTTAAAATGCCGCTTCGCTTTGAACAACCTGGCGAACGGCCTGCGCCATTTTTCGGGCCGCCAGGCGGGATTGCCTGCCGAGACGAATGAGAGCGGGAATCTGGAATGGATGAATCGCCAATTCCGCGGCCACTGCGGTGGGGCGTGGTTGGCCGACTTCATCGACCCAGCGCATCATTCGCTCCGGAAGAGCCTGGTCCGCGGGATCGCTGATGGCGCGGATGTTCAGCATCGGCAAGCCTGCCGACTCGGCGGCCGCTCGCACGATTGCGCCTTCCATATCCACGGCGAGACAGCCAGTTTCCTGAAACAGCCGCCGCTTCTCGGCAACGGTGGCGGCAAGATGCTCCGAAGTGAAAATTTTGCCGTAACGAATTCCAAGATCCTCACCCAGAGTACTGGGAGAGGGGGAATTGGGGGCAGGGTTGCGGTCGATCACAATGTCGCCAACCTTCAAAGTGGGATCGAGCGCACCAGCCAAACCGGCCAAGATTACGCCGGTAAATTCTCCCGGCATTTCAAGCTTTAATCGCTTGGCCCCAATACCGACGATCTGCAAGCAAACGTCCTGTGACGTCCGCCGACCAAGCTCTGCCGCGACGGCTTTTGATTCCATCGATAACGCGGTCAGTACCAACCATTTGCGCGGGATCACGATCCGCTATTGTACCTGAGACCCGCCCCACGGTATGCTTCTTGGTGCCATGGCTGTGCCAGTATCTCAAATGTGGACGGTCGCAACCTACGTATTGCGACAGAAATTAACCGGTCGCAAGCGATATCCCCTGGTCCTGATGCTTGAGCCGCTGTTTCGCTGCAATCTTGCTTGCGCGGGCTGCGGGAAGATTCAGTACCCGGCCCATATCCTCAAGAAGAATCTCACCCCGGAGCAATGTTTCAAGGCCGTCGAGGAATGCGGAGCGCCGATGGTCAGCATTCCCGGCGGCGAGCCGTTGCTTCATCCGCAGATCGATCAGATCGTCGCGGGCCTGGTGGCCAGGCGGAAATATATCTATCTCTGCACCAACGCGCTGCTGCTGAAGGAAAAGATCGATCTGTTCAAGCCGAGCAAATACCTGACCTTCAGCGTTCACATGGATGGACAGAAGGAACATCACGATTTTTCCGTGTGCCGCGAAGGCGGATTTGACATCGCCCTGGAGGCGATCCGCGAAGCGGTGAAGCGCGGGTTCCGTGTCACGACCAACACGACGCTGTTCGACGGAACCGATCCCGGCAGCGTTCGGGCGTTTTTCGACGAGATGATGGAGTTGGGCGTCGAAGGAATGATGCTTTCGCCGGGCTACAGCTACGACAAGGCTCCGGACCAGCAGCATTTCCTGGGCCGGGCCCGCACGCGCCGGCTATTCCACGCTATTCTCAGCAACCGAAGCAAGCATTGGAAATTCAATCAGAGTCCGCTGTTCCTCGAATTCCTGATGGGTCGCCGGCATTACAAATGCACGCCCTGGGGAATGCCGACGTACAACATGTTCGGCTGGCAGAAGCCGTGCTATCTGCTTCAGGACGGATATTGCGACAGCTTTGCGGAGCTGATCGAGACAACGGAATGGGAGCGCTACGGCACCGAGAGCGGCAACCGCAAATGCGCCAACTGCATGGTGCACAGCGGCTACGAGGCCAGCGCGGTGGACGACACGTTCGGTTCCGTCGCCGGCCTTTTGCGTGCCGCACGAGCCACGCTCTTCGGCGGGGCCTATGCGGACAAGAAAGCGCTGGAATCTCTCAAGCAGCCATTCCCCGCCGCGCCGGAGCAGATCGTTCCGTTGACGGTCAAGCAATCGCAACGGGAAATGGAAACGGTATGATGAGCAAAGCAATGTCAAAGCCCCGGATGTACATCCGGGGCTTCGAAGACCCGTCCCGTTTCGATCAACCAATTTGATGCCGCCATGCCCCAGGAAACCAAAGCCCATCCGTTCAATGCCGACGATGCTGAAATCGTTCCCGGCTTTGAGCACGAAAATCTCGAAGGCGCGATTCCCTCGATGGCCACGGATGACGAAATCCGCGCGGCACTGGAAAAAGCGTTCGACTACCGCGGCGATGTGACAATCACCCGCAAGGACGGCAGCGCGGTCGAGGGGTACATTTTCGATCGCCGCAGCAACGGCAAAACGATGGCCGATTGCGTCGTGCGGCTTTTCCCCAAGGATCGCGACGAGAAAATCTCCGTGTCATACGGCGATATTGCCCGTCTGGTTTTCACGGGCCGCGATACTGCCGCGGGCAAAAGCTTTGAGACGTGGGTAAAAAAATACCGCGAGAAAAAGGCGGCGGGCGAAAAGAACATTCGACTGGAGCCGGAAAAGCTGGATTGAGTCGCGCCTACGGATGAACCGGCGAATTCGTTTCGGCACTGGCGATGGTTACGGGGGCTGCGGCAAGGGGCGGCGGACTCAGGCGCGATCACTGCATTCCCGTTTCCAACTGGATGATCCGTCGCGGCGTGTTAATAGGCAATCACCAGCGACACTTCTCCGCCGGTGGAATTGTACCCCTTGGCGTAATCTCCCCGGTAATCGACTCTCAGGCTCGAATGGCCTCCGAAGGCCAGACCCACGCCGACGGCGGGGGTCCAATAGTCGGGGACGGCCGCGTGGTGCAGAAAATTGGAATACGTGACGCCGCCCTCCACGAAAAACGGACTGCGGGGGAACTGATACGACGCCTCGAGGCCGTTCTTGATAATCCATTGGTCGATGTCCGTGTCGAATTGGTAGTCGTCAACGCTCACATCCACGTTGCTGGTGTAGCTGACCTGATCGCCGAGGGTGACGGTCAATCCGTCCCAGTGGAGCGCGAAGCTGCTGGTCCCGCCGCCGCCGACGAGGAGACCGCCGGCGGCCTGATCGTAGCTGGCCGAAAGACCGGCGAATCCCCAGGGCGTCACCTGCCAACTCAAACCGTTGCCCCGGTTGTTGAAGATCGTGACCGGCACGGCGATTTCCTCGGCCACGGTGTAGGCCTCGCTGCCGGAGATGTTAGTGAACGCAAGTGTTGTTCCCAGGGACAGAGCCGCGTGGCTGCCGAATCGCAGCCCGGTATCGAAGTTCACATCGGCCCAGCTTCCGTCGAGGGAGTCGGCCCTGCTGGCGCCGCCGTCGGCGGTCAGCCCGAGATAGGTGGCGCCGGAATCTGATCTCGACACTGTCGGCTGCTGATTGTGGATTCCAAAACGGGTAAAGACGCCATCTGCAATGACGGCGGTGGAAGCCTGCGGGTTTCCATCCAGCGGCGCAACCGCGGAAAACTGGTCCATCTTTTGCAGGAACTGGGCGTATGCCTGTTCGCCATTCTGCTCGATGAATTTGTGGATTTGGGATTGCAGGCTGGAACCGCCGCTCGCCGTGAATGTCCTGGTGAATCCCGTGGAGGGGAAGGTGATGGTCGCCTGCGTCTGTGCGGCGTTTTCGGTAAGGATGATCGCGTCGGGAACGCCGCCCCACGTCAATGCGGTCGTGACGTTCTGACCGAACAGCGGGGCATAAGGGCCCTGCTCGTTAATCACGTTGTCCGTGAGATGGATGATGTTCGGCCCGCCGTCGGCAACGGTCGTGCCGCCCGATCCAACCGAGGTCACGTTGAAAAAACCGTCGGCCGAGGCCCGGCTTCCCAGCGCGAGCAAACCCATCGAAGCCAACAAAACCAAACGGTTTCGCATCCTGTGCATCGTGTTGGTCTCCTGCAATGAATCCCGATCCGCGCCGATCAACCGGCCCGCTGGGCGGCGCGCATCCGGCGATAGCGCGACAACGCCGTCAACGGGAAATAGAGCCGATAGAGGTGATACTTCAAATAAAACACTTTCGGGAACCCCGTCCCGGTAAAGAAATTCTCCTCCCAATTGCCGTCCGGGGATTGATGCTCGATCAGCCAATCGATCGCCTTCTTCACCGCTGGGTCATTCGGCCCGGCGGCGGCGAGCATACCCATCGCGCCCCACGCCGTTTGCGAAGCCGTGCTGGGGCCTTGCCCCTTCAAGGAGGGATCGTGATAGCTCAGGGCGGTCTCGCCAAAGCTGCCGTCCGGCTTTTGAACGCTCCGCAGCCAATCGGCGGCTTTCTGGATGTAGGGTCGGGTCATGTCCTCGCCGATGGCTTTCAATCCAGCGAGAATCTGCCAGGTTCCATAGACGTAATTCACGCCCCAGCGTCCCCACCAGGCGCCGCAGGGGTCCTGATGTTTCTTGATAAATCCGATGGCGGGGCCGACGGCGGGGTGATCGAGCCGGATGCGGCAGTGTCCAAGCCCTTCCAGCACGCGGCCGGTGATATCGGGGCAGCTTGGGTCCTGCATGGCGTTGTGATCGGCGAAGGGGATTTTTTCCAGGATCGGCCGGTCTTTCGTGCGGTCAAACGCCGCCCAGCCGCCGTCGTCGTTCTGCATGTTCAGCAGCCATTTGATTCCGCGAGACAGCGCCGCCTTGGCCGGTTCGCCGCCGAGGCGGCCCAGCGCCGCCAGCACGATCGCCGTGTCGTCCACATCCGGATAATGCGGATTGGAAAACTCGAAGAACCATCCGGATGGCTCGACCGGCCGGCAATTTTTCTGCCAGTCCGCGGCGACTCGGCATTCCTTCTCAATCAGCCAGCGAATTCCCCGCGTTGCCGGATCGGACTGCGGATCCAAACCCGCCTCCGCCAGCGCGTGCATCGCCAGGCCGGTATCCCACACCGGCGAAACGCACGGCTGAAGCCGGATGGTGTCGCCCTCTTCAATGTAAAAATCCCGCAAATCTTTATGCGCTTTGGCCACCCGCGGATCGTCATCGGGATAACCCAGCGCGCGCATGACGATGAGCATGTAGACCATCGGCGGAAAGATCGCGCCCAGGCCCTCGGAACCTTCCATGTGGTCGAGCAGCCATTTTTCCGCCGCTTTCATCGCGCGATCGCGCACGGGGGCGATCGGACAGCGTTCATACGCCTTGAGAATCTGATCCACCCGAAGAAAAAGGTCGTGCCACGATCGCGGCAATCCGCGCGGCGGATCGGCAACGCGGTTGGCGGCGGCGCGGTCGATGTACAATTCCGCCATTCCCATCTTCGCGGGCAGTCGCCGCGTGTAGCGCAGCGTCGTCACGAACGACAGCGGCAAAATCATCGTCCGAGTCCAGGCCGAGACGTGGTAGAGATTGAAATAAAACCACTTCGGCAGAAAGACGATCTCCGGCGGAATGCTGGGGCAGGCGTCGTAACTGATCTGGCCAAGGGCGGCGAAGTAGAACTTGGTGAAGCTATTGCACTTTTCCGCTCCGCCCTGCGCAAGAACGACGCGCCTCGCCTGCTGCATGTGGGGCGCGAGCGGATCATCCCCCATCAGCTTCAGGGCGAAGTATGCCTTCACCGTCCCGGAAAGGTCCGACGGCCCCCCGGGGAACAGGCTCCAGCCCCCCTCGTCATTTCGCAGGTTGCGCAAATAATTTGCAATCTTCGGCAAGTCGGGGTCGTTTTCCTGCGCGAGGATGAATTTAAGCAGCAGATATTCCGATGCCAAGATGCTGTCGCCCTGGAGTTCGCCGACCCAGTACCCCTTTTCATTCTGGAGGCGCAGCAGGGCGTCGCGGGCTTTCTGCCACGTGACATCGAGCCGATCTTCTGAAGCCGTGCTGCTTTGCACCTGCGGGTCGGCGGTTGCGATCGGGGGCGCACTCACGGCGGCGGAAATTAACCGCCATACGACACGCGAGCAAGTGCGGCGATCCAATGGCGGCCGCCCTTTTCCCATAGGAAGATTTTTTTGCAATATTTCTGGATTTTTCTTGACGCTTCGGGGAGGGGAGGTAGCGTGAGCGCAGTTCCCTTTTGTTAAAAGTCGGCGTCGGTACTGCCAGCGATTTGGCGAACGGTTTTTTCAAATCGGCGTGGTTTGCCATTGCGTAGTACTGCGTTTGACCGAGGTGCGGATTGAACGGCAAGAGCCTCGCAATTGTGGGAGCATCGCTCACTTTTGTGGGGGCGATTACTCTGGTTCTGTCGGTTTTGATCGTACTTAGCCGGGACCGCATTATGAGTTTGTCGCCCAAGGCCGTGGCTCCCGCGGCAACGGATTCCCCGATCGCTTCAGGGACGGAACTGTGGGGCGAAAAACTGCCAGAAATTCCGCAGGAAAAGCAAGCGGATGTGCTGGATGACGTTGGTGAATTCAATCAACTGCTTCGAAGCGGCGACGCTGGCAATTTGAAGCGTGCTGTGTCGCGTCTTAAGCGCCTTGTCTCATCGCAGCCCAAAGTATTCGCCGAAGTGCTGCCAAAATTGCTCCAGCCGCTTTTGGATGCCAAGCTCTACGCTGAAACAATAGCCTTTGCGCGAAATGCAATTGAGATAAGGCCGCAAACTCCGCAGTTCGTCGCGGAGGAACAGCGCGCCATCGTCGAATCGCTCATGGCTCAGGGGCTCTACGATCAGGCACTTGCGGCGGCTAAGAGCTACTACAATGTCGCGACATTGAAGGATACTGCGGCGGCCATCGATCTCGTCGCGGACGTGTTGAACAAATCCCGCGGCGGACGCGATCCAACCATCGGGCTGCGATTTAAGACCGAGCAAGCCTCGACGGGGCCACAATCTCCCTTACCCGCGGCTGGTTCTGTCGATCCAGCACTCCAGGCCGACGTTCCCTCCAGCACCAATCCCAGCCTGGATGCCATCACGGTGGACGATTCGGCCTACGAACCCGCGATCGCAAGGACCTTTACTCACGCGGAAGAAAGCTATGGGTCGCTTATCGGCCGGGGGAATCTTTTATTGTTGGCGGATAGGCCCGTTGAAGCCCGGCAATGCTTTACGTCCGCGTGCCGGTTTACCGACGGCGAGACCGGCAAGCTGCGCAACGCGCTGGAAGGGATTGCTCGCGCCGTGCGAGCGCAATCCGGCGGCATCACCGAGGCCAACGCACTCATTACGGCAATTCAGCAGGGGGATATCTCCTCGCTGCCCAAAGACTTGACGGCGCTGGGTGCGAGCCGGTTGCAAGCGGCGGCGCAAAGGATCTCGCTCGCGGCACTTCCGCCAGCCGTTCAACCGCCTCCCCTTGAGGAGCAAAGGGAGGGCGACGAGCATGGTGCGGACCCCACCGATCAGAGCGTTTTGGTTTCCACTGGATTCGAGTGTAGTACGCCATTCGATGTTAAACAGGATTCTCCTACACATTTTGAGTTGACCGTGACGCAGCCTCAATTGCGTGATTGGTTCATGTTCCGAGTGCGAGGCGTGAAGGGAAAGGTGATCCGGTTCGACATCACCGACCCTCGCACGCGGTTGGACAAATGGTGGTCGCTCAATCCCGTCTACGCCTACGGGGACGATATCAGCGATCCAAGTCTCTATCGCGTTGAGCCTGTGGACGCTCACGCCCCAATGACAGCCGCGTGGAACGGTTCATTGCTTCCGTCGGACCGGGGCCAGAAGTGGCACTGGATCGCCCAGACGTGGATAAGCGGCGGCAATACGTTTAGTTTCGTTCAGCGTTTCGACGCCGATAGAGCCTTTGTGGCAATGCGACCGCCGCATCCGCCGAGCTACAGTGAGCTATACATTCGAGCATTGGCGGACAACCCATTGGCGAAAGTAATTGAGGTGGGCCGCTCTACGGAGGATCGGTCGCTAATTCTGGTGAAAATTTCTTCCGGCGTCCAAGGGGAGAAAACGCTGCCTTGCATGCTGTTCTACGCCGGTGAACATGCAGATGAGCATGATGCAATGTGGGTTGCCCAAGGCGTGATTGAATACCTCGTTAGCGACGATTTGGCTGCCCAGCGTCTGCGCAGCCGCTTTACTTTCCTGATCATTCCGATGCTCGATCCGGACGCATCGGTTCACGGGACGCATCAAGGCATGATCGCGAGCTTTCTCATGGGACGCCGAACGCCCGAATCCAGCGCCTATGCAAATTGGTTTCAAAGCTGGATCGCCGCTGGAAATCGCCTCGATTTGGTTTTTGACTTCCATAACGTGCAGGCCAGCGAAAGCGCCAATGTGGAGTGTGCCTTGATGGAGGGCTTGGGCATCCGCGGCAGCGCCTCTGCGGCCCTGCATGCATTACTGGTCAAAAATATAAAAGAATCAGGCTTCGCCGTTACGGGTCGCCCCCGCATGCGCGGATGGTCTCCGGATCGGTTGGGGGGATGGCTGAGCCGCTATTACGGAGCGCTTACGCTTGCGTATGAGTTCGATAGTCAAAGTCCTGAACGTCATTTGAATCTTCGGAGTTTGGAAGACCTTGGCCGCATTTTTGTAAACGCGGCATGCAGTTTTGTCGCTGAGCCCGATGCGAAGAATCTCCTTGTGGATATTGATGTGCGTCGTCAACAACGGTTGGAGCGATGGACGAAATACGGCCCTCCTCCCACCGCTGACGAGGATGCTATTCAGTCGGAATCCGAGCGAGCTGAACCTATGAACCTGGCAATTGGCGACGGACATGAACAGTGGCATTGGTAGATTTCGAGGATTTATCTCTAATTTTGGGAGGTATTGTGTGAAACGACCTTACGCAATGCTTTTATTTCTCTTTGTGGTGGGATTCGCGTTCAGTTCAGGTCTGGGGAGCATTCATCGGTTGTCACGAGATGAAATGAGCAAGATACGAGCTGGATACAACCCCAACGGTATCTGCAGTCCCGGAGGACCATGTGGTACCGGAGGCACAAATAATTTCGGGTGCGATACTACCAACGTGAACAATTTGCCTGCGAGTGGTGGCGTTATGTGCAGTTCGCCGGGCGCACAGTGTGGTTGGACAAACACAGTGAATGGCAACAATAATGTGTGCGGAAACAATGGTGGCAATGGATGCAGTGGCGGGCAGAGTCAGGGTTGCATCACTCATTCATTTAACGTTTGCGCGCAACAGCAAACACAGATGGGAATTACCACCGTCCTTAACTGCTCTTGTTTGTCTGGTAGCCAATCAATTCAAGAGGGGGTAATAAGTTGGTGTCAGTAGTAATGACGAATTAGCCGATTGCCTGAATTATATTGGCGTTATTAGGTGGGAAGGATCCTTGGCATTTCCGCACCGAGCTTACTATAGCCAAAGGAATTTCTCTGACGGATGTCGGTGTCCGCACATAATGGTGGCAGTCTTTCTTCACCTTAAACGAAAAGCTGGTATGTCTAATGTCCCTTAGTACCATTAAGAGCGGATTATTCTTTTACTGTGTCGGCCTCATTTTACGCGGGGACATTGCCAATGCGGCCGCCCAAGATCTCCCTGACCTGGCCACAATTGCCAGGGGAATCGCAATTAATCAAGATTCGCTTCGGAACTTAGAGATAAAGCACTTCATACTAAAGGAGGAACAGCGCCCCTCAGATACCGCGGAATGGGAACCAATAAAGCAAACGGTCGAAGGGAATGCATGGTATGATGGTCTTCCGAACAGCAAAGTCAGAATCCAGATTACGCGTCGCATCTCAGAATGGCAGAACGGGTTGGCGCCGTGGATCGAGCAACAACAGGACGTGGGTTACGATGGGCAAATGGGGCGCGTGGTGAATATACGTAGCGGGCCGCCTGGCAGATTATCGGATTGCAATACTGCGCAGCTGTTGCCTGGGGTACCGGTGCAAATTCATGATGCGATTCAACCGTATGCCGACGGTACTGCATTCTGTTTGAATTATTTCAGCATTCCAGACACCAAGAACCGCTCCCTCGCGAAGATATTCTCAGATGCCGCACGATTGGGCGCCAAGTGGCCGATCCAGTGGGAAACAATTTACGGCGTCAAAACTATTAAGGTAACTGACGGCACCCCCGCGTATGGAGGCTTTTTATTTTGGTTCGACCCTAACGCCGGTTACGCGCTTCGCAAATTTCAATCAGAATATCGGCTTCCTGGCAAGGATTGGGTTCTGCAACGTGAGATGGAGATTCCAGACCTAATTGAAGCTGGAAAGGGTTTTTGGTTTCCAAGTCGGGCGATATGTATCCAACCGTATTATGGCAAATTTGGATGGCAGATTCGACTTTCATATCATGTGGAAAAAGTCATAGCGAACAATCCGTCTTTCGATCCGCACGTCTTCACCGTACCTTTCCCGCCAAATTATTTTGTAAGTGATGAAGTGAACGGGGGGTCATTCTATACCAAGAGCGCTAAGGCGACCGAAAATGCAATCGATCGCGCCGTAGCAAAATTGAAAGATGAGGACCTATCGCATCTTCCCACATCAACGAATCCTTCAGCCATTGCAAATGTTCCAATGGACAATATTCAGCAGGAAAGCGTCGTTTCGCTCACCCACCGTTTCCCGGCTGCTATCGCGATTGTGCTGGCAATTCTCGGTGCGGCCGTGTTAATTTTTGTTGTGGGGGTATGGCGGCGATTCCATGCACGTTTGCGTCTTGTGCTAATGGCAGCCGTTCTTTGCACAGCAGGTGTAGGTCGCGCTGCCTACGCTGACGAAATGCTCGATCCAACAGGCGATGTCGTTGAACCAAATTGCGGCGTCTATGATACCTGCTTTTGCCTGCGTTGGTTTGGTCGTGCGGCCGGCATCCGGGACGTAGGTCGCCTTTTGCATTCAGGAGATCGACTGGAGCAGCGGTGTTCACTGGAAGAGATGCAGATCGCCTTCGCGGACTATAATATCGAGGCTACCGGACTTAGGGCCGACAACCTCAACGATCATCAGAGTTTCAGGTCAGGGCGTCAAGAATGAGGGAGCGCTAGAAATTCCCGTTCGTGGCGAAATTATGCCTGGCAGCTAAGCGGAAGAGTGGGACATGTGCGCCAGTTCAGTCCGGCGGATTTTGTAAATGTACGGTTCGGCCGATCATTCCGGTTGCGCTCATCTCCGTGTTACATGTCGCCGCTTGGTGGAGGCTGTGCTGGGAGCGGCGTTGTTATTGGGGGCTGGTTTTAAGGCGCATCAGCTGTTAAGCCGTTCAACCTCCGTGATTCTAGGTTTGCTACACGGCAAACTGATGCTGGCGGAATTGATACAACTTGAATTGCTGCTGGCTCTATGGCTCCTCATCGGCGGCTTTCCCCGATCGCGCTTCATCACATCCATAACTTGCTTCGGTCTATTCGCGTGTGTCGCGTTCTACGAAGCTGCGCGTGCGATGCCGAGTTGCGAGTGTTTTGGGAATGTGAAAGTTCCGCCGCTGGTTACCGGGAGTTTTGACTTGGCGGCGGTCACGAGCCTTTGGTTTACTCGCCCGGCCTGGGATTCAATCGTTGAGCGTGTACCTTCGCGACAGCGGTTGTTTTTCGGATTGACATTGGCGGGCCTATTATCGACGGGGCTTTGGTCGGCGTATGCCGTGCGGATTCACGGGCATGACGCGTCTATTGCGGCCGCCGCCGCAGCGGGGGACGGCGCGCTGGTCGTGCTGGAGCCGGAGAATTGGGTGAACAAACCGTTTCCGCTGTTGGACGAGATCGACGGTGCAAAGGACCTGCGTTCGGGTCGATGGCTGGTGGTTCTCTATCACTACGACTGCGACAGTTGCCTGGAGGCGATTCCCCGTTATCGAGCGTTCGCCGTTTCCGAGGTTGCCAGGAATGCCGGGATAAGGGTGGCGTTTATCGCGATGCCGCCGACGCCCGTTGGCGCGGATCCCGTAGGAATCTCCCCGAATTACTTGCATCTTGCTCTGCGGCCGGACCATGACTGGTTCGCCACCACGCCGGTGGCCGTTGCCTTGGAGAACGCTCGCGTTATCGAGGCGAGGCAGGGCGACCATGCCGTCGCGCCGCCGGACATTCCAGGCTGGCGGCGCTGAATCACCGTCCATATCCTTCGCATATCCGGTGTACGATTGCCCAGAAAGGAACGATCAGGACGAGCCGCAATGGCCATTCCCGGCCTTTGCCGCTATGATCGGCAGCTTAACCGAATCCTTGTGACTTATGGACAATGACCTTGCGGCATGGTTGGAGCAGTTTCGCGGTTGCGGCTTCGACCTCCATGAAAAACATCTGAACCCCGCGTTCGTCAAGATGTTACGGGCCATCAACTTCGACAAGGGATACGTCCGCGGCGAGGGGGCTTATCTCTGGGACGAAGAGGGGAACAAATACCTCGATTTGCTCACCGGCTGGGGCGTTTTTGCTCTGGGGCGGAACCATCCCAAGATCAAATCCATCCTCAAGCAGTTGCTCGATATGGACCGCCCCAATCTGGTCCGGATGGATTGCAGCGTGCTGTCTGGATTGGCCGCCGAGGCGCTGACTCGCCATGTCCACGATGGGATGTCGCGGGTTTTCTTCACCAACAGCGGGACGGAAACGGTTGAGGCCGCTTTGAAATTCGCCCGCTGTGCCACCGGGCGCCAGGACATCATCTTTTGCGACCACGCTTTTCACGGATTGACGCTCGGATCGCTTTCGGTCAACGGCGATCAATTCTTCCGCGAGCGATTTGGCGATCTGATGCCCGGTGGCCGCAAAATTCCGTTTAGCGATCTGCCGGCGCTGGAAGAAGAGTTGAAAACGCGCCAAGTCGCCGCATTCATCGTCGAGCCGGTTCAGGGCAAGAGCTGCGAGGTGGTCTCCGATGATTTCCTCCTCGAAGCCCAGCGTTTATGCCACAAGTATGGAAGTCTTCTGATCGCCGATGAAGTGCAATGCGGCCTGGGCCGCACCGGCAAGTGGTTTGCTTATCAGCACTGGGGCGATGTCGAGCCGGATATTGTTTGCTGTGCCAAGGCCCTGTCGGGCGGATACGTGCCGGTGGGGGCGGTCATCACCACGCCGCGCATCATGGATTCCGTCTTCAACTCGATGGAGCGCTGCGTGGTGCATTCCAACACGTTCGGCCAGAACGACCTGGCCATGGCTGCGGCGCTGGCCAGTATCCACGTGATCGAGGAAGAACGGCTCGTCGAAAACTCCGCCGCGATGGGAAAATACGTCATGGACAAGCTCCGGCCCATTGCCGAGGCCTGTCCGTTCGTTTCCGATGTTCGCGGCAAGGGACTGATGTTCGGCCTGGATTTCGCCCGGCCGCAATCTTCACTCAAGCTGAAAATGGCCTGGGACATGCTTCACAAGCTGAACTTCGGCGTGTTCGGGCAGATGATTATCATCCCGCTGATGGATCGGCATCGCATTCTTACACAGGTCGCGGGATACCACACGGAAGTGATCAAGTTCCTCCCCCCGATGATCGTCACGAAACAAGACATGGATTGGTTCCTGTCCGGAATCGAGAATGTGCTGGAGGATGTTCAGCGAATCCCGGGCGCGGCCTGGGACACCGTTTCCGGTTTAGCCAAACGCGCCATGCTCGCCTGACATGGGTTTTGTTCACCGTCGGATTCTCATCTGCGTCCTCGCCATCGTCGCACATCCCTGGATTACGCTGGGCGCTGTGTTCGTGAGCGTCGCCGCGTGCTGTGCGTTTGCCATCGGCTGGCTGACCATCTCCACGAATCAGAACGAACTTTTTTCGTCCAAGCCGTGGTTTTTCCACGATTACCTGGAGTACATCAGCCGGTTCCGGGAAAACGAAGCGGTTTACATCGTCATCGAGCCCCGCGATCCGGCGGCCCATCCGCCCGTTGCGCAGTGGACCGCCGCGGCCGATCACATCACCGAGCGTCTGCGGGGAATGAAGGAGGTCATCAGCGCTTCCTGCCGCGTTCCTGTCGAGCGGCTTGGCAGCGAGGCGCTGTTGTTCGAGGATCCGAAGAAACTGCCGCAGCGCATGGCCGCGGCACAGGGGCTTGGACAACTGGCGGCGATCTGGGGCGCCAAGCCGGGCCCGCTGGTCTCCGCATTGGGCCGCACTCCGATCGAGCGCTCGCTGGCCGGCGCCGCCTTGCAACCGAACGAAGCGACCGCGCATTTCGTGACCCATCTTGCCGATTCATGGGATCAGGCGATCCGCGATCCGAAAAAGAAGCTGAGCGTCGGCGACGGCGTTACCGATTTCCGCGCCATCAGTGCCGAGAACCCGTCGGAACTCGGATATTTCTATGTGCCCGATGAGACCAACCGCTCGCGCGATCGAATCCTGGTGCAGGTTTATCCGGTGCGGAATTTTCAGTCGCTCACCAGCGTGACGCGGACGATCAACGCCATCCGCAATGCCGCTGTCGATGCGGGCAGGGATTTTCCGCAATTTCATGTCGGCGTCACCGGCCGGCCCGTGCTGGAAGCCGATCAGATGGCTGCCACCGATGTCGATTCCCACCGGGCCGAAGCGATCGCCCTGATCGTCGTCTTCATCGGCATGGCGATCATGTTGCGTTCGCTCTGGCTGGCGTTGGCGGCGGAAATCGCGCTGGGCGTCGGCATCGCCTGGACGTTCGGCTGGGCTACGGCGGCCATCGGACAACTTAATCTTCTTTCGCTCGTGTTTCTGATCGCGCTGATCGGCATCGGAATGGATTACCTGGTGCAGATTCTGAGCCGTTATCGCCTGGAATCCCGGCGCTATCCGCGCGAAAAAGCCGTGTGGACACGCGTCTTCAGATATGTCGGCCCGCCGATCAACACCGCCTGCCTGGGCGCGGCCGGGGCATTCTTCGTCGCCGTCTTCACCAATTTCCGCGGCGCGGGTGAGCTGGGCATTATCGCCGGTGGTGGATTGCTCCTTTGCCTCCTCGCCGGATACATCGTGCTTCCGGCCTTGCTGACCATCTTCCCGCCCACATTGAAGCCGTTTGAAGTTTCCAAGCGTTACAAACCCCCGCGGAAGACCGCGGCCGGATGGTTGGCGCTGCCGGCGGTCTGGGCCGCTCTGCTCCTGGTTGGAGCTCGTTATATGCCCCGCGCGCATTTCGATCCGGGGCTGATCAATCTTCAGGTGCCGCAACTGGAGTCCGTCAAACTCATTCGCACCCTGCAAACCTGGGTTGCCGTGGTATTGTCGAAGGATATCGAGCAGCTCCGGCAGGTTCGCTCCGCCGTCGTCGCTTTGCCCGTGGTCGCTTCGACGGACAGCATTCTCACCGCGGAGGACAACGCAAATTGGCTTCGGCAACATGCCGGAGATGTTCCCACCATCAATTGGGCGCCGCCGACGGCGGTTGCTCCATCCGATTTGCCGCGGATTTCAGCCAAGGCGCGCAGCTTATCCCGAATTTTCCAGCGGACCGATGCGGATGCCACGCGCGTTCTTCGTCAATTCGCGGATGATCTGGATCAACTTTCCGGCCCATCGGCCGTCGCCGCTGCGGCGCAATTGTCGGATTGGCAGCGAATCTTCGTATCGGAGGTACACGAGTTGCTCGATCAGTTTCATCCCGGCCCGTTGGATTTGGCGGCCATGCCCCGGCAACTGCGGAGCCACTACGTCAGCGATGACGGCTATTACGCCCTGTACATTTACCCGGCCAAGGATTTGTGGAACGATACGAATCTCGACGCTTTCGAAAGTTCCGTCGAGGCCGCGGTCGCCAAAGTGCCCGGTGCGCCGCACGTCACCGGCATCGCATCCAACGTCTATCACACCACCGGTTCCATTCACCATGCTTTCTTTCAATCCACCGTTTACGCGCTGGCGCTGATTTTCGTGCTGGTGCTGCTGGATTTCCGGAGAATTGTTCCCACGCTGGCGGCGATCAGCGTGCTGGCCATGGGCTTGCCGATGCTGGTTGCCCTGATGGGTCTGTTCGGCACAAGCTGGAATTTCGCCAATTTCTTCGGGCTTCCCATCCTTATCGGCGCCGGCCACGAATACGGCGTGTTCATGGTGCATCGATATCTGGAAGCGGAAAAATATCCCCGCCGGAACTGGCGAAGATGGGACGTCAGCGACCGGGCGCTGCTGCTGTGCGCGTTCATCACGTCCAGCAGCTTCGGATTCTTCTGGCTTCTGGCCGAGCACCGCGGCCTCAAAAGTCTGGGCTTGGTCATGTCCCTGGGGGCCGCATGTATTTATCTGGCGACGGTCATGGTCCTGCGGCCCATTCTGAAATGGCGTCTGAGCCGCGGCGGCGATCGGAAAACAGCCGGTATTATCTGACCTGACCGTTCCCGAAACACATTGTTGCTCTTTCCGTCCGTCATAAACGGCGCAGTCTGCTTTACCGATAAAAGCCATAGGGTCGTCACAGGGTCTGCATGGAACATATTTGTATCCGAGGTTCAGCAACCGCTTACCTACGCATCGCCATGTCCTTGCGCGGCGGCCTCTGTGCTGCGGAGAAATGAATGCTGCGACGATTCTCTTCACGCCTGAGCCTTCGCGCCAAAGTGATCGGCATTTCGCTGATCATCACGGGACTGGCGCTGGCATTCTCGGCGGCGACGAGCATCGTGCAGATGCGTTACCAAATCGATACCGAGCAGCACCACACCGCCGATTCCGTCGCGCTGGGCATGGCCCGGTCCGGCGAGTTGGCGATGACCAGCGGCGACAGCAAGGAGCTTTCCCGCCTGGCGAACAGCTTTCTGCGCGATCCGGATTTGTTGTTCATCGCCGCCTACAGGAACGATTCACCATCGCCCGTCGTCGCCATCCGCAACCGTCTGGCCTGGGACCAATACATCGCGGGCCGGCTCGATCCCAGCAGTTGCATCGTTGCCGAACATCAGATTGAGACGACGGACAAGACCGCCGGTCGTGCGCCAGATGCCAAATCCGGACCGGCCCATCCGCGTGACAAGGCCGCGGGGTCCGGTTCCGTCGGGCGGATCGTGGTGGGGCTGTCCACCACGCCGACGCGAAAGGCGCAATGGCGCCAGAGTTGCGTCACCGTGGCGGCCACCATCTTGGCGGCGGCCGTCGGCGGAATGTTCCTGTTCCTGGCCCTCGGTTCCTGGCTACGCCGGCTCCAGAACCTCGCCCATGCCAGCCAAAGCATCGCGCGCGGCGATTTCACCAATTCAATCAACGATCGATACGATGACGAAATCGGCCGGCTGGCGCATTCGTTCGAAGGCATGCGCCTCGCGCTGCTCGAACGGGAACTTGAGCTGCGAAGCTTCACCGAAACGCTTCAGGACCAGGTCGAGCAGCGCACGCACGATCTGCGGGAGGCGCTGCTCCTTGCCGAGGAGGCCAATCGCGCCAAGAGCCTGTTCCTCGCCAACATGTCGCACGAGCTGCGAACACCGCTCAACGGCGTCATCGGCATGGTCGATCTGCTGCACGCCACTGCCACCACTCCGCAGCAGCAGCGATATTCCGATCTGGCCAAGGTTTCCGCGAGATCCCTGCTGGAGTTGATCAACGATGTACTGGATTTCTCGAAGATTGAGGCCGGCAAGCTCGAGTTGGAAACCGCGGATTTCGATCTCTACGAAACCGTTGAAGCCTCCACTCAAATGCTCGGCGAGCGCGCCCAGAAAAAGAATCTCGAATTGATCTGCGGCATCGACCCGCGCGTTCCCCGATGGGTCAACGGCGATGCCATGCGGTTTGGCCAGGTATTGATGAATCTGATCAGCAATGCCGTCAAATTCACGGAGCGCGGCGAGGTCGTCGTGAACGTCGCTCTCCACGAGGAGCAGGAATCGCAGGCCGTGATAAAAGTCGAAGTGCGCGACACCGGCTGCGGAATTCCCAGGGACCGGCTTGATCGGCTCTTTAAATCCTTCTCGCAGGTGGATACGTCCACCACCCGCAAGTTCGGCGGCACCGGGCTGGGGCTGGCCATCTCGCAGCGCATCGCCGAAATGATGGGCGGGCAAATGGGCGTGGAGAGCGAGGAAGGCAAAGGTTCGACGTTCTGGTTCACGGCTTGCCTGCGCAAGCGCGTTTCGACGCCCAGCACCGATCCCGCATCGGTTGATCTTCGCGGAATGCGCGTGCTGGTCGTCGATGACAACAACGTCAATCGCGAGATTCTCCATGTCCAGCTTGCCGGCTGGTTGCTCCGCCCCGACGAGGCGTGCGGGGCACAGCAGGCCATCGAGATGCTGCAGAGAGCCGCCGAGGCGGGCGACGCCTATCGCGTGGCCATCCTCGACATGCACATGCCCGGCGCCGATGCCGGGCAATTTGCCCGTCAAATCAAATCCGATCCGCGCACCCGTGCCGTCATTCTGATCGGGCTCAGCCCCATCGGTGATCCGGTGAAAGAACAGGAGCTGAACCGATTCGGTTTTGCGGCGTGTCTGAACAAGCCGGTCCTTCCCTCCAGCCTGTACGACACGATCGTTCGCACGGTTGCCTCGGAGGCCAGAGGAGATCGCTGCCCGCCGATCGCGGAGCAGGAGTCGGCCAATTCATTGCCTCTGACCGGCCTGAAGGTGTTGTTGGCCGAGGACAATGAGATCAACGAAATGGTTGCCGTGGAGATTCTCAGCCGAAGCGGGGGCGCGGTCACCGTCGTCCGCAATGGCCTGGAAGCCGTGGAGGCGGCGATGCGCGGCGGCTTCGACGTCGTTCTCATGGATTGCCAAATGCCGAAAATGGACGGCCTGGAGGCGACTCGTCTCATCCGCAAGCACGAAAGCGAGTCGAACCGGACTGTCCACGTTCCGATTATTGCTCTGACCGCCAACGCGATCAAAGGCGACCGCGAACTGTGCCTGGCCGCGGGAATGGATGGATACGTCAGCAAGCCGATCGAGGCCGCCGAGGTGGTCGCGACGATTCAATCCGTGGCCCGCCCCGGCCGGCCGCGGGCCGCCGTACCGGCCGCCCAGGATTCAGCCTCGCCGACAAGCCCCGACAATTCGGCCCCGATTGATTTTGGATCTCTACGCCGCCGATGCATGGGGAATCGCAGGCTGGCCGCCAAGGCCCTGGAAACTTTCGCCGGCGCGATTGGTAAATACGTCGAGGATTTAGCCCAGAATCTTCGGCAGGGCGACGCGAAATCCGCCGCCGCCGTCGCACACAAAATCAAGGGCGCCGCCGGCAACGTGTCGGCCCCACAGGTCCTGCGCATTGCCGCTCAATTGGAGGAGATGAGCAAGGGCGACGCCGTCTCCCAAACCGAGCCCGTTCTCGCCGAGCTTCAGGTGGAAATCGAGCGCGTCCGCCAATTCGTGAGCACAAGTCTGCAAGATCTGATTCAAACTTAAACGAACGCAACATCGCCGTAATGTCGGAATTTCGTTAACCCGGAAAATTCAAGATTCACCGCCCGCGAGCACGCGTCCTGGGCGCCTCTAGCGAAGCGGGCGGTGAATCATCCGGGCTAATTCCTTCGGCCACGCGGCACCTATTTTGACTCACTTCGGCAAGCTCAGCCAGCGTAAACGCGCCGCACCCGCACTTCGCCTTCGAAAAAAGGGTCTCAAAAAAAAGAAAATGGAATCGGCGAATTTGCCCGTTGCCAATCCGTCTCGTCGGAAAATACAAGCAACGTAGATTTCTGTCGGACGTTTGTTCCCCGGCGGAAGCCCGGTTCAGGCGAACGGCCCTGTTCGCCCGATGTATGTATGGAAGTAAACGTGCAATGTTGCAATCTGTTTCAATCCTTATCTGTACACACAACCGCGCGGATATTCTGCGTCGCACCCTCCAGAGCCTTGCCGAACTGTGCATACCGGCGCAAAGTCGCTTCGAAGTGATCGTCGTTGGCAACGCCTGCACCGACCACACCGATCGGGTGGTGGACGCGGCCAAGGCGGACATTGCTTTCCCGGTCCGCTATGTCGTGGAAAACCAGATCGGCCTCAGCATCGCCCGCAACCGCGCCATCCAAGCCGCCACGGGGCAGATCATGGCGTTTCTCGATGATGACGTCTGGGTCGAGCCTGACTGGGCCATCGAATTGTTGCGCGTCTATCACGATTATCCCGCGGATGTGGTGGGCGGCCGAGTCGATCTCTGGTGGGAAAGCGGGGCCGCTCCCGAGTGGCTCAATCCCGGCTATTACTGGTTGCTGAGCGCGTGCAATCACGGTAACAAAACTTTCCGGATGCGCGACGGCATCGGCGCCATTGGCGCCAACTTTTCTTTCCGCGGCGGCGTATTGAGTCGCATCGGCGGTTTTCGCGAGGACCTGGGACGAATCGGCAACGAAATGCTGGCGGGAGAGGAAACGGATTTTGTCGAGCGCGCGATGGCCGCCGGCTTCAAGGCGTTTCATGTTCCGAGCGTCCGCGTGCGCCATTGGGTGCCCGCGTCGCGCGCCACGCCGGAATACCTCGCATCCGCCATGCGCGGAACCGCACGAAGCCGCGCGATAATGAAGCATCATTTCGGCCTGTGGAACGTCGTCCGATCAGTTGGCGGCAACCTTTATCTGCTCGCACGCTTTACGGCCGGCGAGTGGGGCGCTCGCCTCGGGCACAGTCCCCCTGTCACGCTACGGAACCATTTCCAACTGGCCGCCTGCAAGGGAGCCCTCGCTGGATCGTTTTATCGCCTTGTTAGCGGGCGCGGGAAGAACTGACGCGGACAGGACCCTCAATACGGAATCGCGTGTCTCTTTTTGTAGCGGATACGTGATTGTTCCGCGTCTGTCTTGGTCTGTATTTACGCCGCTGGTGTCTTGGCGGCGTCGGTCGCGTCGATCTGATTTCGCCCGCGCTGCACCATGTTCCTGCCGGCTCGCTTGGCTTCGTAAAGCGCCGCATCCGCTTCGGTCAGCAGGTCGGCGCAGCAAAGCATTTCGCTCCGCCGGCCCGCGATGCCGGCGCTGACCGTCGTTTTCAGAATACGCCCCAGATAATTGAATTCCCTGGCGGCGATCGTCGCGCGGCAGCGCTGAGCGCACAGTTCCGCCTCGGGCATCGACTGGAACGGCAGGATGATCAGAAATTCCTCACCGCCGATTCGGCAAACCGTGTCCGTGCTGCGAACGCATTTCCGCAGCGCATCGGCCACCTCGCGCAACACCATGTCTCCGGCCGAGTGGCCGTGCTGGTCGTTGACCCGTTTGAAGTGATCGATATCCAGCGTCACCACCGTGAGCGGCCTCTGATACCGGTCGCTCATCGTCCACTGCTCTTCCAATCGCCGCATCGCTTCGCGGCGGTTGTACAGGCCGGTCAGATCATCGGTGATCGCCAGGTTCTCCAGCCGGTGGTTCAGGTTGAGCAACTGCTCGTTCAATTGCCGCGAACCCTGCGTTTGGCGCAGCACTTCGTCGTAAAACGCGGCCGCCCGCAAACCGGAGCGAAGCCGCGCCATCAATTCCACTTCGTCAAACGGCTTACCGAGGAAATCGTCCACCCCCGCGTCGAAGGCCTGCGAAAGCTCGGCCTTGCTCGCATGCACCGTCAGCATGATGAAATGCAGATGGCTGCCGACCGACTGCGCCCGCACGTGCCGGCAAAACTCCAAACCGTCCATCTGAGGCATTTCCCAGTCCGAAATGATCAGCCGCGGACGCTGCTGTTTGATCGATTCCAACGCTTTGATGGGATCGTCGAAGGCGATCGCGTCGAATCCGTGCTCGGTCAGGAAGTCCAGGATCATCTCGCGCGTGATCGCGTCGTCATCGACGATCATCACCCGCTCGCCCCCGTGGCGCGGCAGTTCGCCCGCCGACGGCGCTTCGCCCGCCTTCTCGGTCGTTTCGGGCCGGGCCCCACGCTTCTCCGTATCCTTGAACTGTTCGCGGATGGTTATGAATTGCTTCTCCGCCTGGATGAACGCATCCACCACATCCGGATCGAAATGCAGCCCCGCCTCCCGCAGAATATACGCCTTGGCCTGAAAATGGGTCATCGCATCCCGATACACACGCCGGCTGGTCAGGGCATCGTACACGTCCGCGATGGCCACGATCCGGGCCGGCAGCGGAATTTGCTCCCCCTTCAATCCTTCCGGATATCCTTTGCCATCCCATCGCTCGTGGTGCGACATTGCGATGTCCCGCGCCATCTGCAAAAATCGGACGTTCGGAAACCGCTTTCGCGACGCGTCCAGCGTTTGCGCGCCGATCGTCACGTGCGTCCGCATAATCGCTTTTTCCTCATCCGCGAGGCTTCCCGGCTTGAGCAGAATACTGTCCGGAATCGCCACCTTTCCGATATCGTGCAGCGGGCTGGTTTGATGCATCAAACGGATAAATTCCGCGTCGATCATCCCGCGATGTTTTTCGGTGGTTGAGAGATATTGAGCCACGAGCCGCGCATAGCTCTGAACCCGTTCGATGTGGGCTCCGGTTTCCGGGTCCCGGCTTTCCGACAACTTCGCCAGCGCGAACATCGTCAAATCCCGAGTCTCCAGGCTCAGAATCCGCTCCGCGGTCTTCAGGCTTACCACCATTTCTTCCGAATTCAGCGGCTTGACCAGAAATGCATCGGCGCCGGCGTGCAAACCCTCAATCTTCTGTTGCCCGCTGTCCCGGCTGGTCAACATGATGATGTAGACATAACCGACAAAGTCGTCTTCGCGAATGGACCGGCACAGGTCCAGGCCGTTCATCTCCGGCATCTCCCAATCCGTGATAACGATGTGAATCTCGCCCCCGCGCAGCTTGTTCAGCGCTTCGCGTCCATTGCTGGCGCGTTCCACCTCATAGCCCATCTCATCCAGCACCCCTTCCAGGATTGCCAGAGACAGCTCGTCATCATCGACAATCAAAATGCGCATAACGTAAGCTTGCTGGTCAAATGCCCTGTTTTGGGTGACAAGGCCTTATGGGTTATCGGATTGCGCCACACGCCTGTTTAGTGCGCCCCCGTCAAAAACTTCCGGCTTTCACATCGCACGTCCCAGAATATATCGCTGCCCGTCGGCCGCGCCGCGAATTCCCGGAATTTCATTGGCGGCGGCCTAAAACGTGGAGAATAATTTCTCGGATGTCTTCGCCGTTTTCACTCGTCGAGATCCTGGAGTCCCGCCGGCTGCTGTCGGTCGGCTATACTCCCGCGCAGATTCGCACCGCGTATGGATTCGACCAGATCACCTTCGACAACGGCACGGTTCAGGGAAACGGCGCGGGGCAGACCATTGCGGTGATCGAAGTCGATAACGACACCACACTCAACACCGATCTGGACAACTTCGACGCCGCCTACGGCCTGTCGAATTCGGGGGCCGGATGGTCATTGTCGGTCATCGGCCAAGGTGGGGGAGCGCCGCCGACGAGCAATACCGTTGGAGTGGAATCCTACGAGACCGCGCTGGACGTTGAATGGGCCCATGCCATTGCCCCGGCGGCAAACATCCTCGTTGTCGAAGCCAATTCCAGCGACAACGACGACCTCAACGCCGCCGCATCATACGCCGCGACCGTCAAAGGCGTCTCGGCTGTCTCCATGAGCTACACGTCAGTTGACTCAGGCCTCGAAGGCGATCTCTTTTACACAACGCCAGCCAATCATTCCGGCGTCACATTTGTCGCCGCCGCCGGCGATTCCGCCGAAGTCTATCATCCCGCATCCGCGGCCACGGTGCTGGGCGTCGGCGGCACATCGCTGACGCTGGGTTCCGGCAACACCTATCTCAGCGAGACAACCTGGTCCGGCACCGGCGGCGGGACCAGCGCCTATCAGGCCGAGCCTGCGTATCAGTACAACGTCCAAGACACTGGCTTGCGCATGACTCCCGATGTCGCCTACGACGCCGATCCCAACACCGGCTTTGATATCTACGTCAACGGCGTCGATTCGCCTTTCGTCGTCGGCGGCACCAGTGCCGGCGCTCCGCAGTGGGCGGCTCTCATTGCCATCGCCGATCAGGGCCGGGTGCTCAACGGCCTCGGAAGCCTCGACGGCGCGACCCAGACTTTGCCCATGTTGTACGATCTTTACGGCACGCCCCTGTACGCCAGCGCCTTCCACGACATCACCACCGGCGGCAACGGCGTCTTCTTCGCCGGACCCGGATACGATGAAGTCACCGGCCTGGGCTCTCCGCAGGCCAACGTGCTGGTGCAATATCTGGCGGGAAACATCTCACTCCCCGAACCGGCCACTTTCGCCATCGCCCTGGCCCTGACCCCGCTCCTGCTCCGCCGACCCCGCCGTTAACCGTTAAGCCCCGGCGGCCCCGCCGGGTCCCTCCGTCTCGCCGGATCCCTCCGTCTCGCCGGGCCTCTCCCCCCGCCCCAGCACTTCCAGCAGCGGTCCCAGATGCTTTTCATAATGCCGCCACCGCCCGACTGAACTCGAATAAATCGGCTGCCGCACCTGCCAGACGCTGGCGGTCAGCACCGTGTTCTTCGCGCGGTAAAATTCCAAGCAGGCCGGATCCCACGGCAAACCCAGAAATTCGATCAGCCGCCTGCTCTGCCCCTCCAAATCCGCCACCACCGATTCGTACTGCATTTCGAGCATCCTCAGCGGCAGCACACGCTTCCAGTGCTCCATCAACCGGTCGGTTGCCAGGTAGTTCTCACCGCAATGCGCCAAGTCGAACGCAAAGAGATTGCCCGTGGCGAATAATTGGAAGAAACAGGAGAGGCAATTATCGCGGGGGTCTCGGCGGCAAAGAATCACCCGCGCTCGTGGAAACAGAGTGCAAATGAAGCCCAGCGCAAGAACGTTACCCGGCATTTTGTCCACAACTCGCGAGGCGGTGGGATTCAATTCTCGCACGTGCCGCAGGTACTGCTCCGCTGCTTTTCTGATCGGTTCCGGACTCCATCCCATCGCGGTACTCGTCAGATCTGTTCGCCCCCCCGACTGTTCGATCTGGTTAATGTCCCTCAACTCCCCCGCCCCGTGAGCCTGGGGGTGGCTGGCCGCTATCTGCTGCACCAGCGTGGTGCCTGATCTGGGCATTCCCACCACGAACACCGGAACTTCCGACGGGTCACCCCATTCCCGCCGCGCCTCAAAGAATGACGGCGTATATATTTTGATCAGTTCATCGACCATGCTGTGCATGACCGCCGGGTTGTATCGTTCGCCCGTCAGCTCCCGCTGCTGTTTCACCAGCCCATTCGCCTCGGCAAATCGACCGAAGGCTTCTTCATAGCGGTCGGCGTCGTCCAGCATTTTCCCCAGCGCAAATCCGATCGAGATCCGTTCCTCCGAAGTCAAAATGGAGTGATTGATCATTGCCGTCAGCTTCTCGATGTCCTTCGAATCGGAGCCGACTCTTCCCGTGGCGACCAGACCCTTGTAACCAGTCGCGGAACCGGGCTGTATTGCCAGAACGCGCCGGAAGCAATCTGCCGCTTCATCGAACCTGCCCGCCGCGCGCAATGCCATACCCAGCCTGTTCCAGGTCGCCGCGTTGTCGGGGTCGATCTCAACGGCGCGTCGATAGTGTTCGATCGCCGCGGTCGCGTCCAGTTTGTGTAACAGAATCTCACCCATCGCCAGGTGGGTATACGCGGCCTCCGGCTGGATCGCCGCCGCTGCCGCGTGATACTTCGTTGCCTGCTCGAACCGCTGCAGCGTTGCCAGGACCATTGCCATGCTCGCATGAGCCGCAAAGTGGTCCGGCTCTGACTGGATGGTTCTTTTAAATTCGGCCATCGCCTCTTCCAGCCGATCCGCGGCCTGAAACGCCTGTCCCAAATTGAAATGGACCGCCGCGTTAGTCGGCTTCAGTTGCAGTGCCCTCTTATATGCCGCGATCGACTCGTCCCACCGGCCCATTCCCCTCAGGATGTTGGCCATATTGTTGTGCGACTCAAACATATCCGGCTTGAGTTTCGAAACCCGCCGGTACTCCGCCAGTGCCTTCTCCAATTGGCCGGCGCTCTGATATAGCTCTGCCAGGTTGAAGTGCGCATCCGCCCAATCCGGCCTCAGGGCAATCGCTCTCAAATAGGCGTCGATAGCCTCATCCACCCGGCCCTGGATCGTCAGCGCCTTGGCCAAATTTCGTTGCGCGTCCGGCGAGCCCGGATTGAGCTGGGCCGCCTTGGAAAAAGAAGCGGCCGCTTCCTCCAGCCGCCCTCCCATTCTGAGAACCACCGCCAGATCGCGGTGCGAATCCGCATCGTTCGGCCGCATCTCCACGACCTTCCGGTACGCCCCGATCGCCTCCTCGAATCGATTCATTTGCGCCAAAATGGTCCCGAGATTCTTGATGGCGTCCGGGTAATCCGGCTTGATCTTGACGGCCCGGCCAATCAAATCGACCGCCGCGTCATTCTTGCCGCGCTGACCCGACAGCACCCCCAGCAAATGCAGCGCATCGGGATGGTTTGGCTCCACATCCAGGATTTGCCGGTAGATTTTCTCCGCTCCCCCCATGTCTCCCGCCCGGTGGCGCCGCATCGCCAATTCTATCTGCTCTTTGCTATTCTTCACTGGCTTGAACCATCCCATCTCGCCCCGGGAGAACGTTCCGCAGCGCCCCCGAAATATATCACCTGCACGACCATTTGTGAAAACGCGTCTGATCCCCCAAAGTTGCCGAACCGCCATTCCGCAGGTCTTCAACCCCGCGCCCCCATTACCTATCATTCACGCATGTCTCCCTCTGAGATTCACGAACTGTTCGTCATCGCCCTTGGCTTGCACAACTCTGGCAAGCTCTCCGATGCCGAGAAGATTTATCAGAGCATTCTTGCCGCACATCCCGATCATCCTGATGCCATTCATTTACTCGGCTTCCTCGCTCACCAGCGGGGTCAATGTCAGCTTGCCGCTCATCTCGTCCAAAAGGCCATCCGGATTAACCCCAGGAATTCAGAATATTACGCCACCCTGGGCGCGGCCTTTCTGCGCCTCGGTCAATACCTCGACTGCATCAAGGCCTGCGGAAAAGCCGTCGCCATGAACCCGCGCCTCCCCCACGCGCTCAATAGCCTCGGCTTGGCCTTGATCCGGGTGGATGATGCCCAACCCGCCGCCGCCGCCGCCGCCGCCCGCAGCGCACTGGCACTGGAGAATAATCGCAACCCGGAAGAGTCCTACCGGATTCTCGGCGCCGCCCTGAGCCTGATGGGTCAGCCGAGCGAGGCCGCCGCCGCGTTCCGAGAATCCCTCCGGCTTCAACCGGATTGTTCTGATGTCCGCTCCGACCTTATCTTCACTATGCAGCACGATCCCGCCTGCGACGAAAAAACAATCGCCGCGGAACTGGCGGAGTGGAACCGCCTTCACGTGGTTCCCTTGCGCCATTTGATCCAGCCCCACCACATCGACCGGTCCCCCGACCGCCGGCTCCGCATTGGCTGGGTTTCTGCCGATTTCTGTCAGCATGTCCTCGCTTATTGCGTGCTGCCAATATTTCAAGAATTTGACTCCAATCGCTTCAAAAATTTCTGCTATTCCAGCGTCCTCCTTCCCGATGACATGACCGATCGCATCCGTGGGGCCGTTGATACTTGGCGGGATATTTGCCAGGTATCCGACCAGCGGGCCGCCGAAATCATTCGCTCCGATCGCATTGACATTCTGGTCGACCTGGGCCTTCACAGCGGCGGCAATCGCGTGACGCTGTTCGCGCTCAAGCCGGCGCCGATCCAGGTGAGTTATCTCGGATATTGCGGCAGCACCGGCCTGGAAACGATGGATTATCGCATCTCCGATCCCTATATCGATCCGCCGGATTCCGACCTTTCCCGTTACTCCGAGCGCACCGTCTTCCTACCCGACAGTTTTCTTCTCTACCGCCCCATGATGACTCCGCCCGATGTCTCGCCTCTTCCTTCGCTTTCCGAGGGCTGCGTCACCTTCGGCTGTCTCAATAGCTTCACCAAGGTCTCCCGTTCGGTCCTGCTCCTTTGGGCCCAGATCATGCGCGCCGCACCGGCTTCTCGCTTACTCCTGCATGCACCGCCCGGCGGCTGCCAGCAGCAATTGCTGGCCGAATTTCAGCACTGGGGCCTTTCGCCCGATCGGTTCCAGTTTGTTCCTCACCAATCCTGGAAGGGGTACATCGAAACCTACAATCGCATAGACATTGCGCTGGACCCTTTTCCCTATGGCGGTGGCGTTACCACTTGCGATGCCCTGCTCATGGGCGTCCCGGTCATCGCCTTGCGCGGAACGACCGCGGCGGGGCGGTTGAGTTACAGTATCCTGTGCAACATCGGCCGCTCAGATTTAGCGGCCGACACACCCCAGCGGTATGTGGAGATCGCCGCCGCACTGGCGGCAAATCCCGCCCGCCTTTTCGACCTTCGCTCCAATCTCCGCCTGGCACTGCAAACATCCCCAGTAATGGATCCTTCAGCTACTGCCGTTAATTTAGGCAACCTGTTTCTGGAGATATGGGAAAAGTATCTGCGGAATACCGCCCCAACTCGTTTAAATGAATGAGCGAAAAGAAATCCTATCGCCTTTCGGTTTCTATATTTGGGCCTATTTCAGCATCTTTATCCCATCCATCGCACGCCCTAACGTAAAAATCATGATCAAACCCTCGAATTCCTTCAATTTTTATGTTGCGTTTCATTCACCATGCGGTAAACTTCCCGCTGTCTGGCCACCACTATGTTAGTGGTGCGGCCTCCGGGATGTGGGTAAATGCGAACGGCATATTCGCTCAAACCCAGCAAATCGGAAGGCGGAGAATTGTGGGAACGGCAGTTCCCAAGGCACACCTAATTCGCGAGGTAGAGATATGCAATCAGCCAAGAAAGTGAAAGCGTTGTCGGTTCTGTCGATGGCAGCCGCCGCTGCGGTGGGACTCAGTTTTCAAACCCCCACGGCTAAGGCCGCTACGTTGAACCTGTACTATAACTCTGGTGGATCGAGTTCGACAGCCGGGACCCCTGACACCATTAGCTATGGAACGAGTACTTCAACTCTTACTACTGTTGCCGTTGACCCCTCGGCCACCGCGGTAACTATCAACATTCCGGTGGGCGATGTCCTTCAGTTTGGAATTAACGCGGTTGTGACCAACAACGTGAATCCAGTTGCTGGACAGAGCCTCAAGACCACGGCGGGCAAAACGGTCGCAAATTCGGCCCAGCCCACCAATCTAGGTCTCAACGAACTATCCTTTGACATTGCTTCCAGCGATTTGACCGGCTCCACGTTGACGCCTGTGGAAGGTGGAATTCGTGACACGTTCAGCGGTGCTACGGATTACAATTCCTCAGCGGTACTCCCACTATCGCCAGGAGGTGCCGGTGTCACCTCAGCTGCTACCGATGGCGGCGACGTGCTTCAGAAAGGCACCCTGGGTGGTGGTGATGTTGGGGATCACTACGGCATTACTCCCTTGGCTAACGCCTCCGCTAGTGCTCAGACTCAGCAAACTAATCTACAGGCATATGCGGCAGCTACGGCGTCGCCCACGAATTCGGCGTCCGGATTCACGAATCTTACATATACGGCGTCGCAGGTTGGAATCGTCACTCTTTCCACAGTCGCTCTCAGCGGTGGCACCGAATATTGGTCTTATAATGCCGGTGCTGCGTTGACGAACGGTGGATCAGAAGCTTCGGCGATCTACGAAGCCACCCACTTCACCAACCCCGGCGACAGCTTGGGCCCCAATGCGGGTATTGGTGAGAGTGCTGGTGGAACGGGCAGCTTGCCCCTGTTGGTCATCAACATCACCGGTTCGGTTACCGTGACAACGCCTGTTGGCCATGCGATTATCTCGCTGACCACCGGCGCACCGACCAGCTACGGCTCGTCGCAAGGCACGCTGGCGATCACGGGCAGCAACGGCAGCTACACCCACGCTTCGGTTACCTTCCCAGCAGTAGCAACAGGCTATGTTGGAGCGGGCACGTTTAATCCCGCAACCGACACCGAGGTTTATGGTGTTGACGTGCTGGACGGCGGCGTCCAGGCGAATCAGGCTGAATTGGATGCGTTGGTTGCCGAAATCAACGTGGGTGACGTGACTAACGGAGTACCGGCGTCGAGCATTCTGGCCTCGTCGAGCGCCACCGGCACGAATCCGTACGACTTCGCCACCAACTACAACCTGTACCTTGTTGCCAGCCCCGGCGTCGGCGCCAACGATTTCCTTGGCATCGACCTGGCCACCGGCAACGATGCGGCTCTCAGTGGCTACACCTTCTCCGCAGTCACTGTGGTTCCAGAGCCGATGAGTCTGGGCCTCCTGGCTCTCGGCGGCTTGGGTCTGATGACCCGGCGCAATCGCCGCAAGGCCTAAGCTCAAGAGTTTCTGCTTCGCGAATTCTCACCGGCTGGACATCCGTCCAGCCGGTTTTTTTTGCGGAAGCGGCAAGGACAAGCACCAAACGATCCATTCAACTTGCACTTGCAACTTGCACTTGCCACTTGTCTTCGCGTTTTTTGAGATCAGAGAATCACGCTGGCCGCGAAATATCGGCGCCATGCCTGCTGCTGGGCAGGATCGAGTGCATCCCACCATTTCACGGCCGCTTGGGTGGACTCGGGGCCTTTGGCGCCGGGCGGGGGCTGCTCGCCAATCCGCGCGTAATGGGCCTTGTATTGCGTGCGAAACGCCACGGTGGGCGCCCTTTGGTGGGCGCGGGCAAGCCCCTGGGCGAGGATGACGTTCCACATCGTGGAATCGCCGATCGGGCCGAGTTCGTGCGGCATCATGCCCCACAGCGGCAGCAAGCCGTACGCCTGCCGGGCGAAGAAATAGCAGCTCGTGTCCACGTGCTGTTGGCCGTTGGAATCGAAGGTATCCGTGTACATCATCGTGCCGTCGGGCCGGTGAATGGTTCGCGCGGCTGAGCAGACCGCCGCGCCGGTTTCTCGATGAAGACGAACCATCGATTCGATATGGTTTGGGTAATACCAGTTGTCCCCATCGAGATAGGCGATGGCGTCGAAACCCTGATTCTTTGCCACGAGCGACCCGATGCACCGCGGCGTGTTGCCGACGTCGCCATGGGGACGAGGCAAGGTGATGTGCTCGGCCCGCCATTTCTGAACCTCGGCCGCCCGGGGCGAACCATCGGAAACGAGGAAATGGGCGCAAGGATAGGATTGGTTCAGAACGCTCCGATGACAGATATCGAGAATTTCGATCGACTCGCCGAAATACGGCGTAATCACCGCCACGCGAAGGGGCGAGGAGAGTTTATCCGGCGCAGAGGTCATTGAATTCGAGATCGTTTCGATCTGTCATACAGCAGCTTCGATTCCCACAAAAGCGCAGAATAGCAATCTTCACCGATGAAAACCAAAAATGGGTACAAAACTTTCACCCGCTGCCCATATATATAGAGGGCAACGCTTTTTCCGTTCGCCCAAACCGCCGCGTCCTGTTATCCGAGGACTTTGATCGCGCGATTCCGACAAATGTCTCAAACGCAATCGCCCAAAAAGGGAGGCATTTTTGGACAAATGGGACATTTTGAAGACCCGGATGAACTGAGAATGCGGTTCGACCTATCGCTTGATGTCCTGCACATGTCATACGGGATGCCGCGGAGAGCATGCTCTACTTCTGTTATACGTCCGCGCACCAGGCCCGCCACATCTGCCGCAGGCTGGCTTCGATGGCTCGGGTGAATCCGCGGGCGTCCGTCAATGGGGACTGCCGCATCCGCTCCCGCAGGTTTTGCCGCAGCTCGGCGAGCCGGGAAACGTCCCCCGCCATCCCCACGGCGATCCGCACAAACTGTTCCGGCGTGCGGGCCACCAGTTGTTCCAGGCCAAGATTGCTCAACTGGCTGAGTCCCGCCCGGCCCACCGCCGACCGGCCTGCCAACGTCACCACCGGCACGCCCATCCACAGCGAGTCCAGGCTCGTCGTGTGGCCGTTATACGGAATCGTGTCCAGTCCCAGATCGATGCGATCGTACGTTCGCAGATAGTCGGCCCGGCTCTGGCGATCCACGAATTGAATCCTCGCCGGCGCGATGCCCAGCCGCTCAAATCGTTCCAGCAGCCGCCGCCGGAACTCACCCTCCGGGACCAGCATCAGAAGCCGCGAGTCCGTCCTGGCGGCCAGCACCTCGGCCCAAAGCTGCACCACGGGGAAATTGACCTTGGGGAAATTGTTCAGACATCCGAACGTGACATAGCCGTTGCGCCGTGCCGGCAGGGGGGCAACCGCATACTCATCCACCTCCATGGCCGAGGGATCGTAGCACCAGAAGCTGTGCGGCAGCCGGATCGAGCGTTCGGAATAAAACGCGTCCTGCCCCGGTGGATCGAGATACGGATCGGTCAGCCGATAATCGATCGCTTCCAGCCCGGTCGTTCCGGGATAACCGGCAAACGTGGCCTGTACCGGCGCCGGCTTGCGGGCGAACACCAGCAGCCGATTCTGGGCCGAATGCAGCGACAGATCCACCAGGATGTCGATCCGGTCGTCATGGATGATCTGCGCAACCGCGTCGTCCGGCACCTCGCAAATATCCCGCCAGCCGTCGGCCAACGCCTGGAACCGCAGCGTGTAGTCGTCGTGATCCTGGGCGTTGCTGTAGCAGAAGAACTCGAAGCTTTGCCGATCGTGCTCGCGAAACAGCGGGAAAACATTTCGGCCCACGACATGGTTCCTGAAATCCCCCGATACGAATCCGATTCGCAGCCGGCGCTCGGGCGAGCGGTCATTGGCGTGAGGCTTGATCGACCCCGCCAGCGGACGGGCGTGCAGTTCGTTCCATCGCTTCGCTTCGGCCAGGATTGCGGTGGCATCGAAGTTGGGATGGTACTGCATCTGCATCACCCAATTGCTGCGGGCCACGAAATTTGTCGGGTCCGCCTCCATCACCTGCCGGTAGGCGTCCAGCTTCTGGTCGATCTCGATCGCGGCATCGTTGGGACCGGCCGGGGAAGGCGCGACCGCCGGCTTTTCGCACCATCGCTGCCACATCCAGCGATATGCCGATTCCATGTTTCGCGTAAATTTCTTTGCATCCATGAGCGGAGAGGATTCCATCCGCTGGCGCAGGCCGGCCCGCAGCTCGATCAGGCGCGGACGATCCAGGGCCAATTCCACCGCGATCTCGACAAATCGCGCCGGATCGTTGCCGACCAGTTCCGCCAATCCAACCGTCGAAAGCAGGCTCAATCCAGCCCGACCCGCGGCTGTATTCCCGACGAGGCTCACCACCGGCACCCCCATCCACATCGCATCGCACGTCGTCGTGATCCCGTTGTACGGCAGCGTGTCCAGAACAATATCGATCAGATCGTAAAGCCGGAGGTATTCCAGCCGGACGCGGCTTTCGGTGAACGCAATGCGATTCGGGCTGATGCCCTCCTCACCGAAGATGCGCACGATGAGCTGGCGTTGATCCTGCTCCGTGCTGAGGACGAATAGCCGCGAGCCTTCCACGCCATGCAGCACCTTGGCCCAAAGCCGCAGGATCGGCTCGTTCAGTTTTCGCGGACTGTTCAGCGACCCGAAGCAAATCGGGCCTCCGCGATCCGCTTTCACCGGCTGGGAAAAACCCAGCGGACCAAAACAGCACCAGCAATCGGGCAGGCGGTAAGATTCTTCGCTGTACCAACTCGCGCGCCCGGGCGGATCGAAGTGGGCATCGGTCAGCCGGTAATCCACCGTCCCCAGCCCCGTGGTTCCGGGATACGCCAACCACGTCACCTGCACCGGCGCCGGTTTGCGGGCAAAGACCAGCAGCCGGCTCCGGGCCATGTGCATCGTCAGATCCACCAGGATGTCGATCTGGTCGCGGCGAATCTGCTCGGCCAGCGCTTCGTCGCTCAGCGAGCCCACGTCATGCCACACGTCGGCGCATTCGCGAAGGTGCGCGGTCACGCCGTCGGGCTGGGGGACGCTCGAATAACAGTGAATCTCGAATTGCTTGTGCCCGTGCGATTCCATCAGCGGCACGACGAAAAAGCATTCCGCCTGGCCGTAGAAATCAGGCGATACGTAGCCGATCTTCAGCCGACGATCCGGGTTTCGGTCATTCCGATGCGGCAGAATCGACCCTCGCAACGGCTGTGCGTGCCGCTGTTCCCATCGCATCAGCTCCTGGAAGATTTTTTCTTCGTCGTAGTCCGGATTGAAATAGAGGCTGTACACCAAATCGTCATGCGCGCGGCTGCTGTGGGGATCGGCGGCGACTGCGGAGCGATAATGACGCCTGCCCACCGCTTTCATCGCCCGCGCCAGGTTTTCGCGAGCGGGTTCATAGTCCGGCCGCAACTCCAGTGCCGTCTTGAAAGCATCGATCGCCTCCTGCGGCCGCTTCAGCGAGATCAACGCCAATCCCAGGCTGTTGTGGTAATCCGCAAATTGATCGTTTTGTTCGATCGCCTGCTGGATCAGCGGCAAGGCGATCTGGGGCTTGCCCCGTTGCAAGCTCAGGGCGCCCAGCAGATGCAGCGCATGCGCATGCCTGGGATGCTCGGTCAGGATTTGCCGATAAACCGCTTCCGCCTCGTCCAGGCTGCCGGCGGACTGATGTCTGAACGCCAATTCGAGTTGCGATTGCAAGCTTGACATCACATTTTCTGCCGCCCGGAAATCGCGTCCGCCAGGATGCTTTTGTTGGCGTATTCGATGTTGCTGCCGGCTGGCAACCCGCGCGCCAGCCGGGTGACCTGCACTTGGGGGAATCGTGATGCGATGAGGTTCTGGATGTACAGCGCCGTGCCGTCGCCATCGACCGTGGGGTTGGTCCCCATGATGACCTCGCGGATGGAGCCCGACTCCAGCCGCTTGGCCAGGGCGTCGATCGTCAAATCCTGTGGATGCGATTCCTCCAGCGGCGCGATGCGGCCCAGCAGCACGTGATACACGCCGTTGTACAGCCCGGTGGATTCCAGCGCCAGCAAATCCTTCGGTTGCTCGACGACGCAGACGAGGGATTGATCCCGCCCCGGGTTGCCGCAAATGCCGCACGGGTCTTGCTCGGTGAGGTTAAAGCAGATGCTGCAATGACGAATTCGCGTCTTGACGTCGCGGATCGCTTCGGCCAGCTTCATCGCCTCCTCGGGACTTTGCTTAAGCAGATGGAACGCGATTCGTTCCGCCGACCGCGCCCCGATCCCGGGAAGACGGGCCAGTTCGTTCATGAGCGTTTGAATGCTTTGGGTGTAGCTGGACATTCGCGAAGATTATATGCCATTTGTGATGCGTGGCCCATTGGTCGAACTTGCGGTCATGGCCGATCCTGTCGAAGTGACACGTGGGTTCGCAGATAGTTCGCCACCTCCGCCTTCCCAGCCTTGTCCCGCGAATCGCTGGGTCTGCTCTTTGTGGATTTCAACAGCATCTCCAACAGAGAGGAGGATGCGCTCGGTCATTCGCTCAGCCGCTTGAGGGTCTTGGCGTGCCGTGTCGTTACGCGGTCCAGAGATTCGCGAAATTTCCGGCGACGATTCGGTCCGACGACGTGTTGAATAATCAGCCGTCGTCCGTCATCCGTGGAGATTTCAACCGGCTGGTCAGCTTCGATCCCGACCAACTCGAGAATCGGCCTGTCAACGACAAGCGCAAGCGAGTTTCCATGTTTGACAAGCTTTTTTTGCATGGCGCACCCTCATCCTTATCGGTATACCATTGTATATGTATTGGTGATAACGGAAGAGCCCCGCGGCAGCCGGCTGAATTACCCCGCCGCCTTGGCGCTGGGGCGGGTTTTCTCCAGCGTAACCCCCATCTCCCGGAACTTTTCATATCTCCGCTCCACCAGCTTTTCGACCTTCGACCGTTTCAGGTCGCGCAGCGTCTTGGCGACGTATTGCTCCAGGCTGTGAGCGGCTGTGTGCGGATCGCGGTGTGCCCCGCCCAACGGCTCGGAAATAATCGCATCCACCACGCCCAGTTCCTTGAGATGGCTGCTGGTCAGCCGAAGGCTGTCGGCCAATTGTGCGGCTCCCTCGTTCCCCTTGAACAGAATCGCCGAACACGCCTCGGGACTGATCACCGAATACCAGGCGAATTCCATCATGGCCACGCGATCGGCCACGCCGATTCCCAGCGCGCCGCCGCTGCCTCCTTCACCCAGGACCACCGACACGATTGGCGTTCTCAGCCGGCTCATCTCCATGAGATTTCGCGCGATGCTTTCGGCCTGCCCGCGCTCCTCCGCACCGATGCCCGGATACGCCCCCGGCGTGTCGATCAGGGTTACTACGGGAAGCCCAAATTTCTCGGCTAGCTTCATGCACCGCAGGGCCTTGCGATATCCCTCGGGATGCGCCAATCCAAAAAAGCAGCGAATTTTTTCCTTGGTATCCCGCCCCTTGTGATGACCGATCAGAACGACCTTGTGTCCGCCCAGCCGGGCCAGCCCGCAGAGGATGGCCGGATCGTCCCCGAAATGCCGGTCGCCATGCAGCTCCCGAAATTCCGGGCAGATCATTTCGACATAATCCCAAAACTGCGGCCGTTGCGGATGTCTGGCGACCTGCACCGTCTCCCACGCGCTCAGATTGTCATACGTCTTTCGGAGCAGCGCGGTGTGATTCCCCCGAAGCTGCCGCAGTTCCTTGGCGTAATCGACTTGTTTTTGCTGTTGAAGGGCTTCCAGTTCCTGAATTTGCCGTTCGATTTGAGCCAGCGGCTTTTCGAATTCCAGCACATGCCGGACGGTACCGGCTGCCCCATTGGTCGCTTCGCTTTCTTGCCTCGAATCCGGTGCGTCGCTCATAACGCTCATCATCCAGGAGCCAGAAAACACTAGGTTAACGGCACGGCGGCGGATTGCAACGCGTTGCCCCGAACATCCTGCGAACAGATGGCTGAATAGCTGGATTTAGCTGTCGGCATCGAATAATGTGCGCGAGCCTTGGAGAGGTGGCAGAGTGGTTGAATGCGCCGGTTTCGAAAACCGGTCTGCCCGAAAGGGTAGCGGGAGTTCGAATCTCCCCCTCTCCGTTTTTTCGCCTATCCAGCGCATCCATGGGTGATTTGGCAACGAAATTTCTCGGCTTTGACATTGAGATTTCCAATGTCTTCGACCTCCGACCCGGCGAGGATATCGACCAATACGCGCCGTTTGACATTTCCGTTGCTGCCACCCACATCAATGGCGGTGAACAACGCCTGTGGCTATCAAATGGATCGGATGGCAAGCCGCTCCTGAACCTGAATCGGGAAGAAGCACGTAATTTGCTGGAGTACCTGGATCAAATGCAGCGAACCGGACATGCCCTGATCGCATGGAACGGTCTCAGTTTTGACTTGCGATGGATCGGTCATGTGGCTGGCGATGTTTCGAAGGCGGCCGGCATCGCTCTCAAAATGTACGATCCGATGTTTCAGTTTTTCAAGTTGAAGGGCTTTCCCGTCGGTCTGTCAGCGGTTGCGCAGGGGATGAGCCTTGCCACGAAAAAACTCATGGATGGTTCCGACGCTCCTGTCCAATGGCGGGCCGGTAATCATCATGCGGTTTGCGAGTACGTGATGTGCGATGCTCGCATGACTGTCGAGATCGCGACATCGATTCACCACAAACGCCAAATTGCCTGGGTTACACAGAAGGGCACCCGCTCTTCGATTCCGCTTCCTTGCCTGCGAACTGTCGAGGACTGCCTGGGCGACCCCATGCCGGATCAGTCCCGGATGACCAAGCCGATACCACAGACGAAATTCGCTGGCTGGTTGAATTGTTGAATCGGCCTGCCGGGCCGCTGCCGCGCGCAGCGGCGCAGATATTCCGGATAATATAAATTCAATGTCGGCGCCGTTACCGGTTGGAAAGAAATAGGGCGTCGGCGCCATGTCGCTGAGAAGTTAATGAGATGCCGTTGGGCGAAGGGGCGGCCGGAGAACCGAAAGGACTTGTCGCGGCGGAGAATTTCGAATGAAGATTCTTCGCGTCGATTGGAGGGGTGTTGGATACGGTCGATGGTTTGGGATTGGACGCGGCGGGCGCCACCGAGTCGGTGGATATTGTTGTCGATGCCACCGGATCGGGGATCGTTGTTGGGGTCAGAGTTACGGATAGCAACTGCACGGTCGGCAAATTGGGATTGGCGCTGCTCTGGCCGAAGTCGCCGGCCAACAATCCGAAATCGATGCTGTTGACCGTGCCATCGTAATTGAAGTCACCCTCGTCCCAGGTTTTACCCGATTTGCCAAAGTTGGCCGCCATGGCGCCGAAATCCACGCTGTTGACCGTGCCGTCGAGGTTCGTATCGCCGTAGAGGGTATAAAGGATTTCGATCTGGCCAGAGGCAAGGCCGGCGACGACGTCATCAGCCCCGTCGGCCACGCCGATGCCGTAACGGCCGAAGCTCGTGGCCGCGGCGGAACTGTCGATCCCCGCGCCATTCCATGATCCCTCGTTGTCGCCGGTTGCGAGATACGACTGGATGGTTAAGAACGGATCGGAATTAGCGCCGTAGTTGATCATCATCCAGTACGACTCGATGTTCAGGGCCCCGTTGCCGATCACCTGAAGCTGCGCCACATGCTGGCCGGCGTCGAGCAAAACGCTCGCGCCGTTTTCGATGGTGAGATTGTAGTTGGGAAACGTGACGGAAAGATCGGCACTGAGTGTCACGACGCCCGTGGAAACATCCAACGTCGGCGTCCCCGCGTTCCAGGTGATCGTATATTGCGTGCCGTTGGTGGTCGAAAGCCCGCTTGGATTGTTGATGGTGAACGTCACCGGCGAACTTTGGGCCGGAACGTAATTGTTATCCCCGGCGTACGTTCCCACAACGGTGTATGTGCCGAGGCCGATGGGCGGGGAACTCAGCGGCGTGCCGGTGTCGGTCGTGCCGCTGTAATAGACCAGGCTGGTCGATCCGGTTGGGGCGGGCGAGCCATTCACACCGCTTACGCTGGCCGTTGCCCAACTGGTCACGTCGTTGGTTCCATCGTAAGCGATATTTGGCGGTGGGGAGGAGACGCTCACTTCGGGGGTCAGCCGCGTGAAAGCCGATGCGCTGTAGCCGCTGGTTTGCGCGGCGTTGGCTGAAACGATCCAGTAATAGTACTTGGTTCCGGAAACCGCTGAAGTATCGGTGTACGATGTGCCCGTCACGTTGCCGTTTAATTCCTTGGCTGACAAGACGCTGGAACTGGTATTTCGCCAAACCTCATAGGAGGTGGCTCCGTTGACCGCGCTCCAGGTGACATTGGCAGGGGTGGTGTTGGTTGCGATGGCGGCAGCGATCCCGGTGGGAGGCGGCAGGCTGTAAGCGCGCACGTAATCCACATCCATCGTCTGCGTGCTGGTGATTGTGCCGGGGGCAAAATTGCCGCCTTCGCAGACGTCCAGGATAATGAAGAACGGTTGGCCATTGAATACCCACCTGCTTCCCGAAGGAAGGCTCGCGGGCGTCAGCGTCTCAAAAGCGTGGCCGTCCACTGAAAACGTGATGGAATTCGGTCCCCAATTCACGGCGAATACGTGATAGCTGGAATAAAAGTCCCCGGAGATTGTGTCGGAGGCCCCCACGCCGGATCCGTAGTTGTAATCCTGGCCGTTGGACATCGGCCCGTGAATGGTCGAATCAATGGTGCTCGGGTTGGCGCCATCGTTTTCCATGACGTCGATTTCACCGCAGGCGGGCCAGGAGACCGTGCTGATGTCATCGCCGAGCAGCCAGAAGGCGGGCCAGATCGCGCCGCTGTTATTGCCGCCGGGGATTTTGATGCGAGCCTGGATTTCGCCGTATTCCATATTGTCGGCGACGCCGGAGGGATCGAATTCCGTCGAGATCTCCGCGGAATCGTAATCCCCGCTTTGGTTGGGCGAAGGCGTTAGCGACATCGCCAGGGCTTGCCCATCGGTGGCTTGGGAATCGCTGACAACCTGCAGCGTCGTGGGATTGTCGGCAGTGGAATTCGCGGCCGAGGTGTTGGTGTAAATGACGGCCCCATTGTTTGGATCGGTCGCATTGAAAGCGCCCCACGCGGAACTGATTCCAGTGGCGCCGAAGGTGTCGTTCCACACGAGGGTTCCGCCGGTGGCGCTGGCAATTGTGCTGTAGGGACTGCCGCCTGATTCGTCGGAGGCCACGACCCAGTAAAAGTAAGTTGTTCCAACGGTGACCGAAGTGTCGTCAAAAGACGTGCTGGTGACATCGGGCGCGATATCGGTCGCGGAAGAGGTGGTGCCTGTGGTGTTTCGCCATACCTGATATGACGTTGCCCCCGACGCGGAGTTCCATGTCACTTCGATATCTGTTGGCGTCGTTCCGTTCGTCGCCAGGACGCCCACTGGCGCCGTCGGCGCTCCCGACAAAAGCAGGCGGCCTTCCAGGGGTTCAACTGCGCAGCAGGCGCGGGAGATGGACTGCGCGGCAAAAGAAACGGATTTGCGATGACGCCGCCAGACGCCGCGGATACCCCGGGATGGAATGGCCAAACTCACGCGTGAAGGTTCGCAGCACAAAAAACGTCAGAACACATCAAACCCGCGCCCTTCTCATCCAATCTGATTATACCGCCGTTTGCGTCGAGAAAGCGATCCCAAACATGCCAAGACGATCAAGCTCGCCGACGCCGGCTCGGGGACATCAGCCATTAACCCGTTAGCCGCCGCGAAGGCGTCGAGCGCCGCCCAATCGGCGGAGGTTACGTCCGCATTGCCGCCGGCGGATTTGCCGAAATTGCCGGCTAGCAGGCCGAAGTCAACGCTGTTGACCACGCCGTCATAGTTGAAGTCGCCTTGGTCCCAGACTTTTCCGGACTTGCCGAAGTTGGCGGCCATGTCGCCGAAGTCGATGCTGTTGACCGAGCCATCGAGATTGGCGTCGCCGTACAGGGTGTACTTCACTTCGAGCTGTCCGGAGGTGATTCCGGAAATTCCGCCATCAGCGCCGTCGGCATAGCCGACGCCATATTTGGTGCCGGTAGCGGAGGAGGTCCCGATTCCGCCGCCGGTCGCCGCGCCGCTGGCGCCGTTCCACGCTCCGCCGTTGTAGCCGTTGGCGAGTAATCCGCGAATCGTGGAATCGATGCTGCCGCCCGGATCGCTGATAATGACGTGGTTGTTGCCCACATCCAGGAACCCGCCGGCGGAGATGGAAAGGGAGGACAGCGTTTCGCCGCCGGTGTTGGCGGCGAGTTGCAGCGCGCCGCCGGTGATGGAGACCGCGCCGTTGGCCGGAAGAGCCCCGGCTGCGCCGATGACGAGTGTGCCTGCACTGACGTTGGTTCCGCCGGAATAGGAATTGGATCCGGTCAGCGTAACGACATTGCCGCCGTTTGCGGTCAGCGAGAATGCGCCGCCGATCGCGCCGCCGACGGTGATGTTGCCCGCGGCCGCGTTGATGTTCGTGTTTTGCTGGAGGGCCAAGCCGATATTGATCGTCTGCGTGCTGGAACTATTATTGACGACATCTCCGCCGAGGTCGATCGCATTTCCGCCGAGCGCGAATGCACCGGCCGAGGAGTTGAACTGAATGCCGTCGAACAGGGTGTCGGCGGCCATGTCGTTGTTATTGGTTAGTTGCGTGGTGCCGGCGAAAACCAAAGCGTCGGGAGAAACGGGAGCGGTGCCGCCCCAGTTGCCGCCAGTGGACCAGTTGTCGTCCGCGCCGCCGCCGTTCCAGATCGGGGTGGTGGGTGTGTTGTCGATCAGGCTCGTGTCATCGACGAACAAGGAGCCGGCGGCGTAATTGGGATTGTTGAAGAACGCCATCCATTGCACCGATTCGGCGCCAGCCGGGGCCGTGGCGGTGACGCTGGATTGCATCCATTGATCCAAGGGATCGGCATAGACCAACGGGCTGGACGTGACAAAGGTGCCCAAGTTGGCCCCGGTGCCGTCCGGGCCAGCGAAGAAAATCATTCGAACGTCGTCTGTTTCCGCGGTGTCGTTGAAGGGATCGGTGCTGGAGTCAACGAACCACGCGGAGGCGGTATAAGAATTGCCCGCGTTGACGTCAACATATTGGTAGATGCCCCCGTTGGGTCCGGAGAAGGTCTTGCCAACCTGCGTGCCGCTGTGCGCGGCGATGCTGGTGGTGTAAAAGCCCGAGTAGACGGGGCCAACCCAGTTGTTCCAGCCCAACCAGGGTCCGGCCTCCGGGGTGGTTGGGGTGCCCATCGACACATCACCCGCGGTTGCGTCCGGCGCTCCATCATCACCCGCCTCGAACCCGGGGTCGAGCAGAAGGTTTTGTGCTTTGACGGAAGGCGCGAAAGCCGCGCCCATAATGCCAGCTACACAAACCGTAAGAGCCGCACGTCTACGATCTTTGTGAATATTCCTCATGACTCCGCGCCTCCGAGAAGGGATGAAAACTCCGCGCATTTATGCAATCGCGTATAGGTCGGAGCGTAAACCTCTCGCGGCGGTCCGGCTATACTATATCGCGTAAATAGTTTAACGTTTTGCGGCATAGAGGCCGGCGGCGCTATTCATCCGCGGGGGATCGTCAGATGGGCCGCGTTAATCGGACCGGAATAAACCGTGCCGGGCGGTCAGCCGGGATAAAAGCGCTAAAGCAAAATAAGCGGCCGCTATTCGTACTGCACGTCATCCAGATAAAACGTAACCGGCTTGCCGCTAGCGGCCAGGACCCAGACGAAACCGGTTTCGATACGGTGCAGATCCTTGTCCGTCAGGTCGAGGCTGTACCGTTTCCAATCGGTGCTGAGCGTGACATTCGGCAATTCCGCGTGATCCGAATCTGGAAATTTCTTGTCGGCCCCGAGGATTCCGAGCTTAAAGGAAACTACTTCTCCGCCTTCTTCTCCGCGCGCCCAGAAGGTGAGTTTCTTCGCCCCGCTCAGGTCGAGGCCGCCGGGTTGATCGCCCCAGTTGTTGGCCGGATTTTGCCAGGCGATTCCACCGAAACCAGTTGCAGCGTTGAATTGGCACTTCATACAATCCGTGCCGTCATGCGGATTCGTGGCGCATTTGTCGTCCACCGCGATGGACTTGGAATCGCCCATCCAACCCGAAGCGATATAGGGAGAATCGGCTGCGCCATCGGCATAAAGAACTAGGGGAAGCTTCGTACCGAGCGATTCGGGGCCAGCTGCGTTGACATGAACGGACGCCACCGCCGTCGCGGCGCCGCCGTGGCCGTCATAGACGTAGGCATAAAGCCAATACGGCCCGACCCGGTCGGGCATGTGAATCTCCGCCCCATGAGTATCGCCCGAAACGACCGCATCAGGAAAATTTCTCGCGGTTTCCTGGTATGCGCCGCCGGTTTGGTAAACCGCAGGATCGTTGGTGAGAACCCACTTGGCGGTCAATGGATAGTGGTCGGGATCCGTTACGTTAAGCGTGGCATGAATCGTTTCCCCGCCCTTCACATTGTCACGATCGAGTTTCATCGGCTGCATTTGCGGGCAGCGATGCGCGGGCGCGTGGCCGGTCCAGAATTGAGACATCGTATCGACCGCTTCCAATCGGCTACCATCGGGCAAAAACATTCCAAACCAGGTCGCGGTGGCCTCCTGCTTGTTGCCCCACAAAAATGCGTACGAGCCAAGACATAATTTTCCACGCTCGGGCAGCACGGTGCGGAGATAGGTCTGTCGATAAGCCTCGACTTTGGCGGTGCTGGTGAGTTCGATCGGCGCACCCCAGGCGTTGCTTTCGACTTCCCATGTGCCGGCGGGGCCGAATTCGGTGAGGATGAACGGCTTAAATCCGCCGAGTTGGCGATATCGCCGCGCCACCGAGGGGCCGCCTGCGTACGTATTGATGCCAACGATGTCGATGTCCGGGCAGTATTCGTCGATGGATGGAACGCGTTTGCCGCCAATCTCGGCAATCGCCGTCATGGTCGGATGGTTGGGGTCGAGCTTGTGCACCAAAGCGGCGGCTTGCTCGACGGCTTTCCAAACTGCCGGATCGCCGCCGTCCTTGTACCCCTCCATTTCATTGCCGATGCCCCACACCAGAACTGCGGGATAATCTTTGTACTTCAAAACGGCTTGACGCACTTTTTCGAGTTGTTCGGCGACTTGCTGGGGATTGTGATAGTCGAAGTGATGCGGCCCGCCGGTATGCTCGAGCCAGATACCGACGGTGACGGTCAGACCCAGCCGCTGGGCTTCGTCGAGTTGGGGGCCGATGTCGTCGGCTCCCCAGAGTCGGAAGGAGTTGCCGCCGCACTTTTTGAGCATCTCCCGCGACGCGTCGCCGCCGGCGCCCTGAATGAAATAGGGCTGACCCTCGCGGAGCAACGTCCAGCCGGTTGCGGTCTTACGCAACTCGACCTTCACCGCGCCGGTCGGTCCGGCCGGGGCCGGGCAGGCAAACGCGAACGTCATGCAAAAGACAACCGCGGCCAAGACGACAACACGCTGAAAGTTAAACATGAATCCGTTCCTGTGCGTTTCAGTTAATTGTATGGCCGGGATTAAAAGAACGGTCCAGTTTGAGCCATACAACTCAAACTGGACCGGGGTTCCCGATGGAGTGCTTGCCGCGGAGGATTCGTTCAAGCTCGGCGGCGGCGGCGGTGCAGAGCCGCGATGCCAATCATGCCGAGGACGCCAAGCGTCGTTGGTTCGGGGACTGCAGTGGCCGTTAGACTCATGTCGTCAAAGTAGAAGTCGCCGTTCGAGTCGGCATTGATGTCCAATAGGTAGGCGCCCATCGAGTTCGTACCGGCGGGTGCAACGGCGGTAACACTGGCGAAGGTCCACACCCCCTGCGCAATCGGGATTCCGCCGCCGCCGGCTGGATCACCAACATTCACCCCGGCCGTACCATTTGCCCCTGACGCGTAGTTGTTCGGCGGAGAGCCTGTGAACCACGACAGTTGCAGTATTGCAAAGTCGTTGTCGTTCAGCACCAGCGCATTGGGTGTGTAAACCCAACCCGATAACGTAAACGTCTCGCCCGGGGTGGCCGCGAAGACTTGGTACGTTCCCGGGACGGTATAACCACCGCCTTCGTCGGGGGTGTCGAGAACCCAACTGCCGCTATGGGCCAGAGCGGTATTCAGGAACCCAGCCCCGCCAAAGTTCGCCCAGCCAGGCGTGCCGGTTGGATTCGGATTGGGAGCTACAGTCTGATTCTCAAAACCCGGATCCGTAAGAAGATTAGCCGACGCAAACGAAGTGAACGCCAAACAGGCGATCGCCAAACTGAGCGATCCAATGAGCCTGCTCTTTTTAAGTCGCGACAATGCACTCATGTTCCTCTCCAATCGGTGCGAAGTGTTCGAGCTTTCCAATGCCTGGCCCTCTGCCGGCATCACCGCAATCACAATATCCGACCACCGCAAAACAGCCACACCATTTTGCGTAAATCATTTAATAAATAGCGGCATTCAGTCGCAAATCACGGATCGATATCCGCAAAGCGCGAAGATGGGTTGCAGATGAGGATTATCCAGTCGAGCATCACGCGATATCCCGAAACGTCAGCGAGCCCCCGGCTAGGGTAGTTCTGCTCGCGATGAGCGTCTCATTCCGAACGGTAGGCGAGATCACGGATTGACGTTGAAGTTTCGGCCGAGCAGATCGGTTTTGTAAGGCTGAGGCGGAGTCAACGCCGCTCCGCCGGGGTTGGGGCTGATGAAATGTGATTCAACATGGCCATCAACAAACAGAAAATTGGCGGCGGTGTTGTTGATGTGCCGCCAACGAATATCGCCATCCCAGGTAACAAACGGCTCGCCGCTGAAGCCGGAGCCAGTGGCATTATCTGCGTTGCCACCAGGATTGATGGGCTGCCCGTCGTCGGCAGTGACTACGCCCGACAGTTGGTACCCTGAGAGGAAGAAGTCGGGCGACACATTTTTCGCCCGCCAGCCTTGAAAACGCCAGGCATCGACTCCGTACGCGGTATCATTGGCGCCCCAGAAGTTAGTATCGGTAGGCGTCTGATTGGTGTTATTCTGCACCAGCACGCCATCCATGATGAGCACAATTTCTGACGAACGTTGAATGTGCGCCATCTTATACGGAACGTGGCCTTGGTAGGCGGTTCCATCGTTCAGAAAAGTCGAGAGGTTGGGCATCAGTCTCGGGTGGCAAGAATACTGCAACCCGGCGTCGCCGATCGCGGGGACATCCACGTCCAGGAAGATTCCACGATTGAACGACTGCTCGCCGCCGGAGGTCGCCTGGTCGTTGTACGTTGTGCCCAGGCGGCTCGATAGTTCATTGGAAAGGAGCGTTCCCCAGTCACCCGCCTTGCTGGCATCCATATAGTTGGCACTGCGAAGGTCGGGGACATCGGCCAACGATGCCCCATTCCAATATCCGTAGGGCAGCGTTCCTTGATTGTCGCCCACATACATGAAAATCGCCTGCCCAATCTGGCGCAAATGCGTCTGGCAGGTGACTAGATTTGCCTGCTGGCGAGCGCGGTTCAGGGCGGGAAGCAGGATGGCGATCAGGACGGCGATGATGCCAATGACCACCAGCAGTTCCACCAAAGTGAATGCCCGCACGACTCGGCATGGGAAGCGATTAATCGTTCTTTCGCCATTGCAAGCGTCAACGTTGCTTCCAGGTGTCCGCATCATGGTATTTCCCTCAATGACCAGAGATGTCGCAACTGGCCGCCGTTTCTTTAAGCCTTAGCATGGCCACTCCATCACGAATTGTATTGTAATTTGTTAATTGCAGGGTCCTATGTTATTTTGCGTAAATCATTTAGCAATTTACGCCATATCGTCGCAAACGCGAATAAGCCGTTGCCTGGTGCGAGCCTAGGTCATGAATCCGGATTGTCTAATGTGATTGAGTTGGCGCAGATCTCGGCAGGCCCGCTGGGGTTGCGAAGTCGCGATTGTCTTTCTTTTGCGTTAATCAAGCGAAATCACGGATTCACGTTGAAGTTTCTTCCGAGCAGATCGGTTTTGTAAGGCTGAGGCGGCGTCATCGTTGTTCCGCCGGGATTGGGGCTGATGAAGTGTGACTCAACATGACCATCCACAAACAGGAAATTCGCGGCCGTATTGCCCATGTGCCGCCAGCGAATATCGCCGTCCCACGTAACAAATGGTTCGCCGTTGAAGCCGGAAGCGGTGGAATTATCGGCGTTGCCACCGGGGTTAATGGGCTGCCCATCGTCCGCGGTAACCTGGCCTGAGATTTCGTAGCCGGATATGAAAAAGTCCGGCATGACGTTTTTCGCTCGCCAGCCCTGAAAACGCCAAGCGTCGACTCCATAAGCCGTAGAGTTGGCGCCCCAAAAATTGGTGTCGTTCGGCGTAGCGTTGGTGTCAACCTGTACCTGCACGCCGTCCATAATCAGCACGATTTCCGACGATCTCTTGACGTTTGACAATTTGTAGGGAACACATCCCTTGTAGGAGGTTCCATCGCTCAGGCTTGTCGAAAGATTAGGCATCAGTCTCGGATGGGACGAATAGTGGCAGGTTCCGTCGCCGCCGTCTACCGTATCTACATCCAGGAAAATTCCGCGATTGAACGATTGGCCGCCCCCGGAAGCACTCTGATCGGCGTAGTTATTGCCCAGACGGCTCGACAGCTCATTTGAAATGAGCGTTCCCCAATCTCCTGCTTTCGTGGCGTCCAGACCACCGCGATTCACGGTGGGATTGGGCTCTCCATTCCAGTATCCGTAGGGCAAAATGCCCTGATTGTCACCGACATACATAAATATCGCCTGCCCAATCTGGCGCAGATGCGTCTGGCAAGTCACGAGATTTGCCTGTTGACGCGCGTGATTCAACGCGGGAAGCAAAATTCCCACCAGTAACGCGATGATGCCAATAACCACCAACAACTCCACCAACGTAAACGCCCGCGCGAGGCGGCGTCGAAAGCGGCCAACGGATCCCTTGGCGTGAGGAGGATTAATAACGCCTCCAAGTATTCGCATCATTGGCAAAACCCTCAAAGATCGGCGGACGGCGCAAGTGGCCATTTCTTCTACAAACCTCGGTAAGGCCGCTCCATCACGAATTATTATTGTAATTTGCCAAACGCCGATGCCTATGTTATTTTGCGTAATATATTAAACGTTTTGCGGCAGAGCGGTGGAATTAAATGCTGCGGATTGGGATTCAGGTTGACTTTGCGGGCGGTTATGGCCGCGGCGTGCTGCGCGGGGTCATGGCCTACGCCAATCTTCGGGCGGACTGGGAATTCGAAATGCCGCCCATGTACATGCTCTCCTCGCGGAAGCTGGACCTGCGCAACGTCGATGGCGTGATCGCCATGATTCACGCCGCGCGCAGCTTCGATCGTTTCCATCGCGTCCGCATGCCGATGGTTAATGCCGCGCGCACGATCTCGGCCCGGCAGCTTCGCCAGGCGCACGTGCCCACCGTTCTGCCCGACGACCGCGCGGTGGGGAAGATGGCGTTCGTCTACTTCTGGGATCGTCTGTTCCGTTCGTACGGATTCTGCGGACATCCGACCGCGTCGTGGTCGCTGCTGCGGCGCGATGCGTTTGCGGCCGAGTGCCGGCGGGAAGGCGTCTTCTTCAGCGACGCCGCCGCCGCCGATGAAGTGCCCGAGGAATGGATCAAATCCCTGCCGCGTCCGTGCGCGATCCTTGCCGCCAACGACCGATACGCCTGGCATGCCATAGACATCTGCCGCCAGAACGGGATTTCCGTCCCCGAGGAAATCGCGGTCCTCGGCGTGGATAACGATGTCCTGCTGAACGAAATGGCCCGGCCCACGCTCTCCAGTATCGACCTGGGCGCCGAACAGATCGGCTTCGAAGCGGCCAAGACGCTCGATAGCCTGATGAAGGGAGAAACGCCCCCGCGCGAGCCCATCGAGATCGCTCCACACGGGATCATTACCCGCCACTCGACGGATGTGCTGAGCATCGAAGATGAAATCATCGCCGAGGCCGCCAAGTTTATCCGCCAGCACGCGTCGGAACCGATCAGCGTCGAGGATGTTTTGAGTGAAGTGGCCATGAGCCGGCGCAATCTGGAACGCCGGTTTCGCCGCGTGATGAGGCGGAGTCTGCTGGAGGAGATACGCCGGGTGCATTTGGATCGTGCCGCCAAGCTCCTTCGCGAGACCAGCCTGGATATTCCCAGCGTGGCGGAGCAATCCGGATTTGCCAGCCACGTGCGGTTCAGCACCGTTTTCAAGGAGCAGTTGGACGTGACGCCCACGGCGTACCGTCGGAGCCATCGGGTGGGAATGACGTAGCGGAATCATTTCTAAGAATCCCCGGATTAAACCGCACCTCGAGCCGCGTGGTCGTGGCCCGCCGCTGGAAAATCTCTTTGGAGACGCTGGTGTCGAGCCGATCCGATGCGAAGCGGATCATTGAACCATCTGTGCGATGAACTCGAATATTCGTTGCCCGTTCCTGTTCCGTCGCACGGTAAATCACCGGCACTTGGCAGAACGTGAACGCGGCCATCCCCGGCTCAAGGTCGATGGATCGCGTCGAACCGTCCAACGCGACGTAGGAGAAGCGGGCCGGCTCGCCGAGCAATTCCCCGCTGCGCAGAAGCCGCGGGTCGAAGCAAATCGAACCGCCGCGCACGCGCAGGCCCCATTCGCCTAGACGGGTCAAAATTTCCTCTTTCACTCGCCCGGTCATGCCCGGCTGCCGCGCGCCGCCGCCGAGCGGCGTGTGCGAATACGGGTCCGTCGGAAACGCACCGTATTCCGATGCCGTCTTATTGAATTCCAACCCGGCCCGAACGCGGTAATAAACATCAGCCAAGGCGTCGATTTCCGCATTCGTGGCTTTTTCATCCGCGGCTTGCCAAAAACATTCCTGCACCGCCAGCAACAGCTTGGAAACCATGTGCCAATAGATGCAGCCGATGCCTTCGTAGGCGTACATCGTTCCAGATCGGCCGGTGAAGGAATCGTGATCGAACACGTCATCGTAAAGCTTCAACACGTCCGGCCCGTGCGCTGAGACCAGATGTTCCCAGCGTCGCTCGGACGCAAGCCGCGACAAAGCCTGCTTCACCCAGCCGCGGTTTTGAAAGCTTCCGTTGAATCGATACGTGTCATCCGCGTCGCGGGCGATGATCGAATTTTCCCCGGCTTCGATCAATGCCGACAAAAGCGGCGAGCGGCGCACGGCGTCGGCCGGAACGATGTTCTTCTCCAAAAAGCCGGGAAGCTCCTTCATCGGATACAACATGAAGCTCCGCTGATCCGCCCTGTAGAGCCGGCCTTTGAACATCTCCGACAGCAGCGCCAGCGAATGGCCGGCATCCATCGTTCCCGAACTGAGGATCGCGACCTGGCCTTCGAGCATTTCGTGAAGATGGCGAATGCCCGCGGAGTGATTGCCGCCGGGGAGATCGAGCATGTTGTACGAATGAAACAACCCGTCCGTGCGCCAATTGACGGCCAGCGAATGATCGACGAAGCGCAAGGCCAGTTTCAGTAACCGGAGCAGTTCCTCGAGCCGGCAGGATTTCTTTGCAGAAGAAAAGCCTTTCGCGTAGACGCCGTGCCGGTAGTTTTCGAAAACGAGGCCCAGGTCGTCCATGAGCGTTCGCCGCTGCTCCGGGGAAAAGCGCGGCTCGGCGAGCAAATGTTCTTGATTTCGCAGCACCTGGTGGAGGTCCTCGGCCCATGTCACCACCTCGGCTGAAATATCGCATCGGAGTCCTGCGATGGGCGCGAGCAGTTCCTGCAGGAACGACAGGTAACGCCGCAGGTGGGCCAGCGTCACCACGGAAACACCGTAGCCAGGCAGGGCGTTGTTGGCATCGTTCCACTCGGGCCGCTGGGTGTTCATCCAGACCCCGCCGTCCGGAACCAGATTGGAAAGCTTCGACAGCAGCGGCACCAGCAGCTTTTCCAGCAACGTGGCGTGATAGACGTTTCCGTGCTCATCGTGCAGGAGTTTGCCATCCGCGCCGATCGCAGCGACCTTGCGATCAATGCGCGCCGCCTCCGCGCCGTCCCAACGAATCGTCTCGCGAGGGTTCTGCACGATGGCCTGATAGGAGGCAAGTCGATACGGCACGTTGGCGTAACTGAAGACCTCCCGCCCGAGCAGCGATTCCAGCCGGCCGGGATGAAAATCGCGCGACAGCTCCAGAAGTTTCAACAGATAGTTGATCTGGTGATCTCCCCAATACCCGATATGCGACCATGGGTCGTTGGGCTTGGGAATCTCCCAGTCGATTCCATCGGAAGTGATCCGATACGGATTAAACCCGTCCACGGTCGAGGCGTTGACGAACTTCGCGACGAATCCCTCGATCAATTCCGGGAACGTGACGGCCAGAGCCTCCCAGTTCTGAAAGATGTCGCGCCAATTTCCCTCGTAGCCGATCGGTGCGCTGCCGTCGGGATTGCGGACGCGGATGGAAAACCAATTCCAGGGCCGGCTGGGATCGCCATGGCGCCGGCTGAAAAACAGCGGAAGATATTCATAAGCCAGCCGGGTCAGATCGGTGGTGGCGAATTGATCCATCAGCGTTACCAGCTCCGCGACTTCGAGGACATCCGGCAGTTTCCGCAGGAAATCGCGGTGGGCATTGAAGGCCGGGAGATTGCGGTCACGGACAAAGTTCGAGAATTCCGCCGCTCGAATGCTCGCCTGCCGCAGCGGGACGCCGCCGCGCATCGCGTTGAACAGCACGTTCGCAAGATGATGGGCGCAGGTCATCCGATCGCTGGAAATCTGCAATCCATCCACCTCCGCGACGATGCGCAACAGGCCGTCTTCGCTGCGCTGGACGTCTTCCCGCACCAGGGCGCGAATGGTTTCTCCATCACCGCGCAACATCGCTCGCGTTTTGGAAACGCCGACGTGGTCCTGATCGACATCGCACACGATATCCCAATCGGCGGTCTCGCGCGGAGCTAACTCCAGCGAAGCGTGCAGCAAAAACGCACCCCGTTGGCCGGCGACGCGCTGGGCCGGCCGAAGGTCGCGATCGTGGCGAAAATCGTCTCTGGCCTCTTCGCGGAACAGGACCGAAGCATTCGTCAGCCCCCGGCTCCAAAGCGTCGTGGCGGTCAGAACTTCCGACGGCTCGGGCCGGTCGGTCACGACGGCGGTCAGGCAATACATCGCCAGCCCCGTGGCCGCATCCAGCTCGTTCTGTTTGTAAGCATCGAGGAGCGAACTGAGGCTCCGCTGCATCGCCAGGTGTACGCCGGGCGGGAGGACGTTCAAAAGGCCGTCGAGGATTTCGACGCGGACCGGCGAATCATCGTCATTCATCAGGTACGCGGTCCGCACGAATCCAAACCGCGTGCTGGTCGCCCAGGTGTACCGGAAAATCAGGCCCAGTTGCCGATGAACCTCCTCAAACACCAAGCGGTTTCCAAGCGGGCTTTTATACAAATTCCGCTCGATGAACGGATGCGACGATTGGCACGCAAACGGCTCCCACATCACGGCGGGGCGGCCGTTGCGGCGAACCCTCAGCAATGTCGCGGCCCCCGAAATTCCGTAACCGCGGTGAAGCCGATCGACCGATTCGTATGAAAAAAGGGCATGATCCGCATCCACCCGTCCAGCCGTAATGCCCCCGGCCGACGATGCATACATCCACAAATCGGATTCGCTCGTGATGGAGATCAGAAACGGCTCGAGGCGATCGTATTCGGGAATCTGATACATCTCCGCGCCGTCGATGCGGACAAATCCCTCGCGGCGCGTACGGCGGCCGACGGCGGATGCGACTTTGGAAGAAACCCTCTTGGAAGAAACCCTCATGGCGATAATTCTCTTTTCAGCCGGGATGACAAAAAAAGAAAGCAAATCGATGAAATCACTGCCCGGCGATCACACTAAATGTACCATGGAAGTTGTGCCGCATCCTGGATTTTATTTCATATTTCACGGCATCGGCCCCGTTGCCAATATCTGCGATCGGTCGGCGGATTTGACGGATCACCGGCGCGAATTTAGTATCCAATCCAAGCCGTGACACGCAACGCACCCGCCGCAGTCTCGGCTCGCCAAGCGCGAATATCTCTTGCGCTTCTTCTGGGCATCAATCTCTTCAACTATATGGACCGTTCCATCCTTTACTCCGTGCAGGAGACGGTCCGGCTGCAGTTTGGCGTGAGCAGCTCGGCCATCGGATGGCTCGTCCTGGCATTTCTCGTGACGTACATGCTGCTGTCTCCGGTTTTCGGCTGGCTGGCGGACCGTTACTCGCGATGGATGTTGATCGGCGTCGGCGTCGCGGTCTGGAGCCTCGCCAGCGGGGCGTCGGGCTTGGCCAATTCCTATGGCGCATTGCTTGCCACGCGATGTCTGATCGGCGTAGGGGAGGCCGCATACGGGCCGGTCGCGCCGACGCTGATTTCGGATCTGTATCCGCTTGCCGTTCGAGGCAAGGTGCTTGCGTGGTTCTACGCCGCCATTCCCGTCGGCAGCGCAATCGGTTACATCGCCGGCAGCCAATTTGCCCATCCGGGCCAGTGGCACTATGCGTTCTTCCTGACGCTTCCTCCAGGCCTGCTTCTGGCCGCATGGTGCTTCTTCATGAAGGAACCCGCGCGCGGCGCTGCCGAGGTCGTCATTGCTCCGTCTCGCAATATCACGCTGGCCGATTACAAAGTCCTTCTCAAAATCCCCAGTTACGTGCTGAACACCGCGGCGATGACAGCGATGACATTTGCGATCGGAGGCGTCGCCGACTGGATGCCGACGTATTTGACCGTTGATCGCGGACTAAGTCCCGAACGTTCGGGCCTGATCTTCGGCGGAATCGTCGTCGTCGCTGGTTTAATCGCCACGCTCACCGGCGGGATTGCCGGTGATCGATTGCGCGCCAAAGTGCCCGGCAGCTATTTTCTGGTGTCGGCACTGGGGATGCTCGCGGGATTCCCATTGTTTCTTTTGCTGCTGATCACGCCGTTTCCGCTCGGATGGGTCGTTTTGTTCCTAGCTGTTTTCTGCCTGTTTTTCAACACCGGCCCCAGCAACACCGCCCTGGCCAACACCACTCCGCCGGCGATCCGCGCTTCGGCGTTCGCGATCAACATCCTCATTATCCACCTGCTGGGTGATGCAATTTCGCCGGGCATCATCGGATGGATTCGGGACCATGACAGCCTGAAACTGGGTTTCGTAGCCGTTTCGGGGATGATGTTGATCGGGGGCCTCTTATGGCTCTGGGGCATGCGATATCTCGCCGCCGACACCGCCGCGGCGCCGAATCGTCTGAGTTAACGCCCACCCCGACAGAATCCGCACCTGCCGCGACGTTTTGGCCGCCCGTGCGTCCAAAAATCGAATTGATCGAATTCGCGTGCTGCTGGCATTGAATTTGTAAATCACCAAGAGTCGGCCGTAAAAATTAAACCGGGCGGCGTAGCCGCGAGGCTGGCCGCCCGGATTTCCAAACCCGTTGTTCAATGGGCCGCCGGATGCGCAATGTTGTTCTCGCGCTTTGGCGGCCCATTTTATTTTTCTTGCGGGTTACTTCAAAATCTCTTCCAGCGGCAGATTCGGATCTCTCAGTTGCTCCTCTTTCCCCTCCGTCGCAACACGCTCCCGAACCAACCTTCCCAGCAATTCCTTCTGCGCCAAATCCCCGACGGCAATCACTTGCGCAATCCGCCCGCCGGCGTCCACCCCGATTTCCACGAACCGCGGCGACTCGGCGCTGGGTGTTCCGCGAATGATTCGCCGGTCCACCACTCGCGCCTCCCCCCACACCCCGATCTTCAATTCGAAGACCTGGCTATCGAAATAGCTATCCGATTCGAATCGCGCATTCCCGCCGGCCATGTTGGTCCCGGCAATCCGGCCGGTCTGCATTGCGCTTTCCCAATGGTGCATCATGCGGTGTTTGCCGAACAGCGGGTCGAATACGGCCGCGCAATCGCCGGCGGCGAAAATCTCGCGAATGTTGGTGCGGCAGCCGGCGTCCACCAGGATCGCTTTTTCCGCGGTGATCGGCGTGCCGCGCAAAATCTCTTTGTGAATCTGAATTCCCGCCGCCGCCACCGCAAAATCGCAAGCGATCGATTTGCCCGATGTCAGGATCACGCGCTGAACCCGGCCGTCTCCTTCCAATCGCGCCGCTCGATCCGCGTTGTGCACGGTGACGCCGTGGTTCTCAAGGAACCGGGCCACGCACCGGCCGGTGGCTTCGCCGGCGAACCGGCTCCACGGATGGCCTTTGGAAACCGCCAGATCAACATGCAGGCCCGCCTGCGTCAGCGATGCCGCCAACTCCACGCCGAGCAGGCCGCCGCCGATGATCGTCGCCCGCCCACGGCCCTTGTCGTGCGGCTGGCCCTCTTTGCGGGCTTTGAACATCGCGTGCTGCAAATGCTCCGCATCTTCCAGCGTGCGAAGATAAAACAAGTTCGGCAGGTCGGCCCCCGGCGTCTCCAGCATCGCCGCGCTTCCCCCGGTTGCGATCAGCAATTGGTCAAACGAGACGCCCTCGCCATTGTCGAGCGTCACCGCACCGCGCGTGGTATCGAGGTGCGATATCCGCCGGCCCGTGCGCAGTTGCACCCGGTTGTCGATAAACCATTCGGCCGGCATCGCGAACAGGGCATCGCGCCCCTGCTCGCCGCGCAGAAATTCTTTGCTCAACGGCGGACGGTGGTAGGGCCGGCTGATCTCCTGACCCACCAGCAGAACATCGCCTTCAGCATCGATCTCGCGGATGGCCCTGGCCGCTTCGCTGCCGGCCACCCCGCCGCCCATCAACAAATATTTCACGTGTAAGTCACTCATCGCAGGTTCTCCATCACCGGCTTTCCTGAATTGTACGCAATAAAAATGAGCCAGGGGCATCGAATGGCTTGCCTGCCCAAATATTGGTCGCCTATATGCTTCTACGTTAGCGCCGCCCCAAAGGTGCAATCGGCATACCCCATTGATCCGATTAGAATGCACTGCCCGATTGCCACCTTGATTTATGCCACAAGCAATGTATCATTAAATTCGGATAAACGGATGGAGTATCAGGTCGAACAACCCGAGCAGGTTCTCTCCTGGCTGGGCTCACTCGCGGATGCTACGCGGCTGCGCCTGCTGCGTTTACTGGAGCGCCAGGAGCTGGGCGTGGCTGAACTTTGCGACATTTTGCAGCTTCCCCAATCCACCGTCAGCCGGCACCTGAAAGTTCTCGGTGACCTTGGCTGGGTCGGCAGTCGAAAAGAGGGAACCGCTCATTTTTATCGGACGATTCTGGATGAGCTGGACCCAGCCGCCCGTCGGCTCTGGCTTGTGTCGCGCGAGCAGACCGACCGCTGGGCAACCGTCGCGCAGGACCAGCTTCGCCTTCAGCGCCTGCTCCAGCAGCGGTCTGACAGCCAATCGTTCTTCGCCGGTGCGGCCGGCAAATGGGACACCCTCCGCAGCCAACTCTATGGCGATCGTTTTTCCGCCTCCGCGTGCTTCGGACTGCTGCCGGATGGTTGGGTGGTCGCGGACCTCGGCTGCGGCACCGGCCAGATCGCCGCCGATCTTGCTCCATTCGTCCATCGGGTCATCGGCATCGACAATTCCGCGGCCATGCTCAAAGCCGCCCGCCGCCGGGTTGCGAATCTATCCAACGTCGAACTCCGCCGCGGCGAGTTGGTCTCCGTCCCCATTGACGACAATTCTTGCGATGCCGCTCTGATCGTCCTGGCATTGACCTATATCGTCGACCCCGCTGCCGCCATTCGGGAAGCCTCGCGCACTCTCAAGCCCGGCGGTAGAGTGGTCATCATCGATCTGCTTCCCCACGATCGCGACGACTTCCGGCGACAAATGAATCAGAACTGGCCCGGGTTCGATCTCGATTTGATTCGCCGCTGGCTCACCGATGCCCATTTGGACTCGGCCGTCTTCCGCCCGCTTGCACCGGAGTCGAATGTGAAGGGGCCGGCACTGTTTCTTGCCTGCGGGGTTAAAAATGCATAGCACCAACGTAAACCAGAAATCCGAATGACGAATCAAATTTGAAATCCGAATGTTCGAAACGAAAACAAAAGATCGACTGCTTCGTCATTCGGTCATTCGGATTTCGAATTTGATTCGTCATTCGGATTTCGGATTTCCTTTTCAAACTTCGATAAACAAGGAGACAACCATGACGCGTGTAATGTCCGCTCCCTCAAAGTCCCCAAAAAACACAGGATTGTTCGAATTCAAAGTCGCTGATCTTTCGCTGGCCGATTGGGGCCGCAAGGAGATCATGCTGGCCGAGCAGGAAATGCCCGGCCTGATGGCGGTGCGGGAAGAATACGCCGCCAAGCAGCCCCTCAAGGGCCTGCGCATCATGGGCTCGCTGCACATGACGATTCAGACGGCAGTGCTGATCGAAACCCTCAGCGCCCTGGGGGCCGATGTCCGCTGGTGCTCGTGCAACATCTTCAGCACGCAGGACCATGCCGCGGCAGCCGTTGCCGTCGGCCCCAAGGGCACCGTGCAGAATCCCAAGGGCATTCCCGTTTTCGCCTGGAAGGGAGAGAATCTTGAGCAGTATTGGTGGTGCACCGAACGTGCTCTGGATTTCGGCGACGGCGGCGGTCCGAATCAGATCGTCGACGATGGCGGCGATGCCACGCTGCTGATCCACAAGGGATACGAATATGAAACCGCCGGGAAAATCCCCTCGCCCGATTCCACGGACAACGAGGAATTCAAGGAAATTTTGAAACTTCTGGCCAAGTGTCGCGCACAAAATCCTCGGCGCTGGCACAAGGTCGCCGCCGAGATGCGTGGCGTTTCGGAGGAAACCACCACGGGCGTTCACCGTCTCTACGACATGCAAAAAGCCGGGACGCTGCTCTTCCCGGCCATTAACGTCAACGACAGCGTCACCAAGAGCAAATTTGATAACCTCTACGGCTGTCGCCATTCATTGGTCGACGGCCTGATGCGCGCGACCGATGTCATGCTCAGCGGAAAAGTGGCGGTCGTATGCGGTTACGGCGACGTCGGAAAAGGCTGCGCCCAATCCCTCCGCGGCCAGGGCGCTCGCGTGATCGTGACGGAAATCGATCCCATCTGCGCCCTGCAGGCTTCCATGGAAGGATTCCAGGTCCTGCCGGTCGAGGAAACGCTGCCGTATGCCGACATCTTCATCACGGCCACGGGCAATCATCACATCATCACCGCTGGACACATGTCCAAAATGAAGGACAAAGCGATCGTCGGCAACATTGGTCACTTTGACAACGAGATCGACATGGCCGGCCTGAAGAAGACCAAAGGCATCAAGAAGATCAACATCAAGCCGCAGTATGACATGTGGACATTCACGGATGGCCACAGCGTATTGATTCTGGCCGAAGGCCGGCTGCTCAACCTCGGCTGCGCCACGGGCCACCCCAGTTTTGTGATGAGCAACAGTTTTACCAACCAAACGATCGCCCAGATCGAGTTAGCCACGAACACGTCCAAGTACGAAAAAAAGGTTTACGTGCTTCCAAAGCATTTGGACGAGAAAGTCGCCAGGCTGCATCTGGCCAAGATCGGCGCGAAGCTGACGAAGCTGACGAAGGACCAGGCCGATTACATCGGTGTGCCGGTGGACGGGCCGTATAAGAGCGAGCATTATCGGTATTGACGCGACATTCCGTCGCGCTCCCCATGATCTCGGTGCCGTGGGAGGGCAACGTTTTCGATTCTCGCAAAAGCCGCAGGATAGCCATCCTGCGGGCTCCGAATGGTGTACTGCACGGGAATATGTGCTAAGGAGATCGACCATGGCAAAACCAAATGCTTCCAAAACGGCCGTCACGCCCCAGCGACTTTTCGAACTCAGTTGGGGATTCGTTCCCACCCTCATGCTCCAGGCCGCGATTGAAAATCGCGTTTTTGACGCACTGGACGGCGGCCCCAAAAATATCGACCAGCTTGCCACGGCCACTGGAGCGTCCAAGCGCGGATTGCGGGCACTGGTCAACGCGCTGGTGGGTTTCGGGATTATTCATCGCCGGAAAGATCGCTTCACCCTCGCCCCGGACACCGCCGCTTTCATGGTTTCCACCAAGCCCGGGTTTCTGGGCGGAATCGTCCATCACATGACCGGCCAACTGCTCGACAATTTCCGCCATCTCCCCGAAATCGTCCGCACCGGAAAGCCCGCCACTCCCGTTAACCAACAGAAGAAGGGGTCTGAATTCTTCAGCAAATTCGTCGAGAGTCTTTTCAATCTCAGTTATCCAGTCGCCTGCGCCCTGGCCGATCACCTGGCTCCGAAACTTCCAAAAAACGGAAGGGTGAACATTCTGGACATCGCGGCCGGGTCGGGTGTCTGGGGGTTCGGCGTGGCGCAGAGATTTCCGCAATCGCAGATCACCGCCGTCGATTGGCCGGCCGTTCTCCCCGTCACCCGTCGCATCGCCAAGCGGCAAAAACTCGCCGATCGCCTCCGCACTATCGAAGGGGACATCCTGCAAGCCGATTACGGCAACGGATTTCACGTCGCCACGCTCGGCGCCATTCTTCACAGCGAGGGCGAAGCGCGATCCCGAAAGCTGCTGAAGAAAGTTTTCGACGCATTGGCTCCCGGCGGCGTGATCGCCATCGCCGAATTCGTTCCGAACGAAGACCGCACCGGCCCGCCGTATCCGCTGCTGTTCGCGGTCAACATGCTCGTCCACACCGATGAAGGCGACACGTTCACGTTCAAGGAAATGACCGGCTGGCTCAAACAGGCCGGTTTCCAGAAGATTCGGCAAGTCAAGGTTCCGGCGCCGTTCCCGCTGCTGGTCGCCAGCAAGCCGTAACGAGGTAGATCAGGCGGTGGATTCATGAGAGGCGATGCTGGGCGCCGCTGCTAATTTGGCGAAGCGGAACTCCACTCTGGCCCGATATTTTAAACCTGCGGATTTGCGCGCTCCTTGGCCGCGAACCGCTTTCCCTGTACAATGAATTATATGGGAGCCCATACATTCGACCACGATTCCCGGGTCGTGCTGGACTGCATTCGCCGGATCGTCCGCGCCCTGCGGCTATTCGACCGCGAGGCCGAGAAGCGCGTCGGGCTCAGCGGCGCCCAGGTTTTCGTGCTGGAAAAACTCAGTGACGGCGGGGGGGCGTCCATCAACGAACTGGCCGATCGAACCCACACGCACCAAAGCTCCGTCTCGGTCGTCGTTCACAAACTGGTTGATCGCAAACTGGTTCGCCGGTCCCCTTCGGCGAAGGACGCCCGGCGCGTTGAACAAACGCTGACCGACCGCGGCCGCCGGCTGCTCCGCTCAGCCCCGCCAGCAGCGCAGGGACGGCTCATCGCGTCGCTGGACGCGCTGTCCAGACCGCGCCGACGCCTGCTGGGTCAGTTGTTGACGGAACTGATCAGCCAAACCGGAATCGAACGGCATCCGCCGACTTTATTTTTTGAGGACCATGGCTCGCGGTCTCGCCGCGGGCGTTCCAGGAATCGTTCCAAACCATGAGCGGCGTTAACCATCCCGAGTATCATGTTCAGAAAGCCAGCACCACCGACGCTCTGCCAATGGCGCCGTCGCTGGGTCCAGCTCTTCAGGCGGCCCAGGTGCCGTTCCACACTTCCCTGGTGGACCGGCGGGTGTTGTACATTTCGCTGCTCAGCGCGCTGCTCGGCATCATCTCCGCATTCGTCGCCAAGGCGCTCGTTCTTCTGATCGGCCTGATCACCGGGGTCTGTTTTTTCGGTCATTGGAAGCCGGTGCTGACCGCCCCGGTCGGCAGTCCGCTGGGCTGGTGGATCGTGCTCATTCCCGTGGCGGGGGGGATCGTCGTGGGGCTGATGGCCCGCTACGGCTCGACCGGCATCCGCGGCCACGGAATCCCCGAGGCGATGGAGAGCGTCCTACTCAACCAAAGCCGCGTGCCGGCCCGGCTCACATTTCTCAAGCCGCTCTCGGCCGCCATCGCCATCGGCACCGGCGGCCCGTTCGGGGCCGAAGGCCCCATCATCGCCACCGGCGGCGCGGTCGGTTCGCTGATGGGCCAGTTGCTCAGCACCACGGCCATCGAGCGTAAAACGCTTCTCGCCGCCGGCGCCGCCGCGGGGATGGCCGCCATCTTCGGCACGCCCGTCGCCGCCGTCCTCCTGGTCGTCGAGCTGCTCCTGTTCGAATTCCGGCCCCGATCTTTCATCCCCGTCGCCATCGCCAGCACCGTCGCCGCCGCCGCTCGCTTCGCCGTCCATTTGCCGTATCCCATCTTCCAAATGCCCAAGCTCACCCAACCGTCGCTGGGTGCCATGGCCGTGTATCTCATCATCGGTTCAATCGTCGGCTTCGCGTCGGTGTGGGTCACCCGCGCCGTCTATGCCGTGGAAGATCTCTTCGCGGAACTCCCCATCCACTGGATGTGGTGGCCCGCCATCGGCGCGATTCCGGTCGGCGTCATCGGCTATTTCCAGCCCCGCACTCTCGGAGTCGGTTACGAAAACATCACCGATATCCTGTTTTCCCACATGGCCCTCTGGACAGTCGTATCGTTGTGTGCGCTCAAATTCATTTCGTGGTGCATCGCGCTGGGAAGCGGAACCTCCGGCGGCACGCTGGCGCCGCTGTTCACCATCGGCGGGGGCGTGGGGTTCGCGCTGGGCAGGGCCTGCATCCACGTTTTCCCAGCCGCCGGAGTCGACATTTCGATCGCCGCCCTTATCGGCATGGCCGCCATGTTCGGCGGCGCTTCCCGCACGCTGCTTGCTTCCGCCGTGTTCGCCTACGAAACCACCTTGCAACCCGCCTGCCTGCTTCCGCTGCTCGGTGGGTGCACGACCGCCTATTTCGTCTCGTGCCTGCTCATGCGCAACACCATCATGACCGAAAAAATCGCCCGTCGCGGCGTGGAAGTCCCGTCGGAATATATTTCCGATATGCTGGCCTTTCTCAAAATCTCCCAGATCGCTGCTCGCAAGCTCATCACGATTCCGGCCGAGGATACGATCGAGTCCATTCGACAGCGTCTGGCCGCGCGCGAGCCGGGCTTTACCCATCAGGGCTATCCGATTATCGATCCCGCCGGAGCGGTCGTGGGCGTGCTGACGCTCCGCGACCTGCACGATCCGCACGCCACCAATGGGCACGTGTACGTCCGCGAGCTGATTCGCCGCTCGCCCATCACCATTTTCCCCGATGCCTCCCTTCGCGATGCCGCCAACGAAATGATTCGCAACGACGTTGGCCGCCTGGTTGTCGTGGAACGCGGCGATTCCCGCAAAGCGATCGGCATCGTGACGCGCAGCGATCTTCTGCGTGCCCAGCGCAGCGGGCTCGACGATATGATTCTCGCCGAGCCTGACATTCCGTGGCGCCGGGGTCGCAACAAAACCAGAATGCCGGATTGAATCTTGCTTTAGCGGGCAGGCTCTAGTTTCCGCGGCCTCGCGCCCCTACAATGAGCTTTGCCTCGAAAAAGGAGTAAGCATGAGCATGTGGGGTTCACAAGGTTTCGGTCGTCCGCATCCGCTGGATGATTTTGCCGTCGGCACGCGCGACAGCGCGGTCATCCGTTTTTTCAATGCGGTTTATGCGTGGATGGCGGTGGGGCTGGCTGTCACCGCCGGCGTCGCGTGGGCGGTCTCGACGCACTACGCTCTGCTCAAGCAAGTGAATTCCCCCGGTGCGCTCATCGGCATCTTCGTTGCCGAAATCATTCTCGTGATCGTCATTTCCAGCGCCATCCGCCGGCTCAACGCCGCGGCCGCCACTGCGCTGTTCGTGCTTTATGCCGCTTTGAATGGCCTTCTGCTCTCCAGCATATTTCTCTTCTACACTCTGACCAGCATTACCGGAGCATTCGGGGCCTGCGCCGCGATGTTTGCCGTGATGAGCCTCTACGGCATGTTCACCAAGACCGACCTTACGAGATTGGGCAAAATCCTGTTCATGGCCCTGATCGGCCTGATCATTGCAACCGTGATCAATATTTTCGTCGCCAACAGCGCGTTTTACTGGATCGTTTCCTACGCGGGCGTCATCATTTTCGCCGGCCTGACGGCATACGATACGCAGCGGTTACAGACGATGGCGGTTCAGACCCAGGGCGACCCGGCACTGGCCGCACGCCTCTCCGTCAATGGTGCGCTGGTCCTGTATCTGGATTTCATCAACATGTTCTTGTTTCTGCTGCGGATTATGGGCAACCGCCGGCAATAAGCTCGGCAATTGGCCTCCGGTGATTCACCGGGGGCTAAATGGATTTGTCCGGGGTCTCGGATTCTCCCTGCATCGCTTCGGCAGGTTCACGCCGCTCGAATTCCTCCACCGCCACGCGTCTCACGCGGGTGCCGATTCGACAGAAAATCTCGTAAGGAATCGTCCCGGCCAGTTCGGCCATCCGATATGCGCTGGCGGGCGACACCGGATCGCTGTCCATCACGGTCACTTCGTCCCCGACCGTTGCCAGCGGAGCATTGGCCAGATCGATGACCGTCAAATCCATGCTGACCCGGCCGACCACCGGCGCCGGCTGGCCGGCGGCCATCATGACTCCGCGATTTGAGAGCACGCGGGGATATCCATCGGCATATCCGATCGGAATCAGGCCCAATCTGGTCGGGCGTAGAGATGTCCAGGTTTGCCCATAACCCACGCCGCTGCCGACCGGCACGTCGCGGATCGCAATCAGCGGAGCCGTCCACCGCATCGCCGGACGCAGTTTTCGATCCACGCTTGGCCGGCACATGGGATCGATCCCATAAATGCTGATGCCGGGCCGGACCATATCCAGATGCGAATTGGGCTGAAAGAAAATCCCGCCGGAATTTGCCGCACTTAGATACGGCCGCGACGACTTGCCCGCCCCCAGATTCGCCGTCGCGCCGACAAATCGCGAGAGCTGCTCCGAATTAAACGGATTCCCCGGCTCGTCGGCGGATGCGAAATGCGTCGCCACGCCCAATAGCCGCAGGGCCGGCAAAGAAGTGATCTTGTCGAGCAGGCGATCGAATTCCTCCAGATCGACGCCCGCGCGATTCAGCCCGGTATTGACCATGATCTGCACGTTGGCCCGCTGCCCGCGCGTTTCCGCAATCCGTGCTAAATCCTGCGCGGCCGCCGGCGAGGTGAGCGTCAGCACCCATCCGTGCTGCGTTGCCGCCTCGAGCCGTGATCGCTGTGTTCCCAGATACGCGTTCTCCACCGGGCGCAGGACGAATATCGGCAAGTCGCACGACATCAGCGCCGCCGCCTCGTCGATGTCCGCCACCGCCAGGGAGTCCACCATCGGCGGCTCCGCATCATTGCTCGAAAAATTGCACAACGTATCGACGACGATGTCGGCATCGTGGCCGTACGCATCCGCCTTCACGACGGCGCAGATTTTCACCGCCGGGTCGATGGCCTGACGGATCAACCCAACATTATGGAGAATCGCCGCGCGGGAGATCAGACATCGCGGCTCGCCGAGGGAATGCTTCGCGTCCATGCGAATAACCGAAAGTAAGCGCCGGCTCCGTCCGGCTGCGAAATTCAATCGTATCATTTGCGGCGAAAAATGAAATGGCCGGTGCGATTGGGGCCGGTGCGATTGGGGCCGTCACGAAAACTGTACCTGACAAAAGTGCTGATGTATTGCCCGCTGCGCCGATGGCGCCACGCACGCTCGTTTGCCCAACAATGCTTCAATTCGCCCAATTGCTGCGCGAACCCACCTTCACTTTAGCGATACGTTCACGGTGCGGTCTCCATGCGGCAAAGTGATTTCGACGGTCCGGCATCGCCGGCCGGCGGTGACCGTCACCTGATAATCGCCCAGAAAACCTCGCGTAGAATAAGTTCCGTCGGCCGCGCTGACGCCGTTGGCGTTGGTCCACCATTTTCCCAGAACCAGGTCTTTCCAAATCTGGCCGTTCGGTTTGATGCTCCAATCTTTGCGATAAAGGGCGGTACCCGGCCGCCAGTCCTGGGCCGCCCAGAAGCCCCACAGCACGATGCCGTTGATTTCAGGATCGCTGAAAGAAGCGGTCAGGAAGTCGCGAAAATAATCCGCCTGCAATTGTTCATCGGCGACGTCGATATCGAGTTCGGTGATACGGATCGGGATGCCAAGGGTTACGAAGCGGTCGTAAATGGCGAGAAGATCGACCGGGGCGACCAAATTGTCGTCGAAATGGCCCTGCATTCCGATTCCGCCAATCGGGGCCGCTTCCTTTTGCAAGGCCTGCACCCGGCTGTAAAGCGCGTCGTAACGGCGGTCCCGGGGAGGCGAGTTGGGAACATCGGCTTCGTTCAGATAGAGGCGCGCGGAAGGGTCTGCTTGCCGGGCGAGCTTGAACCAATTGGCCATCGCACCGTAGCCGAGGATGTGCATGAGATCATTGTTGAGGTAAGGCTCATTCACCACATCCCACTCGATGACCTTTCCGGCCAGGGCGCCGGTGATGTCGTGGATGTGATCTTCGATCCGATGCTCAAGTGCCGGCGGGTCGTCAGCCAGAATGCGCAGCTCCGGGGGAAGATGTCGCCAGCCCGGCCAGAGCAGGCAATGCCCGCGGACGTCGATGCCGTGATCACGCATCCATTGCAGGGCGCGCATCGCCGCGTGTCGCGTGGTTCGATCTTGCCATTCCGGCCACTTCATGGCCCGTTCATCGACGCCGGTGTTGAATAGTTGGGCGAAATGTTGCTGATAGGCGCGGTCGTCGGCCGATTGGGCCGCGCCTGCGGGGAAACGGCTGTCGCTGTAGGCGCAGCCGAAGGCAAAGGAATGCCGCAGCATGTGGACTTGGACGGCTGCGCCGCTGATGGGGCGTCCGGCAGTATCGGTCACGCGCACAGTGAGCAGGGCTTTGCGCAGCAACTCAATGCGCTGATCCGCTTGGCGCCGCCAGGCAGCATCGCTCTGGCGGCCGGGGTAGGTCAATGGCGTCTGCGGCAAGCTGGCCAAGGAGACCGAAGAGTCAAACCGGCGCAATTCCACTCGGCCAATTTCGACGGTCTGCGGAAAATATCCCAACCGCAGAGCAACGTGAGCCCCGATGCGTCCGAAACCTGGTGTAATCTTCGCGGTCACATCCAGCCGTTGCCAAGCCGAATCGAGGTCAAACCGCCGGGCCAAAGCTTTCTCATACGGGTCGGCGGACTGCTCAAGGATCAATCCGATACTGCCCCGATGATCCGGACCGGAACTGCCCAGCGCGCGGGCCCAGACCGAGAGCAGCACGCTGTCGCCGGGATAAAGCTTCCCGAGCGCCGCCGACACCAATTGCACTTGGAATTCGGCGAGCGGCTGGCGCTGGACGTCGACGCGCCAGGCGAGGTCAAATCCGGGGCCTTGGACCGGGACGATTCTCGCGTCGGCCTGATGGGCGGCCTGCTCCACCAACCGGAATGATTCCGGCCCGGATTTCAGCAGGATTTGGTTGTGGGGCAACGACGGCGCAGCTGCCGGCTCACCGACGGCCAGGTTCATCGGCACGTAAACGGCCGAAAGAGCCGTCAGCAGCAACCGTAATCCAATCCCCGCGAGAGTTATTCGGCTATGGACCATTGGGCGTTAAAATGAAGCGGAAGCCGTTTTGATAGGTTTTCAGATACGATCCCACGCCTGTCGTGTAGGCCTTGGGGGCACCGCCTGGGGGATTAAACATGTTCGCCGAAATCTGGTTGGAACTCAGGCCGCCGGTGAAGTCCGTGAGATTAACGGTCTGGGCATGGCCGTCAGCCATCAGAAAATTGGCCTGCGACCAATTATCGTGTCGGAAATTCACGTTTTCGGCATCCTGTTGTGCCCAATAGAAGCCGTCGAAGACGAGCACCAGTTCGGCAGACGAACGGAAGTCGGTCATCTTGTGCAATTTCTGAGAGTAGCCGGCAGAATTACCAGGATAGGGAAGATCGGTGAACGGCCAGCGGGCGAATGCGTTAACCTCTGAAGAGGCCGGGGTCGCCGTCCAACCGTTGATGCCGTACCACGTATCCACGCGCACTCCGGTGGAATTGGACTCCAATCGCGTAAAAACCGAACCCATCGGATCGATCGGGGTCTGCGGCCCGGTCATCCCGGAGATGTCACCCCGATTGTTCATACCATTGGGACATCTGAAAACCGACGTACCGAAGGAAGTATCCTGCCAGGCTACGTTCGTCGAGGGAACTTGCGGCGGCGTGGGCAGGTATCCGCTATTGACCAGAATGGTCGCCCAATTCTCTAGTTCTGCACCACTGGCCGGATAGGTTGAAGCATCATAGCGCCCCGGCACGAGGGATCCCTGATTTTCCGCCGCGTAGTTTACGATCGCCATACCGATCTGCCGCAGATTTGACAGACACAAAGTAGTATTCGCCTGATCCCGCGCCCGATTAAGCGCCGGCAATAGAATTCCAACGAGTAGAGCGATAATCCCAATCACCACCAATAACTCGACGAGGGTGAAGCCTCGCGGACGGAGCGGGGGTTGCAACTGCCTGGAGTATGGATTCTGCTGAAGCATCCAGCCCTCGTTAGCCAAATTGAATTCACGCCATCGCCGCACAGCGCCGGCGCCGCCGGGCGAACGACGCCAGCCCCAAAGCGACAACGATTTCCAGGGCTTTGGGCTCGGGCACATCGGCCATTAACCCGTTAGCCGCCGCGAAGGCATCGAGTGCGGCCCAATCGGCCGAGGTTACATCCGCATCGCCGCCGACGGATTTGCCGAAGTTGCCGGCCAACAGGCCGAAGTCAACGCTGTTGACCACGCCGTCATAATTGAAGTCGCCCTGATCCCAGACTTTTCCGGACTTGCCGAAGTTGGCCGCCATATCACCGAAGTCGATGCTGTTGACCG
>DATAWP010000002.1:0-13868 GCA_036267155.1 Tepidisphaeraceae bacterium
CAAAGATAAAATAGCCAGGCCGCCCCAAGACATATTGCGATTTTAAGCCCGAAGATTGACACCGAGCGGACACTCAGCGCGTCTGCCTTCGAGAAAATTCCTTCGAGCATCTCCAGCACTGGATAATGCGTGAGATAGAGCGAATAGGAGAACGCAGCCAGACCTTGCGCCGGCCGGCGGATAGGCTCGATCGCAGCAGCGGCCCGCTTGGTGCACAGGAACGGAAACAGCATCGAAATTCCGAGACAGACCATAATTCGGGTCGCGGCGTCCGGCAGCAATATGAAATTAGTGAAAGACTTGCTCTCGGCGCCGAGTTCGAGGAGCAGCGCGCCGAAAGCGAACACGGCGAGCCCGCCTGTGAACGTCGGGCCGGAGCGTTTCGCACCTAGCATCAGGAAGGTGGCGGCGCCAAGCATCCAGCAGAGAAGGTAGGAAGCTCCGAGAACCGACAGCGCAGCGAGGGCGAAAGCGAAGGTGAGCAGCGCGGAAAGCGAAACGCGGCGGGCAAATAGATACGCGGCCGCGCCGGCCGCGACATAAAACCAGATCTCGTAGGCCAGCGACCATAGCGGAATATCGTGTGGGAGGGTTGGTGCGACCAGGCCATTCAAGCCGACCATGTTTGCAATCAACTGGATCGTGTGCGGCGGCGTAGCATAGAGAAAATAATCGACGATAGCCGTGAGAATGCACGCCGGAATGAGCGGCATAAGGATGCGGGTCATGCGGTCGATTGCGTAAATTCTGACATCGAATGTTCCGCGCCGGCTCTTGTCGATGAGCTGACCGCCGACGAGAAATCCGCTAAGAACGAAGAATGCCAGCACCGCCTCCTGGCCGAGCCTGGTAAAACCGAACAAAATGCCAATGAGGTAGGTTCGCTGATCCGGCGGCAGCGCGCCGAACTCGACAAAGGCGTCACCGCGAGCGTGGACCAAGAGTACCATGAGCGCCGCCAGTCCACGCAGTAGATCAAGGGCGACAAACTGGTGACGCGTGCTGTCGTTCACTGGCACCTCCGGTATGCTGCGTGGCTGCAATAAATCAGCAAGGATGGCGCCCTGCAACCGCTGAGTGCTTAGGTCGAGCTAGACGGGGCTAGATTCGCGTGTCAGTATTTAGTGCTCACGCCGATCCGCAGATAAGGCCCGCTGCGGCGGTCGGAATCCATCGCCCAGCCGCCGCCGGCCGACCATTCTACGGCCGCCACATGAAGGCCGGTGATGTGGGCGCCAAGCTCGAGCTCTTGGAAATTGCCACACCACAGCATCGCGGATTCGGGGCCGATAAACATCGCGTCGAACACGCGATAGCCGAGCGCGCCGCGCAAATATCCGGTCGGGCCGATCGAAAGCACCGAGCCGTTGAGGGCGGCCATGACGGCGGGCGTCGGTTGATACCAGATATCGCCGGCGAACTCACCGCCGGCATAAAACCCGTGCAGCCGGCTGCCGGGATCGAACGGCGACAGCCGGTAGTCTTGGGCGACGGGGCCGGCGAACAGACTGACCGTGAGTGTGTCGTGCACGATCCGCCAGCCCGGCAGCGCCGCGCCCGAAATCATTGTGCCGTCGACCGTCGTGCCGAGACTGCCCGAGGCGTAGCTGTAGCGCCCGCCGTTCACCAAGAGCTTCAGGGTGAAACCCGGTATTCGGTAGCAAACTCACCTAATTCCCGTCGCTCGTGAGTTATTGGGAATGTTTCACCAATGTTTCACGTGAAACAAAAGGTTCGTCTCCGCAAACATTTTGCTTGACCTTCGCGTTAGGTGGCCTTATTTGTCGACCTATTCAGGCCAGAACCGGCGCATGAGGTTTCCCATGACCGATCCCGTAAGCGCGTTCCAGCCCGCGATTGATGCGCTGGAGAAGGACTTCACAGACCTAGAACGCAAAGCGAACGGCCTTTTGCAGAGCATAAATCTGCTTCGAGAGAAGGCTGGTCTACCGCCCCGTCCGGGTGGTTGGCTGAGCGGCACCGGCCAAGAAAGTGGCGGGACGCCCGGGGGCACCCCGATTGCTCTTCACTCAGACACCTTCACCGGCAAGAAGCTTGGCGCCGCCGTTCGTGAATACCTCGAAATGCGGAAGCGGAGCGGCGTCGATGCGCCTGCCACGTCGCGCGAGATATTCGACGCTCTCAAACAGGGTGGGTTCTCGTCCGGCGCAAAGGACGATGCCACCGCACTGGTAGTGCTGCGCACGCTGTTGCGGAAGAACACCACAACCTTTGCAAAGCTATCGAACGGCAAATACGGCCTTCGTGCTTGGTACCCCAACTTGAAGGCACCAAAAGAAGCCGCCGCTGAGGATGCCGACGATCCTGACGCCGACATTCTCGGCGGGGACGATGACTCGGCCACATCCAAAAATGCGGCGGCTTGACCAAATGAAAGCCGGGGCATCTCTGCCCCGGCTCACCTGCAACCAAGTGAAGGTCCGCCTTGCGGGGCGGCATCGAAAGGTGGGTGGTACATGAGAAGATAGAACCACCGCTATGTCGGTGGCGCGATCACGTTGGCGCGTGGTCTCGCCGCCGTCGGGCCGGGGCTGGTGCCGTTCGCCGGATTTCCACCTGCGCGGGCTTGGGTCCAATCCCCAACCGGTCCACCTTTTACCAGAGTCCCCTGAATCCGTCCACGGGGCCTACCGTCGCTTTTTCTTGCTATAGGTAATACCCGGTGCCGCCCCGTCAACGAAGTCGATCCCTGCCCCCTCTAGGGCAACTCGCATTGCCGTTAGATTATTCGCTATCGGCACACGCCGGGCCTTCTCGAAATCCCGCACGGTCGAAAGCGAAACGGAAGCCTTGGCCGCAAGTTCTTCCTGCGACCAATCCAGCCATGCACGGGCGGCCCGACTCTGTTCCGGCGACATCGCGGCAAAATAGGCCCGTAAATTCTTTTCGTCAACCCCAACGATTTACGTTGACATCCTCTATTTCAACGCTTATCCATAACGTCAACGGAAAACGTTGGCGTTATGGCTCAGCACTTCCTCCTCTCCTCAGCCGCCCGGTCGCTCTCTCTAGCGACCGTCGCGCGCATGTCGGAAGAGGAAGCCTGGAACGCCTTCAAGGCCATCCGCTGGTCTGACACGGAAGGCGAGCCGGTTTGTCCCCGCTGCGGTTGCCTTGATCGTTACGATTACAAGACCCGGAAGGTCTATCGCTGCAAAGGCTGTTCGCACCAGTACACGGTTACGTCGGGCACGATCTTCGCCAGCCGCAAAATGCCGATCCGGGACTATTTGCTGGCAATCGCGATCTTCGTGAACGGCGCGAAGGGCCACAGCGCCCTGCAATTGAGCCGCGATCTCGATTGCCAATGGAAATCCGCTTACGTCCTCAGCATGAAACTACGCGAAGCCATCGCCGCTGAGGTTGCCGACCAAAAGGCGAGCGGTGAGGTAGAAATCGACGGCGGCTATTTCGGCGGCTACGTCAAACCCGCCAACCGCAAAGAGAACCGCAAGGACCGTCGCCTAGCCCAGCATCAAACCGGCAAGCGCCGCGTCGTGGTTGTCATGCGCGAGCGCAACGGCAAGACCCTTCCGTTTGTCGCCGCCACCGAAGATGCCGCGGTGCCGACGATCCGTGCTCGCGTCGCGAACGGCAGTACGATACACGCCGACGAAGCCACGCATTGGGATCAATTGCACGGCCAATACGCTGCAAAGCGGATCAACCATTCGCTCGCCTATTCGGACGGCGAAGCCTGCACCAATCAAGCCGAGAGCTTTTTCAGCCGGATACGCCGCGCAGAGATAGGCATCCATCACAAGATCGCCGGTCCGTACCTCAATGCCTATGCCAACGAAATGGCGTGGCGAGAGGACAATAGGCGCGTCAGCAACGGCGAACTTTACCTTATGGCCGCCGACGCGGCGCTTAAGCATCCGGTTTCGGAAAAATGGTGCGGCTACTGGCAGCGGAGCATGAAGGATGAGAACTAGCACCGAGACATATGAACACACCATCAATGGGTTGCGACAAAAGCGTACCGAGTTGATGCAGGAAATGGCAGTCCTTCAAGAGAAGCTTAGCGTCCTGTCGAACGATCTTGATGCCATCAATCATGTGCTGACACGCTTCGGAGATACCCAAACAGCCGACGTGACAACGCGCGTTCCCCGTATCGTCCTGTTCTATCGTGGGCAGCTACAGCAATTTATTCTGACCGAACTTCGCGAGCGCGGACCCGCCACGACACGCGAACTGTGCGAACGTCTCGTTTCTCTCGAAAACAAAGATAAACGCGATCAGCGCATGATGGCCGATATCGTCAGCCGTGTTGGAAAGGCGCTACGCCGACTGCACAACTCCGGCATCATCATCGGCAAAAAGACACAGCGAATGGGGCAATATCTCTGGCAGATTTCTAGTTCTTCGCCTGCCGCATCTGGTCAATGATACGCTGGGTTTCGACGCTTACGCGCGTAACCCGACATAGCAGGTCAATCACATGATTTTTGTGGTCGGCGAAAGAGTAAGTATCAAACTTCTCCCTAATGATTTCGTCGCGCGGCGCGCTTTCCGTGTATTGATCTAAAATCCATTCAAGGGCCGATCTGATACCCAGTTTATAATTCCATGCCTCGGGAGGCACTCCGAACAATCGCGTCTCGCCGTTCAAACGAATAATGCCCTCTGATTTGTCGGCCTTGAGTGCGGCCTTTGGTGTCAAGCCCGCGCTACGCGATGCGCGGTCTTTCAAGTCAATCTGTTTGAGATTCCACGGCTTGACATCGCTGTACCCAAGATGGAGCGCCATCAATTCTTCGCCCCATTTTGTCCAGCGCCAGAAATCATCATAGAGGGGAACGCGAGGATATTCCCGCTTCAGATTGAGGGCATATTTTTCGCGAAAGGCCGGATCGTGAAGCACCGCATAGAGGTAATTAAAAATTGCGTCCTTAGTAATCGGTTCTGACAGGTCTTGATAATGCTTCGCGAAACGCTCCAAGCTCCAATTGGTAATGTTGTCGATTTTGTCGCCATGCACATAGCGGTAACGACCCAAGCAGACCGTTCCGGAACCGGCACCGACATAATGCAGGTCGGTTACTCCATCAACGGCACAGACGAACCACGGTTTCTGCGCATGCGGATCGGTAAAAACAATCGTTGGATTTTTTTCGCTCTGCGGAAATAGTTCGTCCGCGTGTCCCAGTTCGTCAACAAATAGCGGCGATTTGTAAAGCCATAATTTTGTAAATGGTCGATAATTTGCTTCGACGAGTCTTTTCTCAGAGAATGTTTCCCGTCGACTTTGGCCGAGCCGTCGCTTCAAATTTCGCGACCATTTGATTGTGTCGGGAAAATCCTCAGTGGATGGACTGACCGAGTTATATCGGTCGATGAAATACCTCACTTTTTTTTGTAACGCGGCCTTGTCGTGGTCGTACAACCACTCATCTCGATTGGTGGACACGCCCAAGGAAAACAATTTGAAGATCGCCTGCGAGGCGCCCGTCTTGGATGCTCTGACTGCTTTCGAGGCAACGGGTATTTCGGAACTAAATTCAATGTCGGGATTGTTTACCCAATAGCCCGATTTGGGGATGATCTCCTCAAAGGATATATTCTCGAAGGATCTACCGTCGTCGTTTAGGCTGCCTAGCCACGCGAGCTTTTCTTCTCCAGTGCCTTCGGGGGCAGTCGCGTAAAACAATCGGCCAGTCTTCTTTTCCGCGCCAGTGCGCCGTATCCAAAACCCGATCGCCACGCCAGTGCCGATTCCAAAAACATTCCCGCCCCCGGCGACTCCGGTCTTTTTCCAGTCTCCGCCAAGATCGACGATATACACTTCGTCAAATTCATCCATGACGGTTTTGCGGAAACCGTCGAAATTGTGCGCGTCTACGTAGCTTCGATTTGTAATGAACGCGACGATGCCAACATCGTGTATGCGATCAGAGGCCCAACGAAAAAACCGCACATATGGATCGTATAGTTTCGTTTTTTGTGCCGTTGATCGCGCTAGATAAGTGCTCTTAATTCGGGCATCGATCCTCGGGTATTTTCGATTTTTGTTGTTATCGTTCTCGCGTATCTGATTGGCATTATACGGCGGGTTGCCGAGCACTACGCTAATCTTGCGCTTATTCTGCCGTTTAATTCGTGCGTAATTTTCCTCGGATAACGCTCCAAACAACTCCGCTTGATGCCCGGCAAAACGGCCAAGGCCTTCAACGCTATCGAGCGTATCGACAAAGCAAAGGTTGGGGAACTCAACGTATTCCCGCATCAAAGTCGCATAGCTGACTTCAATATTTAGGTTGGCCACGTAATACGGAAGAATGGCGATTTCATTCGCATGAATTTCCTCTTTATATTTTTCCTTTAAACGCGATGGATGGTTTCTAAAATATTCGATGAGTTCGGTAACGAAGGTTCCAGTCCCGGCGGCGGGTTCTAGGATTTCAACATTTTTATCAATTAGGCGTTTGCCGAAATTTTTCTGACATAACCATTCGGCGCTTTCCACTATGAACCGAACAATCTCATTCGGGGTGTAAATCACACCAAGCCGATCCGCGAGCTTCTCGTTGTAGACATGATAGAAATTTTGATAGATGACCTTTAGGAAGGTCTGCTTCTCATGATGACCTCTGACTTCGACTGCCGCAGAGTTTATTGCTGCGTAGTACGGCTCCAGTTTTTTCAATGTCTGATATTTTACATCGCCGTGAAAAAAGGTGGCTTCAAGTTTGTAGAGTAACTTGGCAATATTGTTTTGCCGGTGAAAATCGTCTTGACCGAATACCTTTGAAAAAATCTCTTCTGTCAAAATATGCTGTATCAGCATTTCATTGATGTCCGCCGCCGTCACGGTCGGATGTATCGTGGCTTTTGCGTGTTTCAAAAAACGCTCAGCCGAGGATCGGAATGCGTCATTTTTTTTGGAATTTGCTTCAATCATTGCCCGAAGCGTTTCCAAAACATCTGGCAAATCCAGCTTAAATTGTTCAACAGCCTTTCTGAACTTGGCGCTAGCCGGACTCTCGTAGGAGAAAAACTTCCTAAGTAATGCTTCGAGATTTGGTACCTGTTCGACTTCGCATCGCATCACCATTTTCTTGTCTTGAAACAAGATGGCCTCGTGCGAGTCCTCGAAGATAATGTTGTCCTGCGGATAGCCTCGTCGGAATTTTCGATCTATTTCTTTTGTGAGATTATCCTTTGAATCCTTCGCTTCCCAATATCCAAATGGTATTCTGATAGGATCGACAAGCGCTCCGTCGATGTATCGTCGGTCGTTCGTCTCAGTCGTAAGAGGATATTCCGGAATGAATTTCAGTTCCTGGTTTCGACCCTATCCCTTTAACAGCGTCTTAAACGCTTCACGCACTACCGTTTCACGATCCGTCCCGGATAATCGCTTTAAATCGGATAGGTCATCCAGATAACGTTGAATAAGAACTTGGCTCACGGCATCCCCCGGCACAACTAACGCGGGGTTCTGCAAATGAGAGTCCACTTTCCGGCAAACCCAAAAGCTGAGTCCGCTGAATCAGTTGACTCATAATTCGCATGGAGCCGGTTGTGTCGGGCGACGGAGAATGTTGCCCGGGAACTGCAAATTCTGCCTACCTTCGGAGGTTGCGTTTCTGCCAGCGGGAGGGGTGGCGACACTTCCGAAGCCGACACCAGATACGGCCGTACTCCCGGACCAGGTCCAGCAGCACGGCGACGGCGCAAATCAATGTGCAGATGGTGGCTAGAGTCGCCGCGACGCACCGGGTCTGTGTAGGACCCTGGCCCTGAGCTACGGCCGAGATTGTCGGGGTTTTTCAATCATTTGGCTCCCCGGTACCGGTAGGTGAGTTTGCTACCGAATACCGGTGAAACCGCTGGTATCGAGCCCATTCGGCGACCACAGCGTGCCGCCGTAAAGAAAATCGCCGTAGCGCCACAGATCGGCGCCGCCGAACAGCAGGACTGTTGGTGCATCCGGCACAGCGGCGCCCCCGCGGGCCGCCATGCCCGACAGCACGAACCCGGCGGCAGCGAATGCCCCCGCAACAACCCACCGTACTACTGACACCGAGGCCCCCAACGCCCCGTTGAAGCAACCTTAAGTTACAACGGTTGCATATTTAGCCAAGATGACACCGTCGGTGAAGCTCTTTTGGCCTGTGGAAAACTCGGCTGGGAAATTCCTCCTAGGCGCGGTTGAGAGCGGCTTTTGCTGGGACGCAGGGCTGGCCTAGCCGAGCAGCCTTGCAGGAATCGGGTAGGCCGGGCTCGATGGCCCGGGCTATATGTGTGGCCGGAATCCGGGACTCGATCGATGACAATGACCACAACATCGCCTGCCGTTTTGGCTGCCGACCCCTCCGCCGAACTGTCGCGCAAGCGGCTGGCGATCGGCTTCATGAATTGGGCTCATGCGATCGACCACTACGTCATCCTGATTTACCCGACTGTGGTGATCGAGCTGACGGTGGTCTACGGCCGCTCTTACGCCGATCTGATCTGGCTCTCGACCGCGTCGTTCGTCGCCTTCGGCCTGTTCTCGTTGCCGGCCGGCTGGCTTGGCGACCGCTGGAGCCGCCGCAATCTGATGGTCGCCTTTTATCTCGGCTGCGGCGCGTCGCTGATCGCCGCCGCGGCCGCGCCGTCGCTTCACATGCTCGCCGTGGCGCTGTTCGCGCTTGGCGTGTTCGCGGCGATCTATCATCCGGTCGGCACCGCGGTGATCCTGGAGAAGGCGACGGTGCGCGGGCGCACTTTGGCGTTCAACGGCGTCTGCGGCAATCTCGGCGTCTCGCTTGCCGCCGGCATCACCGCGACGCTGACGGCGATGCTGTCGTGGCGCGGCGCGTTTCTTATTCCCGGCGTGGTTTGTCTCGCCACCGGATTGATTTATCCGTGGCTCGTTCCGGCCGAGGAAAAGCATCACGCCGCGGCGCGGTCCAAGTCGGCGGATGTCTCGGTGTCGCTGCCGATCGCAGCCACCTTGTTCGTGCTGTTCATCGTCGTCGCGGTCAGCGCCGGTCTGGTGTTCAACACCATTTCGGTATCGCTGCCGAAAATCGTCGACGAGCGCGTCGGTAACGACATATCCCTGATCGCGGTCGGCGGCCTGACCACCGCGGTGTTTCTGTGCGGAGCGCTCGCTCAGCTCACGGTGGGCCGGCTGGTCGAACGCTTCCCGCTGCATATCCTGTTCGCCGTGCTCGCCGTCATGCAATTCTCGGCGGTGCTTTGGTCCGCTTACGCCGGCGGCATCACTCTTTTATTCGCACTGGCGTTCACGATGGCCGCCATTTACGGCCAGATCACCGTGAACGATCTCGTCATCGCCCGCTACACCGCCGATGCCTGGCGCAGCCGCGTCTACGCGGTGCGCTATTTCTTGACCTTCATGGTCTCCGGCGTTGCGGTGTCGATGATCGCCATCTTATATGGCCGCGGCGGCTTCGGCCTCGTGCTCGGCGCCACCGCGGTCATCGCGCTTGGATTTCTCATGGCCGTGCTGGCCATCGCCGCGATCGCCGGCAGTGTGGAAAAGGCGCGCCTGCCGCAGCCGGCGGAATAGCTTTCCTGCCCGGTCAAAGCCGCGTTCAGTTTTTTCCGATCTCGGCAACGCCGCGCCGGATCGCGGCGATCAGCCCGGCGCTGTGCGGCAGGTGCGGCGCCTCGGCGTCAAGGATGCGTTCGAAGGCGCGCCGTTTCAGCGCCAGGATATCGATGCCGTCATGCATCCGGTCGATGCCGGCGACGTCGCAGACGATATCGATCAGCCGGTCGAGTCCGTGGAGGCGGCCGAGGAGGTAATCGTTTTCGCGAAAGCTCTTCGAGAAGAACGCGGCAAAATTCTCGAAGCCGACTCCCTTTAAGCTTTTCGTGCCGGAAAAATCTTTCAGCGTGTGCGCTTCTTCCGGGCTGATGCGGTCGACCAGAATTTCCTGCAGTTCGCTGGTATCCCGCCCGATGACCGGAAAAGTGAGCACGTCCCAGAACGGAAATCCCAGATAATTGATCAAAACCTCGCGGCGCGCGTCTGGATGCCATTCGGCGGGATCGAGCGATGCCAACAGTTCGTCAAGGTCGCGCGTGCTGGCATTGAGATCGATTTCCTTGCCCAGCGCCGCTATCAGCCGATCGATCTTTTCGATGGTTTCGCTGCCGGCGAATTCCTGCGCGTAGACAACGGAATTTCTGATCTCGGCCGCCGCGGGCATGCTCTCGAACAGATTGTGGGCCATCGCGTGCACCGCGGCACTAAAGAAGCCCGGCTCCTCGCAGCGCTGCAGGGTGTCGAGCTTCAGGTAGAAGCCGCGCTTGAGCCGATCGACGACCGCCGGATCGAGCCCCGGAAAGCGGGTTTCGTCGAGCAGGCGGTACAGGCGGTTTTGCCCTTCGATCAAAAAATTCAGCCGGCGCCGGCGATAGGCGACATCGAAGGCGAGGACGAATTCGACCCAAGAGGGGAGTGACGGAAGCTCCGGCCCTGCCGCGCTCTCGTGCTTGAGCGCATCGCTCTCGTCGGTCTTGTAGACGATGCCCCGCTTGGCGGCCCAGGCATTGATCACGTCCTCGACAATACGGGCCATCGGGGAATCGACGGACTCGCCGCCGCAGATCACAATCATGCGCGCGACGAAGCCGCGGACCGACGCAAGCTTCAGCCGCGCATAGCCCTCATGAGCGAAGCCGGCCTCGCGGGCGACACGGGCATTGATCCGCTCGCGCCAGCCGCGGATGTCGTGCTCCGAGAACCGATGATCGAACGGCTTGTCGATGATATCGCCGACCAGACCGCTGACATGCGGGCGGGCGCCTTCGATGATGGACATGATGCCGCGGACTTGCGCATTGAGGTTGTTGACCCAAGTCAGTTCGTTGGCGACGGGCTGCCCGGCCGGCAGGTCGGACAGCGCGCCTTTAATGGTCGAGAAGAAGTTCGGTACGCCGGCGGGACGGACCACGGCCGCCGATGCGGGATTGGCATCGACGAAGATCAGCCGGCGGTCGACGTCGCGATAGGCCGAGCGGCCGCGGATCGCCGCCACGACGTCGCGGAACGGCCGGTTGTTGAGCACGGCGCCATCGATGAAGGCGGCGGTCGCCGGGTCGCTGTCGGCCCGCAAATGCTGCTCGAAATTTTTCAGGATGAACTCCTCGCGGCGCGGCCATTGTGCGCCGCGGCTCGCCACGAGTTCGTCCATTTCGACGATCTGCGCCGGCGGAAATGCGCCGGGAAACGACGAGGTTGCGCGCGCGGCGAAGGCCAGCGCCGGTGCGCTGTCCAGGTCGAAATCGCTCTCGACCTCGCCGCCGGGGCGCCGGCGATATTTGAAATGCAGCACGTGGCGATGTTCGAGTTCGTAGATGACCGCGGGGTCGTGAATTTCGACAAGCTGCCGGTAGCCGTAATAGTCCGTCAGCGTCACGAACAGATCGAGGCCGTGTCCGGACGGCAGCAAGGACGCTGTCGGCGTCTTCGGCCGGCCCATGGCGACGGCTGCGTCGTACATCAGCCCGGCCATGCCGGGACCGGAGAACGGCGGTTTGAACCAGCGCGAGCGCAGGAACATCGACACCTTCTGGCGCAGTTCCTTGTCGCGGATCTTGCCGAACAGGCCGCTGGCCGCCACGCCCCAGATAAAGGGCTTCAGGACCGCCTTGCTCCAGGTTCCGGCGCGGGCCTCGGGGGCCAGCAGCACCGTGACGTCGGCATTGTCGAGCCACAGATCGCGCAGCGGCAGCGTCGGCAGGTCATGGCTCAACGCCCGTGCCAGCATCGCGGCATTGATGCCTCCGGCGGAAGCGCCGGCGATGGCGTCGACGATGACGCGCAGCTCAAGCTTGCGGCCGATCTCGCGCAGGAGCTCGAAATATTCGGCCTCGGTGTCGTATTCGGGATCGTTCGGATCGGCCTCGTCGAAATACGAAGCTCGCGCCCGCCGTGCGCGGTCGGTGATGCGGTGCAGCGCGCTTGAAGCCCGCAGCAGCTTGAGGACTTCCTTGCAAATGCCGTGCATGTAGACGGCAAGCGAAACGCCGCCAAAAAATACCAGTGCGATGCGGAGTTCTTTCTCGCGCAACGAGAAGCCCCAAGCCGTTCCACCCCGGGCCCAGTTTCGCAGCAAATCCTGAAATTGGATTAAATATCGGGCAGTTGGGCAATCATGCCGTGCGCAGGCAAATTCAAGCCGAGGCGCTCGCCAAGGGCCAAGAATGCCCGCGCGGCGCGCTTTAAACCTCGCCGACTAGCTAGGCTGACCGCGGCGCCGCGGTGGTGTAGCGGCATGCTGTACCGACGGCCTTCGGCGTTCCGCAGCCGTGGCGTCCTGTCCAGGAAACCCGATGACGCGTGCTCCATTCGACCCGTTCCAGCGGCTGGTGCTGCTGCTGATGGGCCTGATCGGCGTTGTCCTGATTGCCGATCGATTTTTGCGGTAACCGCCCCGCTCAGGCCGTGCGGTTTTTGGCGGCCAGCGCCATGGCGATCATCGCGCATCCGCCGAACAGCATATTGATGCCGACGAGGAGCCCGAGCGCCCAGGTCGCGCTGCCGGGCAGGCCGGCGAAGATGATGCCGGCAAGGATCAGGTCGACAATGCCGCTCACCAGCATCCAGCCCCAACGTCCCGAGAGCTGGGCACGATGCTCGAAGGCGTACATCAGCGTCGCGATGCCCTCGATGACGAAGAATGCGATCAGGACGAGAGTCAGCGATACCGTGCCGCTGATCGGCCAGCGGATCAGGATGATACCGGCGGCAAGCGCGATGACCGCCGACAACAGCGACCACCAGAAGCCTGGCGCGTTGCGCATCCAGAAAGTCGTGACCAGGCCGACGCCGCCGGAGATCAAAAACAGCCAGCCGATGACGAGCGTGAAGGCCAGCGTAGCGACCACCGGCAGGATGATCGCCGCGGCGCCCAGCACCATCAGCAAAATGCCTTCGAACAGGAACAAGCCCCAATGGGCGTGGATCGCGCTCGCGACTTCGCGCCGGAATTGCTCGCCGTTAGGCGATTGATTCATTGTCATAATCTGCTCCCTGGCAAGCGGCGGAAATTGGTCTCGCCCGCTTTGTTAACCATTTTGGAACGGGTCCAGTCCCATGATGTTACACGAAAGCCGGCCTTGCATAACCTGCCTCAATCTCTTATGTAGGCGGTGCAGCGTCGAGCTTGCGGCTCCGTTGCGGGCGGCCACTGTTACGATTTGAGCGACGCCGGATGTACGCGCGCTCTTTCGGAACATGTGGCCGTTAGCATTTTTGGGGCTCATTTCATTCTGCGGCGCTTCATTTTAGGATAAAGACGGGCCGTGACCTTTGTCACGAACTGTAATCCTTCGCGTTCCTTTGATCATGGACCGGAACTGGCAGAACCTCACCGACCCGATCATGCGCTGGGCGGCGGAACGGCCTAATGCGATAGCGCTCGTTGAAGGCCAGCGGTCGCTCAGCTACGGCGACCTCGGCGCATTGATGCGGCGGGCGACGGTGTTCCTGCGCCGCAACGGCGTGGCGCCGGGCGCCCGCGCCGGCATCGCCATGGTCAACGGCATCGACCACGCTATTTTGTTGTTGGCGATGATGCGCATGGGGGCGGTGCCGGTGGAGCTGCCAACGGGCTCCGGCGCCGCGCCGATTCTTGCGGCGGTCGGAAAATACCGCCTCGCCGCGGTCGTCACCGACCCGGACATCGACCTCGGCGCGGGTACCGAAACAATCCACATCCGTATTCATCTCGACACGCGCGCCGGCATTGCCGATTTGCCGCCCGACGAGGGCGCGGCCTTTGGTCTCGACGCGCTGACCATCGTCGTTTTGAGCAGCGGCACGACCGGCGTCCCGGCCGGTTTCGTATCGACGCATCGGCAGATGCTGTGCTGTATCG
>DATAWP010000003.1:0-116411 GCA_036267155.1 Tepidisphaeraceae bacterium
GCCGGCGCCGGCGATGCCGCCGGTGCCGCTGATGGTGTAGTTGCCGTTGCTGTTGTTGACGAGCACCGAGTTGGGGGAGACGGTGCCGTTCAGGGTGACGGCGTAGTGGCCATTGTTGGTGTCGTTGAAAGTGACGTTGGCACCGTCGCTGTAGAGGGCCGGGGCACTGCCGTTATTCCAATTCTGCTGAACGGTATCCCAGGTGGTGCCGTTGCCGCTGCCGCCGAGATTGTCCCAGGAGAGACTGGCCGGGCCGCCGGCCGCGACAACCAGATCGATGTACCCAGTATCGACCGATGTGCTCAAGCTGTATCCGACGCCCGCGGGCGCCGTCGGCAACACGAAATCAGACAGATTGATGCCACCGACGGAGCCCCCGATGAGACGATAATCGTCGCCGATCGTTGACGGGTCGGTGCCGAAAGTGATGGCCGTTCCGCTGCCGATGCTGACGGTTCCCGAGCCCAACGTCAGCAGGTCGCCGTTGGTAATGACGCCGGGTCCGCCGGTGCCAAGATCGAAATTCAGCGTGATCAAATTATCGGTGGTGAGACCGCCGACAGACAGCGAGCCGACGTTGAGCAAGCCGCCGGGCGCTATGGTGGCGGCGGCGGGCGTGAGGGTGAGCGTGTTGGTGCCGATGACGGGATTGGTGACCGTGCCCGCCGCCACGACACCGGCGATTGATGCGGTCGGCGTGCTGCTGGCCAAGACGCCGCCGTATAGTTGAACGGTGCCCGTTCCCGTGGCCGAGCCGGACGTGTTGGCGACGTTGAGGATGCCGCTGGCAACGATGGCTCCGCCGCTGAACGTATTGGCGTTGGACAGCGTCCACGAGCCTGTGCCGCTGGCGCTGGATTCGATGACCGTTATCATGGCCGTGCCATCGGAGATGACTCCCGACCAATTTCCGGCGCCATTGCCTTGCAGTTGCAGGAACCGTGCTCCGGTCCCGGAGGTCGGCGTGAACGCCCCGCTCATGGTGAGCAGACCGGCATCCGACTGAACGGCATAGAACGCACCGCCCACCACTGAGTTGATCGTGTTGGTCAGCGTGTTGTTTCCGCTGACGTTGTCGATCGAGGCATCGTCAGCCGTGGTGCCGGACCGGCCTTCCATCGTAATAGCCAAAGAACCGCTGCCGCCCAGCGAGAACGTGGACCCGCCGGTCAAGCCGATCACGCCGGTGCCGACACTGGCGTTGCCGAATGTCGTGATGGATGAGGTGCTTCCGAGTTGTGAATTGCTGCTCAACAGGAGCATGCCGTTTTCAACGGTCGTGGAACCGCTGTAGGAATTGGAAGTGCTGAGCACCGTGGTGCCGGCCCCGTTTTGTAAGATGCTGGCGGGACTGCTGAAATCCTCGATGGGGCTACCGATCGTGATGGTCGTCGAAGCGGCGGGGACGAATCCGATGGTGGCGGAAGAAAAAATGACCGAACTGGAATCAACGTTACCGCCAAATGCCAGGGTGCCGGAGCCGGCGACCTCCAACGGCTGGCCGTTTAACGTCAGGGCGTTGGTGTTGGTCAAGGCAATCGTTGCGCCGCTGTCCATGTTGATAATGGACGGTGAAAGGAGTGTCACGGGGCCGGTGAAAGTCGATGTGACCGCACCTCCCCCGCGCAACACGCCCGTGCTGCTGGGACCCGTGCCGTTGAGCTGGATCGGCTGGGCGTAGGTATTTGCCTGGACGGTGTAAATTTGACCGTTGCCTTGAACGGTCACGGTTGAAGTAGCGGCGCCCAGCGCCGAGTTGTTGTCGGGGAAAACGGTTCCGGCGATGATATTGGTGCCGCCGGTAAAGGTGCTGGCGCCGGTGAGGGTGGCGCCGCCTCCGTTGATTACCAGGCTGCCGGTGCCGCTGATGACATTGGCTACGGTGGGATCATCGCTGCGGGTATAAAGCAGCGTGCCGTTGTTCACGATCGTTCCGGCGCCAAGCGATCCGATGGTTCCGCCGTTGCCGATCTGGACGGTTCCGGAATTGATCGTGGTGGTCCCGGTGTAATTGTTGTTCTCGGCGATGGTCAGCGAATTGGTTGCTCCGAGAGTCACATTGAAGGTGGAGCCGCCCGTGATTTCCCCGGCGCCGCTGAAGGTGTAATTGTTTGCCGTGGAATTAACGGTAACGGAAGTCGGGCTGACCGCCGCTGAAACGTTGATGTTGGTCTGCACGCCGGCGACGCTGTCGTTGAACGTAACGTTGTCGCCCTGATAAAAGCGGTCGTTCGCGCTGGTGCCGGTGTTCAGCCAATTAGGGGTGGTGACGATGTCCCACGTGCTGTTGGAAGTAGAGTCCCAGACGAGATTGGCCGGCGCACTGTTGGTGACGGTGGCGATGACCTCGCCGGAGCCGACGCTGACCGAAATGGAACGATTCACCGGCACGAAGTTGGTCGCCGAACCCAGTAGACTTCCGGTGTAGGAGAGAATCTCGTATTGACTCCCGACGGTGGGCGTGCCTCCGATGAAGCTGATATTCAGATCTGTCGCGCCGGAGAGCGTCAGGTTTCCGTTGACATCGATCAGATCATTGGTGGCTCCGCCGGGCGAAGTGCTTGTACCTGAAAGGGTTGTCGCCAGCGTACCGCCGGTAATGGAAAGGTTGCCATTGACGGCGAGTGTGCCGATCGTGTTGCCGGCGCCGGGCGCCAGCGTCCCGCCGGAGACGACGTTGCCGATGATGGTCCCCCCGCCGGTAATCGTGCCGGTGCTGGTCGTAGTCAGAGAGCCTGTGGCGTGGCTCAAGTCGAGTGTGGCGTTGGCTGCGATCGTCCAGTTGTTGGAACTCGGAATCGTTCCACCGCCGATAATGGCCAGCGTACCCCCATTGACAAGCGTGTCGCCCGTATACGAGTTGGTGCCGGAGAGAGAGGTGGTCCCGGTGCCGCCCACTGAGAGCGTGGCCCCGCCAGTGACGCCGCCGATCGCGATGGTTCCGCCGCCGTTGGTAATTGCCAACGTACCCGTGCTCGTGGCGATGGGGCCGGAAAAGGCCAGGCCTCCCGTGCTGTTGGACAAGGCGAGCGTGCCGTTGACGGTGACTCCCGCCATCGCAATGGTTCCCGTGCTGATGTTGCTGATCGTGCCGGTCTGACTGGCATCGACGGTCATTGCCTGGGTGTAGGTCTCATTGGCGGTTACGTCGAAAGTCAGGGCGTTATCGACGTTGATCGCGCCCGTGCCGAGGCTGCCGGTTGCGCCGCCAGCGCCGACCTGTAACACGCCCCCGCTGATTAACTCTGTACCCGACCAGGCGATGTTGTTTCCGGTGAAAATGAGAGTGCCGCCATTGATGGAGTTGGTTGCGGTGGCGGCGGGGTTGCCGGCGTTGGGATTGTCGATGGCCAGCAGCGCGCCGCTGCCGGTCAGGTCGGCGGCGATGGTGACCGTTCTGGCGGCCGTGTTGCCGTCGTCAACGGCGAAACCGCCGCTGCCGATGATGATGGGATTGTTGACCGGATCGGTGGTGGTCAACGTCCAGGGATTGGCCGTTCCACCGGAGGTGCCGCCCGATTGGATGATTCCGGAGTTAAGCGTCAGGTTTCCGATGGTGATGGTGTCACCGGGATTGCCCTTGAAAGTAAGGATGCCGAATCCCGTCGCCGTGCCGTCGCCCAGGGTCAGGGAGCCGCCCCCGAATGTCAGATTGCCGCCCGTGGTCGGCGTGCGAATTTGGTCTTCCTGGTTGACGAGGTAAGCATTGGTGGGAGCTGGAGGATTCCCATCCGACCAATGCAATCCGGTGTTAAAGCTCGTTTGACCCGCTGTATCTATCCCGGTGGAGGTGATGGTTGCTCCGTAGCTGCTTGACAACCCAAACAAACCGCTGGCCATCACCGTGCCTAGAGCCGCTACGGCACCCCCGGCCGCGCGAGCAAGCCGCGGGTCGGCGCCGTACGCGGCAAATATCTTGACTCGCGTGTTCCGGCTGCTTCGCCGTGTCTTTTGATCCTTCCAATGTTGCATAAGTGCCCTCTCCTAGTTACCGCGCTGCATTTTGCGCAGCGATATGACCAGCAAGTCCTAATCGACCGTTACACATAGCGTGTTCGGCGCGTTACGGCTGTAAGAACTGGATATGAATCGTGATGGGTGATCCCAACGACAAAAGAGCCAAACCCGGAAGAAATTTTACCCAAACTACCATCACGCGATGAGAAACGTCGAAAAGACACACCGCGCCCTCCGCAAATTGGCCCGCCGTCTATCCCATCCTCACATCTGAAACATGCCGACCGGTATTCCAAATTCCAAGGCTAATATGTCCGATTGCGGAGCATAAACTAACAGTCTTGCCCCTGTTGTCAAGAATTATTTTCATAGTTAACCGAGTTTGTTTCATGTAATTTACTTAATTTTCAACGGCAAGACATCCGAGCGGAGAGCTTCCATACGGATCTGGAGCGGGGAAGCCAGAACCTGCTTTGATCGTTTGGTCGATGGGGAGGTTTTTCGCGCCGGTGAGACCGCAGACCCCTCGGCGATGCTACTCAAAAATGGACGACACCATTCGCCAGTCAAGGCTGATATGGGACATTCCAGCAACCGAAACACGGGGTGCCCACCCGGTGCTTCATCTTGTCTCCGCGAAATCCCGGTACGGGGACACCGAAGCGCTGCGAACTTCCGGCGATCCCTTCGTCGGACGCAGGCACAGCGCTACCACGTTCGTCGATCCGGGTCCGAAATTCAGCCAGCATTCCGGCAAATAGAAATCCTGCTGCGGCCCGACCTCCCACCACCTGCCCAGCGCGTGTCCGTTGAGATAAATAAACCCGTTGCCCGTCGCTTCGAGATGCAGTTTCCACGGCACCCATACGTGCGGGTTCGGCGACGGCAGATCGAACCGCAGGCGATACCAAACCAGATTCACCGGAACATTTCCCGACGGGTCGGCACTGGCTGCGGCGGTTTCGGCGGGGCTCAATTTAACCGTCTCCCATTTCGAGTCGTCCAGTGCGGGGTCTTGCCACTTGCCGGCGGCGCCGACGGTTTCTCCCGAAATCTGCCAATGCAACGCAACCGCATCCGGGGACTTGCCCGTTTCAAGCTCGACTCCGTTTCCGATGCCGGTCCGCGATCTTCCCGCTTTCACATAAACCGCAACCGAGTTCGCGCCAGCGCGGAGCATTGACGTAACATCGAACCGCGGTTCGGTTTGAGCGGCTACTTCCTTCCCGTTGACGTACACCCGCCGCTGCTCGGCAAGCTGCCCGAATACCAGGAAATGCGGGGTCGTCAGTTCTTGGGGCTTCAAATCAACTGTCGTGCGAAAGACCGCCGCGTTGCCCGGCCGCACCTGATAGGCCCGGCCGACTCTCGTTACGGACCAGGATGAATCGTCAAGATCGGCCGCGATGTCGGGGGCGGGATCGCTATTTTCCGGCCTGATTTTCCAATTCGTCAGGGTATGGGGGAGGGCCAGATGGGCGCCGACGCTCAGGTCGCGCAGCCCGCAGCGGGCGTTCATGTCGTCGCCGCCGTTAGCCCGGCCCCCGTTCTCATAGAGAAGAAGCAGCCTGCTGTCGCCATTCGATTGCGCCGGCCAATTCGCTGCCACGAGTTCCCGGCCATATCGCTGGACATCAAGGCGCGTGTCGTTTAACTGCGCGATAAACGAATCCTGCCCGGCGAGCCGTGTGGTCAGACTCGTCAGCGCAGACGTCGCGCCGAACGAATCCGAGCGGTAGAACACATATCGCCGATCGAAGATTCCGGCGTCCTCGACGCTCGCGCCGTCGGGAAGATCGCGCCAGGAATCGGTCGCCGGCCCGGGATCCACTTGCCGGCGAACACCGGTGATGGATACGTCCGCCGGCAAATCCGTTGGCCGCTGCGGCGGCGGAACCGGTTGCGGATACCACTGCCCCTTGGCCGGATCGGTTTGATCCGGCGGAAGATACAGAATCTTCGCGTCAAACGGGGCCAGATCGTAATTCAGATCCCCCTTGATCCCGCCGGTGGCCACGTGCAGCGTTCCGCGGGCGCTATCGTCCCGATCGTTGTTGAAGATGAACAGGAATCGGCTTCCATCGCTCGCTTGTCTCACGACCGTGGAAACGTCAGTCAAATCTTCCGCATCATCGGAGCCGCCGATTTGCGACGATCGCTCCAGTTGCACGGCATGGTTCTTGAGGAAGTTCGCCATGGCCTGCACGGCGAAATATCGCGGCCCCACGCCGCCCCATTCGCGGATCGGCGCGGCGTAGTCGTACGTCGTCGTTTTCCACGCCGCGGCCCAGTCCCCGAGATTCGTTCCGCCGAACATCATGTAATAATTCGTCCCCGTGTACCCGTGCGCCCACGCCAGCAGCGTCACGTGAGTGATCTGCTCCGGCGTGAATCCCATCTGGCTACTCAGCTTGTTCCCCACATCCGAAAACCACCCGCCCTGCAACTCGGTGATCATCTTCGGCTTTTCCGGCTGATACCGATCCAGAATCGTGATGTCCCGAAGCTCGTTGCGTGGATTGAATCCTGGGTACGTGTTGCGGCACTCGACGACATTCTGAACCAGAAACGGATCGGTTTTGTACAGCGGATCATTCGTCATGCAGGTGATCAGCGGCACGTCGATGCCCAAATCCCGTGAATCATGCGCCAGCGCCTGAAGCTGATGCAGCTTTACCGTCGCCGGAAAATCAGCGTAGTTATATTCGTTTTCGATCTGCCACAGGATCACGCCCGGCTGTCCCGCCGGCCGGTGGGTGATTTGAAATGGCACTGCTGCCTTCGCCGCGGCGGTATACCAGTGTTTGCACCAGTCCAGATAAACCGGATCGTCGCTGCGCAGCCAGTTTTTCGGCGCATCAGCCGGCTTTTTCGTCACCAGCCACTGCGGATATCCGCCGCCGTCCCATTCGGCGCAGATGTACGGCCCCGGCCGGAGAATCACGTAAAAACCAAACTGGTTGATGGCCATGTCCAGCCAATCCGTCAGGTCGGTCATGTCGATCTTCGAGAAATCATCGAGCGAAGCCGGCGGCTGCCGTTCGTGCCAGTTCCACGCGACGTAAGTCTCAACGCAATTGAGGCCCGCCTCCTTCATCTTCTGAAACCGCGCAGCCCACAGCGGCTTCGGACACCGGAAATAATGAAACGATCCGCTGTAGAGAAACGTGTCCTTCCCGTTGATAATGAAGCATTGGTTGTCGTATCGGATGCGGTCTTGGGCAGCTGAAGCGGCGGCGGCAAAGGTGCTGCAAGCCAGTCCGCCGAAAACGGCAAGCACCAAACCGAAAAGTCGCGGCATTCGATTCTCCTAATAGAATTCTGACCTGTTGTACCGCGTTTTCGATTCCCACAAAAGCGGCAAGCTACCAATCCCCACCCGTACCCACAATTTTCGGCCTGGGATTGGCGCCGGTAATATCGATCGCGAATTCCTCCGCGGCAATTCATGCCGAGAATCGCTTGCGCCCACGGCAAAGCCAATCGCAACCAAATCTGCTCCGGTTGCGCGGAAAGCTCTGGCCGTGGTGGGCGTTTCCTACCCAAGTATCCGACGGCCGATGCGCGATTTTGAGGATTTTGGCACGCATCAAAAGTTCGAATGTGTAAAATTCTGGACGGGTGTCCCGCCACTCGGATTCCAGAGACCCAATCTCTGCCTGATTGCATTGCGTGTCTATATCGTTTTGGGTCAGTCACTTACAGGGGCCCATCGGTCGACGATGTTCGCTAATAACCGGACATCGGCCGAACCAAAAAAGAGCACAAAGGCTCCAATCGGCTTGAGATGATTTCGAAGCCATTTATTTTTTTCACTTGATATATTCCTATATCGGAATATACTTGTCTCGTGGCTCGGGCAGCAACAACCTCCGATGTTTTCAACGCGATCGCCGAACCGCGTCGGCGGGAGATTGTGGATCTGCTCGCCCTGGAGGCCGAGCGCGATGTTACGGAGTTGATACTCAAGCTCGGTCTTCCCCAGCCGGCTGTTTCCAAGCACCTGGGTGTGCTGCGAAAGGTGGGCGTGGTTGCCGTTCACAAGGCCGGGCAACGCCGGTTGTATCGGCTGAACCCCAAGGAGCTCAAACCCGTGCACGACTGGATTCAAAATTTCGAGCGTTTCTGGACCGACCAACTGGCCAGCATCAAGGAAGCCGCCGAACTAAAAGCCAAACAACGTGCGGCGCACCATCGCGCTGCATCTAACCAATCGCCTCGTTCAAAGGAGCAAAGTCATGGTCGCTGAAGAACTCAAAACCCTGCACGTCGTCAAAGAGGTGTTGATTGCCGCCCCGGCAGATGTGGTCTTCGAAACCGTGCTGGAACCGCACGGCCCCTTGAAGGACATGAACATGAAGCTGGAACCCTGGCCCGGTGGGCGCTGGTTCCGCGACTTGGGCGACAACACCGGCCACCTGTGGGGCCATGTCCAAGTGATCAAACCACCGAAACTGCTGGAACTGGTTGGCCCGATGATGATGTCCTACCCGGTGGCCTCGCACGTGCAGTACCGTCTCATCGAACAGCCCGGCGGCACCCTGCTGAAATTCACCCACCGGGCCTTGGGTCTGATCGAACCCGGACTCCAGGAAAATGTGAGCAAAGGCTGGGGAGACTTGCTGGACCAGATTCGCACGGCCGCTGAGAAAAAGCGCGGTTAGAAACGGTTTCAGAGCCGTATCGTGACACGATTTGATTCAAACCAGAAAAGGAACCATTTATGAAGGCAAATAACGAGAACGAGATCAAATTTCCGAAAGTCGTGGATCAGGCCGAATGGCAGAAGGCGCACGACGCCTTTCTGGTCAAGGAAAAGACGGCAACGCGTGCGCGCGATGCGCTGGCGGCCGAGCGACGGCGGCTGCCAATGGTCAAGATTGATAAGAAATACGTCTTCGCCGGACCGAAAGGCAAAATGAGCCTGCCCGATTTATTCGAAGGCCGCCGCCAGCTTATTCTTTATCACTTCATGTTCGCTCCGCCGGTGGCGGGTTGGCCGGATGCGGGATGCGTGGGGTGCTCAATGGTGGCGGACCAATTCGGCCACCTGGCGCATTTCCACGCCCGCGATACTTCCTTCTGCCTGGTCTCCCGCGCGCCTTTGGAGAATATTGAGAAATTCAAGAAACGGATGGGATGGACGTATCCCTGGTACTCGTCCGATGGTAGCGAATTCAACGTGGACTTCGGGTTGACGACCGACAAGTACGAGAAGTATGGCTTGAGCGTATTCATCCACAACGACAAAGATGTCTACCGCACCTACCACACCAACGGCCGGGGCGTGGAGGGGTTGAACATCTGGACGTTCCTCGACCTGACACCACTGGGCCGGCAGGAGGAGTGGCAAGACTCACCGGCCGGCGGCCCGCGAACCAAGTCAAGCGCCTGGTGGCGCCGCCACGATGAATACGGGAAAACCGGAGCACAGCATCCCTGAGCAATTGGACCGGACTTGGAGACCGAATCATGCAACACCAAATAGTAAGTCGAGAGGAATGGCTTTCAGCCCGGCTTGGGCTGCTCAAAGAGGAGAAGGAGCTGACGCGGCGCAGCGACGAGGTGGCGCGGCGACGGCAGGAACTGCCATGGGTTAAGATCGACAAGGACTATCGGTTCGAGACCGATGAAGGGAATGCCTCACTGGCGGACCTCTTCAAGGGGCGCTCGCAGCTCCTCGTCTACCATTTCATGTTCGGGCCCGAGTACATGGCAGGGTGTCCGGCCTGCTCCTCGATCGCGGACGGACGCGGATTGGACAGCCTCTGGGACATGTACCAGTGGCTCGACCGCGCGCCCAAGGGGCGCAACGAGGCTGGCATCTGGTTCCGCCGCCACGATGAGTACGACAAGCGATGAGCCGGATCATGGTTATCTTTGGCCCAACAACCGTGCGACGCGAGGTTTCGCGAGTCATGCTTTGCGAGCGAGCTTCCCAGCGGGCGTTTTTCGGCGTCTCAGGGCTGCTTTTTGCCGCAAGCGCGGCGGTGACGATCGTCTGGTGCGCGTCCATGTCGACCATGGGCGGAATGTCGATGCCCGGCGGCTGGACGATGTCGATGGCGTGGATGCGAATGCCCGGACAGACGTGGGCCGGCGCCGCGGCGACGTTCCTCGGCATGTGGGTCGTCATGATGGTGCCGATGATGCTGCCATCCCTGGCGCCAATGCTGTGGCGCTACCGCCAGGCCGTCGACCAAGCAGGCAAGACGCGCCTGGGTCGGCTGACCGCACTGGTGGGCTTGGGGTACTTCTTCGTATGGACCGTGTTCGGAATGGCCGCCTATCCGCTGGGAGTCGCGCTGGCGACGGTCGAGATGCAACTGCCGGCGCTGTCGCGCGCCGTTCCGATCGCGGTCGGAGTGGTCATCGTGATTGCGGGCGCGCTGCAATTCACGTCGTGGAAGGCACGTCATCTTGCCTGCTGCCGCACGTCGCCGGGCTGCGGCAGTCCGTTGCCGGCGAACGTCGGCACGGCCTGGCGACACGGCCTGCGCCTCGGCCTTCATTGCGGCTACTGCTGCGCCGGCCTGATGGCGATCCTCTTGGTGATAGGGGTCATGGACCTGCGCGCGATGGCTGTGATAGCGACAGCTATCACCGCCGAACGTCTCGCACCGGCCGGTGAGCGCGTCGCGCGAGCCATCGGCGCGGTCGTCGTCGGTGCGGGGTTCTTGCTAATCGCGCAAGCAGCCGGGCTCGGATGACCCATCCCGCATGGTGCGCCTGAACTTCGCCCACCGCGTACGTTTCGCCAATCGCCTTCCTTGTGCCGAACGCACTTGGCGCACCGGACACGATTGGCATCCCCTCACCCCGGCTGGATATAAATCAATGCCGCTAAAAAAAGGGCCGACGCACAGGACACTGAGAGTACAGAGGAACACTGAATTTTCAGCTAAATCTCCGTGACCTCTGTGTTGTCTGCGGCCTATTTTGTTAGCCGTTGCAAGACTGCGGGATGAACTGAAATGGGGTTCGACCTGACGGTTGATGTCCCACGCATCCCCTACGGGATATCGCGCAAGACGTGAAGCGGGGTTGAGGATTGTCATCCCGCAGTTTTTGGGGGGTGTGCTTATCGGCCGGCGTTCCAGCGCCAGCCGGGGTGATGGACGAAGCCCAGCGCTTCCTTTACGTCCATGCCCATTTGGGCTTCGGCGCGATAGCTGGCCTGGTGGCGATTCCAAATCTGGCGCTCCGCATCGGTCGCGGCGTGGCGGCCGCGATAGGGAACACGATTTCCTACCAGCATCACTAGAAAACCCTCGATGCCGAATTGGTTTCCCGTGCCCGACATATTCCGCATCAGGTGCCGACATAATCCGGTGGGACCGTTCTCGTCGTAAAACTCGAGCAGAGCGGCCGAGCCCGAAACGTCGGCCTCTGCGCAGCAGTGCTTCCAAAACGGCGTTTGCAGGCGAGTGTTGAATCGGTAATGGGAAGCCAGAAAATCGCGAATCTCGTCCCAGGTGTCGGCAGCCCAGCGGTTGTACAGATCGCGCATCGTGGGCGTGGGCGAAAGCTCGCCGTGAATCAGGAATTCCACGAGGGCCTGCGACTGGCCGCAGACCACCATGAGCGCGCTGGATTCGAGCGGCTCCACGAATCCGCAGGCGTTGCCGATGCCAACAACGTTGTCCACCCATCCGCGTTGGTATCGGCCGGAACGGAACTTCACGATGTGATCCCAGGGGCGGACTCTGGGGTTTTTTCGCGTGAACTCGGCGTGCGCTTCGTCGTCGGATATGAAACCGGATGAATAAACGTAACCGCGATTAACGGTCTGTTCGTGTTCGATCTGCCAGCACCAGCCGGAATTCATCGTCTCGGCGGTGGTGTACGGCAAAATCGGCTCGGTCGTTCGTTGCCAACTGCCGACGACGGCGCGGTCGCAGAACAGCGATTGATCGAAGCTGATGAACGGCTCTTCCAGTGCCCGGCCCAGCAGTTCGCTGTGAAATCCGCTGGCATCGACGAAGAGGTCGGCCTCCAATTTTCGCCCGTCCTCCAGCACGACGGCGGCAATGCCGGCCGACCCGCGCTGGGCGCCGCTGATCTTGGCGTCGATGAACTCGATGCCGATCTCGCGCGAGACAACTTCGAGGCACGCGACCAGCTTCGTATTTTCCAGATGAAACGCGTGCCAGGGCGGGATCGCCGGGCCGCCGCCGTTCGGTTGGCGGGGAAAAACTTTCTGATTCGACATGAGAGCGCCGCAGAGGTTCGCGGCTTCGAACTCGTCATCGCAATAAAAACCGTTGGGGCGAGGAAGATCGGGCAATTGAACGTCGAGCTGAAACTCGAATGCGTATTCGAAACACGGCCGGGGTCCCCAGAGAAAATGAATTCCCATCTTCCAGGTTGGCTCTGCCGTCGCATAAAAATGGGCGCGGCTGATGCCCAGATATTCGAAGAGGTGCTTGGGGAATGCGGGGGTGGTGCTCTCGCCGACGCCGATCACACCGATCGCGGGACTGCGCACGATCCGGACCTCCAGCCGCGGAATTTTGCGTTTGAGCGAAATCGCCGCGATAAGACCGGCGCTTCCGGCGCCCAGAACAAGTACGTTTTTGATCATAAGACAAGCGATGTGAAGGGACGAAGATCTGCCCGAATCCGAGCAGTTATTTTAACCGGGCCGTTATGCGGTGCAACTAATTCTCGCTCCTCGTGGCTGGCCGAGTCGTCGGGGCCGGCCGAGTCGTCGGGGCTGGCGTGGCGATCGGCGGACCGGCGACGGGCCATTGGTCGCGGTTCCAAGACAACCGTTGAATCTCAAGCGTTGAGCGGCCGTGATGATTGGCATCGTAAAAATGATGGACGAGCCAATCCTGGTTGGCGGTGTGCAATACGCTGGCGTGGCCGGGGCCGATGATGTTGTCGTGGCTGGCCACGAGCAACGATCCGCCGCCGTCGAGCATCGGGCGGCCGCTGATGTCGGCGAAGGGGCCCGTGAGGTCTTTGGACCGCCCCACCATGGTTTTGTAAGTGCTGCGGACCCCGCGGCAACAATAGTCGAAGGAGACGAAGAGATAGAAATAATCACCGTGATGAATCATGTAGCCCGCTTCCAACGGATCGGGCGCGGGGCGGCGGGCCAGGGAATAGAACTTGGGATCTTCCGTTGATAACAGACCCGTGTTGGCGTCGAGACGGTGCATTTTGATCCCCTGCCAGAAGGAGCCCATGACAAGCCACGGATTGTTATCAAGGTCGAAGACGACGGCGGGGTCGATGGCATTCCAATTATCGGTTGGATGGGTCTCGGCCACCTTGCCTCGATCGATCCATTTATATTTGGGGTCTTGCGGGTCGAGGGTGGTGTTGGTCATTAGACCGATGCGGGAGTCGTTTCTTCCAAATCTGGATACGGCAAAATAAAGATGATAGGTGTGCGCGAAGTAGGAAATATCCGGAGCCCAGAAATATCGAGTGTGTGGATATTCCTTGGCCGCCCATGCGGGGGGATCGGTGAAGACGGAGCCGATGCGCTGCCAGGAGATTAAATCCTTCGATCGGCGGATGGGGATGCCGGTGCCCGTGGAGAAGAGATAAAACGAATCGCCGAACTCGATGATGCGCGGATCATGAACGCTTTGAACATCGCCGATCTGGGCGCGGGCCCGGGGGACGAGCAGCAACAAACAGATCACGGCCAACAGAGCGGCTCCAGGCTGGGAAAAAGAGGAAGCTGGGACTGCCGTCCGCATAGTCATGAAGTCTGCAAACAACGACTGCGGCGACGACGCGGAAGCAGAGCGATCGTCGCCAACAACGAACAACCCGCCGTGCTCGGCTCGGGAACATCGGCCATCAGCCCGTTGGCGGCCGCGAAAGCGTCCAAAGCCGCCCAATCGGCGGCGGTAACGTCGGCATTGCCGCCGACGGACTGGCCGAAGTTGCCGGCCAAGAGTCCGAAGTCGATGCTGTTGACTACGCCGTCGTAGTTAAAGTCGCCCTGATCCCATACCTTGCCCGACTGGCCGAAGTTCGCGGCCATGTCCCCGAAGTCGATGCTATTGACCGAGCCATCGAGGTTGGCGTCGCCGTACAGCGTGTACTTCACTTCGAGCTGGCCGGAGGTGACGCCGCTGATTCCGCCGTCGGCGCCGTCGGCATAGCCGAGGCCGTATTGCGTGCCGGTGGGGGCGGAAGTCACGATGCCGCCGCCGGTCGCGGCGCCGCTGGTGCCGTTCCAATTGCCGTTGTTGTAGCCGTTGGCCAGATATCCACGGATCTGTGCATCGATGCTGCCGGATGGGTCATTGAGGATGACATGATTGTTGCCCACATCCAGTGCGCCGCCAGAGGCGATCGAGAGCGTGGGTATGGTGGTTAATCCAATGTTGGTTGCAAGTTTCAGCGTTCCGCCGTTGATGGTGACGCTTTGGTCGGGCAGGGCGCCGTTGACACCGACGACCAGCGTGCCCGCATCGACGATCGTGCCGCCGCTGTAGGTGTTGACGGTGGAGAGGGTCACGGTGGCGGCGCCCATCTTGGTGAGCGAGCCGGCGCCGCCGATGCTGCCGGTGCCGGTGACGGTGTAGTTGCCGGCGCTGTTGTTGAAGACGACCGAGCCGGGGCTGACCGTGGTGTTGAGCGTGATAGCGTAGTGGCCGTTGTTGGAGTCGTTGAAGGTTACGCTGTCGGTATCGTCATACGTCGCGGCTCCATTGGCGTCTTGCCAGTTCTGGTTGCCGGCGATGTCCCAGTTGGCGCCGTCGCCCAGGCCCCCGGCGTTGTCCCAGGTGATCGCCTCCGCGGTAGGAGCAGTCAGCGTTGGCCAGCCTTGATTGTTCCAGTACAACTGCTCAAGGGCGTAGGTGGGAGCGCCGCCGTTATCGCCGTCGTAATAGTGGTAGCTCATCCAATCGACATTGCCCTGGGCCAGGATTCCGACTTGTCCCGGTCCGATGTACCGGCCTTCGCTGCCGAGCAGCAGCGTGCCGCCGCCGTCCACCATGTTTACGCCGTTTTCGTCGTAGAAAGGTCCGGTCACGCTCGTGCTGCGTCCGACGCGAATGTTGTAGGTGCTGTCCACGCCCATACAGCACATTCCGAAATTCACGAAGAGATAGTAATAATCTCCCTGGTGATACAGATAGGACGCTTCGATCTGCGAATTGTCCGCGATCTGCGTGACGGCGGAACTGATCGGCTTTCCGGTGGTAGGATTCAATTTGGTGATGTAGATGCCGTTCCAGTACGAACCGAAAGTCATCCACACCGAGCCGTTGGTATCTACAAGAACGTCGGGATCGATCGCGTTGTACGGGCTGCCGGTGGTTGACTCGATCACCGGGCCCTGATCGACCCAGTCGTACTGGCTGAAATCCAGGGAATCCAGCGTGGTGTTGGTCGCCATGCCGATGGCGGAAACCTGGCTGCCAAAAGTCGAGACGGCATAATACAGGTGATAGAGGCCGTCGAAGTATGCCACATCGGGCGCCCAGAAATCCCCGGTGAAACCCGGCACGGCGGTTTCGGTCCAGGCGGGCGGTGTGTTGAAGACGACCGGGCCGTTCGTCCAGTGTTCCATGTCGTCTGACACGCGCGAGACGATCCCCTGGCCGGTTGCGAAATACATGAAGCCGTTGGGGGTTTGCAGCAGTGGCGATGGATCGTGCGCCCCGGTGACGCCGTATGCCGGCAACGGCATTTGCGCGGCGGCGGGCCGAGACCACAATAATCCCGCCGCCGAAATCGCGATGCCGTAACGCGCGCAAAAACCAGCGCCCGAAATCACTTTTGCAGATCGCAAGCCGTTCATACAAACCTCCACGGCAAGAAACAAAATTCCGCGATCCGCTTAGTCGGCGCCGACACCGCTACCGCGCCTCAAGGCGATACACGGCAACCGAATACGGCGGAGAATCGAGATTGCCGTCCTTCGCCGTAAAGTTCTGCTCGTTGATCGCAACAGAAGCCGGTTTGCCGGGCACGTTGAAACTGTCCGGATCCTCGCCGGTGATGACCCATTGCTGGGCGCTTTCGTTCCAGGATGCCCCGCCGGTGTCCAGCGTAATTTGACGCGGGATCGACGTGCAATTGACGATGCCGATGGTGAGCGCTTTTTTGTCCTCGGTCCAGGCGGCGGAAACATCCAGATCGTGCGGCTGGTCCGGCACCGCCACCGGAATGGTTCCGAAATGATTGCGATAAAGCTGAAGAACCAGGGCCGTCGGTTCGAGTTCGCTGGCGGTGCCGCTGGTCTTGATCGCGCCCAGCACGTTGCAGGTTTGCGCGTAGTTCGCCATGAAAAACAGATCGCTGTTGCGGAAGTATTCATGGAGTCCGCGCGCCACGCCCAGGCCGTCTTTCAGGTGATATCGGCAACCCAATTCACCGTAGAGATAATCGCCGTACCAATAGTTCCATTCGTCCATCACGATGCGAATGTGGTGGTCTTTCAGGCCGGGAATGTCATTCAAGTATTGCCGGTGCGCATCGGCGACGCGGCGAATCTCGTCGGCAAGCTGGGCGGCGTGCTCCAGCACGGCCGTCTTTTCCTTCACGTAAATGTGCTCGCTGAGGTAGGTCATGTGGTCGGCACACTTGGCGAGCATGGTCTGGTCCCACGGGCCGACGTTCCCCACCGCGACGAGCTGGGCGCTGGGATCGACTTTCCAGATCGCATCCGTCACCTGATCGTGCTTCTTCACATAGTCGTCCAGGGACATGTGGCCAAGCTGCCAACTGCCGAACATTTCATTGCCCACCGCAAAAAGCTTGACGTGATATGGATCGGGATGTCCATTGTCGGACCGAAGCTTTCCCATCGGCGTGCTGGCATCGCCGTTCAGATATTCGACTTCCTGCGCCGCCTGCTCGGCGGTTCCCAGGCCGGTATTCAGGGCGACGTACGGCTCGGATCCGATGATCGTCATGAGGTTCATGAATTCGTGGATGCCGACATCGTTGGGCTCAACGCCTTTCCATGCGGGGTTTTTGCGCGGCGGCCGCTTGTCGCGCTCGCCGATGCCGTCGCGCCAGTTGTACCCGCTCACGAAATTGCCGCCCGGCCAGCGGTAGACGGGCGAGTTCAATGCCTTCAGGCAATCCACCACGTCGCGGCGCCATCCGTCGATGTTGTCCGCGGGCATTAGCGACACCGTCCCGATCGAGAAGCTTCCGCTGCCTTTGCTGATGATCTCGATGCGCAGGTTATCCGTGGAGGCGGGGGCGACGAACTCGATCGGATACGACTGGAAATCCGGGGTTAATTTGCCGATTTCCTGGGTGGCCACCTCGCCGTTGTCCGCCACAAAACGCAGCGTGATCGGCGCGGCCGTGTCGTCGCCGGAGAGAATAATCCGGCCCGTGTATTTCTGGTCCTTGATGACAGACAGCCCGTCCTGGGAAATTCCAGCGGGATTCCCATCCCCTTTGACGTGAACGACGGGCGTTTGAGAGCCGACGAAAGGATGCTGATCGTCCATCGTCACCGTGCCGGCCGGGCCGATGACTTTCCAGGGCGACGCCTTGAGAAAGCGATACGGGCCGGCGCTCCACATCGGGTCGGTCGCGATTCCCCAGGGATCGAAGTCGTCCAGAACCGGGAAATAAAATTTGCGGTCCTGGATCATCTCGGCCCACATCCCGCCGTTGATGGACTTGCCCAGGTGCTCGGCGAACTGTCCGTAGATGTATTTGGAAATCGGTTCGCCGGTCTTGTTGGTATCGATTTTTACGATATCGGCAATGGAACTGGATAACAGCATAAAGGTCACGGAAGCACCAAGAAAGAGAAATCGCTTCCAATTCATTCTAGATGGTCCTCTCGAAAGATGGATATATATTGGTTTGCAGAAACACCCGCCAGATGGAGGTTGCAACAGCTACCACCAGAAATACGGATTACCGGTGCCTTGACCACAAAAGGCGCGCAGGTGCATTTGTGAAAATGGCCGCCAATCCACATGCCCGTCCATAAACAGGATATTCCCGCCGTCAGGAACGGTGCCATAAAGGTGCGCGCTTGGCTGTGGGGTGGTAAAGCCGCCTTTGGGGCTGAAATTGTAGGGAGGAGTTTTGTTTTGCGAAAGGATTGGATCCATGACAATTTCTGTATCAGATGAGATGGGTGGACGGAGGATCGTGTGCAAATTATTGTAGGTGTTCTTAGGCCGCAGCTTCGACTGATAATCCCAATGATAAAGCGGGCCGCTGGGGTTATCGAGAGTATTGTTTGGATAGGTGTTGTAATTGGCGGTGACCCCCCTTGGTGCAGGAGCGCCGCCTATGATCCCCTCAGGCCGGGTGGTCAACCAGACGTAGCCAAGGATGCCGTAGCCAATGGACCCGGGGGGTTTCAGGGGAATCGAGGCAAAATTCCAAGGATCTTGACCCGATGCGGAAAGCTCACTTTGGGTGTCCGCGTTTGTTGGACAATAACTCGCCTCTTGTGTCACCCCATAGTGAACCAGGGCGTCGCGCGTCGGAATTTCCATATCCCACATCCAGTATCCACCGGGGTCTGCGTAAGGATGAACGGGATCCGCAAAAAACTGAGGAAGGTTGCCTTGATTATCGGCGGCATAAGCAAACAGCGCTTGGCCGGCGTTGCGCAGATTGGAGGCGCACTGGACAACCATCGCCTGCTTGCGCGCCTTCTGCAGCGCCGGGAGCAAAATTCCCACCAGCAACGCAATGATGCCAATCACAACCAGAAGCTCGACAAGAGTGAAAGCGTTTCGGCGTCGCATGAAAATCCTCCGCGGATTCAAAAGTCCCAGCCCACAGCGAAGTGCGATGCAGCCAACCGAGGCTGCCGGTATTCTCATTTCTTCCATTCCCACCCCGGCAAAAGCTGGCGTTGTCATCGGACCGCACGGCCCTATTTACTTTCAAGGTGCCATTTAATCGCTTGCAATTCCTAAAGTTACTGTTCGAAATCTCTCCGCCGGGACATTCTCCAGCACGTGAAATACAAGGATAAACATGAAAATGAGAATTCGCAAGCATTTTTTTCTTTCACACAGAAAATAAATGGTTACAATGTCCCCCGTCGTAACGAGGGCGTCGCCGGAAAAAGCCTTTTCGGCGAGGCGGCCAGATTCATTTCGGGTCCTTTGGACGAAACACATTTTGGAGGAGATATGCATCCGAAGAGCAAGGCAAAATTGGCGGCGGTCGCGGCAGCTTTCTCGAGCGGTATCTTCGCGCTCAGCTATTCGGCCATGGCACAAGATGATGTGTGGGAGGTAAACGCCTCGGGCAACGCCTCGGGCAGTTGGAATACGGCGACAAACTGGTCTTCGAATCCTGCCATCCCCAGCGGTGTGGCTACCGCTGATTTCAGTCAGCAGGACATCAGCCTCCCCAGCACCATCACGCTCGACGGAAACCAAACGATCGGCAACATCACCTTCGGAAACGTATCCGGTACCGGCGCGTGGATCATCAACTCCGACTCGAGCGGCCCCGGCAGCACTTCTTATAGCCTGGGGCTCACCGCGCCCGGATTCAACCTCATTACCGTGAACCAAGGCGTTGCCACGATCAACGCCCAGATGACCAACGGCTACAGCGGCGATAACGAGCTGGGTAAGAGCGGAGCGGGAACCCTGGTCCTGACCGCCAACAACCAGTCCCTCACCGGCACCGTCGCGATCAACAACGGCGTGCTGGAACTTGACTTCAGCCAACTTTGGTCTCCAACGACCAACATCCTCGGAGATGACGGGCTTGGCGACTCTGGCGCTACGCATCTTCAGCTTCAGGGCGGCACTCTGCTTGTCAACGGCGCTTCCAGCGAAACCAACAGCCAGTCCTTCAGCGCGGGAACAGCCACGGAATTGGGCGACTCCAGCATCGTGCTCAATCAGAACGGCGCGGCGAACCTGTCGGTGAATTTGGGCGCGCTGACGCACAACTGGGCAAGCGCCCTTGATGTGACGCTCCCCACGACGGGAACGGTCTCGATGACCTTTGGCGCCGCCGGCGGCGCCTATCCATCCGAGACATTCGGCACCGCTACCAGCACGGGAGGACTCCTGGTCGATAGCGGCGGAATGGCGTTCGCGACGGTTAATGGCGGCGCCGACTGGGCGGCGATCAACACGGTTGGCGGCAATAACTACATCGTTGCGGGCTCGTCGGTTGCCGGATTCTACACCCCAAGCACGACCACGACTCTCGCGGGAAATGCCGATGTGGTGACCAACGTGAATCTGCCCAGCTCGACCGCTGTCTCCAGCCTTCGTTTCAACAGCGCAGCCAGCACCGTCGATCTCGGCGCCAATACGCTGACCACCGCGGGTATTCTCATGACCCCCGGCGCCAGCGGAAACGTGGTCATTCAGAATGGCACTTTGACAACCTCGGCCACCAATGAGCTTTTCATTGATCAGGACAGCCCCACGAAAACATTGACGATCAGCGCCAACATTAGCGGAGGCGTGGATATATTGAAGAGCGGAGCGGGGACTATGGTGCTGTCGGGCACGAATACCTATACCGGCTGGAACTATCTCAACAGCGGCACCACGGTGCTCGCGGGGGGTTCGGTTGGACAGTCCCCCACTTTAGGAAACTCCGGCGACACCTATATCGCCCAGGCCTTCGGCAATACCGCAACGCTGGACGTGAACGCCGGAACTTGGAATTCCGGCAGGACCGTCATAGGCGGAAATCCGGGCAATTACGCCGGCGGAAACGGCACCCTCAACCAGAGCGGTGGAGTCATTAACTCCAGCTATTGGTTCTCCGTCGGCCTTTTTGGCCCCGGTACTTACAACATGACCGGCGGCGTTTTGAACACCAACCCGGGCGGTTTCGGCGTCTCGAATTTTGAAATCTCGGTCTTCTCGACGGGATCCGGCACCGTCAACCTCAGCGGCACTGGGCAAATCAACATCGACAATAATGGAGCCATCAATTTCGCTGATGCCGGCAGTTCCCAAAACGGCACGTTCAACCAGAACGGTGGAGCGGTCACTTTCTATAGCGACGGCGGCACGACGGTTGGCGGAACGGGAGGCATCGTTCTGGGGGCAAGTGGCACCGGCGTCTACACCTATAACCTCAATGCAGGAACGCTCACGGTCCCCTCGATCAGCGAATTCTCGGGCACGGGCATCCTTAACCTCAACGGTGGAACTTTGCGCGCCGCGACCAGCAATAACGGATTCATGGGTGGTCTCAGCGCCGCGAATGTGCAGGTCGGCGGCGCCATCATCGATACCAATGGCAATAACATCACCGTTTTGCAGCCCTTGATTCATCCCGCTGCTTTGGGGGCAACCCTGGACGGCGGGTTGACGAAGAACGGCGCTGGAACGCTCCAGGTTGGTGGAGCATCAACATACACCGGAGCCACCACCATCAATGCGGGCACCCTGCAGCTTCCTGCCCCGGCTGTTCCTGTGGCGGTCGCCTCATATTCTTTTGACAGTATGTCACCAGGCGTGCTTAATCCGGGCCAGGTGATCACGAACTCCGGATCAGGCGGTTCGGCCTTGAACGGCACCGTGAACATTGCGGATTGGACGGGAGTTGGCAGCGGACCGGCGAGCGGCGCTACTGTCATCGCATCAGGGCCTTTTGCCTCCAGCCACTCTGTGCAGTTCGACGGCGCTGGGACCTCAATCGATATTGCGTCCCAGATAGTCAATCAGAGCAGCGGCGCGAACTGGACGTTTTCGGCTTGGGTTCAGACGAGCACGCCGGGAGCGACAATCGCCAGCAAGAACAGTGGTGGCGATACGTGGCAGGGGGGGAACACCGTTTACTACCTCGGCGCCACCGGCGCCGGCGATGCGTGGAGCAATGATGGTTATCCGACAGCCGTGCGATTCGGTCAGGGCTTCCTTCAGGGGACGCCACCGGTGGGCGAAAGCGGTAGTGACGGGAACTGGCACATGATCACGTACGAGGACTCCGGCGGCACACAGGCGATCTACCTCGATGGTCAAAACCTCAATCTCAACTTAACCGGAGCCGGTGGGCCCGATGTCAGCACGCTCACCCGGCTTGGAATCAATGTCGATACTTTCTTCGCGGGCGACGGGAACTCCGATTTCTTCGGCAATATGGACGATATCAATTTCTATGACGTCGCTTTGAGCCCCACGCAGATCGGAGAACTCTACTCGTCGAACATCGTCACCAGCATCGGTGGCGGAGGGCAGTACTTACCGCTGAATACCCCTGTCAACATTACCACCAGCGGCGCCGCGCTGGATCTCAATAACCAAGTGCAGACCATCGGCTCTCTTGCCGGTGTTGCCGGCAGCAGCGTGCTGCTGGGCAGCGGCACCCTCACGACCGGTGGGAACAACACTTCGACGACCTTCGCCGGGTCCATCTCGGGTTCGGGTGGCCTCATCAAGCAAGGCACAGGCACCATGACACTGGATGGCGTCAACAGCTACACCGGCGGCACAAAGGTCGCTGACGCAACGTTGGTGATCGGAGCGAATGGCGCTCTGGCCCCCGGAAACGTCACGATCGGCGATGGCAACGCTGTTTTGCAGCTCGCCGCCAACACCGGTGGGGAGAGCATTTCCTCGCTGAGCATTTTGTCCGGCAGCTTCCTGGATGTGGGCAACAACCACATCGTCATCAGCGATCCGGGCGGCAGCATTGATGCAACGATCCGCGGATACCTGGCCAACGGCTACAACAACGGCAATTGGAACGGCACCAGCGGCGCGGCGACCGGCGGCGGAATCGGGACCTCCTCCGCTACCGGCACCCAGTATGGCATCGGCTATGCCGACGGCGCGGATGGCGGAATTTCTGGCATCACCTCCGGACAGCTCGAAGTGAAGTACACCCTGTACGGCGACGCCAACCTCGATGGCTCGGTCAACAGCATCGACTTCGGCGACTTGGCCGCGAACTTCGGCAAGTCGAGCAAGGTCTGGGATCAGGGAGATTTCAACTACGACGGCACCGTCAACAGCGTTGACTTCGGCCTGCTAGCCGGCAACTTCGGCAAATCCGTCGGCGGCAATGCGGATGTAACCTCCGCCGATTGGGCCGCTTTGGATGCCTTCGCGTCCGCCAACGGACTGATGGCCGATGTTCCCGAACCGGCGTCGGCGAGCCTTCTGGCCATCGGTGCAATCGGGCTCCTTGGCCGCCGTCGCCGTCGTAACCAGGCCACGGCCTGATGGGATAGATTTTGGAGTCAAGCGGTTGTTAGGGTCTCTATCGCAAGGAGAAGGTATGCAGAACCGGTGTAGCTAAGCGGACCGGTAAAAAGAGACAAGTTCTTGACTCAATCGCTATGCGAGATTACTTGCTTAGCTTAATGGCGACCTCGTCTCATCTGAGGAGGATAAATCAGCGCAAGATCGTTCATTCCATGCTAAGGCTGCACAGCACCGCTTCGCGCACAAAACTCGCGGAAATAGCGGGAATGAGCCAGGCAACCGTCGGACGCATCGTCGACGATTTGCTGACGCAATCGATTTTGGCGGAGGTTGGCGTTGCCGCCTACCCGCCGCGCCCTGATTCCCCTCAGTTGGGACGGCCGTCAAAGCTTCTGGAATTGGATCGCGCCAAAAGAAGGTTTCTTCTGATCCATCTTGGCGTGCGGCAAACACGGCTGGCGGCCATGCCGGTCGCCATTCCCGAAACCGATCGCTGGGAGATCGAATTCAATACCCCCCGCTTCAAGGAGCAGTGGTTTGCCAAGCTCGCTCGCGCCTGCCGGAAGATGCCCCTCCGCGGCATCGATGCGATCATCCTGAGTTGCCCCGGCGTCGTTGACGAATCGGCCGGGCGCGTCCTGCTCTGCCCCAACATCCACTGGGCCGAGCAGGCAAATTTCACATCCGGACTTCGATCCCTCGCCCGCTTGCCAGTCGTCTTCCTTCAGGAGATTCGCGCCCTGGCCCTGGGCCAGCTTGCGATCGAGCCCATTCTAAAGGACTTTCTGCTGGTCGATTTTGGAGACGGCGTCGGTGGCGCTTCCATCGTCGGGGCCAAGCTGGAAACCGGTCACTTGCCCCTGAGCGGCGAGTTGGGTCACACCCCGGTGCTGGGCAACGATCGCCGATGCGGCTGCGGCTCCATCGGGTGCACGGAAACTCTCATCTCCCGCAAGGGGCTGCTCAAGAGCTTTCACGAAAATACCGGCTTGAGAAGCTGGAACGCCCTGATTGCGCAAGTGGAGCGCAACGGTCTGCCGGAATGGTTCAGAACGTCGCTGGATGCCGTGGCCATTACCGTCGCCGGCGCGCTGAATGTCGAGGGCATCGCCAACGCCATCTTCACGGGTTTTCTTTCCGAATTTCCCCCCACCGTCACCGACTATCTCTGCGAAAAGGTTCGCCGCCATGCCATGTGGAGCCGTCTGGGCGAAGTCCGCGCCAGCATTTCACCCCGCCACCGAATGGCCGGCATGATCTGCGCCGGCATCGACCGCGTTCTGTTCTCAGTTGAGGTCTGAACTCACGGAATTTCGCGTAGCCCCGCCGACTTGGCGAGAAACTCCAGGGGAATGGACAAAAGATCGGGAAAGATCGCGATCGCCCCGGCTTTTTTCAATTCAGCCGAATCGTGCGTGGTGGCCACCGCGATCGGCGTCATTTCCGCCGCCACCGCCGCCTGAATTCCCGCAGGGGCATCCTCAATGACCGCGCACGCCTTTGCCGGAACCCCAAGCCGCTCGGCTGCCAGCAAAAATACATCCGGCGCCGGCTTGCCGCGCGCGACCTCGCCCCCGTGCACGACCGCGTCGAAATATCGGCGAATCTCTCCGGAGTTCAGCACGAGTTCCACGTTCTCGCGCGGCCCCGACGATCCCACCGCCAGCCCAATGCCACGCTCGCGCAATCCCCCCAGCAATTGCGCTGTCCCCGGCGCCAGCGGCACGTTTTGACGCAGGATATCGCGAAATGCTCGCTCCTTTTCCTCGGCAATCCGCGCCGATTCTTCCGGCGTAACGTCCGGGCCGAACATGATCGCGATGCAATCCGCATTGACCCTTCCGAAGCAGGACACGAACGTCTCATACTCGATATGGACGCCCCGCACCTTGGCCGCGGCGCACCAGCTTTGCCAGTGGGCCTGCTCGGTCAGGGCCAGAACCCCATCCATGTCAAAAATCACGCCGGTTTTCCGCACGGATTGAATTCCCCTCGCGGCTAAGTCTGGCCGTAATAAGCTTTGGGCCCGTGTTTCCTGAGGAAATGTTTGTCCAGCAGCGCTTTGGAAACCGGCGAAACCTTCGGCGACAGGGCGAAGCTGTTCAGTGCCATCTGCGCGGAAAACTCCAGCACGATCGCGTTCTCCACCGCTTTCTCGACGGTGGCGCCCCACGCGAACGGAGCATGGCTGGCCACCAGCACGCCCAGAATCTGCGCCGGATCGAGCCCGCGTTTTTCGAAACATTCGACGATCACCCGGCCGGTGTTCAATTCGTAATCCTGATTGATCTCCGCATCGGTCATCGGCCGGGTGACGGGGATCGGCCCGTAAAAATTATCCGCGTGCGTCGTTCCCAGGCAGGGAATGTCCCGCAAGGCCTGGGCGAAGCTGGTCCCGCAGGCCGAATGCGTGTGTGCCACGCCCCCCACCGCCGGGAACTGGCGGTACAGATGCAAATGCGTCGGCGTATCCGACGACGGCCGGGCCGAGCCTTCAACGACTTTGCCGCTGGAGATCGACAACACCACGATGTCGTCCACGCCAAGCCGGTCGTATGGAACCCCGCTGGGCTTGATCGCCATGACATCGGCGTCGCGGTCCGCGCCGCTGGCATTTCCCCACGTCAGCATCACCAGCCCGGCCTTCACCAATTCCAGGTTGGCACGATGCACACGCTCTTTGAGTGATTGATATTTCATTGCAACGGCGCCAAGGAAGGCGACTGTACATCGTCGCTCACATCCGGCCAAGTCCCGGCGCCAGATGATAATAAATCTCGGCGTTGGCCAGCGACTTGCGGAACTCTTCTAAATCGGTCTTGGCATCGATCACTGCCAGTTCCACGTTGGCGATCTCCGCGAAATCCCGCAAATGTTCGGTCTTCACCGCATGGCTGAAACCCGTATGGTGCGCCCCGCCGGCGTAGATCCATGCGGCGCATGCGGTTTTGAAATTTGGCCGGCACGACCAGACCGCCCTGGCGACGGGCAGCTTCGGCAGCGGGTGCGGCGGCGCGACCACGTCTACTTCATTCACGATCAGGCGGAACCGATTCCCCAAATCGACGAGCGACGCATTCACCGCCGCCCCCGGCCGGGCATCAAACACCAACCGCACAGGGTCCGCTTTGCCGCCGATGCCCAGCGGATGAACGATCAGCGACGGCTTCCCCGCCGCGATCGACTCGCAGACCTCCAGCATGTGCGCGCCCAAAACCAGATGACCGTCGGGATTCAGATGATAGGTGTAGTCCTCCATGAACGACGTTCCGCCCGGCAAACCAGCGGCCATCACCTTCATCGCCCGCAGCAGTGCGGCCGTCTTCCAATCGCCCTCGGCGCCGAAGCCGTACCCTTCGTTCATCAATCGCTGCACCGCCAGGCCCGGAAGCTGCTTGAGGCCGTGCAGGTCCTCGAAGGTGGTGGTAAACCCCTTGAATCCGCCGGATTCCAGAAACGATCGAAGCCCCAGCTCGATGCGCGCCCCATCGCGCAGGGACTCGTGCCGTGCGGCGCCTTTTCGCAGTTCCGGAGCAACGGAATATTTTTCCTCGTACTCTGCGCACAACCGGTTGACCTCGGCATCGGACGCCTCGCTCACGCTGCGCTCCAGATCGCCGACGCCGTATCCGTTGACGGCAAAGCCAAACTTCGCTTCAGCGGCGACTTTGTCGCCTTCGGTGACGGCGACATCGCGCATGTTGTCGCCGAAGCGTGCGAAGCGCGCCCCTTGAAGATCGTGCCACGCCCCTGCCGCGCGCATCCACGCCGCGAGGCGGTCCTGCACTTCCGGATCGGACCAGTGGCCGACCACCACCTTGCGGTTCAGCCGCAGGCGAGTGTGCAGAAAACCCGCCTCCCGGTCGCCGTGGGCCGACTGGTTCAGGTTCATGAAATCCATGTCGATCCGGTCCCACGGCAAATCGCGATTGAACTGAGTGTGAAGATGAGCAAATGGTTTTTGAAGCGAGGTCAGTCCGCCGATCCACATCTTGGACGGCGAAAAGGTGTGCATCCACAGCACCAAGCCCGCGCACGTGGCCGAGCCGTTGGCCTCGATGCACAACGCGCGGATGGCCTGCGGCGTGGTCACGACCGGCTTGAAAACCAGGGACCCCGGCAAGCGGCCGCTGGCGTTGAGGCCCTCGACGACCTGCCGCGCATTCTCCGCCACTTGCCGCAGCACCTCGGGGCCATATAAATGCTGACTCCCCGTAACGTACCAGTATTCGCGACGCGCAACTTGGATCATTTTTACATCTGCCCAAGAACATCGAGGCAATGACGGCTAAAAATAAGCTCAGTGCGAGCGAACCGCGTCCCGAATGTCCAGAAGGTCCTTCATTACATTTGATAACGACGCCTGGTGCTCACGCACCCCGAAGGCGTCGTGAAGCTGAACGTACAGCTTATAAAGTTTGTCATAGATGGCGACACTCGCCGGCTGCGGATCATACACTACGTTGGGCACGCCGCTCATCGCCTTGATCGCCGAGGCGAAATCCGCGTGGCCGCCTCGATCGGTTCCCGCCGCCACGGAGGCGGCGATGGCCGATCCCAACGCGCACGTTTGCGTGCTTCGCGAAACCGCCACCGTGCGATTCATTGCATCGGCGTAGATCTGCATGGCCAGCGGGCTTCGCGCCGCGACGCCGCCGCAGTTGACGACCCGTTTGACCGGAACGCCGTATTGCTCGAAACGCTCCATGATGACGCGAGCGCCAAAAGCGGTTGCTTCGATGAGCGAGCGGTAAATCTCCGCCGGATTGCTGTGCAGCGTGAGACCCACGGTGAGTCCGGTGAGCCGTTGATCCACGAGCACCGTGCGATTGCCGTTGTGCCAATCGAGGGTCAGCAAGCCGCTTTCGCCCGGCCGCACGGCCGCCGCCGCCGCCGTGAGCGACTCGTGCGTCGCCAGTTCCGGGCCACCGGGGCAAATCGAGCGCACAAACCAGTTGAAAATATCGCCGACCGCCGATTGCCCGGCTTCCAGGCCATAATATCCCGGCAATACCGATTCATCCGCGATGCCGCACAACCCCGGCACATCCGCCAGGGGACGGTTCATCGGCATCACCATGATGTCGCACGTGCTGGTTCCCATCACCTTCACCAGCGTGCCTTCGGTGATGCCAGCGCCGATCGCGCCCAGATGAGCATCGAACGCCCCGACCGCCACTGGAATGCCGGCCGGCAAACCCAGCTTGGCGGCCCACTCCGCACTCAGCCCGCCGGCCGCATCCTTCACGGTCGCGCAGGTCGTTGGCAACGACTGCCCCACTCGCGCCAATCCGGGATCCAGCGAGGACAAAAACGCCTTATCCGGAAACCCGCCCCAGCGGGTGTTGTACATACATTTGTGCCCCGCTGCGCACGCGCCGCGGCGCAGCTTGGTCAGCGCGGTCGTGCCGGACAACACGGCCGGAATCCAGTCGGCGATTTCCACCCAGCTCTGCGCCGCGTCGAAGACACGGGGCGCCACCCGCGCGCATCGCAAGATTTTCGCCCAAAACCACTCCGAGGAATACCGTCCGCCGCATTTGACGAGAAACGCCGGCCGCTGCTTCTGCGCCGCTGTGGTAATTTCCTCCGCCTCGGCGTAAGCGGTGTGGTCCTTCCACAACCATGCCATCGCATCGGGGTCGTTCTCGAACTGCGGCTGCAACGCCAGCGCGTTTCCATTCCCATCAACGGGCAAAGGCGTGCTTCCCGTCGTGTCCACGCCGATGCCGATGACGTGACGGGGAGAAAAATCATGGGAACTGTTCGTGGCGGCGAACTCCATGGCCTGGGTCACGGCCACCTCGATCCCGCGAAGATAGTCGGCCGGATGCTGCCGCGCCAGGTCCGGCTGATCCGACCGCAAGATAACGCCAACGTCCCCGTGTGAGTAGTCGCTGACATACGATGCCAGCTCGCGCCCGTCGCGCACATCGACAATCAGGGCCCGCACCGAATTCGTTCCGAAGTCGAGCCCCAATGTGTATTTACCGCTCATAGGCCCTGCCTCACGGATGACGCCGTGCGAGTGACTTTCAGTCTGATCGAAACTATTTGCTAAGTGGCCGAATGTCAATGGTAAACAACGTTCAGGCAGCGCCCGGCGTTGGTGTTTCCACCGAAGCGGCCTTGGCCGCGGGGGCGGCCCCTCCGCGGCGCGATACGCGCCGGCCGAGCAGTTCGTCCGTCAGCACACCCAGCAGAATGACCGTCCCCATCACCGCGAAGTTCAGCGAACTGGGAATGCCCAGCAGATTCACCAGGTTTTGTAGAACCTGAAGCAGCGCGGTGCCGAGCAGAATGCCGATGATCGACCCTTCGCCCCCGCGGAGGCTGCATCCGCCCAGCACGGCCGCCGCGATGCCGTACAACTCGTAAAAAGTCCCGTGCCCGCTGGGGGAGATGGAGTTGGTGTAAAACGCCAGAATGATTCCGGAGATCGCCGCCAGCAGCATCGACAACGCATAGGCGCTGCCGATCACCAGGTCGGTGTTGATGCCCGAGAACTTGGCGGCTTCCTCGTTGCGGCCCACCGCGTAAAGATATCGCCCGTACACCGAGCGGTGCAGCACGACGAACATGATGACGGCCACCACAATCAGGATCACGAAAGACGAGGGGACCGGCCCGATGTATCCCGCCGCGATCGGCCGCAGAAGGCCGAAGTTGCTCTCACCGAAACCTTTCGTTTCATCGTTGGCGATATATCGCGCCAGGCCGCGGTAGATCAGGAGTCCGCACAGCGTCACGATGAACGGTTGCAGGTGGACCTTGGTGACCAGAAATCCGTTAATGACGCCGAGGAAAACAACGCCCAGGATCACCGCGAGCGTCGCCAGGGGCCAAGGCCAATGTTCTTCCACCAGAAGAATGGACAGCACGACGCCCTGCAGTGCAAAGACGGACCCGACGGACAGATCGATTCCGCCGGTGATGATGATAATCCCCATCCCGATGCTGAAGATGCCGAACATTCCGATCAGTTGGGCCTGATTTCGCAGATTTTCCATCGACAGGAAATGCGATTGCGGAACCAGCGCGAGAGTCACGCACAGGGCCAGCAGCAGTCCGCCGATTCCAAGTTCTTTTTTCATGGCGGCTCCTAGGCGGCGGCCGTTTTTCCGAAGGCGAGGTTCATCACTTTTTCCTCGCTGAAATGGGCTCGATCCAGAATCCCGGCGATCGCGCCCTCGTGCATGACGGCGATGCGGTCGCTGATGCCGAGCACCTCTTCCATGTCGCTGGAGATGACGATCACGGCAACGCCTTTATCGGCCAGGGCGCGCAGGAGCCGGTAGATTTCCGCCTTGGCGCCGACGTCGATTCCGCGCGTCGGCTCATCGACGATGAGCACCTTCGGCTCCAGCGCCAGCCATTTGGCCAGCACGACCTTCTGCTGGTTCCCGCCGCTGAGGTTCATCACGCGGGCTTCGGGTCCGGGGGTTCGGATACGCATCGAATCGATTTGCCGCCGGGCCTCGGCCGATTCGGCGCGGCGGCTGATCAGCATCGCCCGCGTGTAATTCCACAAGCCCGGCAGCGTGATGTTCTCCCGCACGGTCATCGACGTCACCAGCCCGGTTCGGCGGCGATCCTCGGGAACCAGAAAAATTCCCGCGGCGATGGCGTCGCGGCAATGCCGAATCTTCAGCGGAATCCCATCCAGCAACACCTGGCCCTCGATCAGCGGCCGAACGCCGAAGACCGACTCGGCCAGTTCCGACCTTCCCGCGCCGACGAGCCCGGCGAATCCCAGGATTTCGCCGCCGGCCGCGTCGAAGCTGACCGATCTCGCCGGCCAGACCACCGTGCGGGCATTCTTCACTTGCAATCGCTCGGCCTGCCGAGCGCCGGAGCCGGGAACGTAAAAGCTGCGAAGGTCCCGCCCGATCATGAGGCGCACCATATTTTCGTGCGTGATCTGATCGCGCGGCAATTCCCCGGCGTTGCGGCCGTCACGAAGCGCAACCACGCGGTCGGCCACCTGCGAGATTTCGCCCAGCCGGTGCGAAATGTAAATCACGCTGACGCCCTGATTGCGCAGCTCTTTGACGGTCGCCAGCAGCCGTGCCGTTTCGGCGGCCGTCAGGGAACTGGTCGGCTCATCGAGCACCAGAATCCGCGCATTCTGCGACAGGGCCCTGGCGATTTCCACCAGTTGCTGCTGGGCAAGCGAAAGCGTCTTCAGCAGGGTGCGCGGATCAACGTTTAGCCCCAATCGCTCCAAGTGCGGCCGGCTGGCGGAGATCATCGCCTTGCGATCCATCAGCTTCAGCGGCCCGCACCACAGCGGCTCGCGGCCGAGAAAAATGTTCCCGGCCACTTCCAGATTTTCCAGGTTGTTCAACTCCTGATGCACGAAGCCGATCCCCATCGCCACCGCATCCGACACGTTGCGGATCGAGACCGGCTTGGCGTCGATGAAAATCTGCCCCTCGTCCGGCGGATGGATGCCGCCGAGGATATTCATGAGCGTGCTTTTGCCAGCGCCGTTTTCGCCGATGACGGCCACGACTTCGCCGCGACCCACTTCCAGCGAGACATCGGACAACGCGATCACGCCGGGGAATCGCTTGCAGATGCCTTTAAGTTGGAGGATGGGGGAGGAAATCATCGCGACTCAACAACACGACCCAGATCACAGTTCATTTGCCGAGCAGCTTGTTCTGGTTCGCCACGAATTCGTCGATTTTGTCCTTCGTGATGGCCAGCGTCGGAATGAAGATCTGCTTGGATTCGGGAATAACGGACTTGTCCCCGCCGATGACCTTGGCCAGATTGATCATGGAAAGCCGGCCGAATTCGAAGGGCTGCTGGACGACCGTGCCGAAGATGTCGCCGTTCTTGACGCCCGCCAGCGTTTCGTCGTCGGTGTCAAAGCAGACAATCTTCACCTGGCCCGCCTTGCCGGCGTCGCGGACCGCACTCAGGATTGCCGGGCCGTTGTAACTCCACAGGCCCACGAGACAGGCGATATCGGGATACTTCACGAGCGTATCGGCCGCGTTGGCCTTGGCGCGGGTGGTGTCGGTCTGATCGGTGCGAACGTCGAGAATCTGGAACTTGGGGTCCGTCAGAACCTGCTTAATGCCGCTCAGTCGATCGCGCGCGTTCTGGGCGTCGAGTGTTCCGACAAATATCATAATCTTCCCGCCGCTCGGGATGGCCTGCTTGATCAGTTCGCCCGCCTGCTTGCCGGCATCTATGTTGTTGGTGCCGATGTAACAGGAACGATCGCTCTTGGGCGCGTCGCTGTCGGCGCAGAAGACGACGACCGACTTGGCGGTCTCATTCAGCTTGGGCGTTTCGTTGGTGGGATCGACGGGGCTGAGCGCGATGCCCTGCACGCCGCGCGACAGCAGATCGTCGATCACGCGCACCTGCCCAGCGGCGCTGGCGTCGGCGAGCATTTGGAAATCCACGTCAATATCGGGGTTTTCCTGGGCGGCCTTGTTGCAGCCGGCACGGCAGATCGTCCAAAAATCCGCCGCGTTGTTCGTGATGAACGCAAGCCTGATTTTCTTCTGGGCCGTCGCCGAACTTTCGCTCTTGTTGCAGCCGACCGCCAGCGTAAGGCACGCGAGCACGATGCACGGCCATGTAATCCAATTGCGCATGATGATCCTTGTTTCCGTGGACATTGATGAAATGCCAACCCTCGACAAGCCGTTCATCATATCGGCTCGCCGTTACCATTCCAGCCGAGACCCACGTTGCCTATTTACTATCTGAGTGAAAATAAATGATCCACCGCGGGTTGTCAATGTTTTTTCGCCGAGGGCAGGCGGCTTCTCGTTTTTCGTTTTCTTTGGGTCCGGCGTCAGAATCATCCCCAATTTAGCGGCGTGCGTGCGTCGATAAATAAGCTGCCATTGGCGCAACAGTAACCCAAGGATTATCCTGTTGATATGGGTACGAAACTCCGCTGGGGAATCCTCGGTACGGGGAACATCGCCACGCAATTTGCCAGAGGTCTGGCCACCTGCAAGCGGGGGACGGCGGCGGCGGTGGGATCGCGCCGGCGGGGATCGGCGGAAGGCTTTGCCCAAAGCCACAATATTGCCCGCGCGTTTGGAAGCTATGAATCGCTGATCGCCGATGGCGAAATTGACGCAGTGTACAATTCGCTGCCGAACTCGCTGCATGGGAATTGGACGATCGCGGCCCTGAAGGCCGGAAAGCATGTCTTGTGCGAGAAGCCGCTGGCGATGCACGCGGCCGAGGCCGAGCGGATGTTCGATGCGGCCGAGCGGGCGGGCCGGGTGCTGATGGAAGCGTTCATGTATCGGTCGCTTCCGCAGACGCTGGCCCTGATCGAAATCGTACGGAGCGGGATCATCGGAAAGCTTCGTCTCATCCGCACCAGCTTCTGCTATCGCACGCGCAAGATCGAGGGCAACGTGCGGTTCGCGCGCGAACTCGGCGGCGGCGGGTTGATGGACATCGGATGTTATTGCATCAATTTCGCGCGCTTTTTCGCCGGGGATGAGCCGGGCGAAATTCACGCGGCGGCGGATTTCCATTCGAGCGGCGTGGATGAGCTGGCGGCGGGGACGCTGGTTTTTCCGAATCAAATCGTTTCGAGCTTCACTTGCGGCATGTGCGCTCAGGCGGACAACACCGCGTATCTCTGCGGCGAGGAGGGCTTCATCGAAGTGCCCGTGCCCTGGAAGCCGACGGCGGACAATTCAAGAATCATCATCACCGGCGGGATTGAGCCAAAGATGGACAAGCCGAAATCCACCGCCCCCCCGCCGCGGGAAGTCCGGAACATCGCCGCGCCCGGAGATATGTACGGGCTGGAGGCGGACGACTTCGCGGCGTCCGTGTTCGATGGCCGGAGCCCGCGGATCAGCCGGACGGATTCGATCGGTAATATGCGCGTGCTGGATGAGATGCGGCGGCAGATCGGGCTGGAGTTTTGAAGAACATGCAAATCCTGAGCAACACCGGCGGCATTGCCGCCACGAATTCTTACCTGATCGCCGACGAAAACAGCGGCCAGGCGGTTCTATTTGACGCGCCGGATCACACCGTCGCGCCGCTTCTGGAAGTGGCGAAAAAACGGAATTGGGAGATCGTCGGATTGTGGCTCACGCACGGGCACTTCGATCACGTGGCCGATCATGCTGTCTTGACGGAGAAATTTCCCAAGGCGCGGGTGCTGATCCATCGGCTGGACGAACCCAAACTCATCGAGCCGAACAGCTTGTTTTTCCCGTTGCCGTTCGAGATTCCGCCGCGCAACGCGGATGGATATGTGGAGGATGGCCAGGCGATGAAGATCGGGGCGTTGGAGCTGAACGTGATCCACACGCCGGGGCATTCGCCCGGGCACGTGGCGTATCACTTCCCGCGGCAGAATATTCTGATCGGCGGCGATTTAATCATGATGAACTCCGTGGGCCGAACGGATTTCCCGGATTCGGATTTCGGACAATTGCAGGAGTCGCTCCGGCGCGTGATGAAGCTTCCGATCCAGACGCGGCTTTTGCCGGGGCACGGGCCGACCAGCACGCTGGCGGAGGAAGCGGCGCGGAATCCGTATGTGATCGAGGCGATGTCGGCCGGGTGAACCCGACTATTTCTGGGACGGCGCGGTGGTGGCGCCGCCGTTGCCGCCGTCGGTCACCTCAAGATTGATCGTGATCGTGGCGTTGGGGGCATCGTCGGTGACATTTACTGTTCCAGAACCTTTGGCGCCGGCCTTTTTGAGCGATGCGTTGACTTTGTATTCGCCGCTGGCAAGCCCGGAGAAAGTGAACTTGCCGTCGTCATCGGTTTTGCCGCTGGCGAGAGCTTTGGGTTTTCCGGACTCCCCTTCGGCATTGGCATCCGACTTTTTCTTCGCGGCGTGGAGTTTGAGTCTGGCTTTGGGAACGGGATTGCCGTCGGAACCGAGGACGGTCACGACGATGCTTCCACTGGTCGAGCTAGGCTGCGTCGTGGCCGCATCGTCGGCCTTGACCATCCGGCCTGAGAACAACGCCAGCGCGCCCAGGACCAGAGCCGGGGCGATCCATTTGAAAATTCGCATCATGATTTTCCTCTCAACGGTTTCCGAACGATACACGTCATCCTCGTATAATGGGGTAATGCCGACAATGTTGTGAACGGTTATTTTTTTGTCAATTTTTGGCGCCGTCGCTGGGGGATTGGCCGGAAGAGGCGGGGGGTGGATTCTTCTGGGACATGGACCAACTGATAAGACCGCCCCAGGCCGCGGCCAAGGCAAGCCACGTTTTCCACGGGGTTTGTGGAACATCCGATACGTCGTCGGGATTGCCGTAGCCTGATTCCAGCCGCAAGGTGTTCTCCTGCGCCCAGGCGAGATGTGCGTCGGCGGAGTAGGCAACGCTGCCGGCGGTCGCCAACGCCCAGAATATGACCAGGGCCATGATGTAATCCGCCCGGCGATGCCGGCGCGAGCGGGCCAGGAAGATCACCAGAAATGCCATGAAAGCGACGCAGCCAATCAGCAAAATGCAGAGGAGCAGAATGAGAAAGTTGCCCTGGGTAGGATCGGTGGTGTCAGCATAGGCCAGGACACGGGTCATCGGGGCATCTTAGCAAAACCGCCAAGCCGCGAATCATGGCAACTGGGTTCGTAGTGGGGATTGTTGCCTAACGCTTAGGCGGCCGCTGCAAGAGAGCGGCGAGCGAAAACATTCGCTAATCGAAACTGAACACGGTTGAAGCGAAAAAGCGGGGTAACAGCGCTTCTGGCACCCGGTTTGTTTGGCACGATTCAACTCACGGAACCGCTGCCGCGTCGGAAAACGGAAGGAGATCGGGATATGGTATGGAAAGGTCTGGCCTGTTCGGCCGCGCTGGCCGCACTGGCTTGTAGTTCGGTGGCTCTGGCGGATACGGCGTCCGACCCCTATCTATTCGACGTTACCACGGCGCCGTCAACTGCGCCGCCGGAAGCGCCCGCATCGGCCCCTTCCGGACCGACAACGCTGACTCCCATCATGTTTGCCCTGGACCCCACGCCGGTCGGTCAATGGCTGGAAAAGAACAAATTCGACATCACCGGATTCACCGAGCTTGGGTACTTTATCGATACAAACAACCCGCGTCTGGGCAGCGGCCCGCATGGTGACTCGCCCACCTTTGTTGGCTTCCCGGGCGCCTACAGCAATCGCTTTTTGCTCGATCAAGTGGATCTGACGCTTGAGAAAAGCGTCGATTCCACCAAGTCGTGGGATTGGGGCTTCGTCGTCGAAACCGGCTACGGAACGGATGATGCCTTCATCCATTCGCACGGCATTCTCGATAACGCGCCGGCGGGCTCGCCGCAGAATCAATTGGATCTCGTCCAGGCGAATGCGTCGCTGCTGGTGCCGCTCGGCTCTGGCCTGACCATCACGGCCGGCAAGTTCGTCGCCTTGCTCGGAGATGAAACCATCAACCCCACCGGCAATCTCTTTTATACGCATAGCTACAACTTCACTTACGGGATCATGTACAACAACACCGGGCTCACCGGGTCGTACACATTCTCCAAGCTGATTATGGGCAATGATCTGACCGTCCTCGGCGGCATCAGCCGTGGATGGAACCAGAGCACCCTCGACAGCAACGGAGCGATCGACTTCCTGGGCCAGGCGAAATTCAACGTCACAAAAGAACTCGCGATGGTATTGAATCTCGAAGAAGGACCGGAAGCCCCCGGGGACTGTGGCGATTACTGGACAGCGATCGAGGCTATTCCAAGTTACACCGTGTCGGACCAGTTAACGGTTACGGGCGATTTTCTCTACGTGGATGCTCCGCACGATGCGGCGACAACGCCGGGCGAGTCGGCGCAATGGTATGGAGCGGTTGTGTATCCCAGCTACAAAATCAACTCGATGCTCTCGCTTAACACCCGCGCTGAATGGTACCGCGATCAGGGCGGAGCCACGACTGGCACGCAGGCGAATTATTACGAACTCACCGCCGGCGTGCAGATCCATCCGCTGCCGAACGACAATATCTTCCAGTTCCTTCAGTTCCGGCCGGAAATTCGCCTGGATAATGCGGATCGGCGGGTTTTCAACTTGAGCCATGACAATGGCGCCGGCGATTACAGCGAAGTGACTTTCGCGGTAGATGCGATCATGCAGTTCTGAGTCGGTTGTAACAGGAGTTCAACTTTTTTGAAATCGAAGCCCACGGCGGCGCCGTGGGCTTTTTTACGCATCCTTCGTTCGCCGGTATGCCGCCGGGGACATACCGGTCAGGCGCGTGAATTGCCGCGAGAAGAAGAAAACATCTCGATACCCCAGTTGCTGCGCGATGCTCTTGATGGGCAGATCGGTGGCGCCGAGCAGATGCCTGGCGTGGCCGACGCGGCATGCGATGGCGTAGGAACGCGGCGAGGTTCCCAGCGCGGCGGCAAATCGTCGGCGGAAAGTCCGCGCGGACATCCCCGCTTCGGTTGCTAATTCATCGTAGTCGATCTCCGCGCCCGCCGACGTGATTTTCGCCAGGCCAGTCTCCAGCCATGCCGGTACAGCATGCGGCTTGGCGCGGGCCTCGGCCAACTCGACGAGGATCGTTTCCAGCAGCAGCGCTCCGCGTGCCAAGCCCCAACGGTCGGTCCGGCGCGAAAGCTCCAGCAGATCGTCGAATCGGCCGGAGTAATCCGCCCCGGGCGCCGGCTGCTGCGGGGCGACGGGGAATAGGCCGGCCGACATCCATTGCTTGACCGCCGGTCCGCGAAAAGCCAGGTAACGATGTACCCACGTCTTGCCGGGCGGCGCGGCGTGGAATCGGATTCTCGGACCGGGATAACTCGACCAAAACCATCGGCCCCGCAGCGGATAAGTTCCCGCGTCGATCCGCAACTCGATGACCCCGCCGTCCATGTATTGCAGGACGTAATAATCGTCGAAATGCTTGTCGATGCGGTGCCGGCACTGCGGCACAAACTGGCCGAAGAGAAATTGGATCGCGCGGCGCACTTGGCCGTAAAGTACCAAAGATGGCTGTAAAATCCATTGGATGGCCGGAAAATGCAGATATCCTATGGCCGTAGAGTGCAGCAGGAGCGAACATGGAATCCCGTCGCATCGGAATCATCCTCAACGGCGTGACCGGCCGAATGGGAATGAATCAGCATCTGGAGCGGTCCATCATGGCCATCCGGCAGCAAGGCGGCGTGAAAGCCGATCCCAGAACCAGCATCATGCCCGAGCCGATTCTCGTGGGGCGAAACACGGAAAAGCTCAAGGCCCTGTCGCAGCGCCATGGGGGAATCCCGTATTCGACCGATCTGGATTCGCTGCTGGACGATTCAAAATATTCGATTTACTTCGACGCGCAGACGACGCCGCTGCGCTTTGAAGCAGTGAGCAAAGCCCTGGCGGCGGGGAAGCACGTGTATTGCGAGAAGCCAGTCGCGACCACCTCAGCCGATGCGATGGAGCTGGTGCGGCGAGCCGAGAAAGCCGGCCTGAAAAATGGCGTCGTGCAGGACAAGCTATGGCTGCCTGGAATTCGCAAGCTTCGGCATCTCATCGATACCGGATTCTTCGGCAGAATTCTTTCCGTGCGCGGGGAGTTCGGATACTGGGTCTTCACCGGCGAGGATCAGCCGGCCCAGCGGCCAAGCTGGAATTACCGCGCCGAAGACGGCGGCGGGATCATCATCGACATGCTGTGCCACTGGCGGTATCTCGTCGACAATCTCTTCGGCAACGTGACGAGTGTTTCGTGTCTGGGCGCGACGCATATCGATCATCGGATTGACGAGGAAGGCCGGAAATATAAATGCACGGCCGACGACAGTGCCTACGCGACAATGATCACCGACCAAAACATTGTTTGCCATTTCAATTCATCCTGGTGCGTGCGCGTGCGGCGGGATGATTTGCTGACATTGCAGGTGGATGGGACGAAGGGCTCGGCCGTCGCGGGGCTGCGGGAGTGCCGGGCGCAGCCGGCGTCGAGAACGCCGCGGCCGGTTTGGAATCCGGATATCGACAGTCCGATCGATTTTTACGCCGACTGGCAGAAGGCGCCGGCGAATCAGCAGTATGACAATGCGTTTAAGGCGCAGTGGGAATTGTTTCTGCGTCACGTGGCGCTGGGCGAGCCGTTCGGATGGACGCTTCGCGAGGCGGCCAAGGGCGTGCAATTGGCGGAATTGGGAATCGAATCGTGGAACCAGCGGCGGTGGATGGATGTTCCAGAGTTGAGTTAATTCATTTCGAGTCATGCGCCATGCCAACAGCGCCGCTTTCACGCCTGTGCATCCACACGATCACGACCAAGCCGCTGGCGCTGCCGGCGGCGGTGAAGGCGTATCGCGATGCGGGGGCGGCGGGGATCACGGTTTGGCGAGATGCGATCGTGCCGCTGGGGGTCAAAGAATCGGCGCGTATTCTGGCCGACTCGGGACTGAAAGTCGTAAGCCTGTGCCGAGGGGGATTTTTCCCGGCGGCCAGCGCGGCCGATCGGCAAAAGGCGCTGGATGACAATCGCCGGGTGATCGATGAAGCCGCGGCGATCGGGGCGCCGCTGGTGGTGCTGGTCTGCGGAGCCGCCCCGGGCGTTCCGCTGGCGGAGGCTCGCAAACAGATCGCCGGTGGAATCGCGGCCGTGATTCCCCACGCGACCCCAGCGGGCATCAAGCTTGGCATCGAGCCGCTCCATCCAATGTATGCGGACACGCGCAGCGCGATCAACACGCTTTCGCAGGCCAACGACATCGTGGAAAACCTTCGGTCGCCGGGGGTGGGCGTGACGATTGACGTGTATCACGTCTGGTGGGACGAGCGCCTTGAGGCGGAGATCGCCCGATGCGGGCGGCTGGGAGCGATTTTTTCGTATCACGTTTGCGATTGGCGCTCGCCGACGCGCGACCTTCTTTTGGATCGCGGATTGATGGGCGAGGGATGTATTCCGCTGGGCCAGATCCGGTCGCGGGTGGAAAAGGCCGGATTTGACGGCATGATTGAGGTGGAGATTTTTTCCAGTGAATTCTGGCAAATGGATCAACTGGAATTCGTGAAACGGTTAAAATCCGCGTACCTGGAGCATGCTTGAAGATCGACATGAAATTGGTCGCCGCCGATCTGGCCAAGCCCGCGGCGCGGGTACTGGAATTGGCCGGCGAGAAGGCGCGCCTGCTGGACCGGGAATGGGACGCCTCGCGCGGAGCGCCGGTGTTCACGGTGAAGGGGCAATACACGACGCGCGGCTGGACGGAATGGACCCAGGGGTTTCAATACGGCCTGGCGATCCTGGCGTTTGACGGCACGGACCAGCGCGATCTATTGGAAATCGGGCGAAGCAAGACGCTCCAATTCATGGCCCCGCACGTTTCGAACGTGGGGGTGCACGACCATGGGTTTAACAATCTTTCCACCTATGGAAATCTTCGCCGGCTGATGCGAGAAAAACGCATCAAACCCGACGAATGGGAGATGTCGTTTTACGAATTGGCGATCAAGACCAGCGGCGCGGTACAGGCGGCGCGGTGGACGACGTTGGCGGATGGGGGATACATCTATTCGTTCAACGGTGCGCATTCCCTGTTCATCGATACGATACGCAGCCTGCGGATACTGGGGCTGGCGCATCAGCTTGGGCATGTGCTGATGGGGGAAAACGACGAGAAGATTTCGCTGCTGGACCGGCTGATCGCGCATGCAAAGACGACGGTGAAATACAACATCTATTATGGCGCGGGGCGTGACGCGTACGACACGCCGGCAATGCGCGGCCGGACGGCGCACGAAGCGATTTTCAACGACGGGCGGTTTCGCTGTCCGAGTTCGCAGCAGGGATATTCGCCGTTCAGCACGTGGACGCGCGGTTTGGCGTGGGCAATTCTTGGGTTGGCGGAGGAGTTGGAATTTTTGCGCTCGCTGTCGCCGGCAAAGCGGCCGGATGATGTGATGGAATTGCTGGAGAAGGCTGCGAAGGCCACGGCGGATTTTTACGTCGAGCAGGCGACCGCGGCGGATGGAATCCCCTATTGGGACACGGCCGCGCCGAATCTGCATCGGCTGGGAGAATGGCGGACGCGCAACGCCGATCCGTTCAACGAACATGAGCCGGTGGACTCCAGCGCGGCGGCGATCGCGGCGCAGGGTTTGCTTCGGCTGGGCCGATTCATGGCCGGCAGCGGATCACGTTACACGGGAGCCGGGCTGACGGTGGCCAGGACGTTGTTCGGCGATGCGTATCTGGCCCAGTCCATGGAGCATCAGGGATTGCTGCTTCATTCGGTTTATCATCGTCCCAACGGATGGGATTCCATTCCGGCTGGCCGGAGCGTTCCGTGCGAGGAGTCGAGCATGTGGGGCGATTATCACGCGGCGGAGTTGGCGGTGTACATCCAGAGGATCGCCGAGAGCCGCCGGCCGTATTATGCATTTTTTGATGCGGGGAATTGATGGCCACGGCAACCGCGAAAAAAGTGGCGATGGTGACGGGCGGAAGCCGGGGAATCGGCTTCGGCATCGCGATGGCGCTAGCCGGCAGCGGGTTTGACCTCGCCATCAACGGCCGGCGGGATCAGACGGAAGTGGCCGAGGCGATCGGAAAGCTGCAATCCGCGGGGGCGAAAGTGTTGTATCTGCGCGGGGACGTGGCTGACCGGGCCGCACGCGCGGCAATGCTCGAAGCGGTCGAACGCGGTTTCGGGCGGCTGGATGTGCTGGTGAACAACGCCGGGGTGGCGCCGGAGACGCGCGCGGATTTGCTGGACGCTTCGGAAGAAAGCTTCGACAGGTTGATGTCCATCAATCTCAAAGGCCCGTATTTTCTGACGCAGGCGGCGGCGCGGTGGATGGTGCGGCAGCGGAATGAGCGGGGACAGGACTGGCGCGGATGCATCATCAACATCTCATCGGTGAGCGCGGCCGTGGCATCGGTCAATCGCGGGGATTATTGCATCTCCAAGGCGGGAATCGCGATGGCGACGCAACTGTGGGCGGCACGATTGGCGGAGTTCGGCATCGACGTCTACGAAATCCGGCCGGGAATCGTGGCAACGGACATGACCGCGGGGATGAGGGAAAAATATGATCGGCTGATCGCAGGGGGATTGACGGTGGAAAAACGATGGGGGACGCCGGAAGATGTGGGGCGCGCGGCGGCGGTGCTGGCGCGGGGGGAGATCTCCTATGCGACGGGACAGGTTTTGAATGTCGATGGGGGAATGACGATCCGGCGGCTTTAGCAGTATTCGTTGGCCGTGCTGCCCTCGATGAACCCGCGGAATTGCCATCCCGCGGCTTTTGGTCATGGCGGCGTGCCGACGCTTTCTACGGCAGCAATGAGATCGCGGTCTTGCATGCCGTTGGCGGACAAATTGGCGAGAATGTTGTACTGGAACGCTTCGCTGGCCTCCTTGTGGCTTAGCCCCATCACGTTGAGTTGCTGGAATAACGCGTTCAGTTGCAGCAGGTCGGCCGATACCTTGGCGGCGGCGGGCGTTCGGGCGCAGTATCGCTGGAAGCCCGGGCCCGTAGCGCGGTTGTAGCCGTTCTGGCTCACGTAAGCATCCCATGCAGTTTGGATATCGGTGGCAATCTGCGCCCTGCGGCTGGAGGCGGCAACGGAGGTTCCCGAGCCGCCGAAAATCGCCTGATAGCTCGCGAGGAATTCCCGCGCATGGGACGTATTGAGACGAGTAACGACAACCGAGAAATCCTCTGCGCGCGGCCGGCGTTTTTTGGGCATGTCGTCGTAATCGACGACGCCGTCGGCGGCGGCGAGAATCTCGTCAGCGGTGGGTTCACGGGTATTGATGCCGGCGTCTTTAAGATCCTGCTGAAGCACCGGTCCGGGATAGGCGGTCTGGAAGGCGATTTTGAAATCAGCGGGAACGGTTCCGGCCACGAGGTCTTGCCGCGGGACTGCGCCGGCGATGGGCAGATCGAACACGAATGGGATCGGAGGAATGAAAGTCGGGATGGTCGCGCCCAAGGTCGCCGGGGTCAGGTCCAGCAGCAGACTGTCGGGGCCAAAAAACGCCGTTGGGGAAATCTGGCGGGCAACGGAGATGACCGTATTCAGGCTGGCGGCAATGGCCGCGATATTGGAACTTGGGTCGAACGACCGGGCGATAAAACCGGGAACATCAAACGATCCGGAGCCGGACGGTGCGACCGTGGAATAGTTTGCATCGGCGGGCAGGCTGATCTCGCCATCGGCAATCAGGTCCATGCCGGAATCCAATTTTGCGCTGCCCTCGACCGTGGGATCGCGAAGGACGAATATGATGTTCGGAGAGGTGATTGTCATATCGCCCTCGGAACTGAGGTCGCCGACCTCGGCGGTGCCGCCGTTGGTATCGATATTGAGATCGCCGATGACGGTGATTTTTTCGTTTTGCCCGACGGCGAAGAGGTTGGCGGCATTGGGACTGCCCGCGGAACCGATGTTGACGGTGAGGGGCCCGTAGGAATCGACGGTTGCGAAAAGGTCGGAGAAATCCCTGGCTGAGGAACTGCCAAAGTTGACTTCGAAGTTTCCGCCCGAGGCGATGTTGACAACGGTGGCGGCCTGCTGGGTGGCGGGGAGCGCCAGACCGCTGGATCCGGGCGATCCGGCGCGGAAGAAGACGATGCCGCCGACTCCGGGCGTGAAGTCCAAAAAGGCCACGGGCGTGACGTCGCCGACGTTGTTGTTGATGCGGGTTTGAGTGTCATCAACGACGTTCAGACCGCCGGGGCCTTCCAGGGTTCCGTCGAATTCGACGTCGCCGCTGTCGCCTTCTTCCTGGTTGCCGTCGGATATATTAACGTTGACGGGGAGCGAGACGGTTCCGCCGAAAATCGCGTTGCCGGATACGAAGATATCGCCATTGAGTGTTGTGTTGGGCTGTGCGCTGGACCCATTGTTGGTGACGGTCAGCGACCCGATGGGACTGTCCGAAGTTCCGACGGCCGCGAGGATGACGGTTCCGGAAGATTGGATGGTCAAATCCGGCGTGGTGGTGTTGTCCGGATTGATGATGCTGCCGAAGGTGATGTTTCCGCCCGTGATCGTTGAGGTTGTGCCGGTCAGGGCAACGGTTGCGCCGGAGAGATCGATGGGTCCGCCCGCGGTGGCGGTGATCGCGGCGCCGAGGCCCAGATAAAATCCGCTTGGAACGCTGAACGTCATGCTGCCTGCCCAATCGATGTCGCCGCCGATGCTTATGTTTACGGTGTTGGTGTTGGTGTTGTTGGTGGAAGTGATGGAAAGGATTTGACTGCCCGCGACGCCGCCGTCGGTGATCTCGGCGGTACTTTCAAATGTCGGGGTGGTGACGGTGAAATTGCCGCCGCCCGTGTTGATCTCTGCTTCGACGCCGCAGGCTTCGCCACAAGTGATTTCGACGGCCCCGCCGCCGGTGGTGATGGTTCCGCTCCCGGCGTTGGTGAAGGTGCTGGAAGTGGGGTCGCCGTTAATGATGAACGCCCCGCCATTGGTAATGACGGGCTCTCCAAATGCGATCGTGGCGCCCGTGTTGTTGATCGTGACGCCGCCGCCGGTGGTGGTGATCGCACCGTTCTGATTGTCGATGAAAGAGACGGTTCCGCCGGCGACAAACGAGCCGGCCGTGGTGGTGACCGGTCCGGCGACGGTGACCGTTCCCAAACTGAGCACGTCGTTGCCCAGGCCGACGGTAGTGGTGTCGAGGCTGACGGCCTGAGCCGTCACCGAGCCGGACGTGCCGTTGCCGATATTGACAAGGCCGCCGCTGGCGACAAATGCGCCGGACGTCGTCACGGTGCCGGTCACGGTGTTGTCCGCGGTGGCCGAGGTGCTAAACAGCGAAACCGGCACATCGGTCCCGGTGGACGTGATGTTGCCGCTGATCACCAGGCCGCCGGCGCTTTGAATCGTTACCCCACCGCTGCCCCCCCACGAGATGGCGCCGCCCAAGTTCGCGCCCAAGGTGGCACTCGTCGCGTTGATGGAAAGGGCCTGACTTCCAGTACCTACGCCGTCGGTGATCTCGGCACTGCTTGTAAACCCGGGTGAACTGAGAGTGAAGTTGCCCCCGCCGGTGTTGACTTCCGCTCCGATGGAGCTGTTTTCGGTGGAGGCGATTGTGACGGCCCCGCCGCCGGTGGTGATGGTTCCGGATCCGGAGTTGGTGAAGGTGCTGCCCAGGGTCGCGCTGAACGCCCCGCCGACGCCGCTACCGGTAGTATCGATCGCATTTCCAATTGCGATTTCGCCGTTGTTCGTAATGCTGATCGCCCCGCCGTTGGTGGTGATGTTTCCGGCCCCGTTATCGAGCAATGAGGTAGTGCCGCCGGCATCCAATGCCCCACCATTGATCGTAAGGAGTCCGCTGATGGCGACGGTTGCGGGCGTGAGCGTGCCAATGGGGCTGACGCTGGTGACGGTATTGATCGAGGCCGATGCCGCGGTGAGAGTGGCGTTGGGGTCAGAGACGACGATGCTGCCGATCGCGAAGTTGGCTCCGCTGGCGGTGAATGCGCCCGATATGTCAATGGCCCCGTTGACGGCGATGCCCAGGGTATCCGTTGGCTGCGCATTGACCGCGCTGGTGTAGATGGAAACCGGCATCGCAGCCGAACCAGCCGATGTAATGCTTCCGGTGCCGGTGATGGTGATGTCGTTGGCGCCCTCAATCGTCACGCCCGCGGTCCCCGCCCAGGTAATAGCGCCGTTGATATTGATCGTGCCGGTGCCGGGGCTGGTGTCAACGGTAAAGGGGTTGTTCGCTGATGTTCCAGTGCCGACGGTGATGGCATTGTCATTTTCAAAGTTACCGCCGGTGGTGGCGGCGCTGAATCCGCCTCCGCCGGTGTTGATCTCCGCTCCGATGGTGATCCCCGCGTCAACCGCGATGCTCACGTTGCCGCCCGCGGTGGTAATGGTGCCGGTGCTAGTGCTACTGAAAATGCCGCCGTTGGCGTTGGCAGCGAATGAACCGCCGCCGGTGCCGACGGCCGCACCGATCGTCACGCCCGCGGAAGAGGTGATGCTCACCGCGCCGTTAGCCGTGGTGATGGTACCGGTGTTATCGAATGCGGCGGCGGTGGAGTTGGCGGTGAACGAGCCACTGCCGGTGGTGATCGCCGCCGCGACGATAATGGCCCCGGACGTGGTGATCGTCGCGTTGCCGCCGCCGGTGCTGACCGTGTCGCTGTTTTGAAAACTGGATCCGCTGCCAGCGAAGTCGCCGCCGCCCGTGGCGATGGATGCCCCAGAGCCGATGTTGATTCCGGTGGTGGCGGAGGCAGAGAAGCTGCCGCCGCCGGTGGTGATTGGCGCGCCAAGGACAATTGCTCCGCCCGAACTGAGCGCGACGCCGAGCGTGAACGACCCGCTGGAATTGATTCCGCCGCTGAGGGTCATGTCGGAATTGGATGTGAGGCTCAGTGTGACATTGGCGGTGGGCACGACCGAAATCGTGGCGTTGGCGTCCTGAGTCAATACCCCGGCGTCGCTTCCGGCCTGATTGGTGGTGATGCTGACGCTGGTGCCGCCATTCAGAGTGTCAACAATCGTCTGGTTGAAGATGACGGATCCGGTCAAGTTGCCGTCATCGGCGCCGTTTTCGATGTCGACGTTGAGGGGGTCCAAAAGCCAGGTCCCGGCGTCTCCGTGCGGGGCCGAGGCGTTGGGTGCATTGGTGACCTGGAGGTAATCGCCGGATGTTTCGATATACCCGCCGTTGCCGCCGATCGGGCCGCCGCGGGCCGTGAGCGTGGCGGCGGTTGTGGTCAGGCCGTCAGACCAGAGCACGATAGAACCGCCGTTGCCGTTGCTGGTGGCGTCGGCGTCGATGGTGGTGCTGGAATCGGCCGAGACGATCTGCGCGTGGGCCAGATCGCCGCCGCCGTGGGGGCCGCCGCCGATGTCGACCGTGCCGCCGCCGGCGGGTCCGGAGACGTTGATGTTGGCCGAGGCGAGATTCACCTGGCCGCCGGTGATGGCGACGTTCCCGCCGATCCCGCCGGAAGTATTGGTTGACGCGTCGATCGAGCCGGATACCTGCACCTGGCCCTGCCCGCCGTTGATAAGGACGTTGTTGGCCTGGATAACGCCTGTGTGCCGGATGGCCAGGGCGTAAACATCCCCCGCGGCAAGGGCGGAGAAGCCGAGATTGGTCGTGGATGATGCAGCCGGAGTTGAGCCGGACTGCGACGCGACTGGCGCGGGCGAGACAACCTTGGCGGTGATGTGGCTGCCCTTTTCGCTAACCAGCACATCTGATCCCGCGAGCATCGCCACCACCCCGTCGGGAGCGACGATGGATCCCTCGTTAAACACCTGCGAGCCGATCAGGGAAACCTGGTTGGCTCGGATTTGGCCGTTGTTGGAAACGAGTCCGGAGACGCTGGTGAAATGATCGACGCCGCCGAGAAAATCCTGGTTGGAGAAGCTGGCGGCGGCCGCGTAGAAGCGATTGACGTCCACGATGGCTCCAGCGCCGAAGATGACGCCGGCGGGATTCACCAGATAAACCGAGCCGTTGGACAGGAGCGTGCCGTTGATGGAGGAAGGCGCGGCGGAGTTGACGCGATTCAGCACTCTTGAGGCGGCGTTGGGCTGGAGAAAATCAACCGTCGAGCCGGTGGAAATGTCGAACTTGGAAAAGTTGAGGATGGTATTTCTCGTGCCCGTGCGGATGGTGGTGACGGACCCGCGCTCGGAGACCGAGGCGGCGCCGTAGGCAACGCTGCTGAGCTGCACGCCGGCCCTGGCGCGCGGCGCCAGCGCCGCGACGATCGGCCCGACGGCGCAGGCGACGACAATCCTGGCCCGGCGGCGACGACGATCGGCCCGCCTGGAGTTTTCGACGACATTGGCTCGAGAATGTATCGTGTTCACAACAACCTCTAGTAGAGCAAGGTGACGACCAGTGTGAATTCGCTGCTTCCGCTTCTTGCGCGATCGGTCAGGTTGGTTAGTGCCATTCCCCAATCGCCGCGCACGTCGATGTTCTGGTAAACCTGAAGTTCCGCTCCAACTCCGGCGCCGACGAGCGTGCTGTTGAATTCGCCGGGAACGATGCTGCTTTGGAAAATCTCCCCCGCGTCGATGAAGCCGCGAAGAACCAGGTCCCAGTCCGGGCGTTGATACGGCTGCTCGGGCAGGAGCCGGAAGGGATCGCCGAAGAGACTGAATTTCGAGGGATTGGGGGCCACACCCAGCGCGCGGGCGAGATGGAAGCGATACTCGGCCGTGGCCACAAAGACGTTGTCGCCGGCCGCGGCGGCTTCGGGATAACCGCGCACCGTGTAAAATCCGCCGGCCGTCTGCTCGAACTCGGGAATGACGCGGTAACCAAAAGCCCACTGGCCGCGAATCGAGGCGTATATTTCGTGCGCCAAGGTGCTGTGCCCGGCGTCGAAGTCGGCGGAATCAATAAGGGGTTCCAGATAAAACGAGCCCTGCAGGTTGGGCTGGGCGAGAATGAAACTCGCGTCGGGATTGGCGCGTCCCATCTCGGACAGCGTGGATTTGTCGGCGCTGGTGAAGGCCCCCTCGACGTTCAAGGCCAGGGCGTAATTGTAAGTCAGCTTGTTGTCCTCCGCCCGAACGCCGACGTAGGGGACGATGTAGGCGGCGCTGGCGTTGGTTTGCTCGAAAGAGGATTGTACTTGCGAGTCCTGGTATCGGACGCCGCCGATCAGGTCAACGAAAAGGCTGTGGTCCTGATACACATTGAAAATGACTTCGGCGCCGCCGGAATAATCGTTGCCGCTGAAGGTGTCGCCCGGGAATCCCAGATCGGCGGCGGTGTATTGATCCCAGGTTCCGTATACCCTGGCCCGCAGGCGATCGGTGCCATAGGACGGATCGTCCGCAAACAGCGGAAATTCGTAAGACGCCGAGACGTTGGTGGACCGATCGAAGTCGGTGACGGCATCGACACTTAAAATGTCGTCATTGCCCGTCAGTTGATTGTCCACGAACCCCAGCCGCTCGCGCCACTCCTCGGTGTCCACCGGCCCGGTGTTGGAAATCTGGGCGTAGGCGTACCACGGCTTCATCTCATTGACGAGGTAATCCAAAATGTACTGATCCGGCGCATCGGCTGCGGAAAGCGCGACATCCACACGCCGGCCCGGCTGGCGATTGAGGCGGTCCACGTAATCGTTGATGACCCTCTCATTGAAAAAGGGAGTCACCTCATCCGTCGGCTGCGACCCCGCCTGGACCGGGGAATTGTTTACGATCCGTTCGTATTTCGAATTGTTGATGCGATCGGCCGAGGAGCCAAACCGCTTTCCCGTTGCAACGGTCCTGACCCGGGCGGCGGTGGGAATCGAGATGATCAGGTGCAGCGTTCCGCCGTGGTGAAACCGCAGATCGGTGAGGTCCTGCGGATCAATGTCGTTGGGGCTGGGAACCACCAGCACGGCGCCGAAACCCTCGGCATTGAGCCTGCGAACGATGGCCTGGTCGATCGCCAGGATCGCGCCCTGCGTATACCGCGCCTCGCCGGCAACGTTCAGGTCGGCAACCCGCGGATGAGAGATCGGCACATCCGGCGATGGAGCGACGTAGAGATCCCGGGTTTGGCCCAGATCGACCTCGGCGTCGCCGATGATTTCAGTCCACGATGCCTGCAACGCCGCGTTGGCGTTCGCCTGGCCGGGGTGGCTCTCAAAAACCGGAGCAAAAAAGCTGACGGAATAAACCTTCTCAGGTGGAGCCGGCTTGGTGGTGGCCTGATTGGCCGAAACGATGTTCGGAGCCGCCGCGCAAACGATTCCCGCGCATGTCACGGCCAGACAAAGCCGCATGGGCCAGCGACAGATCGGATGAAAGAGTGTGTAGGAAAATCGTTTTGCGGGAGCCGAGAAACTTCGCATGACAACGGACCCTCAAAAACCAGTCGAACCTGAAAAAGGATCGCCGCCTCTAAACAGCGGCGTCATTACACGTTAAGAAATATCGCCGGTCAAGGCCCCGACTGACAGTGGAAATGCGGGCAGCGTCAGCTCCGCGTTTTTTGGTACACTTTTCCTGCCCGCACGCGCATCGCCGATCGGACGGGGTGTCATCCGTTATGCGGCAATTGCATCCACTCGATGATCGAAGCGAACGGAATCGGCGCAAGTCTGTTCTCGCACCGCTCGTCTGGCTCGTGATCTTTGGTGGCCTGATTGGGGCGCTTCATGAACTGCAGATTCTGCCCTACCGGCCCCCGGATGACATGAGCACGTTGTTGGGCGGTCCCGAAGAGACTGTTGTTTCTTTCCTAATCGGCGTCCTGGCTGTTTGGGTAGGTATCTTAGTGTGGTGCATCGCTCGATTTCGGCGCAAGCCGTCTGCCGCATAGCCGGCTGCGCCGCGGTATGGTATTTTCTTCCGTTCAATGGTCAGCATGTGTGTCGCATGGCCGGCCACAGAGTACCATCCACCATTTCTGCAGGAGTCATGACAAAGATCATCAATTGCTCGCTCTTTGTTGCCCTGCTTGCCCTCATCGGTGCGGTGAATTCGGATGACGTTGTAAGCTTGGCGACCGCTCCGCCCGTCGTTGTAAAGGCGTTTCCCGAAGCCGGCTCGGACGGCGTCGACGCCGGGGTGACGGAGATCAAAGTGACGTACAGTAAAGATATGAAGAACGGTAGCTGGTCATGGTCCACGTGGGGCAAGGACACCTTTCCGGAAACCACCGGCAAGCCGCACTACGCCGATGATAAACGAACCTGCATTCTGCCTGTCCATCTGAAACCTGGGAAGACATACGCAATCTGGCTGAACAGCAACAATTTCGGAAATTTCAAAGATTCCGCCGGACATTCGGCTGTGCCTTATCTGCTGGTTTTCGAGACAAAGCCATAACACAGGCCGGATCGATGCTCATGGCATAACGTGCCGTGGCTGATGGGGGCAAAACGGCTTGTCATAGTGTCCGCCAAAGATGGACGTGGTAAACTGCCGTCATGACTCCGATCATTACCATCAATCCAAAGGTCATGCACGGCACACCCTGCTTTGCAGGGACGCGCGTCGGAGTCCAGTCGCTGTTTGACCATCTCGAAGCGGGCTATACGGTGGACGGATTCCTGCAGCAGTTTCCGACGGTCCGCCGCGAGCAGGTTATCGAACTGCTCGAACAACTAAAGCGGCAAGCCGAGCGGTCCGCCGTGGCGGTTGGCGCGTGAAACTGCTGCTGGACGAAAATCTGCCGCACCAGCTTCGCAGCGAAATCGTGGGACGCGATATCTTCACCGTCGCTTATATGGGCTGGTCCGGCATTGAGAATGGTGAACTGCTGGCCAAGACAGCACAGGCCGGTTTTGATGCACTGATAACGAACGACCGCGGCTTGGAATTCGAGTAGAACACCACGCAACTGCCCGTATCGGTGGTTGTGCTCTTGGCGAAGGCCAACACGATCGAGGCGACCAGGCCGCTGTTCCCGGCGTTGCACGATGCGCTACGGACGCTCAAGCCGCACGCGTTCCTCAAACTGAGCTGAGGGAGCAGCCGCTGCTGACTTCGACGAGTTCAATCGAGATGTGGACCGGGGCCGCGCTTCGGCGCTGATAGTTCGAAACTTCGGTGGGCAGCCCTGGCCAGTGAACAGTGATTCGTTATGCAGCACTCGCTCCTCTATTCCACTCGCATGGCCCTCCGGATCCTTGTCATCCAATGGCTGGTGATCCTGCTGGTGATTCCTGTTATTACTTTCGGGGTCGGTCATCTGCTGCACGTTTCCCAAAGCGAAATCTGGCACACGGTTATTCTCGCGCGGCGCAATCTCCTGATTGTCCCGGTCACGTTGCTGTTCGCAGGTAGGACGTGGTTTGCCGCACGTTACGAGGGCTACGAACTGAAACGGCGTAGTCGCAGCCGTGCTGCATAACCAGCCGCTGCGGACTTCGACAAATCCCGCATGACTCGCCGCGCGGTGCGGTCATCCCATGTGGTAGAAAAACTCTTCCTGAACGATCTTGTCGCCCTTGACGGTGTAAAGGGCGGCTTCATCCAGGGTCATGCGCTTGCCGGCCATGGGGCCGGTCTTGGCCGTTACATCGAGTTTGAATCGAGCGACGAATCGGTCGCCGTGCGGCCAGGGGCCGTCCACTTCCATTTTGTGGACTTGGTGGTTCTTCTCCCACTGTTCAGCTTTCTCCTTAATTGCCGCCAGTCCTTCCATTCGCTGCGGCATCGACGGGCCGCTCATGGCCTCGATGCTCACGATGTTGGGCGCGTACAGCGTATTGACCGCCTCCATGCTTTTTCCCGTCCGGCAGAGATCGACCAGCTTCTTTCCGACTTCCATTGTGCTGCTCATGGGTGAACTCCTTGGTTTTAACGATACTCACGAAGATAGCATTTTTCGCGGCCCGCGCCTTCTGCAAAATATGCGGGTTTGTTGAAGAATCATTGAACGGGGGATCGGGATCACTCCGCGTCGGCCCAGACGCGGGGAGATTCGCCGTCGCCGAAGAATTCCAGATGGACGACGTTGGGGTTGCAGCAGACGGGGCAGTCTTCGACATACTGCTGCTCGGGGCCGGCGGAGGGGTCCAGCGGGATAACGATCTGCTCGCCGCAGGTGGGGCAGACGTATGAGCCTTCATCGGCTGGTCGGCGGCGGTTTTTGTTCCGCTTCTTCATGCGGGATTCAATTCAACAGTTTCGCCTTTGCGTTCTGCAGGTTTTGTTTTTCCTGATTCAGCATCTGCTTGAATTCCGAGCTGCTTTGATCCGGCTGGGTCGTGTCGAGGAATTTTTTCAGGAGGACGATCTTCTCTTTCGAAACGGCCTCCTGAATCTTGGCGGCCTGCTGCTCTTCGTTTGTGGCTACGTTCTGGGCGGCTTCGGGATGATTCACGCCCCACCAGACTCCCAAGCCGGCTCCCACTACCAAGATCAAGAGATGTGAAATGAGTTTCATTTGGCGCCCGAGGTTAGAGAATGGTCGGTCAATACGCCGCGTGAGACACCCGCCAGATGAAGTCGGCAGGCCGCGCCGGAGGCCGTGACTATTTGACGACCGGCAGCGCGTGGCGATCTTTTTCCACCTTCTCCCATCCGCTGCCCAGGTCGCCGATCGGGTCGGGCGGGAGAATGTCCACCTTCTTTTCGCCGAGCTTTGCTTCGCCGCGCTGTACCTTCTGCTCGAATTGCCGGCACTCGATCAGCAGGCGATCGAGAATTTCTTCCTCCGGCACGTTGGCTACTTTTTCACCCTGCACGTAAATGATTCCCTTGCGATCGCCGGCGAAGATGGCGATGTCCGCGCCCTCGCATTCGCCGGGGCCGTTGACCACGCAGCCCATCACGGCCACCTTCATCGGCACCGTAATTTCCTTCGCCAGTTGCTTGCGAACGTCCTGCACCAGCTTGAACAAATCCACTTGAATTCGCCCGCACGTGGGACACGCGATCAGTTCCGCGCCGATGCGAGTCCTCAGCCCAAGCACGTAGAGCAATTCCAATCCATCTTCCACTTCGTAGATGGGATCGTTGGCATAGCTGATGCGGATCGTGTCGCCGATGCCGCTGCACAGCAAATGCCCCAGCGGAACGACCGAGCGGATGGTTCCGGTCTCCTTCGGACCGGCGTGCGTCACGCCCAGGTGCAGCGGATAATCAAACCGCTGGCTGATCTCCTTGTACGCGTCGATCACCAGTTCCGGATCGATGCTCTTGGCACTGATGACGATGTCGTGGAAATCCTCGTCGTGAAAGATGTCCAGATACTCTTCCAGCTTGGCGATCATGATGGCCAAAAGATGGCCGTTCTTGTTGTTGGAGAAAACCCCGCCCAATTCCTTCATTCGTTTTTGCTTGTCGCGGCGTTCGACGATGGAGCCTTCATTGACGCCGACGCGGATGGGGATTTTGCGGGCCTTGCAGGCCTGAATGACATCCTTCACCTGGCTGCGGTCGCTGATGTTGCCGGGGTTAAGTCGAATCTTGTGAATGCCGGCTTCGACGGCTTCCAGCGCCCGCTGAAAATGGAAATGCACATCAGCGACGATGGGAACGTTCACGCGCGGCAAGATTTCCTTCAAGGCGGCGGTGTCCTTCCGCTCCGGCACGGCGACGCGCACGATGTCGGCCCCGGCCGCGGCCAACTTGTGAATCTCCGCCACGCATCTATCAATGTCCCAGGTATATCCGGAGGTCATGGTTTGCACGGCCACCGGGGCATCCCCGCCGATGCCGACGAACCCATGGGCTTGATCACCGATGACAACTTTGCGCGTCTTGCGTCGAGGAAACATCCAGGCTCCCAAAAAAGCGAAAAAACCTCGGCAAATGCTAAAGATCCCCGCCATCCCCGTCAACGCCGGGATCGATTTCGGGCTTATCGGGCCTGTTTGCGGTCTGTGCTTTGGCAACGCATGAACATGTCAAATAATAACGAACGGAGAGTTTAACCGGCCGGCTTTTATCAGGAAAATGGCCGCCGAGCGTAAAGGAGCGGAGACGGAGCACCGATATTTTTGCGAGTGGGGGAGCCCGCGACGGCGTTTACGCCACACGGAACCGATGAACAGGGCGGCGGAATGGGTGAGAGTTTGCTGACATGAGTTTTAAGTGGAGCAGCCGATGATTGAGACAATTAATTCCGCGCCTTTGATCGACGCTTTTATCGAAAAGCACCCGGTCCTCAAGGCGTTGCCGGAAAATACCAGCCGCATTTTGCGCATGACCAGTGATCAGGATTGCAACACCCATCAGTTGCTGAAGCTGATTTCGCAGGACGCGGCGCTGGCCGGGTCCATCATGAAGGCGGTCAACAGCGCGTTCTACGCGCTGCAGACAAAAGTCACGCGACTGGACCGGGCCGTTGCGCTCATGGGGCTGCGGGCGGTGAAGGAAGTCGCCCTCTCGTCGTGCCTGTCCACCTTGTGCAAACCCGTTCGGCTTGGCTCATACGACGGCCGGGACTTGTGGGATCACAGCGTCGGCGTGGCCATCCTGGCCCGCGAGTTGGCGATTCAGTCAAAGGCGCTTGATCCCGAGGAAGCGTTCCTCGCCGGCATGATGCATGACATCGCCCTCCTATTGGCTTTGCAATCCGAAGCGGAATTGGGAACAAAATTGATTAGCGGAGCCGAGGCAAGCAGTGAGCCGTTCGTCGCCGAGGAAAATCGCGTCTTCGGATTCAACCACTGCGAACTGGGCGACCGATTGGCGGCCAAGTGGAATCTAGCGCCGCAAATCGAGGCGGTGATCCGCTGGCACCATGAGCCGGAGGCTGCCCCCGCCGAGCACGCTCTGCTGGTCCGGCACATTTATGCGGCCGACACCTGGTGTTGCGACGCGGGCGTGGGATTTCCGCTGACCTGTAAACATCAGCAAGTGAGCGACGATCTGCTGGAGAAGATTCACCTCGGGCGGGAAACCGCGGCCGCCACGGCGGCGAAATTGCCGGTTCTGCTCCGCCTGCATTTGGGATAGACCGCCGACCGTTCTTGTTTTTTGGCCGCTTTCGTTTACCTTTTGCGGATTGCCGGAGAGGTGGCCGAGTGGCTGAAGGCGACGGTTTGCTAAACCGTTATACGGGCTAAAACCTGTATCTCGGGTTCGAATCCCGACCTCTCCGTTTTTCATATCTTGATGCTGCCGTCGTGTTCCCAACGGCGTCCCATAAACGTTAATAGATATGAATCTTAAGATAAGCGCCTAAATGCTTCGGACATGTCTCCCGATCATTACGAACAGAACATCCGTCATAGACCCACGGAAATGATCGCCGAGTTCGGCGTGCGCTCACGTACGGCGCGAAGGTCGTGAACTGATCTTCGTCCGTTGCGGGGCACAGCGTGTTGCCGGTGCACGCGTGTGCATGGTGAATTTCGCGGCGGTATCTGCCGCACGAAGCGAATGAACTCGAAAACGCGAAACCGCTTTCTGACTGCCCAAGCCATGGTGGGGATCATCATCTGGGCGTTCCTGGCTCCGGCGGCTGCGCGCGCCGGACGCTGGATGCCGTTGGATGTGTCGAGCAAGGAATATGAGATCAAAGCCGCGTTCATCTTCAACTTCGCGCAGTTCACGCAGTGGCCGGACTCGGCGTTCTCGAGCAGGGATGCTCCCTTCGTGGTCGCGGTTATCGGAGATGATCCTTTCGGACCTGCGCTTCAGCAGGTCATGGATGGCAGGTCCGTCGCGGGGCACCCGATTATCGTGAAACATTTCGATTCACCGGGGCAAATCCACGGCTGCCACGTGCTTTACGTACCGGCTTCAGAGGAGGATCACCTGACAGATATCTTCAATGCCGTCGGAAATCAGCCGATCTTAACGGTGGGAGAAACGTCAAAGTTTCTCTGGGCCGGAGGGATCATTCAATTCCTCATCGCGGATGGGAAAATTCGCTTTGAGATCGCCCCGGATGCCGCCGACAAAGCCGGTCTGCGACTGAGTTCCAGGCTGTTGAGTCTCGCCAAGATATTCAAAAAGCATTGATCGACGGACGCGGTCGTTGGAGCGACAGAAAGAGGCGAAGCGAATTATGCGAATGATGCAAAGACTCAGTCTTCGGGGAAAACTGATCGTGCTCGGCATGATCAGCACGAGCGTGGCGATGCTGATCGCCTGCACGATCTTCCTGCTCTACGACTACCGGCAGATGAAGAACCGGACCATCGACGACTGGAAGACGATGGCGCGCATCGCCGCCGAGGACGAAATGGTCCCCGTCAGCTTTGAAAATCCGGATGATGCCTCCGCGACTCTGCGCGCCCTGGGCGTCCAGCCGGAACTGCAATCCGCCGCGGTGTACAACGCCGCCGGCCAGATGATGGCCCAATACAAGCGCACTGGATATTTCGGCACGCTGCCGCCCCGGCCTAGCGCCGAGGGGATTCAATTCGGCGCCGCATTTCTCGACGTATGGCAACCCATCGTCATGCCGGATGGCAAGCAGATTGGATGGGTCTACACCAACAGCGACCTGCACGCCCTGCGCGAGCACATGACCAATTACCTGCTGGTGATTCTACTGGTGCTGTCGATCACTTTGGTGGGAACGTTTGTGCTGGTCGAGCGCCTGCAGCGAGTGATTTCAAGGCCCATCCTGAGCTTGACCGGTGTCGCACGATCGGTCTCGGCCGGCAAAGATTACACCCTGCGCGTTGGAACGGCCCAGGCGCCATCGGATGAGTTGGGCGCGCTGATGGGGTGTTTCGATGAAATGCTTTCGGAGATTCAGAAACGCGATGCCGAGCTGACCCGCCACCGCGAGAATCTAGAGGAGGAAGTCTCGAACCGTACATCCGAGCTGAAGCTGACCAACACGATGCTGGAGGCCGCGAAAGTCAAGGCGGAGGAAGCCAACGCCGCCAAATCGGCGTTCCTGGCCAACATGAGCCATGAAATCCGCACGCCGATGACCGCGATTCTGGGTTACGCCGACCTGATGCTCTCTCCCGTGCAGACGATGTCGGACCGGATCAACTGTCTCCAGGTGGTCCGCCGCAATGCCCGTCACCTGATGGATCTCATCAACGACATCCTGGACATCAGCAAGATCGAAGCCGAAAAGATGACGGTCGAGAAGATTCCGCACGACATCGCCCAGACGGCAGTGGAAGTGGTCTCCATGCTGCGTCCCAAGGCGGTCGCCAAGCAACTGGCGATGCGCGTCGAGTTCATCGGGCCGATCCCCGCCAAGGTCAAAACCGATCCGCTTCGCCTCAAACAGGTCCTGGTGAATCTGACGGGCAATGCGATCAAATTCACCGAGTCCGGCGAGATCTGCCTGAAAGTCTCCGTGCAACAGCAGGGATCGACCAGCCGGGTCCAGTTTGACGTTTGCGATACCGGAATCGGAATGACGCCGGAGCAGGTCCAGCGTCTTTTCCAGCCGTTCGTGCAGGCGGACGATTCCATGACCCGCAGATACGGCGGCACCGGGTTGGGCCTGGTCATCAGCAAACGCCTCTCCCAGTTCATGGGCGGGGACCTTTCCGTGAATTCCCAGATTGGAAAGGGAAGCATGTTCTCGCTCTGGGTTGACGGCGGATCGCTGGATGGAATCGAGATGCGCCAGGATCTGACGGAGTCCACGCTGTCGATCGACGGCGAGGTGGCCCCATCCGAGCAATTCACGCTTCGCGGTCGAATCCTGCTCGCCGAGGACGGCATCGACAACCAGCACCTGCTGACGATGTACCTGACCATGGCCGGCGCCGAGGTGGCGGTCGCGCCCAACGGCCGCGACGCGCTGGAGAAAATGCGAAACGGACAATTCGATCTGATCCTGATGGATATGCAGATGCCCGAGATGGACGGCTACACCGCCACGGCCGAGCTGCGCCGCATGGGCTTTAAGTTGCCGATCATCGCGCTGACGGCCCACGCGATGAGCGGCGACCGCGCCCGCTGCCTCGCCGCCGGATGCTCCGACTATCTCACCAAGCCGATTGACCGTGAACTGCTGCTGCGGACAACGTTCAGCTATCTTCCCAAGAGCGGACCCGCCGCGCGCACGCCGCAACCGTCGCCCGCATCCCATTCGCCGGGGCCCGTGCCGGTCCCCTCCGGTCCGGAGGCCGTCGCATCGGCCATGCAAAAAGCCGTGGAGGGATTCGTCGGCCGACTGCCGGCCCGCGTGGCCTCGCTCAACTCGTTCGTCGAGGCCGGCGAGATCGAAGAACTCCGCAGATTGACCCACCAACTCAAGGGCGCCGGCGCGGGATATGGCTTCCCGCAAATCACCGAAACCGCCGCCCGCGTTGAGGCGCTGATCAAGTCCTCCGAACAGCTCGAAACGATTCGGGGAGGAGTGAACGAACTGGTCCAGCTCATTCGTTCCGTCAAGGGCTACAACCGAACCAAGGAGACAAATGGTTCAGCAGAAACTGCTCATCGTTGACGATTCGCCCGACATTCATGAACTCGTCCAGGCATGGCTCGTCACCGAGCCGCTGCAATTCTTTTCTTGCCTGGATGGCGAGCGAGCCGCCGACACTGCGCGAGCCGTGCGCCCGGACCTGATCCTGCTGGACGTTGATCTGCCGGGCCTCAACGGCTTTCAGATTTGCGCCAAGCTCAAAGCCGATCCCATCACCGTTGACATCCCCATCGTCTTTCTGACCGGCGCTTCATCCACCGAGGAAAAACTGCGCGGCCTGGAACTGGGCGCGGCCGACTATGTCATCAAGCCCTTCGACCCGGCCGAGCTGCGCGCCCGCGTTCGATCCTCGCTCCAGAGCAAGGGTCTCATGGATCTCCTGGCGCAGAAAGCCCTCACGCTTCAGGAGAGCGAAGAACGCTTCCGCGTCCTGGCTGAAAATTCTTCCGACGCCATTTCGCGTCACGATCCGAACGGGATTTATCTGTATGCGTCGCCCGCCTCCCGCGCCATTCTGGGCTATGCTCCGGACCAATTGCAGGGCCGCGCGCTCGCGGAATTCGTGCATCCCGAAGACCGCCCCGCCCTCGACGCCTGCTATCGCACGTCGCGAGCTTCGGGCGAAACCGGCACGATCGAGTTCCGATTCCTCCGCAGCGACGGGCAATATGTCTGGCTCGAATCCACTTGCCGAACGCTGGCGGATGCGCGCGACGGCTCGGTGCGCGAGATCCACGCCTCGGCACGCGACGTGACGGTCCGCAAGCAGATGGAGCACCGCGAGCAGACCCGGGCCGAGGTTCTGGAAATGATCGCCCAGGGCCAGCCGCTCAACGAAATTCTTCGCCGGCTGATCGAAGCCGCCGAGCATCAGGAACCGCAGGCCGTCGCCGCCGGAGTCATGCTTTGCGGCGGATTCCTCCACCACTGCGCCCCGCATTTGCCGACCCCGCTCGCCAGTTCTATCGAACGTCAGTTGTACTCCCTCCTCAATCGATTCGCCGCACTCTCCACCGAGAGAAACGAGCGCATCATCGTCTGCGATCTCACGACCGATCCCGCGTGGGAATCCCTCCGGCAGACCGTCGCCGAACATGGGCTGAAGTGCTGCTGGGCGATCCTGATCCATTCGCGCCACAAGGAATCATCCGGCGCGTTCGCTCTGTATTGGCGCGAAAATCACCGGCCCGACGCATCGGCCATCGAGCTGATGAAATTGGCCAGCGATCTGACCGGCGTCGCGGTCGAGCATCGCCAGTTGACCGACCAGCTCACATTCCAGGCCCATCACGATGCGATGACCCAACTGCCGAACCGGGAATTCTTCGCCGACCATTTGCAGCAAGCGCTGGCGGTTTCGCGCCGCAACAACCGCCCCGCCGCGGCGCTGCTTGTTGACGTGGACCGGTTCAAATACATCAACGACACCTACGGCCACCAGGCCGGCGACGAAATGCTCTGCCAAGTGGCCCACCGCCTTCGCCGCCGATTGCGCGGATGCGATCTGCTGGCCCGCATGGGCGGCGACGAATTCGCCGCCATCCTCACCGACCTGACCCATCCCGAAGATGCCCACGCCGTCGCGATGGCGCTGATGGATGAGTTCAAGCAGCCCATTGATTTCCAGGGGCGCAAGCAATTCGTCACGATCAGCATCGGCTCGGCCGTTTTTCCGCGCGATGCCAGCGACTCGACCTCGTTGCTCAAAAACGCCGATCTGGCCCTGTACCGAGCCAAGGATGACGGACGCAACGTCGCCCGGCCGTACACCGCCGACATGGGCGAAGGCACCGTCGAGCGCATGGAACTGGAAGGCGCGCTCCGCCAGGCCGTGGAGAATCAAGAATTGAAGCTCCATTTCCAGCCGAAAGTGGACCGCGCCGGCCGCATCAAGGGGCTGGAGGTGCTCCTGCGCTGGCATCATCCCACCCTGGGCATGGTGCCGCCGGCCAAGTTCATACCGCTGGCCGAAGATACCGGCGTGATTATTCCCATCGGCACCTGGGTGCTTCAGGAAGCCGCCCGGCAAACCCGCGCGTGGCTGTCGGCCGGCTTGCCGTTGACCCCCTTGTCCGTGAATGTCTCCACCGTCCAATTCGCTCAGCCGGATTTTATCCGCACCGTCGGCAACGCGCTGGAAACCTCCGGCGTCCCCGAACGATGGCTCGAAATCGAACTGACCGAAACCCTGCTGATGCGCAACATCCGCGATGCCGGCGACAAGCTGTCGCAACTGCGCGAGATGAAGGTCGCCGTTGCCGTCGATGATTTCGGCACCGGCTACTCCTCCCTGGCGTACTTGCAGCGGCTCTCGCTGGAGACATTGAAGATCGCCGACACCTTCGTCAACACGATCGACACCGGCCGCAACGGCGGCAGCGGACGCGCGATCATCGGCGCGATCGTCGCCCTGGCCCAGAGTCTCGGCCTCAAAGTCGTCGCCGAGGGCGTCGAAACCGACGCCCAGTGCGATTTCCTGACGAAGATCGGCTGCGATTTCCTGCAGGGATATTTATTCAGCCCCCCGCGCCCCGCGGATCAGATCGAACCGATGCTCCGGCGCCAACTCGATACCGCCGCATCCCTGCTGGCCCGCTCCGCGTGAAACTCGGCGACGCGGCCTGCCGACTTCAGCCGGCAGGTTTCGGCGCCGGCGCCGAGCAATCGTAAAGATAAACCACCGCCCCCGGCTCGGCATGCTCCATGATCGGAACCCCGATGTCATCAAATGCCGCCACCGTGAACTGATGCACATCCAGCTCCCCACCCATCGCATGGATCAGTATGACCCACACCCGCCTCCGCCCCGCCAGCGGCTTCACATCCTCCAGAATATCCCGCCCCCCCGCGATCGGCGGTTGAAGATGAAACACCACGCCAATCGGCCAATTTGATTGCGATTGATAGTATCGAAATGATCTCTCCGCGAAATGAGTCAAATAAACCACATCCCCCTTTTTGTAATGATCCGCCACCCACCGGTAAGCCGGCAATGATTCCTCCCGCCCCGGCGGCGAAAACAAATAGCCGCCGGCCCGCAATGCTGACGGCAGCAGGATCATCCCCAAGATCGCCAGCCCCGCGGTTTTCCCCGCCAGATTCGTCCAAAGCGATTCCACCGCCACCGCGATCAGCAGCAAATATTGCGGCACAAAAAACAGCGCCAGTCGGTCTCCGAACGGATATTGCTTCATCGCCGACGCCAGCAACACCAGCGGCAAAGGCGCCAACAGAAGCAGCAAATGATCCCGCCGCCGCAGGGCAACCGCCGCTCCGACAATCAATCCCACCAGCGCCGCATCGGGATAATCCAGCCACATCCCCCCCGGATCGTGGGCGATGCCGTCAAGACGCCGGAAAATCCATTTAATCGCCGCGACCGGCGAAATCGGCATGAACGCATCCTGTGCCACCCAGTATTGAACCAGATGCGGATGCGCTTCGCCCCGAGTGATGGGCCAAACGAAAATCACAAACTCCGCAACGAACACCGCCGCCCAGATCAGGCAGATCGCCAGGATTTGACGCACGGCCGCCGAATTGCCCGAGCGGCGCATCCAAAGAAAAACGACCCCCCCAACCCCCGCCAGCACAAAGACCGCCGGATAGGACAGGAAAATCCCCGCCGCCCCGACCAGCGCCGCCACCGCCGCTCGGCGAAACGTCTGATCTTCCATCCATCGCAGGATCGAAAGCGTGATCGCCAGCGAAACCGCCACGTCGCATGAATACGGCTTCAACTCATTGGAGTAATAAATCAGCGGCCCCAGGAAAACGAACAGCGCCACCGCCACGACCGCCCCCGTCGGCCGAAGCAACCGCCGCGCGACGCCCAGCATGAGCGGCAATGACGCCAATCCAAACAGCAGCGAAACCAACCGCAGTGATCGTTCCCCATCGCCGAACATTTGCTTCGCGAAGTGCACCAGCGTCAAAAACCCCGGCGGTGCGGCTTGCCAGTCCTCGAGCGGTTTAAACAGCAGATCGTGCAGCGATCGATGGACCACGCTATTGGCCAGATAGATTTCATCCAGCCACAGCGCTCGCCAGTGAATCCACCTCCCCAGCCGCAGAACGACCCCGACGGCGATGACGACCCAGACCATCGCGGTCGTGGCGAACGGCCAGGCGACTCTGGTGGAGCTGGCGGATTTGCTCGCAGGCTCTGCCACGGCGGTCATTGCGTGCGATGTTACTCCATGCCCCGCCAATTGCCCAAGCCGCCGCGGCCGCTATATTGGGATCGTACGAATCAAAAACCTCTCGGCGGAGAATCATCCTATGAAGCGTTGCTACCTGTTGCTGGTGATGTGCTTGGCGTTGGGGGAATTGGCGTTTATTTCAGGAGTTCACGGCGACGCCGCGGCTCCGGCGCCGGCCGCTCAATCCGCCGCCCAGGAGCCGGCCGATGTCGCCGCTCCAAAACTCGGCCCCGACGGCCAACTCGACGCCCATTTCAAAAAGGATCACGAAGAATTCCTCCAACGCCGCACCCAAGGAAAAATCGGCGTGCTCTTCCTCGGCGACTCCATCACCGAAGGCTGGCATTGGTGGGGCAAGGAAGTCTGGCCGAAATATTATCCGCAGATGGACGCCGCCAACTTTGGCATCGGCGGCGACAAAACCGAGCACGTCCTCTGGCGCATCGACAACGGCGAACTCGACGGCATCAGCCCCAAGGTCCTGGTTCTCCTCATCGGAACCAACAACATCGGCTACACGGCCGACGAAATTCTCAAGGGCGATGAAAAGATCATCCAGGAGATTCACGACAAGCTTCCGAACACCAAGCTTCTGATTCTGGGCATCTTCCCCCGCGGCGCCGATCCAACCGACGCCAAGGTCGCCGAGATGCGCGACAAGATCAAAACCGTCAACGAAGGCCTGGCCAAGCTCGACGACGGCAGCAAAACGCGCTTCCTGGACATCGGCGACAAATTCCTCGGCGCCGATGGCACCATCGATCCATCCGTCATGAAGGACGCCCTGCATCCCACCCCCGCAGGATACGAAATCTGGGCCGACAATATGAACCCGTTGCTGGATCAGATGATGCAATGAGCCTCCCGCCGGCGCTTAGCCGACGTTCTGCGTCCCTTTAATGCCGCGGGACGGATAGTTGAAGAGGTGACATCAGAGCGGAGAGAACATTGAGGGGCTTCCTTACTTCAGAATCTGAAAAGAATCTGAACCTCTTATCTGTCCCGGCGGACAGAAGCGGGGGCGCAGCTAGCTGCGCCCCCGTTATTGAGGAACTGGGAACTATGGCAGCGTAATTGTCTGGCCGACGCGCAAGGCGCTGGGGGTCAGGCCGGGGTTGGCGTCGGCGATCTCGTGCCACTTCTTGCCGTCGCCGTAGTGGGTCGAGGCGATCTTCCATAGGGTGTCGCCACGCTTGACGGTATATGTGTTTCCGCTGGCAGCGCTCGGGGCCGCGGATGAAGCGGACAGAGCGGGATCCGGTGCCGCTGTTGGAACCGGCGTGGGGGCGGGGTCGTTGTACGCAACGGCCGTCGAGGCTGGTGTTACGTTCAGGGCCGCCGAATCAGTGGCGGTGGGTTTTGAGGACTGTTCCTGGCAACCGGCAAGCATCAGGATCGCCACGGCGACGGCGGGAATGGTGAGTTTCACGAGTTTGCTCCTTGATTTGAGGATCATCGGGTCAAAGCAAATGGGGCCTTGGCCTTCGGAGGTTTTATCGGACGAATACAACCTCAGGCTTTAAAATCCGATTTCCATCCCCGGGCAACTGTTGACCGCAAAACAGAATCACTGCATCTGAACAGTTTTCGGTGTGCGGCGGATCAGCCTTTTTTATCGGTTGCAGTTTTCGTCACGGCCGAAATCGCCGGCTCGATATCGCAATATAGATGATTTGTGCCCCCCGACGGTAAACAGTTACCATCCCAGCGACATGCTTCGCGGGCTTCTGATTCTCGCGGCGGTCATGGGGGGGATCGCCATCGTCTATTACGGCGTCGGCATCGTCGCCATGGCGCGGATGCTGCTGCGGCCGAGGCGCATGGACGAGGGGCGGGCCCTGTGGCATCTTCAGCGCCTTTCGCCGGCCGATCTCGGGCTGGAATTTGAAAATGTCGGATTCGATGTGATTGATGAATCCAACGGCCGCAAGCTTCATGTCGCGGGGTGGTGGATCGGAAATCCGGATGCCCGCGGGCGATGCGCGGTGATTCTCCATGGATATTCCGATGCGAAAGTCGGCGGGATCGCCTGGGCGCCGCTGCTGCGGGAGCTGGGGTTTGCGATATTGGCCATCGACCTGCGCGCGCACGGCGACAGCGGCGGGGCTTATTGCACGGGAGGATACTGGGAGCGGCAGGATGTCAATCAGGTGCTGGATCAGTTGAAGGCCGCCCGACCGGGCGAGACCCGGCAAATCTTATTGTTTGGGATCAGCCTCGGCGCGGCGGTGGCCGCGGCGACGGCGGCATTGCGAAGCGATCTGTGGGCAGTCATTTTGGAATGTCCGTTTTCGAGTTTCCACAACGCGGCCAAACGTCACGGAACCCGCATCGGCACTCCGGGGCCTTTTTTTCAGGAGCCGGCGTTTGCGCTGGCGAAGTGGATGTCCGGCGCCGACATGGATGCGGTCCGGCCGGTGGATACCATCCCGAAAATTTCCTGTCCGGTCATGGTGATTCAATCATGCGACGACCCGTTTCTGTCGGACGAGGACCGTGCGGCGGTGCGGCAGGCGCTGGAATCGCGGGGGGCATCGCAAGCCCCCAGCGTTTGCTGGGAATTGCCCAATACGCATCACATCGTGGGAATGCGGGAAAATCCGGTGGAATATCGCAGGCGAATCGAAGATTTCCTTTCCCGAGTCTTGCAAAACACGGTCGCGGTATGCGACAAGTAGGGTTTTCGGAGCGGAAACCTTGACGGCCATCCAGGAACTCAAAAGCGATTTCTCGCGCAAAACCCGCCTGAAGGGCGAAGAGTATTACCGGCGCAAAGCCGTGGACATCGTAGACAGCGAGGTGGGGCATATCCGCGCACGCGTCCAGGGGAGTTATCTGTACGATGTGAACGTCGGGTGGGACGACGAGGAATATCACTACGGATGCTCGTGCCCGCACTTTGTCGATCACGACGAGCCGTGCAAGCATATCTGGGCAACCCTGCTGGCGGCGGACGCCAGGGGAATCCTGCCGGCGGACGTTCACGATGACGGCCCGGAGGATGATGAAGTTGAAGATGCGGATGAGGATTTCATTCCCGAGGTGCAACGCCTGAAATTTGGAAACCGAGAGGTCGAGCTGCTGCGGTTTCGAGAAAATCCGCACCCGGCCCACGCCAAGCCGCAGCGGCACGCGGTTTGGCGCCGGCGGTTGACGGAAATGCGCTCCGGCTGGATGTGGCGGGAAAAACCCGCGGCGCCTCCGTGGCCGCAGGGTAAACAGATCGTTTATATCATCGACGCGGAGGCTTCCCGAGACAGAGGCGAGTTGGCGATCCAACTGGGCTCGCGATCGGCCAACAAAATGGGCGACATCAAGCGGCTTCGGCTGAGGCCGGACCAGATCCATCTGCTTCCCGAGGCGATCGACCGGGAACTTCTGGCGTCTCTCGTGGGCGTGGGCAATTACGACGATTTTGACTACGACGAGCGGGAGATCGCCGCTCGCCTGTGGCTTCGCGGCGGCGGGAACAACGAGCTGGTCCGCAGGATGTGCCAGACGGGCCGTTGCGTTGTGCGAAGCGGGGCGGACCTTCGCAAAGTTCAACCGGTCCAATGGGATGACGGAGAACCGTGGCGGCTTCACCTGGCGGTCGTGCCCCACGGGGCGGGAAAACTGTATCGATTGGAAGGCACGCTTCGGCGCGGGCAGCAGCGGATCGGAATTACCGAGCCGGCACTGATGGTCGCCGGCGGCCCGATATTCATCGGCGATAAAGCCGCGGCGTTCGAAGATGAGGGGGCGTTTCCGTTCGCACATCTTCTGGTGCGGGAACAACAACTCGAGGTGCCGGTCGAACAGGGCGACGACCTGGTCGAGGAATTGCTTCAGTTTCCGCATTTGCCGCGGCTCGATCTGCCGCCGGCGATGGGAATCACCGAATCACGTCAGACGCCTCGGCCCAAACTGGCGCTGGCCCCGCCACCGGCGGCGCGCGAAGGGTCGGATACGGATCGGCTGCGATGCACGCTGTCGTTCGATTATGATGAAAAGAACATCACGCATGAAGAAAAGAGTCCGGCCATTTTCGATTCGCCGCGACGGCGAATCGTTTATCGGGATATGACGTTCGAGGCGCAGGCGGTTGCCCGCATGCGCGAGTTGGGATTCCGTCCCGACAATGATTATGGAGCCAATCCGCACGAGTTCCGCCTCTTGCCCCGGCGTTTGCCGGCGGCGGTGGCGGCGCTGACCGCGCAGCAATGGCACGTCGAGGTCAGCGGCAAAGTCTATCGCCGGCCCGGCAAAATTCGCATGCAGGTTTCGTCCGGCATCGACTGGTTCGAGTTGAACGGGGATGCCGAATTCGAGGGCGTGAGCGTCAAGCTGCCAAGCCTTCTCAAAGCGATCCGCAAGGGGGAAACGACCATCGTTCTCGACGATGGATCGGTCGGAATTCTCCCGGAGCAGTGGCTGAAGCGTTACGGCCTGCTGGCGGCGGTGGCGGAGGTGAACGGGGGGGCGATTCAATTCACGCGCAGGCAGGTCGGACTGCTCGATGCGCTGTTGGCCGAGATGCCCGCGGAAAGCGTTGATGAACCCTTTGCCCGGGCGCGCGAAGAACTGCGGCGATTCGACGGCATCCAGCCAATCGACCCCCCGCCATCGTTTGACGGTGTGCTGCGTCCATACCAGCGCGACGGGCTGGGTTGGCTGGAATTTTTGCGCACCTTCGGCCTCAACGGCTGCCTGGCCGACGACATGGGGCTGGGCAAGACGATTCAGGTTTTGGCACTGTTGGAGCAGCGGCGGCTATTGCGGGAATCCGGCCACGCCAACGCACCGGCCGGGCCGTCGCTGGTTGTTGTGCCGCGCTCGCTGGTGTTCAACTGGCAGCAGGAAGCGGCGAAATTCACGCCGCGGCTGCGCGTTCTGGATCACGCCTCGGCGGACCGGCTCAAGCAAACGGAGCATTTCAAGGATTTTGATCTGATCCTGACGACCTACGGAACGCTTCGCAACGACATCGCGCAGTGGAAGGATTTCCGCTTCGATTATGCCATTCTGGATGAAGCGCAGGCGATCAAGAACGCCGCCAGCGAATCGTCCAAGGCGGCGCGGCTCCTGCGGGCGGATCATCGGCTGGCGCTGTCCGGCACGCCGGTGCAGAATCATCTCGGCGAACTGTGGAGCCTGCTGGAGTTTCTGAATCCGGGAATGCTGGGTGCGTCGCGCGCGTTCGTGTCGATGACGACTTCCCCCGACCGCACGGTCAGTACCGAAACCCGGCAATTGCTCTCGCAGGCGCTGCGGCCGTTTATTCTGCGGCGAACCAAGGAGCAGGTGGCCCGCGACCTGCCTGAGAAATTCGAGCAGACGATCTTCTGCGAATTGGAAAAACGCCAGCGGGCCCTTTACGACGAATTGAAGGAGCACTATCGCCACGCCCTCCTGGGCCACATCGAACGGGAGGGGCTTGCCAAATCGAAGCTGCAAATCCTCGAGGCGCTGCTCCGCCTGCGGCAGGCGGCGTGCCATCCGGGGCTGGTGAACAAATCCAGCATCGACGACGCCAGCGCCAAGCTTGACACCCTCTTGCCGCGCCTGGCCGAGGTCCTCGACGAGGGACACAAAGCGATCGTTTTCTCGCAGTTCACCAGCTTCCTGGCCATCTTAAGAAAAAAGCTCGACGAGCAAGGCGTGGTGTATGAATATCTCGATGGCAAGACGCGCGACCGGCAGCAGCGGGTCGATCGGTTTCAGACCGACAAGGATTGCGGTCTCTTTCTGATCAGCCTCAAGGCGGGCGGGCTGGGATTAAATCTGACGGCGGCGCAGTACGTATTTCTTCTGGACCCCTGGTGGAACCCGGCCGTCGAGGCCCAGGCCATCGACCGCGCCCACCGCATTGGGCAAACCCGGCAGGTCTTCGCCTATCGCCTCATCGCCAGGGATACTGTCGAGGAAAAAGTGCTCAAGCTGCAGCAAAGCAAGCGCGATCTGGCCGATGCGATCATCAGCGCGGACAATGCGCTGATCAGCAAGCTTGGACGAGACGATCTGGAACTGCTCCTGTCGTGACACAAAAGCTGGACATCATCCAATCACTGAAGATTGCCTCGAAGCACCATCAGCATGGCCGGCTGAAAGAGGCCGAGCGCATCTATCTCAGGATTTTGAAAATCAATCCAAATCAGCCGGATGCGCTTCACTTGCTCGGGATTCTCGCGACCCGGACCGGCGAGCCGGATGTGGCGGTTGAGCTGATCGGGCGCGCGATCGGCCTCCGGCCGAACTCCGCGGAGTTTTACGACAATCTGGCGGACGCCTTCGCGGCACTGGGGCGCTACGACGAGGCGATCGCGGCCCGGCGGAAGGCGATCTCGCTCGACAAGGGATTGTTTCGGGCATACCTGCTGCTGGGAAATCTGCTGGGGGATGTCGGGCGATTCGAAGAGGCGATCGCGACCTATCGCGGCGCTCTGCAAATCAAGCCGAATGATCACGAGGTCCGCAACAATCTGGGCTTCGCCTATCTCGTCAGCGACCGGTTGGACGAGGCGTTCGCCGAACTGAACGAGGCGGCGCGGCTGCGGCCCAATGCGCCGCAGATCGAGATGAACCTCGGTCATGCGCTCGTGGCCTGCGCGAAGCACGAGGAAGCGATGGCCTGTTTCAACCGGGCGCTGGCCGTGGGACCGCTGGGGCCGGAGTGGGGCAGTTCGCGCGTCATGGCGATGCACTATGACCCGGCGTATGACTCGGCGGCGATTTTGAAGGCGGCGCGGCAATGGGACGAGTCGATCGCCGCTCCGCTGCGTCCGTCCCTGCGCCCGCACCGAAACGACCGCGCTCCGGATCGCAAGCTGCGCATCGGCTATGTTTCGCCGGACTTGCGCCATCACGTGGTGGGTCAGAGCCTTCTGCCGCTGTTGTCGTATCATGACTCCGGGCAATTTGAAATTTACTGCTACGCCAGCATGCCGCGGGAGGACGCCCTAACGTCCTCGCTTCGCGAAGGCGCCGATGTCTGGCGGAACATCCATCGGATCAGCGATGACAAAGCCGCCGAGATGATCCGCGCCGACCGCATCGATATCCTGGTGGACTTGGCCCTTCACTCCAGAGGCAATCGGCTGGCGGTGTTTGCACGCAAGCCCGCGCCGGTGCAGGTCGCCTATCTGGGCTATTGCTCGACGACCGGCCTTGAGGCGATGGACTATCGGCTGTCCGATCCGTACGTCGATCCAAAAGAGGTCGATCTGTCGGATTACAGCGAAAAAACGATTCGGCTGCCGCAGACGTTTATTTGTTATGAGCCGCTGCAGGAAACGCCGGACGTTTCGCCCCTGCCGGCGCGGTCATCGGGGAACATCACGTTCGGGTGCATGAACAATTTCAGCAAGTGCTCGCCCACCGCGCTGGATTTGTGGGCGAGAATTCTCGGTGAGTCCCCGCGGTCGCGGCTGGTCCTGCACGCCAAGCCGGGGAGTTATCTGGATCAAGTGCGGGAGAGGTTCGATCGCGCCGGCGTTTCGCCGGAGCGGCTGGAATTCGTGGGGCGGCAGGATTGGCCCCTGTATCTTCAAACCATTTCCCGGATGGATATCGCCCTCGATCCATTTCCATACAACGGCGGAATCACGACGTGCGATTCGCTGTGGATGGGCGTCCCCGTGATAACGCTCTCGGGCAAGACCGCGGTGGGCCGGGTCGGGCGAAGCATCCTGTCGAATCTTGGTCTGACCGAACTGATCGCGCCAACGCCGGACGAATACGTTCGGATCGCGCTGGATTTGGCGAACGATTTGGATCGGCTGGCGAAACTTCGGGCGGAGCTTCGGCCGCGCATGCTCGGCTCGCCGCTGAAAAATCCCCGTCAACTGACGCAGGACCTCGAAGCGGCACTCCGCAAGGCGTGGCGAACTTATTGCGTTTCCCCGGCCGTCGCCGAGAATTCGGCGTCATGAATCCATTGCCGCCGACGGTTTTTCAGGCGCTGAAGACAGGCGTGGAGCATCAGCGACACGGCCGGCTGGCGGAAGCCGAGCGAATCTACCGCGAGATTCTGGAGAACACGCCCAACCAGATCGATGCGCTGCACCTTCTGGGCATTATCGCACTGAACACGGGACAGCGCGAAAAAGCCGTCGATCTGCTCCGCCGGGCGATCGCGGCCAATCCCACGACGGCGGATTTCCACGACGAACTGGGGATCGCCTTGGCCGGCCTGGGCCGCCTGGACGAAGCCATCGCGTCGCATCGGAAAGCCATCGCACTGGCTCCGCAGGCGTTCAATCCGCGCTTCAACCTCGGCAGCGTCCTGATCATGAGCCACCGATTCGACGAAGCGACCACCGCACTTCGCATCGCGCTCCAACTCAAGCCCGATAGTTCCAGCGCCCACAACAGTCTCGGCGTTGCCTTCGTGCTGACCCAGAAATTGGATGAGGCTTTCGCGGAGTTCAGCGAAGTCAAACGGCTGAATCCCAATTCAGCGCAGGCGCACCTGAATCTCGGCAACATCTGGCTCGATTGCGCGGAGCATGACGAAGCGATGGCTTGTTTCGACCGCGCGTTCGCGCTGGACCCGGTCAGCGCGCCCCGCCTGAGCAACCGCATCTTCGCGATGCACTATCACCCGCGGCACGACGCCCCGGCGCTGCTGAGCGCGGCGCGGCAATGGGACGAACTGATCGGCCAACCGCTGCGGCCATCGATCCGCCCGCATGAAAACCCTCGCGAGCCCGATCGGAAGCTGCGAATCGGCTATGTTTCGCCGGATTTTCGCCAACACGTGGCGGCCCACTGCATATTGCCGCTGCTCGCCAACCGCGATCGCGAGCAATTCGAAATCGTGTGCTACTCCAGCACCTCGCACGAAGATGCCATGACTGCAACGCTTCGCGAGCACGCCGACGACTGGCGAAACATTCGCCGAATGGGCGACCAGCAAGTCGCCGATACGATTCGAGCCGACCGCATCGACATCCTGGTGGATCTGGCCCTGCATTCGCTTGGAAATCGGCTGACGGTTTTCGCCCGCAAGCCGGGGCCGGTGCAGATGACTTACCTGGGATATTGCTCGACGACGGGATTGAGCGCGATGGATTATCGCCTGAGCGATCCGCACGTCGATCCGGCGGAGACGAACCTGTCCGATTACCGCGAAAACACGATCCGCCTGCCGCGGACTTATTTGTGCTATGAGCCCGAAGGACCGATGCCGGAGGTTTCTCCGCCGCCGTGTCTTGCCGGCGGCACGATGACGTTCGGCTGCCTGAACAATTTCATGAAATGCTCATCCGATGCTTTGGAACTGTGGGCGCGGATTCTCCAGGCCGTGCCGGAATCGCGGCTGATACTGCACGCCAAGCCGGGGCAACATCTGGATCGGGTACGCGAGCGCTTTGAACGCGGGGGCGTTTCGCCGGGGCGGCTGGAATTCCTGGGCCGGCAGGATTGGCCGCGATACGTGCAAACTTATTCGCGGATCGACATCGCGCTCGACCCGTTTCCGTACAACGGCGGCATCACCACCTGCGACGCCCTGTGGATGGGCGTGCCGGTGATAACTCTTTCCGGAAAGACCGCCGTCGGGCGGGTTGGACGAAGTTTTTTGTCGAACATCGGCCTGAGCGATCTGATCGCGCCGACGCCGGAGCGTTATCTGAAATCCGCGGTCGAACTGGCGAATAACGTCGATCGGCTGAAGCAACTTCGCGGCGAGCTTCGGGAGCGGATGCGGACCTCGCCGCTGATGGACGCCCGGCAACTGACGCGCGACATCGAATCCGCGTTTCGAGATGTCTGGCAGAATTACTGCAAGGGAGAATGATGCGCATCCTCGGCATCGATCCCGGATTGCACATCACCGGCTATGGAGCCGTGAGTTTTGGCCTGGGAAAGCCGAAGCTCATCGACGGTGGAGTGATCCGACTGTCGGCAAAGGATTCGCTGGCCCAGCGACTGGTCGTGCTGGAGGCGGAGCTGGGCGAACTGCTGGATGAACACAAGCCTGACATCTGCGCGGTCGAGCAGTTGTACGCACATTACAAACATCCGCGAACCGCGATCCTCATGGGCCACGCCCGCGGCGTGATTCTGCTGGCCGCTCAGCGTCGGAGCGTGCGCATCGAACAGTTCTCGGCCAATCGGATCAAGCAATCGGTCGTCGGCCACGGCCATGCGGGCAAGACACAGGTGCAGCGTGCGATTCAGCAGCTCTGGCAATTGAAATCTCCCCCGCAGCCGCCGGACGTGGCCGATGCGCTGGCGGTGGCGCTCTGTTGCGGACGATATCTGGGTGAAAGAAGATAAATCATGGTCTTCGATCCGGGTAAAATAATCCTGCGGGGCCGAGACGTCACGCTGCGCCCGTTGGAACGGACGGATGCGCCCGAGTTGGCGATAACGGCGGCGGAATCGCGCGAGCAGTATCGTTTCACCATCGTCCCCAGCGACCCGGCGGAAGCTTACCAATACATCGAGCGGGCCATCGAGCAGCGGAATGAAGGGCAGCGTTATCCCTTCGCGGTCGTCTTTCTCGGCCGGGTCGTGGGAAGCACCAGCTATCTGGATTTGCGCCCCTGGGATTGGCCGGCGGGGAGCGCGATGGCGCGGCCGAACCGTCCCGACGCCTGCGAGATCGGCGCGACCTGGCTGGCCAACTCGGCGCAGCAGACCCGATGCAATACCGAGGCGAAATTTCTGCTCCTCTCGCACGCATTCGAGAAATGGGACGTGCATCGCGTCTCGTTGCAGACCGATGCGCGAAACGAGCGATCACGCCGGGCGATTGAACGACTGGGCGCGAAGTTCGACGGCATCCTGCGCGCCCACAAGGCGGCGTCGGACGGCGCCGTTCGCGATTCGGCGTTCTACTCCATCCTCGCAGCGGAATGGCCGGCGGTTCGTGAACGGCTCAGCGGCTTTTTGGCACGGGATGCAACCGTCCGTTAGGATGCCGAACAATGATCTCAGCGATCACCGGAGAATTGCGGCGGGTGCAGGACGATCGCGTGCAGCTCGCCTGCGGAACCGTCACTTATGAAATCCTCGTGCCCGCCTCCGATATCGATGAACTAAAAACGAGCGTCGGCGAATCCGTCACTTTTCACACCATTTTCGATCTGGAAGGCGATGCGACGCGCGGCGGGCTGACGCCGCGGCTGATCGGGTTTCTACGGCCCGACGACAAACGGTTTTTCCAATTGTTCATCACGGTCAAGGGCATCGGCCCCAAACGAGCGCTGCGCGCATTGGTGCAGCCAACCGGGCTGATCGCCGGCGCGATCGAATCGAAAAATACGCGGTTCCTGGTGGAACTGCCCGAGATCGGCCGGCGCACGGCGGAGCAGATCGTCGCCGAGTTGGCCGGAAAAGTCACCGAATTCGCAATCGCCACGAGCACTCGCCCAATGCCGGCATCGAGCCATACAATCGGAGAGACCGAAGCGATCGACGCGGCCGTACAATTGGGCATCGCCCGCCTGGAGGCGGAGCGATTGCTGGATCGTGCCCGACAGGCCGATCCCGACGACACGGCGCCCGAATCGCTTTTGCGCGAAATGCTGCGGCTTCGCACCGTTCGCGTCTGATGATGAAAATGGATTGACCTCATGCCAACCAAAGGATTTCGGCTGTTCAAACTCTTCGGGATCACGGTATATCTCCACTGGTCCTGGTTCCTGGTCGCCGTCTACGAGCTTCAACAGCGCAAGGGAGCCTATCACTACTTCGGCTGGAACGTCGCGGAATTGCTCGCGCTTTTCGCGATCATCACCATGCACGAGTTCGGCCACGCCCTGGCGTGCCGGTCGGTCGGAGGCAAGGCAGATCGCATCGTGCTGTGGCCGCTAGGCGGCGTGGCGTACGTCAGCCCGCCCATGCGCCCCGGGGCCATGCTCTGGAGCATCTGCGCCGGGCCGCTCGTGAACGTCATCCTGCTGCCCGTCACCCTTCCGTTCTTCTGGCTGTCGCCCAATTCCGACCTGAACATATTTCTGCAGACGGTGGCTTACATCAACGCCGGACTGCTGATCTTCAACATCCTGCCGATCTATCCTCTGGACGGCGGGAAGATTCTCTGGTCGCTGCTCTGGTTCCCGCTGGGCATGGGGCGAGCGCTGATGACCGCGAGCGTCATCGGCATTGCCGGCGCCATCGGATTGGGAGTGCTCGCCGCGGTGACGAGCAGCTATTGGCTGGGATTACTCGCCGCCTTCGCGGTGTATCAGGCCTGGATCGGTTTGAATACAGCCCGCTCGATTCGTCGGCGTGAAATAGTGCCGCGGCGAGCGGAACTAAGGTGCCCCGCGTGCGGGACCTCCCCGCCGATCGGGCCGTATTGGATTTGCTCGACCTGCAAGACGAGATTCGACGCGTTCGATTATCCGGACGCCTGCCCCGGCTGCGGCAAGCTGCATCAGTGGAACACCTGTTTGTCATGCAGAGCGCACGCGCCATTCGCAGCCTGGGGCGTGCCGACGCGGCCAGCCACAGTGGTTGCTCCGCCACGCGGCAGCGGAGTGGGGCCGATTTAATCGCAACGCCGCCCGATTCCATCATCCCGTAAAGGGTGGAACCGGCGAGTATGAACGATCCGTCGGGTTTGCACCACGGCTTCCGCGTTCGTCAATAAATGGTATTGAATAATCGTGCCAGGATTGTCTGCGCCGCCAGATGGGCCAAGCCGTATAGATCGCGCTCTTTGATGGACCTGCCGCCCCTTGTGGTATGACCGGCCGTCGCTTAAACCATGCCGGTGGTGAATCGAACGTGTCGGATCGGTTGTCGCATTGGAAAGCCACGGGATGGCCATCCCGTGGCTCTGCGGGAATAACGGCATGGCACGCGAGCGAATCGTTTCCGGTGAATCGGGATCGGAAGAGGAAAACCGATTCAACTTCGCACTGCGCCCCAAGAATTTCCTGCAATATATCGGACAGGAAACGCTCATTCGCCGATTGAAGATCGCCGTCAGCGCAGCCAAAGGACGCAAGGAACCGGTTGAACACGTTCTCCTGCACGGGCCGCCGGGGCTGGGCAAAACCACACTGGCCCACGTCATCGCCAACGAAATGGCGGCGCAGGTTCACGTCACCAGCGGGCCGGCCCTGACCAAAGGCGCGGACCTCGTCGGCATTCTGACAAAGCTCGGTCAGGGCGATGTGCTCTTCATTGATGAGATTCATCGACTGCCGGCGGTCGTGGAGGAATATCTCTATTCGGCAATGGAGGATTTCAAGGTAGACATCACGCTCGACGCGGGCATGCACGCGCGGACGATCACCATGCCGCTTCCGCCGTTCACGCTGATCGGAGCCACCACGCGGATCGGTTTATTGACGGGACCGATGCGAAGCCGATTCGGCATCTCCAATCACATCGAGTTTTATACGCCCGAAGCGCTGCACGAGATTCTTCGGCACAACGCGAAGCTGCTGACGATGGATTTTGAGGATTCGGCGCTTGGAGAATTGGCCCGGCGGAGCCGCGGCACGCCGCGCATCGCCAATCGGCTTCTGCGCCGGGTGCGCGATTATGCGGCCGTCGAGGCGACGGGGAAATTGACCATATCCGTCACACAGGCGGCTCTGAAATTGGAGGGGATCGACCAGCGCGGCCTCGACGAGCAGGATCGGGCCTATCTTCGGACACTCATCGATGTCTATGAAGGTGGGCCGGCCGGCGTCGAAGCGATCGCCGCCAGCCTCGGCGAGGAGATCGACACGCTGGTGGATGTTGTTGAGCCGTATCAGCTTCAGACGGGCCTGGTTTTGCGAACCCGACAAGGTCGGCGGGCGACGAAGAATGCGTATGAGCACCTGGGGATCAAATATACTCCACCACGCGCGGCGGCCGGGGAACCCGATGGCCAACTTTTCGGACAAGAGCCGGGTGAGCCTCAGTGAATTGAATTTGCTTGTGGCGCGCGAACGCGCGGTCTACAATTCGTCGCATCGCTTGAGGCATGTCGGGACGCGCTGTTCTTCAGGTCACGGCTAAAAAAGTGTCCGAGGTAATGGATGACGAAACGGCGACTGATCCGCAGGATATTGGTGAGCATCGGCGTATTGGTGCTTCTGGGCGCCGCCGCGGTCGCCATTGTCGTGCATTTCCGGCCCGGCTCGATCCAGGACTGGATCGGCTCGCAACTTCAGGATGTCGCTAATTCATATCTCAATCCGAAACTCAGCTTCACCGATCTCGATTACCAATATCCGCTGACGGTGTCGCTGAAAAACCTGCACCTGACCGCCCAGGACCCGGGAAATCCCGGCCACACGATCGACATCATCGCCTGCCAACGCGCGGTGCTGTCGCTGGGAGAAATACCGTCCATCGGCAAGCCGATCATCATCCAGAAGATCGTGCTGAATCAGCCGCTGATTTCAGCGGTGGCGGTCGCGCCGGGGTCGAAGGATTTCATCGGTTTTTCCAACCTCGTCCGTGGCGGAACGAGCGAGCCTGAGACAAAAACCTCCGAGCCTCCCAAGAAACTAAGCGATGTTTTCCAGATGCGGCTCGTTCAGCTCACCGATGGCAAGATCGTCTACGACCCGCGCATCCCCGGCACGGTGCCGATGATGCTGGATCAAATCAACACCGCGCTGAACATCGAGCCGACGGCGGCGGGCTGGTACAAGCTCGATACGGTCATCGCCCGCAAACCGGTCTTCGATCTGGACCTGGCCGGGCAGCTCAATCTGGATTCGTTCAGCGTGCGAAATGTCGATGTCAAACTCCTGGCCGATCTGGGTCAGGACAAGCTCGATTATCTGCCCCCCGAGCTTCAGGTCCTGCTCAAACGGTACGAAGCCAAGGGAAAACTCAATGTTGAGGTGACCGGTTCCATGCCGGTGATGGATCCCATGAAGGGGCACGTGCGGGCCGTCGTCAAGCTGGATCGCGCCAATATCGCCGTGAGCGGACTGCGGCTTCCGGTCGACGATTTCGAAATGGATGCGCGATTTGGGGACGGAAAAGTGGTCCTTCCGTCGCTGAAGATCGCGACGCTGGGCGGAACGATCGATTTGTCGGGAGAGGTTGCCCTGAACGACCGGCTCGACGCGGATTTGCATTTGCAGGTAGCCAACCTGGTGCCGGAAAAGCTGCTGGCGAATCGGGCGATGATGTCGCCGGACCCGGCACGGCTCGACCTTGATTTCAACCTCGCGGCCTCCCTGATGAGCGTGATCGGCAAAGCGCCGCCGAAGCCGGGCGAGCCGCTGGCGACCATCGGGCTGAAGAATTTCCGCCTGTCGGCGAACGATCCGGCAAACCCGGGCCAGAGAATCGACGTCGTTGCGTGCAAGAACCTGGACGTGGCGCTCGGCGAACCGATCATTTCCGGCAAGCCGATCGTCATCGACCGGATCATTCTCGACCAACCGGTGCTCTCGGCCGTTTCGGTTGCGCCCGGCGCCATGCAGTTTGCCGGAGTTCCCAATCTGCCCCCCCAGGCTGCGCCGGCGACGGCGCCGTCCGGTGCCGCGGCGACGGAGACTCCGGCGCAGAAGCCGGGCGACATCGTTCGGGTCAAGGCGTTTCAACTCAACGGCGCGAAAATCATCTACGACCCGCGCATTCCCGGCACGCAGCGAATGTGCCTGGATGACATCAACACGACGCTCAATCTCGATCCGGATCATCCCGGCTGCTACAGGCTCAGCACGAACATTTCGCGCAAACCCGTCTTCAACCTTGCCGTGAACGGCGAAGTGAACATTGACGACCCCGGCGTGCAGAATCTGAAGCTCAATCTTCAGGCGGACCTCACTCAAAACCAACTCGATTTTCTTCCGCCGCAATTGCAGTTGATCCTGAAGCAGACCAAGGCCAAGGGCAGGCTGGACGTGCGGGCCAGCACGTCGGTGGCCATGTCCGATCCGATGAAGGGCAAATCGCAACTCTCGGTGAACCTTCAGAACATCGATCTGAGCCAAAGCGGCATGAACATTCCAATTGACGATTTTTCCATGTCGGCCAGTTTTCAGAACGGAAAAGTCGTGCAGTCGATGCGAATCGCCGCGCTGAAAAGCGTGTTCGACATTTCCGGATCGGCAAAGCTGAACAGCCGCCTGGACACGGACATGACGCTGAAGCTCAAGGACATCGACATCGAGACGGTGCTGGGGGCGCTGATGCCGAATCGGCCCGCGCCGACGACCTCGACCAAATTGAACGCGGATGTGGAGATTCAATCCCCGATCATGGTCGCGATGGGGGCCGTCCGCGGCGCCCCGGGCGAGCCGGTGGCCACGGTGAACGTCCGGAACCTGCGCCTGACGACGGATGATCCGCTCACGCCGGGCCAGCCGCTTGATTTTGTTTCCTGCGATCATTTCGGCGTGGCGCTGTCGGCGCTGCCGATGCCCGGCAGCCCGATCCTGCTCGATCGGGTGGTTGTTGAACATCCGGCCCTTCGCGCGATCGCGATGGCGCCGCAGTCGAAGGAACTGGCCGGATTCACGGCCCTGCAGAACCTGGCCGCGAATCCAACTCCGGCCGAGCCGACCACCCAGCCGACCACCCAGCCGGCCGGCCCGGCGATGCGGCTCAGCGATCTGTTCCGCATGCGGACGCTGTCGTTGACCGATGCGTCGCTGTATTACGATCCGCGCATCGACGGCACCGTCCCCATGTCGCTCAACGACATCACCGCGAAAGTTGATCTCGATTCGGAAGCGGGAGACGCCTATCGTTTTGATGCGGTGATTCCGTCCAAGCCGGATTTGGATCTCGAAATCGCCGGCCGCGTCAACATCGACAAGATGGTCGCCGATCTGCTGACCGTCGATCTGACGACCGAGATCGGCAAGGATGCGCAGACGTATTTACCGCCGCAGGTGCAGCAAATACTTCAACCGTACAACGCCGAGGCATCGGTCAGCGTGAAGGTGCGTGGAACGGTCCCGCTCACCGATCCGACCGCGGCCGACCTGGCGGTGGACGTGAAACTCGACAACGTCAAAGCGACGGTCGGCGATTACCGAATTCCGCTGGATCACGTCCGCTTGCCGCTTCGGCTGAAGCTTCCGCAGGTTGAATTCCTGGATTCCTCGCCGCTCGGCGGCCCCACCCTCGAAGCGCTCGGCGGCGCCGCGAACCTCACCGGAACGGTGACGCTGAACGACCAGCTCGATTCCAGCATCGTTCTCGGCGTCGATGGAATGCTGCTGCAAGATCTGATGGCCACGAAGATCACGGGGCCCAAAAAGGATCTGATCGGAGATCTTCACATGGAGCTGAACCTCGTGAATGCGCCGGTGCTGGCCGTGATCGCCCAGGCCACGCCGCCGACCACCCAGCCGTCAACCGCCGAGCCGGCCGAGCCTCCCTCGCCACTGCAAACGGTCGAGCTGCCGGCGAACTGGGGTTGGGCCAATATCGAGCTGACCCACGCCCGGCTCGCCGGGCTTGAACTCATTCAAGGCATGGGCAATATCGCCAAGTCCGCCTTCGCGGATCTTTTCAAGCACGAGGACAAGAACAAACCGCGGACCATTATTCCGAAGGAAACCGCGAAAATCGTCTGCACGTTCGACAAGGATCACATTTCGCTTTCGCAGATCCACTATGAGGGCGAGGTCGTGGAAGCCGACGGCAAAGGTTACGTCACCCTGGACCAGCATTTGAACCTGGACCTGACCGGAGGCCTTATCCAAAAACTCGGAAGCCTGGGATCGGTCGGCGCCTGGATCAAGGAAGCCAGCGATTCGCTCCTGTACTATCACGTTTCCGGCACAGTTCATGACCTGCATTTTGAAGTCAAACGCGGCAACGGCGAGCCGATCGTTCTCGGCGCAAAGAAGATCACCCACGAAGGCGTCAAGGTCATCGGCACCGGTTTGAACACCGGCTTGAATGAAACACACAAGTTCTTTAACAAGCTGTTCAAGAAGAAAGATCAGGATCAGAATCAGAACCAGAATCAGGATCAGGGCAAGAATTGAGTTTCAATTCGCCGCCCAATCGGGGATGTTCCGGTCACGCGCGTAACTGTTTCCCGCCGGGGGGCACAAATCATCTATATTGCGATATCGAGCCAACGCATGAAGAACAAGATGAACAACAAGAGGATGATCGGTTGCGATTTTCTTGACGGCCGAAATCGCTGGCTCGAATATCAGAAATCGCTCCCGCCGCTGAGCCCGTTGGCCGGCCTGCCAATGTTCCGGCAAACCGTTTGCAACCCAAGAGTCGCCGCGTTCCGCGGCCTGTTCAGCGGAGTTTCGAACTCAAGTTCGACCTCAACCGTCCTTCGCAGCCCCGCTCGTCCGACCTCCGCGTGAATATCCAGCGGTGATGGCCCACCGACGCATTGCGTGCCGGGTCCTGTGGCAACCAACAGGAGGTCGGGCAAGCGGCGGTGAAGGACGGTTGAGGTCGAGCACGTGCTCGAAACTCCGCTGCGCTTGCCGCCGCAGGCGGCGACTCTTCGGTCGCAGACGGATTGCCGGAACATTGTCAGGCGGGCCAACGGGCTCAGCGGCGGCAGCGATTTCTGATATGCGAGCCGGCGATCTCGGCCGTGACGAAAACTGCAACCGATAAAAATCCGATGCATCGCACTCCGAAAACTACGCAGGTGGAGCCATTCCGCTTTGCGGTAAACAGTTACCCCTGCTCCGTGGCCGAAGATCCGAGCCCCTCGTCATCTCCGCGTGCGCGGCGGCGGTACTGGCGCGGAGTCAGTCCGACGCTCTCGTGAAACGCGGTGCTGAGCTGGCGGGCTTCCTTAAATCCGCAGGCATCGGCGATTTCACGGACCGGGCGATCGGTGCGGGACAGCAACAGCTTGGCTCGCTCGAGCTGCACGCGGCGGATTTCCTGGTACGGCGAACGCCCCACCGCCCGCCGAAACCGGATCTCCAGCGAACGGCGCGACAGGCTCGTCCGCTGAAGCAAATCTTCCACATTGATTTCCCGACCCCCGCGATCGCGAATGAAGCGAACCGCGGCGGCAACCTCGGAATCGGCCAGCGCCAACACGTCCGTCGACCGCCGGGTGCTCACCTCCACCGGAGGCACGAGCATAGGCTTGAGCGGAGCCGACTCGCCAGACATTAACCGGCGCAGCATGGCCGCCGCCTCGTAGCCGATGAAATAGGTATCGAGCCGAACGCTGGAGAGCGGAATGCTCGACAGGTCGCAATACACTTCGTCGTTGCCCACGCCGAGCACGGCCGCCTCGTCGGGCACCGCGATTCCGAGTTGAATGGCTTCGCGAACGATTTGCCTGGCAACGTCGTCGTTGCAACAGAAAATCGCCAGCGGGCGCGGTAAGGTTTTGAGAATCTGCGCGCGATGAGCCGGATCGTCGCCGTCCTGATTCACGCAGGCGCAGGTTCGCGGCTTGAGCGCGTTGCCGAAGCCCTCGTACCGGCCACGCGAATATTCCCGACTCTCCGAGCCGCAGTAGGCGAAGCTCTGGAATCCGCGCTCCAGAAAATACGCCGCCGCCATCGCGCCCACCGCATGATCGTCGGGAAAAACGCTGGGAACCAATACCGGAGGAGAAAGCAGGTTGGCCACGTTGACGGCCGGGATGCCGCTGCGGACAAGCGCTTCGCCGTCCTCATGCCTGCGGAGGTAAATGAGAACCCCGTTAACCTGGTCTCCGTTAACCTGGTCTCTTGTCAGCGTGCTGGCGGCAATCGGCTCGGTCCGCGGGTCGAAATCGAAATCCCATCCCCCGTGAACTTTGGCGAAATCCGCGATGCCCCGCAGCACCCCGCGGCTGTACCTGTTCGCAACATCGGCATACAGGCGCACACAAAGGTTTGGTGACATGCCTCACCTCTTTTCGCCCAACCTTGCGCTAATTATGGGCGAAACTGCCGGAATTTGCACGCTTTGTTTCGCTGGCCGTCTGGTATCCCCGCGCAAAACCCTCCAAATTCCGGCCATCAATGGTTATCGGGTGTCAATCGTCTGGAAAATGCCTATTCGCGGGGGGCGGTTCTGATAACATCGAATCATCGTGCGGCACCTGCGTTACCTGCCTCTGACGTTTCTGATCGGAAAAGAGGGGTTCGTCCTCTTTTTCCCGTTTCTGGTCGTGGTAATGGCGACGTATCTTATTTCAAGGGCAGTGGTTGTGGCGCATCGACATTAGAGGGCATCCCGCGGAATTGCCTCAGGCGATTTTCTGGTCGGGGGCCCGAGGGGCAGCCAATTTATGGCGAAGATATTCCCCGGTGTGGCTCTGTGCCGATTGCGCGACGGCTTCCGGCGTGCCTGATGCCACGACCCGGCCGCCTCCCTCGCCGCCTTCGGGGCCCATGTCGATGATCCAATCGGCACACTTGATGACATCCAGGTTGTGTTCGATCACCAGCACGGTGTTGCCCAAATCCGCCAGGCGATTCAGAACGTTCAACAGGTTGTGAATATCCGCGAAGTGCAGGCCGGTGGTTGGCTCATCCAATACGTAGAGCGTGTGCCCCGTCGCCGATTTGCCCAATTCCGTCGCTAATTTGACGCGCTGCGCTTCGCCGCCGGAGAGCTGCGTGCTCGGCTGGCCCATCTTGATGTATTTCAATCCCACGTCATTGACGGCCTTGAGCAGCTGCGCGATGCGAGGGAAGTTTTCAAAAAACGCCAGGGCTTCCTCCACCGTCATGTTCAGCACATCCGCGATATTCTTGCCGCGGTAATGAATTTCCAATGTTTCGGCGTTGTAGCGCGTGCCGCGGCACACCTCGCAATTCACATACACATCCGGCAAAAAATGCATCTCCACGCATTTATTTCCCTGCCCCTGGCACGCCTCGCAGCGGCCACCCTTGACGTTGAAACTGAATCGGCCGGCTTCGTATCCGCGAATTTTCGCCTCGCGCGTCTTGGCAAACACCCTGCGGATTTCATCAAACACGCCGGTGTACGTCGCGGGATTCGAGCGCGGCGTCCGGCCAATGGGGCTTTGATCGATCTCGATCACCTTGTCGATCTTGCTGATGCCGTTGATCGCTTTGTGCGCCCCCGCCTTGACCTTCGAGCCGTTGAGTTTTCGCTTCAGCACCGGCAACAGGGTCTGATTCACCAGCGTGGATTTTCCCGACCCGCTCACGCCCGTCACGCAAACCAGTCCGCCGAGGGGAATCGCCACGTCGATGTTCTTCAGATTGTTCTGCCGGCAACCTCGCAGTTCCAGCGCGCTTTTGTTCGGATCGACCGGCCGCCGCGCGCCGGGCGCGACGATCGCATACTCGCCGACGAGATATTTGACGGTGGTGCTGTGAGTATTTTTCAGCACATCGGGCATCGGCCCCTCGCAGACCACTTCCCCGCCGTGGGCGCCGGCGCCGGGGCCGATGTCGATCAGATAATCCGATGACCGAATGCACTCTTCATCGTGTTCCACCATGATGACCGTGTTGCCGATTTCACGCAGCCGCCTGAGCGTTCGGATGAGCCGGGCATTGTCGCGCTGGTGAAGCCCGATGGTCGGCTCGTCGAGCACGTAGCAGACGCCGACCAGACCGCTGCCGACCTGCGTCGCCAGGCGGATGCGCTGGGCCTCGCCGCCGGAGAGGGTTGCCGTCCTGCGATCCAGGGTCAGATATCCCAAGCCGACATCCAGCATGAAACCAAGCCGGGCGGAAATTTCACGGACGATCGGCTCGGCGATCGCCGTCCCCTCTTCGTTCAGGCGCAGGTTCTGGAAAAATTCTTTTGCGCCCGCGACGGTCAGGGAAACGACATCGTGAATGCTGTAGCCGGGCAATTGAACCGCGGTTGCTCCCGGCAACGGGGCCGCGACGGGGCCGGAGGTATCGCTGTGCAGCCGCACGGCCAGGGCCTCGGTTTTCAGCCGGGTGCCGGCGCACACCGCGCACGGTTGTTCCGATGTGTACTGATGCAGCCGGGTTTTGACGAATTCGCTTTCGGTGTTTTCGAAACGCCGCTGAAGATTCGGAAGAACGCCTTCGAACCACGTGCCGGTCCCGCCGTCGCCGCGCTTGTCGGTGCCGTCCATCAGAATCTGCTGGATTTTCCTGGGAATGTCCTTGAACGGAGCGGAATAGGAAATTCCAAAATCACGGCAGAACTGCCGCAGCACCCGGCTGTAAAAGATGTTCATCCGCTTGCCGTGCTTGCGCCACGCCTCGATCGCCCCGTTCTCCAGCGAGATCGCCGGGTCGGGAACGATCAGTTCGGGATCGAACTCGCAGGTCGTCCCCAGCCCGTGACAGGCCGGGCACGCCCCGTGCGGGCTGTTGAAGCTGAATATCCGCGGCTCCAGTTCCGGCAGCGACATCCCCGGATGATCGGGGCACGCGAATTTCTCGCTGAAGGTCTGATCCGACCAGACGTTTGCTTCCTTCTGCACGGCCACGACAACCAACCCCTGCGAAAGCTTCAATGCGGTCTCAATGCTGTCGGCCAACCGAGACCGAATTTCCGGCTTCAGAACGATCCGATCCACGATCGCTTCGATCGTATGGACCTTGGTCTTCACCAATGCCGGCGGATTCTTGCCCGCCAGTTCCAGAATCTCCCCATCCACCCGGGCGCGGACGAATCCCTGCTTGTTGATCGCCCCGAAAATATCCTTGTGCTCCCCCTTCTGCCCCTTGATCAGCGGCGAAAGAATCATGATCTTCGCGCCCGCCGGATATTTCATCACCGCATCGACGATCTGCGTCGGCGACTGGCTCGCGATCACCCGTCCGCAAATCCAGCAGTGCGGCGTCCCCGCTCGGGCGAACAAGACGCGCAGATAATCATAAATCTCCGTCGTCGTCGCCACGATGCTGCGGGGATTGGACGAGGCCGACCTCTGCTCAATGGCGATCGTCGGCGGCAACCCCTCGATCTCATCAATATCCGGCTTCTGCAACTGCTCCAGAAACTGCCGGGCGTAAGCCGACAGCGATTCCACATATTTCCGTTGCCCCTCGGCATAGACGGTATCGAAAGCGAGCGTCGATTTCCCCGATCCGCTGAGCCCCGTGACGACGACAAGCTGATCGCGCGGAATGTCCACGTCGATATTTTTGAGATTATGCTCGCGCGCTCCTTTGATGCGGATGAATTTCATACGGCGAATTTCACCAAAATTGGAACGAATCATTGTAGGAACCAAGCCACAGGATGGCCATCCTGTGTCATTTGTGCTTACGATCCCGTCATGCGCCGCGGAAAAACCGATCCCGATTGGCCCGACATCGTCAAAAAGTGGAAAGAAACCCAGCTCGCGCTGCGCAAGAAGAAGATGCGGATCGAACCGCTTTCCCCCTGCCGCGGTTCGTGGCCGGGGCGGACGCGGCGTTTTCGGTGGACAAACAAACCGTCCTTGCCGCCGCGGTCGTCTATGACCGGATCGAAAGGCGAATCGTCGAGGTGGCCCATGCGACCCACCCGATCGAATTTCCTTACGTCCCCTCGTTCCTGAGCTTTCGGGAAGCCCCGACCGTGCTGGACGCGATCGCAAAGCTGCGGCACGAATGGGGCGTCGTTTGCTTTGACGGTCACGGGTACGCCCATCCGCGTCGGTGCGGGCTCGCGGCCCACATGTCCATCATGCTGAACCGGCCTGGCGTGGGAATCGCCAAAAGCCGGCTGATCGGTATCGGCGGCGGAACTGGCCATGGCACGTCTGAACGGATACCGAATTCCCGAGCCGACCCGGCAGGCCGATATCGAGGTTACCCGGCTGAAAGTCCGATAACCGCGAAAATCCGCCGCCGGGTGATATATAATCCATTGCCTCCAGAAACCCTGGAGGGCACGACGATATCGGCACTTAGCTGAAAGCAGGTGCCGGGCGAGGCAATGAACTGGAAAATTGGCATCACCATTCTCGCCGGCGGTTTGGTCAGCGGATGCTTTTCGCCCGATCCCAAGTCCCTGACCAGCAACAGCGCGCCCAGCGAGATTCCGGCCATCAAGGAAGCGGCCGACAAAAAGGACCATCGCGCCATTCCCCGGCTCGTGCTGGATTTGGACGATAAAGACTCGGCCGTGCGCTTCGCGGCGATCAATGCCTTGCGGCGGATCACCGGCGAGGATTTCGGGTATCGGTATTATGACAACGAACTCGACCGGCGTCCGGCGGTGATGCGGTGGCAAAAATGGTTGAAGGATCATCCCACACCCGGATGACGGCGATGGCGGCAATATGACAGCCAGCGGCAATCAACCCCAGTCTGGGCCCCTCCCGCAACCGCAGCGGATCGAGTTGAAGATCACCAGTCATCCGGCTAATCTGCGCCACGTTCGCGAAGAGGTCGAGGAATTCGCGCGGTCCATTGGGTTGTCGGCGGAAACGTCCGATGCGGTGGGACTGGCGCTGAACGAAGCCTTGGCCAACGTGATTCGTCATGGCTATGACGGGGCGACAGACCGGCCGATCGTCGTTTCCGCCGAACGCGGCGAGGGAGAGATTCGTGTCCTCATCCGCGATTGGGCCAAGCCCTTCGATCCTTCGCTGCTGAAGGCCAAACGCCAGGGCGAACTCACGCCCGGTGGAATCGGCATGGTCTGCATCCACCAACTGATGGATGATGTAAAATTCGAGCGGCTACCCGATGGCATGCTGCTGAAGATGGTCAAAAAAACGGCGACGCACAACACGCGGTGAAATATGTCTCACGTCAACTGGAACACGGATTTGGTTTCCGACCCCCGCGCCGAGGGCGATGCGGTGATTGCCGAGGCCCGCGGCGAAATCGATTTGCACAACAGCCCCATCTTGCGGTCGGCCCTGCTGCGGATTCTCGCCAAGGGACTTCCCAGGCGGCTCATCCTGAACCTCTCGCAGGTTCCCTACATGGACAGCAGCGCCGTCGCGGTGCTGGTCGAAGCGCTGCAAAAGCTCCGCCCCTCCGGCGGACGCCTGATGCTGGTCGGGTTGCAGCCGCGCGTCAAAGGACTCCTGGAAATCGCCCGGCTCGATACGATTTTCGTGCTGGCCGCCGACGAACAAACGGCCCTGGCTTTGTGAGCAACCGCTAAACTCTGCCGGAGGTAACGGATTACCCATGAATGTCGTTTTGCGACCGGTGGTTGTGGCCTTCAACTCGACGGCCGGGTTCTTCCGGTTCATGGGGGAGCTGACCTACCTGATCGGCGACGCCGCCGCCGGCATTCGACGATCGCTGTTCCAAAAGCAGGGCCGGCAACTGGGCTGGGCCAATCTCTGGGCCCAGATGAACCGCGTCGGCGTCCGCAGCATTCCCATCGTGTGTCTCGTCCTTTTCTGCATCGGCGGGATTCTGGCATTGCAGATGGCCCCCATTCTTCGCGACTACGGGGCCGGCGACAGGGTCGCGGACATCATCGCCATTGCCGTCGGCCGGGAACTGGGGCCGCTGGTCTGCGCCATCGTGCTGACCGGTTTCGCCGGGGCATCCATCGCGGCGGAATTGGGCACCATGGTCGTCTCCGAGGAAATCGAGGCCATGGAAGCGCAGGCGATCAATCCGGTGCGCTTCCTGGTTGTCCCGCGCGTCCTCGCCACCATGATCATGATGGTTTGCATCTGCGTCGTGGGCGATTTGGCCGGCGGACTCGGCGGGATGGTGACCGCCAACTTCTTTCTGGGCCAGAGCCCCACGATGTACGCACATCACAGCTTCGATGCGCTGAAACTGAAGGATTTCGTGACCGGCCTGATCAAGTCCGGCGTGTTCGGCCTGCTCATCAGCGCCCTGGCCTGCCGGCTGGGGCTGAGCGTGACCGGCGGCGCCCAGGGCGTTGGCGTGGCCACCACCCGCACCGTCGTCCTCACCATCGTCGCGCTGATTTTTGTCGACCTGATTTTCACGGCCGTCTTTTATTTCCTGGGATGGTGAGTCATGCCCGAGCCCGTCATCCAGGTCATCAATGCCACGAAAATCTACGAGGGCCGCACCATCCTCGACGGCATCACCCTCGACGTGATGCGCGGCGAGACGCTGGTCATTCTCGGCGGCTCCGGCTCGGGCAAATCCACCCTGCTGCGCATGATGATCGGCAACGCGGTATGCGACGGCGGAGATATCATCGCCTTCGGAAAAAGCCTGGGCAAAATGAGCGCGAAGGAGTTGGACGATTATCGAAAATCGATCGGCGTGCTTTTTCAGAGCGGGGCTTTGTACAACTCGATGACCGTGGGCGAGAACGTCGCGCTGCCGCTGCGCGAACACGCCAATCTGCCCGAGCAGACCATCGAGATCGTGGTGAAAATGAAGCTGGAGCAGGTGGGCCTGCGGCAACACTCCGAAAAGATGCCGGCGATGATTTCGGGGGGAATGAAAAAACGCGCCGGCCTGGCGCGGGCCATCGCGCTGGACCCCAAGATCCTGTTTTACGACGAGCCGTCGGCCGGCCTCGATCCGGTCACCAGCGCGGAGATCGATCAGCTCATCATGGACCTGAACAAAAAGCTGCTCGTCACCAGCGTCGTCGTGACGCACGAAATGGATTCGGCCTTCCGCATCGCCGACCGCATGGTCCTGCTGGACCGAGGCAAATTCATCGCCGAGGGAACGCCCCAGCAGATGCGCAACCATCCCGACCCGCTCGTGCACCAATTCGTCTTCGGACTGGCGGAAGGCCCGTTGACCACGCGCCGCCGGGCCGGCGGTTATGTCGAGGACCTCTTCGGACCGATTGGAGACATTTGAAGCTCGGAGGCGATTGAGCGATGGCCAAACAACGCAACGCGGTTCGCGCGGGAATCTTCATGCTCGTCAGCCTGGCGCTGATCCTGTTCGTCATCGTCGCCATCAGCGGCGCGGGGAGATTCACACAAAGCTTCAAAATCTATTCGGTCGCGTTTTCGCTGCGAGACGACGTCGGCGGCCTGCGGCCCGGAGATGACGTGCGCATCGGCGGCCTCAAAGTCGGCAGCGTCCGCGACATCGAGATTCAGCCCAGCAAATCCCGCGTCGTCGTCCTCGTCGATATTCCCGCCAAATATATCATCGCCAGGAATGCCGATATCCAGCTCCAACGCGGCTTGACCGGCGGCGCGGCGATCAACATCGACGACCTCGGGGCCGGAGCGCCCGCGGGTCGCGACGATGATCTTCATGGCATTCCCGATGAGACCAGCGGGTTGATGCACGAGCTGGCCGCCATGGAGCCGGACTTGCGCCAAACCGTCGCCAATCTCAAAATCGCCTCGGGAAAACTGAACACCGATCTGGACAAAATCGCTCAAACCTCCGATTCGTTCACCGCAACGGGCGCAACCGCGACAAGCACGATGCGCGACCTGCACGCTCGCGTCCAGACCGTGGCCGATGAGGCCGTCCGTATGCTCGACGCGTGGCGGGATTTCCTCGGGCCTTCCAGCACGGATTTCCACCAGACCGTGGCCAATCTGAACCATGTCACCAGCGACCTGCGCCGCCAGGTCCCCGATGTATTAGACCGAATTCACGGAATCCTGGGCAATGTGGATGCCGTCGTCGGACGGGCCGCCAAGGCGATGCAGGATATTCAGACGGCGGCCGGCAGCCTGGATGCGGCCACCAGCTCGCTGCGATCGCTCCTGGTCGACAACCACAGCAAATTGAACGACATGATCGAATCGTTGAAGCAGACCGGCGACAATCTCAAATATGCCAGCGTGGAGATTCGCCACAGCCCCTGGCGATTGCTGTATCAGCCCAAGCCCGACGAGTTAGCCAACCTGAACATTTACGATTCGGTTCGGCAGTTTGCCGAGGGAGCCAACAGCCTGGACGACGCCGCCAGCGCCCTGCGCGATGCGCTGAAAGATCCCAAGGCCGACCCGGCGGCGGTGAAGCTCTTGATGCAGCGCCTGGATGACAGCTTCACGCAGTTCCAAGGCGTGCAGCAAAAGCTGTGGAAGGACATCAAGGAATGATCCTCCCCCGGCGTCGATGGCAAGCTCAACCAACAAAAAAACCCCGTAGGCGTGGGTGAGACCTACGGGGTAAGGAGGGAAGAAACACTTCGCAGATACTACTACGTTCGTCCGATAATTCCTGTTCGCTTTAAAAAATCACAGCCGTTTGTTTCGACCGCGTCTCGATCAGACCGCAGCCAGAGCTTGCTCCACTTTATTTTTGATATCCGCCCATCGCGCCTCGGGGCGCTTGTTGACCGTCACGAAATCGTCCAGAAGAAGAAGACTGCTCACGCCTGAAATTGCAAACAGGCGCGCGGCCAGCGGATGGTCCCTGCCCGAGGAAGGATCAAGAAAACTTATGGGGCGATCTGCTATCACCCGGTCCAACACAAATTTCACCGCGTTAGGATTGGGTGTCGGCTGAACTTCTCTTACCACGAATGACAAGCCCGCCAACCTCCCTTGCGAGGAAAATATAACAAGGAGTTCTCACACTTCCAGAGGCAATTGAGGGATTTTGAAGAAAATTTCCGGCCCCGGGCTCCGCACCAGACGGATCAACCGACTATTGACATCACCAATGGCACCGTTACACTTCCTCCTCCTTCCGGCCCATTGGTGTGCCGGGAGGTTTTTTGTCTGTAAGGGACCCCAGTGATGAGCACCTACATGCCCAGGCCGGGCGAAGTCAAAATGGACTGGTATGTCGTGGATGCCACGGACCAGGTTTTGGGCCGCCTTGCCGCCAAGATCGCCATGATCGTGCAGGGAAAGAACAAGCCCACATACACCCCGCACGTGGATACCGGAGACTTCGTCGTTGTTTTGAATGCCGAAAAGATAAGAGTCACCGGCAAGAAGGCGGAAGTGCTGCAATACGAGACGTATTCGCGCTACCCCGGCGGCCGGCACTTATATTCATACAAGAGAATGTTGCAGTTGCATCCGGAGAAGCTGGTGGAGTTGGCGATCCGAAGAATGCTCCCCAAGAGCAAGCTCGGCCGCGACATCCTCGGAAAAGTAAAAATTTACAAAGGAAACCAGCATCCCCACGCCGCTCAGCAGCCCAAGGAACTGAAGTTGTCGGCGTAACCCGTTAAGCCGCCGCGGCCTCGCGGCGATTCCGCCAGGAACATTTATGCCCGAAGAATCAACGCAAACATTAGAAAAACCCCAGCCCGCCACCGGCGTGGAAGTGGCAGTCCCGCAGGGCAAGCCGACTTACACCTGGGGCGTCGGCCGGCGCAAGACCGCCGTCGCCCGCGTCCGCATCGCACCGGGAACCGGCAAGATCGAAATCAACAGCCGCACCCTTAACGACTATTTCACCAGCGAAAAAGACCGCAAATCCATCTTCGGCCCCCTGGAAGTAACCAACACCGGCGGCAAGCTCGACATCTGGGCCCGCTGCAACGGCGGCGGCCCCACCGGCCAGGCAGGCGCGATCGTCATGGGCCTGGGCCGCGCCTTGGCCAAATACGATTCAAGCTTGGAAGCCGCCCTTCGCGGCAGCAGATTTCTCACCCGCGACAGCCGCATGAAAGAGCGCAAGAAATACGGCCAGCGCGGCGCGCGCCGACGGTTCCAGTTCTCCAAGCGATAATCATCGATTGGCAGCGCAATTCCATTCCACCAAAAGCCGCGGGATTGCCATCCCGCGGGATGAAAAGACAATCCCGGCATTTCATCTGTGTGCATCTGATTTATATCTGTGGCTAAATTTTCTTCTCTTTTTCACCCCCGCCGCGCCGTCAGCACACGATCATGGCCCGCGTGATCTTTGAGAATTCGCACATCCGTAAATCCGGGATATTCGCCGGCAAGTCGGCGGGCCGCATCCGCCTGATCGAAAGCGATCTCCAAAAAAATGTGTGAGCCGGGCACGAGACGGCCGGGCGATTCGGCGAGGATTCGGCGATGGAACGCAAGGCCGTCCGGGCCGCCGTCGAGCGCGGCCAGCGGTTCGTATTCGCGCACGCTGCGCTCCAACTGCGGAATCTGCGATGTCGGAATGTACGGCGGATTAGCGACCAGCAGGTGATACGGCTGGCGATCGGCCAGGCGATCCAGCGGGGCAAATAGATCGCCCTGCTCGACCGTGACGCGATCGGCCAGACCCAGCCCCTTCAGATTTTCGCAGGCGATGGCGACGGCTTTTTCGCTGATATCGGTGGCCACGACGACCGCTCCCTTGACGTTATGGGCGATGGCGGCGGCGACGCAGCCGCTGCCGGTGCAGAGGTCCAGAATTCGCGCAGATTCCAGGCCCGGCTGATGGCGGATGAGCTGGATGACATTTTCCACGAGCGTTTCCGTATCCGGACGCGGGATCAGCACATCTCGAGTGACGTGGAATTCGAGACTGAAGAAATGGGCTCGGCCGGTGAGGTACGCGACCGGTTCGTCCTCGGCCGCCCGGCGGACGAGTTCGCGATAGGCGGACAGGTGCTGGGGATCCAGAACGCGTTCGTAATCGGTATAGAGCTTGATTCGGGGAATCGCCAGGACGTGGGCCAGGAGCAGTTCGGCACTCAGCCGCGGGGAATCGACGCCTTTGCGCGTAAAGAACGGCGAAGTCCATTCGAGAAGCCGGCGGACCGTCCATGTCCCTTCGGTTTCGGGCATCTTAATCGGATTGTACACGAATCGAGTGTTTCCCCGTGATGGCGGATAGCCTAAAATTCCTGACATGAGATGGGCAGCGGTGATCGTCGCCTTGTTGTTCGCGGCGGCGGTGGTGCGGGCCGATGTGGTCAATCTTGTCGATGGTTCCAAGATCGAGGGAAAAATCCAAAGGACAAGTGGTGGCTGGACGGTCACGCAGGACGACGGAACGGTGGTGACCGTATCTGCCGACAAGGTGGCATCCATCGAAGCCAGCCGCGGCAGCGACGCCTCCGCTGCGAAGGACCGGTTGGAATCGTTGCGCCGGGTCGCCGATCACCTTTCGGACATGCGCGACATCATCAGTCGATACCAGAGTTTCATCGCGCAAACGGCTGATCCGGCCGCCGTGGCCGACGCGAATAAAGATTTGCAGACGTGGCAACAACGGCTCGACCAGGGATTGGTACGGCTTGGGGATCAATGGGTCACGACCGATGAGCGCGACCGACGGCGGGAACTGGCACAGACCGAGGTGTTGCCGGTGAAGGATCTGATCTCCAACTACCGCTACAAGGACGCTGCTGCGGCACTGCAACTGGCGCTGAAGGACGATCCGCAGTGCGCGGCGGCGCTGTATCTGCAAGGGGTCCTGCTCTACAGGCAGGATCAGGTCGCGCAAGCCCGCAACTCTTTTGAGGCGGTGAATCCGATTGTCCCCAACCACGCACCGACTCTGAATAATCTGGCCGTGATCGCCTGGCGGCAAAAATCGTTTGTCGTGGCGATGAATTTTTACGATCAGGCGATGATGTCCTCTCCCCAGTCGAAAGAGATATTGGACAACGTCGCCGAAGCGCTCAACGCACTGCCGGATGCCAACAAGCAGGCTCCGGTGGTGCTTCATGCGGTGCAGCTTTTCGCGGAGCAGGACACGGCATTGCAACAGGCGGCGGCGCAGCGGGGAATGTACCGATGGGGCGCGACCTGGGTGACGGCCGGGCAACTGAAAGATCTAAAAGCTGCCGAGGCCAGGGTGAAGCAGAAGCTGGACGACTTGCAGGCGCAGTTCGATGCGCTGCAGCAGAAGGTGAACCAGATCGACCAGGAAATCGGCGAAAATCAGCGTGAGATGGATCGAGTCCAGGCATCCAACACAACTGTGGATTTGAACGGGAACGTCACCACTTTTTTGCCGGACGTGTACTTTCAGTTGCAGCGAGACAACAAGAAACTGGCCGGCGACAAGCAGGCGTTGCAGCAACAGCAGAACGCGCTGAAGAACCGCGCCAACGAAGTGCGGCAGGAGCTTCCGATTCCGAAATTCACGGGATTGCAGCAGATCATCGGCGTGGACGGCGCTCCGCTGCGGGACCTGCCGACGAGCGGGCCGACCACGATGGGTTCTCAGGCCAACTGATTCGCCGGTACGCCCAGTTCGTCGGTGTCGATCTCGATGGCTTCCTGAATGCAGGAAGCATCGAGCGAAACGCGAGCCTCGTCGCGGTGCGTCTCCACCATGAGCAACAGAGACTTGCGAAGCTTTTGCCGACATTCATCCAGCGACCGTCCCAGTGTCATGGTGCCGGGGATTTCCTCGACCCACCCCACGTAGCAGCCGGTGGATTCCGCTTTGATGATGGTATGGTAGCGCTGAAGCATGAGATTATGAAACCGCGAGCGAGGCTTCAGGTCAAGATAAATCTCCTATTTTGACACGGGGCATTTTTCACATTCTCAATTTTTTTGTGGGTCCGCTGCGAAAAATAGACACAAAACTTTCACCCGCCGGCCCCATTATATAGATGGACGATGTTTTCCTTCCGCCCGACCCGAGATGAGCTTTGCTGTTCGAGGATTTCCCATGCCTGATGACCTTGCCCTCAAATCGCCAGATTCTGACAAGTGCCTCGTTCGCATTCGCGCAGATGTTGACTATTTCGGGGCATTTTGGGACATCGAGCAGCCCCGCCTTGAAGGGCCAGCCCGATGGGCTCGCCGGAGTCGCCGCTGCGGCCGCTCAGCGTGGCCATCGCGGCCGAGGCGACGTTTGCCGCCCGGGCCATCGACGTGGACGTGAAGCACCTGGAATACGTTCTGGAGCGTGCTGCCAAGCACGTCGGGACGGCGTTTGTCGAAATCTACCAGAACTGCAATATCTTCAACGACGGGGCGTACGACTACGCGACCGACAAGGCGCTCAAGGGCGATACAACCGTTTATCTGGAACATGGCAAGCCGCTCGTGTTCGGCAAGAATTCCGAAAAAGGTATCCGGCTCCAGGGGCTCACGCCCGAAGTGGTGCAATTGAAGGATGTCGGACAAGATGACCTGCTGATTCACGATGAACGGGCGGGCGATCCAAGCCTGGCGTTTTTGCTGAGCCGGATGCGGCAGCCGGAAGCACCGGAGCCATTGGGCATATTCCGCGAGGTGCAGCGGCCGGTGTACGGCGATCTGGTGCGGGGGCAAGTCAGCGAGGCAATCCAGTCACGCGGGGAAGGAGACCTCCAATCGCTGGTCACCGGAACTGAGACCTGGACCGTAGAGCAGGATTAGGATTCGCCCCCGGGGGGACGATACCGACTTCGGCCGGCTTTTGGGGGTGTAACTATTTTGGTGCAACTTTTCCTCGCTCAGTTCCATGCCTTAGGTAGCGTGAAAGGCATCGCGTGGATCGGTCGAAAATGCCTCGGGTTTTGGCAATAAAATGACAAATTCCAGCAAAAAGATTGCAGAACGTCAGGCCGTCCGGCCGATGGGTTTTGCTAGTGACCATGCAGAGGAGATTGATTCCAGCCTTTTGTGTGGTATAAGATAAGATAGGTAAATTTAAAGGATCGCGCCAACGGCGCATTTTCTCCCCTCCGGAAGACACCGTGCAGAAATGCCGGTGTCTTCTTATTTGTACCGGACACCGGTGCGCGGCGTATTCAATAAACGGCTTGCGCAAACGATTTATTTTCGGTGTGTTTAAAAATGGTTATCAACGCGGATCGCCGGCGAGACATCATCAAATGCGCACAACACCGCCAAGGAGAACAAGCCGCTTGAGGCCGCCCCGAGCAGCAACAATATTCTGATGAACCTTGCTGATACGGCCTTCATGGGCCGTCGTGGATTTGTTATACGGTGAAAAAATCTGCCGAAAAAAAGCCCTCAATGGCTTGGCACGTATAGCCATTGAGAGCAAGGTTGGAGCAACAATCGTTTTCAGGCGAATCAGGCATTCCGGCGGCGCCGAAGCAGCAGGCCCGCACCGCAAATTGCCATCACGGATGCCGACACCGGCTCCGGAACGACGAATATGTTCTCGCCCGCACTGAATGGCGCGCCTTCATAGGTAACGGAAGTATTTTCTACGTCCTTCGGCCCAAAGGGAGAATTAGCCTCCAGTTGTGCCAGGGATTCCGTGCTTTCAAACGAAAAGTCATCAGTATGGCCCTGGGCCAACGCATCGCCGGCGCCAGCGATCCACTGAATCGCATTGCCGTCGGAGGAGTTGTTTGACCCGGTGATATTCGCCGACCAGCCGGATGGCTGGGTGATGTTCGTGGGCTGGACTTGCATGAAATCAGCGCCAGGAACCCAGGCATACCAGAATGTCCCGATGACCGAGCCATCGGTCGAGGTATTTGTCAGGGCGATGTTATATTGAAACTCGCCACCGCCGAGTGAAATGCCCGCGATGGTGGCCGAAGCCGTATCCGCCGCCAAGGCCGTCCCTGCCATTCCCGCTGCCATTAATCCGATCACAACCGAAAATCCCGCATTCCTACGTCGAATCATGTATAGCCTCCGTTGCAATGATTGACTCCCGATGTCGGGGCGTTATTCCCCATTTTCTCAAAAAATGACATGCGAAATCGCGGCAAGCGGGCGGCTTATTCTGTACAAGCACCCCGGGGTTCCTATACTCTGCTCCCGAACCGTTTTGGCTGAGGAATCATGCAAAATATCATCAGCGGAAAGGCTTACGTTCTGGGCGACAATATTGACACGGATCAAATGATTCCGGCGCAATATCTGTCGTACAACCCCAGCATTCCCGAAGAGCGGAAATATTTCGGCATGTATGCCATGAGCAGCGTCCCCGATGGCCAGGCGGGTTTGCCGGACGGGCACACGCGATTCGTCCGGCCCAATGAGTTCAAGAGCGACTATCAGATCGTAATCGGTGGAAAGAATTTCGGCAGCGGATCGAGCCGGGAACACGCGCCGCTGGCGCTGGCCGAAGCGGGGTGCAAATGCGTCATCGCCGAATTTTACGCCCGGATTTTTTTCCGCAACAGCGTCAATGGAGGATATCTGATTCCGCTGGAATCCAAGGATCGCCTGGTTGAAAAAATCCGCACCGGGGATGAGCTGGAGGTTCATCTCGATCAGAACCTGGTCATCAATAAAACGCTCAACCAGCGGCACGAGCTGCGGCCGATGGGAGATGTGCTGCCGATCATCGAAGCCGGGGGGATTTTCCCGTACGCGAAGAAAGCGGGAATGCTGAAGTAACGCAATATGGCGAAAAAATGGCCTACCCGTCAACTTCGGCGTAAGCAACGGACCCGTCAGCACATTATAGCGGATCAAAGCGCGAACCACGTTGAACGGCACATCCTTTCCTGTGGCTTCGCGGCCGAACTGACGCGGCACGATTATGGCATCGACATGTTTCTCTCATTTTACGGCCAAGAGGGAGGGCCGCAGAATGGAATGGTCCTTCTTCAGTTAAAAGCTACCGACCATCTGAAGTTGAGCGGCAACGGCAAAACTATCGCGTTTTCTTTGGTCCGTCGGGACCTGCATTATTGGCTTCAACAGCCGTCACCCGTCATTCTGGTGGTTTATGATGCTAAGGCTCGCAAGGCTTATTGGCTGTACGTTCAGGCGCATTTCGAGGCCAACATAAGAACCCAAATCTGGAGATCGCAAATAACGACGACCGTCAATATCCCGGTGAAGAACATCCTGAATCGTGCAGCAATTTTAAGGTTTCAGCAGTATAATAGTGACGTGATCACCCAACAGCAGGATAAAATTCATCATCATGTATGAGTCCATTAAATTCTCAATGTTATCAAGGCTTCTTGGCGGCCTTGGTTTTGCGGACATGTCAGTGCCCGGATCGCATCATCGGTTCCGTCACGCCCAGACCAACACCGTGATATTGCTGCCTCACGCGTCAGGAGGTTGGATTCGGCCCATTCAGGTTATGGCCGTCGCGCGAACCCTTGACGAAAAAGGAATATTGGACCGGGCGAACTTTGAGCGGCGGCTTCTTAACGGCTGGCAGGCTTCCGGCGCAAAATCCAAAAGGAACCATGTGAAGTCCGTGCGCTCCCAGGAGAGATCCTCATATCTCAAAAAGCCCAGGGTATTAAAACAGGCTCATCGCCTTGCGCGCGCCGCTCATTAATGCCCCTCGCAATTGCGGTCCAACATGCGACAATGCGTCGAGTGGGCGCTTTCACATGCAGTTGCAAAACGTCATCCTCATCGACCATCCGGTCATCCAGACCAAGCTGACCGAACTGCGGGATTACACTGCCGATCATCGCAAGTTCCGCGCTCTGCTCGACGAGATCGCATCGCTGATGGTGTATGAAGTCACGCGGGATTGGCCGACCACCGCCAAGCCCGTTCAGACCCCGCTGGAGCGGACCACCGGCAAAGTCCTGGCGCGACGCGTGACCCTGGTGCCGATCCTGCGCGCGGGACTCGGCATGGCCGAGGGAGTTTTGCGGCTCCTTCCCGACGCCCGGCTGGGACACCTCGGCGTTTATCGCGATGAAAAAACATTGGAGCCGATCTCCTACTATCAAAAATTCCCCCCCGACATTGCCGCCACCGAGGTCCTGCTGATCGATCCCATGCTGGCCACTGGCGGCAGCGCATTGGCGGCGGTTCAATTCCTCAAAAAAGCCGGCGTCGGCAGCATTCGATTCGTCTGTCTCGTCGCCGCTCCGGAAGGAATCGCCGCCCTTCATCGGCAGTATCCGGAAGTCCCCATTTTCTGCGCGGCCGTCGATCGTCAACTGAACGAAAAGGGATACATCCTCCCCGGACTCGGCGATGCCGGCGATCGTCTGTTCGGAACCTAGGCGCCTTGCGAAAATGTTCGGCCAAACCTTTTCCCCCGGCGACTTGGCGACCATCGCGCTTTTGGTCGTTCTGGAAGGACTGCTGTCCATCGACAACGCGCTGGTCCTGGCCGTGCTGGCCGGGCGGCTTGCCCCCCCGCTGCGAGTCAAAGCATTGTCCTACGGGCTGATCGGCGGCTTGATTCTGCGCCTGACCGCCGCCGCCGCGGCCGTGGTCCTGATCCGGTGGTCGATCCTCGAACTGCTCGGCGGAGCCTATTTGCTGTGGGTAGCGATTCGGTATTTCATCGGTCAGCGGCGCAAAACTCCGGTCAGCCTAGAGCAGGTCCCGCACCCAATCGCGCGGCTGTGGCCCACGGTCATCGCCATCGAGCTGACAGACCTGGCCTTCGCAGTCGATTCGATCCTGGCCGCCGTGGCCCTGGTCGGCCCAGCGCCCCGCGGCTCAACCGCGACCATTCATCCCAAATTCTGGGTGATCGCCATCGGCGGAACGCTTGGAGTCATTTTCATGCGATTCGCGGCAGCGGCGCTGGCCTGGATCCTGCAACGATTTCCGCGCCTGCACCGAAGCGCATATCTTCTCATTTTTCTCATCGGCGCGAAATTGGTCGTCGATTGGGCCGCCAACGATGCCGCCCATCCGCATCGGATCGATTTTCAAAACCCTGCTCGGATCGAGCTGTGGATATTCTGGGCCTGTGCGCTGATTTGTTTGGGAATAGGACTTGTGGGGTGGCAAAATCAGAAATCCGAAACCCGAACGGCGAATCGAACCCGGAATCCAAATGCCTGAAACGGTTTTTTTGTGATATTGGTCATTCAGGCCTGATTCGTCATTCGGATTTCGGGTTTCGGATTTTACCCCCGCGGTTGCTTCACCGGTGGGCCATGGGTACGATTTCCTTTTCGCGCTGAATATCGCTGACACCGTTGGTCAGCCTGGAGTTACGACATGCGTTTGACCGAGATACTCAAGCCACAGAACATCCTTGTGCCCATGCAGGCGAAGACGAAAAACGAAGCAATCGGCGAACTGGTTGCGCTGCTGGCGAAGAACGGTGAAATTCAGGATGCCAAGTCGGTTCTGGATTCGGTGCTGGAGCGGGAAACGACGCGAACGACGGGCATCGGCAACGGGCTGGCCATCCCGCACGGCAAATGCGGCGGAACGAATCAACTGGTGATGGCCATCGGCAAGCTGACAGCGCCGATCGATTTCCAATCCATCGATGGCAGGCCGGTTTCCCTGATCTGGCTCCTGACCTCTCCGCCGGACAAGACCGGGCCGCACATCCACGCCCTGGCGAGAATCAGCCGGCTTATGACCATCGACAAATTCCGCCAGGCCCTGGGACAGGCGAAAACGGCCCAGGAAATCTACGACGTGATCGTCCAGCAGGAAAACGCGCTGTAGTTCGCCGGCAAACGACGCGCCTCACAAGGCTTTTTTCTTGGCCAGACCAAGGCGCATTCGCCGCAGGTCCGCCCGTTGCAGTTCACCGACGATGCGAATGAGATGGGCGAGAGTTTGTCGGCCCTCAAGATCACTTTCGAGTTTTTTGAATTGAATGCCGGTGACAATCGCATCGCCCCGCGGCGCGGCGGCGGGACGCCGCATTTTGCCTTCCATGATTAAGGTCTGACCGTTGTATGCAAGGGCCACCCGCAGGCGGTCCTCAGGACTAATGATCGGCCGTGCGCCGTCCTTCCCGATGAGCCTGACGCCAACGCCGCCGCTGCTCAGATCGCGTATTTCCGCGGTCACTTCTTTGGTAAACGATGGTTGCTCCTTGAAATAGTCGCCATCGCCCAGGCGCCAGACGCGGACGGAAATTTCCGAATCCGGCGAAACGTCCACACGGTAATTGGAGCGGCGCTGCGCCGCCTTGATTTCCGCGGGAAATTCGAGCAGCAACCCGTTGACCTTCGTCGCCTCATTAAGCCGCCATCCCCTCTCCTCGCGGAGGATGGGTGATTCGAAGACGAGATTGAACGCGCGGTTGGCAAATGCAACGCCGCAGAGCGTGCGATTTTTGATCAGTTCCTCAATCAGGGCGTGTTCGCCCCGGGGAGCTTGAACCAGGATCCCGTGTTCCAGCTCGCAGAGGAAGCGCGTTTTGTGATTTCTGAGCATTCCGGCCGAAGGCAGCGACAAAACGATCGCCACGTTCCGCGAGATCGCATCCACAACCAGTTCGGCGTTCTTATCGGGCATTCTCCAACACCACGTGCATGTCGATGACCGGTAACCATCGGCGAAATGCCCTCGCCGATTTAGACGCGATCAAGCGGAACGTATAAGCTGTCGGCCGCCAACTGGGAGATGATCCGTTGAAAGCGTGCCGGCTGTTGAATTGCGGATTTTTTCTTTGGATCGTCGGTGCGGCAATATCGGCGGCAGCGAGCAAAATCGCGCCGCCGGCGACGCAACCCGTCGTCGAGCAGTGGGGAGTCTTCGAAACCGCGCTGAAAGGGCCGTCCACCGGAAATCCGTTTGTGGATGTCGATCTGTCGGCGCGATTCACGTCCGCTGGCCAAAGCGTGGACGTTCGCGGCTTCTACGATGGGGACGGCGTGTATCGCATCCGATTCATGCCCTCGAGCCGGGGCCAGTGGCTATACCAGACATCGAGCAATTGCCCCCAGTTGTCCGGCCAGACCGGCGCGTTCTGGTGCGCGGCGCCGTCGGGCATAAATCACGGGCCGGTGCGAGTACACAACCTATATCATTTCGCCTACGCCGATGGCACGCCGTTCGTGCTGATCGGCACGACGTGTTACGCATGGACCGATCAACCCGACGATTTGGAAGACGAGACTCTGGAAACGTTGAAGCATTCGCCGTTCGACAAAGTGCGGATGTCGCTGCTGCCCGGAAAGGCCAAGCCGATTTTTTATCCGTACGAGCGGGATTCCTCGGGGAAATGGCGCGAAGACCGCTTCAACGTCGATTTCTTCCGCCATCTGGAAAAACGAATTCAGCAATTGGGCCAGGAAGGGATCCAGGCGGATTTGATTCTCTTCAACCCGTATCACAAAGGCGAAATGCAGTGGTTCGACAACCTGGATGACGCGGGCGACGACCGGTATATCAACTATGTCGTGGCGCGGCTCAGTGCCTATCAAAATATCTGGTGGTCGCTGGCGAACGAATATGGCCAGGTTAAAGGCAAGACCGATGCGGATTGGGATCACTTTTTCCAGATCGTAGCGGCGGACGATCCGTACGGCCATTTGCGATCGATTCACAACGCCGCGAAATTTTACGATCCGAACAAGCCGTGGGTCACTCATGCCAGCATTCAAAATGGATCGGCCGTGGCGGATTTTGGGCGGGCGGTGCTTTATCGCGATCTGTGCCGCAAGCCCATCGTGTACGACGAGGTTGGTTACGAGGGGAACATCGACCGGCGATGGGGTGATCTTTCTCCGGAAGAAATGGTCAAGCGATTCTGGCTCGGAACGATCGCGGGAACTTACGTGGGGCACGGCGAAACGTATTCAAATCCCGACGGCCCCACCTGGACGTCCCAAGGGGGAAAGCTGCTGGGAACCAGCCCGCCAAGGCTGGCGTTTTTGCGGAAGATTCTGGAATCCGGGCCCGCCGATGGAATCGAGCCGATTGATCAATACTACCACACCCACGTCGGCGGAAAGGCGGGAGAGTATTACCTGATCTATTTCGGCCAGGAGAAACCGACGCAATGGACTTTTTCCCTGCCGCGCGATCCGCCGAATAAAAATGCCCTGGCCAAGGGGATGAAATTCCGCGTCGATCTTCTCGACACGTGGAATATGACGATCACGCCGGTCGATCGCATTTTTACGATCGGCCAATTGGTCGAATCCGATTTCCCCGCGGAGGGGAACTCGACCATCACCCTGCCGGGCAAACCTTACATGGCTTTGCGAATCCAACGCGTGCCGGCCCAGGTTGATCCGATCCGCATGGACGCGGTAGAGCAGAATGACCTGAACGACAAGCTGCCCGACGGCGGTCTTCCTCCGGCGGTGGGCGTCGCAAATATCGAAGTGTTCCGGGCCTCGCGCGACGCCGCGGAAATCACGGACGGCAAGGGCTGGACCTACAACCATCATGTTGACATGGCCTGTTGGTCGGGACGGCTTTACGTGGCTTGGGACAACGGGCAGAAGGACGAAGACACTTGGCCGGCCAGGGAAGTTTTTAGTTCCTCCGCCGACGGAGTGACCTGGACGGCCCCGTCCGAGCTGTTTCCGCTCGGAATGTCCAACCCGCTGCGGATGTATTTCTTTCACACTCCGAACGGCCACATGCTGGCGATCGCGGCGCGGCGGGTCGTGCGCGGCAAAATAACGAACGCAACCGAAGGCGGTGTGATCGTGCGGGAATTGTTCGCCGATCACACCCTCGGCCCCGTATATACATTGATGCTCTCAGGCCCATCCGCCGGCGCACCCCCCTTCTATCGTGGAGCGGCAGATAAGAATTTCGTCGCGGCTTGCGATGAGCTTCTGGCCGATCACACTTTTCTTGAGCAGCAGGACCAGGGGGCACTCCTGGGCGACCAGAGAATGACGCCGTACGACGGCGCCCCTTCGGATTTCGGCAAGGCGTTCTGCTTTTTTCGTCGGCCGGATGGAACGCTGCTCGGAATTTGCAAAAAGGCTTATGTCGTTGTCTCTCGCGACAGCGGAGCGACGTGGACCTGGCCGGCAAGGCTTCAATCATTCAAAGGTGGAACGGCAAAGGAATGGATTCAGCGCACCGCTGATGGCCGATTCGCCTGGGCGCACGATCCATTTCCAACGGATCGTTACCCGCTGGCGGTTCTCACCAGTAACGACGGCATCACGTTCCGCGACATGCGTGCCGTCCACGGCGAGGTGCCGCGGCAGCGCTGCGCGGGCCTGGATAAAAACATCGGGCCGCAATACGTGCGGGGAATCTCCTTTTGGAACAGCGATGGTTCGCGCAAGGACGCAGCCATGTGGCTGGCGTACAGCGTCAACAAGGAGGACATCTGGGTCAGTCGAATTCCGCTGCCGATTCGCGCCGAGGCGAGCGGCCCTGTGGAGGACCGGTTTGCCGATTTTCCTCCGGGCGGAATCGTGGCCGGTTGGAACACGTACAGCCCAAAATGGGCCTCCGTTACCATTGCGGAACTCGGCAAGGGTGAGCCAAACTGCCTGCGATTGGAGGATCACGATCCGTACGACTACGCTCTGGCGGCCCGCGCGTTCCCGATCGCGGCGAAGGTGACCGCCACATTCGAACTCATGGCAACGCATTCGGGGGGAAAGACGTTTGAGATTGAGTTGTGGAGCGAATTCGGGGATATCCGTCCCGTGCGGATCATTTTGCAGGCCGACGGCGACATCGATGCGGTTACGACCAAAGATCGCCGGGTTCATGTGGGAAATTATGCCGCAGACCATTGGATGACTTTCAAGATCGAAGCCGATGCGTTCGAGAAGGCATTCACCCTGACGCTCGATGGCACGACGGTCGCAACCGATCTTCCGCTCGCGGAAAACACGGCTTCGTTTCAAAGGCTGATTTTCCGCACCGGCGAATACCGCTCACTGCCGATCCGCGGCAATGAAGTCCCGCCAGGGACCGACAAACCGACCGCATCCGCCGAATACTTCCTTCGGAGCGTCGCGATCCAAACCCGCTGACCCGTCACTCCATCTTCGATAGCGCATGCACCATTCCCATCGCTTTGCGCCACGCGGCATTTTGGCCCAGATGCGTCCCTTCATGCGTTGTCACGACAGGGATGGCGATCAGATCAGTTCGAATAAGGATGAAACCGGGACCTCGAATCCGGACAAGACATCTCCGCCGCTCAGAACGGCGTCGCCGGAAAGCTGCTGGACCTGCTCCGGCGACGTGTAGGCCCGAACGCAGCGCGTGGGCAGGTCGACGTACCAAACAAGCCGAACCCCGGCCGCGAAATATTCGGCGAGCTTGATTTGCATTTCCTGGGGCGTGTTGCTTTCGGACAAGACTTCGACGGCCAAGTCCGGAACCAACTCAGGCACGGGAGCGCCGGTCAATTTACCGCCGGGCAGGCGATCGAACCTGACAAATGCGACGTCGGGAATCCGGACGCGTTCAGGAATCATGCGCATCATCCCGTCGGGACCGGACACGATTCCCAGCTTTCTTGGCATGACGAAATTCAGCAGCAGTTGAGCGATCCTCATTGCGATCAGCGATTCTTCAAATCCCATCGTCTTCTCCACGAGCGTCCCATCGATCAATTCGCAGAGACGGTCTTCGTGATCGTCCAGGCGGAGAACGTCCTTCTCCGTGGCCGTTCCCGGCAACGGATCGAAAACGATGCGGCCGAGCGGGACATTCCCCAGCGCCGCCCACCAATCCGTCGCGGTTCGATAGCGTGTTCGCGCCTCGGACGCCGGGGAAGTCTCAAGTGTCTGGCTCATCTAATCCTTATTATACCAGATCAGGCCGCGGGCAGCCGAGCAGCGCCCGAACGCGCGCCGCGATGCGGTCGGGCAATTCCGAATCGCTTGAAGAGAGCCGGAAACACAGAGAAATTCCCTTTCGTCGCAGAATCTTCAACTCCGCCACGGTCCTTCGCCAATTAAGATTTCCCCGTGTTGGCCGAAGCTCAATCGCGGTGATTTCACTCGCCGGCCAATATTTCCGCCGCATCCAAAACCAGCCGAGATAGGACAAGGTCAGCCGTCCACTCTCGCCAGCAGCACGCGCGGCACGCGCCCCCATCGACGGTATTTCCACCATTCGAAGATCGCTAAACACCACCAGAAGAGCGGCATCCCGAGATTTTCCGAAAGTGGTATGAAAGAGAGATGCCAAAGCTTGGCCTTGGTCGCGGGATACAACCCCACCGCTGCGTAAGGTCGCAAAATCATCACGCCGATCACGAGCGACCCAATCGTCGCCATGAGCGCTATCGCCACACTTCCGCCGACCAACAACCAATAGACCCACATCGGGCTTACCGGAAAGACGACGCGCGCAAAATCAGCACCTTCTTCAAGCGTCAATTTATCAAGCGGTTGCGGAGTGGGATATTCGAGAATGGGACGGATATCGGGCATGCGAAAATATCCGCCATAGATGTCCAATCGCTGCTGGCTGCAAGCGGGCCACTCATTATCCGGCGACCCTGCGTGGCGCCTCACTCCATCCCCAACTCGCGCTTAAGATCTTCAATGCTGATCGTGTCGCCGCCGGAAATCTGCTCGCGGGCGCGCGCTATTGATTCAATGAATGCGGGATCGCGTTCACGAACATACCAACTCAGGTCGTCGTCGTCGAACGGCGCTAGAAGCGCAACGGGATGGCCGTTACGCATCACAACCACCTCTTCGTCACCGGCCTGTTTGAGCAACTCATCCGCTGTAAAATTTTCCTTTAGCGTTATTGTTTTCATGGCTGCTCCGTGGGCGTGGTTTCCGTCGTCTTAGCCAAGACTCTGACGACCTGCACTATCGCGTCGATTTCATCAACATCATAGTAGACACGGAAGTCATTAATCCGCAACCGGTACTGGCTCCAAAACGGCTGCACCATCAGTTTAATTCGGCTGCGGCTGGCCTTGCACGGATCGTGCGCCAAAAAAAGCTGAATGCCGTCGATAACTCTTCGTTTGTCAAACGCCTTAAGACCGCGGATGTCATCCGCGGCTTCGCGGGCAAAACGAATACGGAACGTCTCAGCCAAGGGTTTCGCCCACTGCGGCTTTAATCCAAATTCATGCTCATCAGGAACTGCGCATTGCTCGGCACTTTTTCCAATCGGCCTTTCAGAAGTTCCACCGACTCCACCGGATTCATGTCGCTCAGAACGCGGCGGAGGCGATAGACCAATTCCAATTCCTTCGGATCGAGCAGCAACTCTTCACGACGCGTGCCGCTGGCGTTGATGTCGATGGCGGGATAAATACGCTTGTCCACCAGCCGGCGATCCAGGTGCAGCTCGGCATTGCCGGTGCCCTTGAATTCTTCGAAGATGACTTCGTCCATCTTGCTGCCGGTGTCGATCAGGGCCGTGGCCAGAATCGTCAGGCTGCCGCCCTCTTCGATGTTTCGGGCAGCGCCGAAGAACCGCTTGGGTTTTTGCAAGGCGTTGGCGTCCACGCCGCCGGTCAGGATCTTGCCGCTGTGCGGAACTTCCGTGTTGTACGCCCGGGCCAGGCGGGTGATGCTGTCCAGCAGGATCACCACGTCCTTGCCGAATTCAACGTAGCGCTTGGCCTTTTCGATGACCATCTCAGCAACCTGGACGTGGCGCGACGCCGGCTCGTCGAAGGTGCTGCTGACGACCTCGGCCTTGGTGTTGCGCTCCATGTCGGTCACTTCTTCCGGACGCTCGTCGATCAGCAGGACGATCAGCACGACCTCGGCATGGTTCTTGGTGATCGCGTTGGCGATCTTTTGCAGAAGGACGGTCTTGCCCGTTCGCGGCGGAGCGACAATCAGCATGCGCTGGCCCTTGCCGATGGGCGTGACCAAATCCACGATCCGCATGTTCAGGTCCTTGGCATCGTGTTCCAGCATGAGCCGGCGATTGGGATGCAGCGGGGTGAGGTCCTCAAAATTGCTCGTATCGGTGATGCGTTCGGGGTCTTCGCCGTTGATCGCCTCGACGCGCAGCAGGGCGAAATACCGCTCGGATTCCTTGGGCGGGCGAATCTGGCCCTGAACGACATGCCCGTTGCGCAGGCCGAATCGGCGAATCTGGCTGGGGCTGATGTAGATGTCATCCGGACAGGGCAAGTAGTTGTATTCGGGGCTGCGGAGGAAACCGAAGCCATCGGGGAGGATTTCCAGAACGCCTTCACCGTACATCAGGCCGTTCTGGCGGATGCGGGCGCGCAGGATTTGGAAAATCAGGTCCTGTTTCTTGAGGCCAACGTAATCGGCGATGCCTTCGTCCTTGGCGATCTCGTGCAGCTTGTGCACGTCCATTGTCTGCAGGTCCTTGATGTACAGTTTTCCGCCTTTGACCTGCTCGTACTTGGCGTTGGTTTCCGCGTCGAAGTTGGCGACGTCTTCCGAAACGGCGTTCTGGCCGTTGCCACGGCCGGCGTCGTCGGGCTTGCGCGGTTCCTCGACTGCTGCTTCGGCGGCGGAATCCACCGCCACGGCCGCTTCGTCGGACTTCGGCTCGCGCACCTCATTTTCGGCGGACGAGGATTGGTGCGAACCACCGGTTCGCCGTGGACGGGTGCTGCTTGTCTTTGCCATGAAAGGCCTCCTGAAATGAACTATCGGGCAGTCTCGTTCCCGCCGGCCTCGTTTCGTTCCCGACCGCCGTGGCCGGAATCCGTCGAAGCTCTTATTCGCTTTCGGCGCGCTGTGGGTTTTGTTTGAACCCTGTGGCCGACCGAACCTCTCAACGGGAAGGTGGGACCTCAAACCGACATTTTTTAGTTTTGGGGATCAATCAATCATACCCTCGGAAACGACCGAAGGTTCGAAGAAACTCTATTTAACCATGCTTGCAAAAACCCAGCGAATGAATCCGCCCCAATTATAGCCCGCTCGCGTCAGGCTCGCTCCGGCAATCGTCTTGCGAGAATTCGGAAAAGCACTTCACTGACTTGGCCGCGAACATGATCCGCGTCGGCGGTGTTATCAACTATATAATCGGATATTTCTCGCTTCTTGTCTAGGGGCCATTGCGATTTTTCCCGGCGACGCATTTCGGCCTCGTCCCACTGCCGAGATTGCTGCACCCGTGCCAACCGCTGCGCAAAAGGCGCTTCGATAAAGACAATCGCGTCGCACTCCGGCCGTAAACCGGCCTCGAATAATAGGGGCGTATCCCAAATAAAGGCCACTATTTGCGGATCATTGCCCGCTTCGGTCATCCGTTGCTGCCGCAACTGCGCAACCATCGGATGCAAGAGCTGTTCCAGCCTCTGTCTTTGACCGGGGTCGCCGAAGACAATATCCGCGATCTTCTTTCGATTCAACTGACCGGACGGGTCGATAATATCATCCCCCCACCACGTACGCAGTTGCTCGACGACGGCCCGGTCCTGGTATGCCTGCCGCACCTGCTCGTCGGCGCTGATCACGAGGCAGCCAATCTCGCCAAACATTTGCGCGACGGTGCTCTTGCCGCTTCCAACGCCTCCGGTGATTCCGATGATGGGTTTTCCGCGGAACACTAAAGAGTCTATCTCAAAAGCTAATGACCCCGCAACGACACGATTTTGGGCCGCCATCAAGAAGCGACGACGAGGCGTATCAATTCGCAGATACGTCGAGGAGGAGCAACGCCGAGGGCGGCCCAAAAGCGCGTCGCCCTTCGGGTGGGCCGGAAAAGGCCCGCTGGACTTCGTTGTCGGCCCTCAACGTATCGTTTTTCAGATACGCTTCGAGCCTCCGCCTCGCCATCGGGCCTTTTCCGGCCCATCGCGGGGTCATTAGCTTTTGAGATAGACTCTAAACCGCAAATCGCGATTCGCTAATTTCAACGGGATTGCCGGCCGGATCGCTCAGCAGCAAATTGTCGTGCCCCGGCGTCAATCCGTGATGGCGAACGAATTCGATCTTCGCATCGTTCAATCGCCCCACGAGATCGCCCAAAGACTCCACCGCCAGCCCCAGCGGCCGGTAGTCTTCCCGCGGCAGGGGGCACTCCAAAACCGCGATCCGCAATCTCAGATTCTCGGCACGGTAGATGATTTCGTGCTCAGCCGCCTCGCGCTCGAAATTCAACAGGCCGACGTAAAAGCCGTCCAATTCCCGCTCCAGCCCGGCGGCGGCCCAAAGCTGGCAGTCCTCCACCGCCGCAAGCCGAATCGGAGGCGGCTCTTCAATCTTCGGCCGGCGGTCGTCCGCCTCCACCGTTTGCGAGGATGTTTCAAGCTGAATTCCCTCAGGTGATTCGTTCATGACTTTACCCTCAGCGAGGGAAGGAACTATACCGAATGGATGGGGGTGGAGTCACGAAAAATGCCAAAAACAAGCGAGAAATCTACGCCGAAAGGCAAGTCATTCGACATCCCGCACTTGGGCATTGGGATTCATTTCACTTCTTGCCAATTCTTGCCCCAGCCCACCTCCACTTTCAGAGGCGCCGCCAGCTTCATGGCCCCGGTCATTTCCTCGCGGACCATCGCCGCCTCCGCCTCCACCACATCGAGGGGCGTTTCGAAGACCAGCTCATCGTGCACCTGCAACAGCGGCCGGCTTGGGCGATTCTCCCGTTTGATCCGGCGATGAATATTGTTCATGGCCACCTTGATCAAATCCGCCGCCGAGCCTTGCACGACGCTGTTGATGGCCATGCGCTCGCCGCCCTTGCGAATGGCCAGGACGCTGCTGCTGATCTCCATGATCGGCCGCCGCCGGCCCAGGATCGTCTCGACGAACCCGTTGCTCTGCGCTTCCATCACGCATTGGTCGAGGAATTTCTGGATCGACGGAAAGCGTCTGGCGTAATCGTTGATCAACTGCTGGGCGGCCGGAACGGTCATCCCCTCGATTCGCCGGGCCAGTCCGTGCGCGCTGACCCCGTAAACGATGCCGAAGTTGATGATCTTCGCCTGCGCCCGCTGCTCGCGGGTGACCTTTTCCAACGGAACGCCGAAAACCTCGGCGGCGACGGCGCGGTGAATGTCCTCATCCGCTTCGAATGCCCGCAGCAGCGCCGGCTCGCGCGTGAAATGCGCCAACACGCGCAGCTCGATCTGGCTGTAGTCGGCGGTAAGCAGAACATTTTTTTTGGGGTCGCCGGGCACAAACGCCAGGCGGATTCGCCGGCCTTCATCCGTGCGGATCGGAATGTTTTGCAGATTCGGATCGCTGCAGCTCAGCCGGCCCGTGCCGGCGCCGGTTTGATTGAAGCTGGCGTGAATCCGCCCGGTGCGCGGGTTCACGAAATCCGTCAGGTTGTCGAGATACGTGTTCTTCAACTTGACCAGACTGCGATAGTCGAGAATCAGCCGGGGGCACTCGTGCTTGTCCGCGAGCTTTTCCAGAACCTCGACGTCCGTGCTGGCGCCGGTCTTGGTTCGCTTGATGATCGGCAGCTTGAGCCGGTTGAATAGCACCTCCTGAAGCTGCTTGGGAGAATCGGGATTGAACTCGAAACAAGCCGACTCGAAGATTTTTTTCCGCAGTTCCTCGATGCGAACCCCCAGCACCTGGCTTTGCTCCTTGAGAATGCCCGGATCAATGGCGATGCCGTTCCACTCCATCTCCACCAGCACGTCAATCAGCGGCGTCTCCACCTCATCGCACAATTTTTTCAGGGTCGGAAGCTCGGCCAGGCGAGATTCGAGCAAATCCGCCAGGCGAAGAGCAACATCCGCATCCTCCGATGCGTAGGCGGCGATACGCGGCAGATCGACCTTCTGCATGGAAATCTGTTTGCTGCCCTTGCCGATCAGATCGCTCGTCGGCACCTTGCGGATATTCAAAAGGTCCAGCGCCAGGCGATCAATGCCGTATTGCATCCGGCTGGAATCCAGCACAAACGCGGCGATCATGGTGTCGAGCGACACCCCGCGCACTTCGATTCCCTTTTTCCGCACGACCAGCATGTCGTATTTCAGATTGTGCCCGACCTTCTTGACGGCGGGGTTTTCCAAAATCGGTTTCAACTGGGCCAATGTTTCGTCGCAATCGAGAAACGTCGAACCCTGTGGCCCGCAGACGGCCACGTACCAACCGGTTTTCGGCTGCCAACTGAAGCTCAATCCGACCAGCGACGATGCCATCGCCCCCAGAGCGTCGGTTTCGGTGTCGAAGGCAAAACGCTTCTGCTTCTTCAGCTCCGTCAGAAAACTTTGAAATTCCTCGGGTGTCTGAACCAGGCGGTAGTCGCAATCGGCGCAGGTCTGCGGCGTTGACTGCGTTTGAGCCGGTGCGGATGTTTCCTGCATCGAGCCGAACAGGCCCATTTCCGGCGAAGCCGCACTCTTGACCCTCTGAGGAATCGGAGCCGCGACGGATTCGCCATCCTCGACCAGACGCTTCAGGAGAGTGGTGAATCCCAGCGATTGCAGATGCGGCCGAAGGGCGTCAACGTTCAATCCATTGAACGCGCATTTTTCCGGGTCGAATTCGAACTCCACGTCATCTTTCAGCGTCACCAGCTTTCGCGCGATCGGCAGGCGATCGGCGTATTTCTGGAAATTCTCCTTCATCTTCGGCGTGAGCTTGTCCACGTTTTGAAGCACGCCTTCAACGCTGCCGTAGGTGACGATCAGTTTGGCGGCCGTCTTTTCACCGACGCCAGGAATTCCCTGGACGTTGTCAACGGCATCCCCCATCAGCGTCTGCACATCGACCGCCTGCGCGGGCGAATAGCCGTATTCAGTCTGCATGCGCTGAAGATCCGTGAAGATATCCGCCTGCACGTCGTACATTCTTGTGGAGTTGTTGATGAGTTGGCGAAGGTCCTTGTCCTTGGAGACCAGAACCGTCTCAAACCCCTTGTCGCCGAGCCGATGGACCAGCGTTGCGATCAGATCGTCGGCCTCATATCCCGGCTTGGCGAAGATGGGAATACCCAGGTCGCGGACGATTTGAAAAATCTGCTTCTCCTGTTTCAGCAAATCCACCGGCGGCGGCTCGCGATTGGCCTTGTAATCCGGAAAAATCTCCTTGCGAAAAACCGATTCGTCCCCCGTGTCGATCACCATCGCGAGGTGATCGGGTTTGCGATTTTCAACCAGATTCAGCAGCCATTGGGTGAAGACGTACGTCGCCTTCGTCGGCTCGCCCGCGGGGCTGGACAGATCGCGGAACGGCGCGAAGTACGCCCGGTAAATCTGGGCGTGGCCGTCGATGATGTAAAAGGTTTTTCGCTCGGACATTTGTTCGGGTAATGGTAGGAGAATCGGCGGCAATCGTCCAAAGAACCAGTCCGGGGCGACACGCCCCGGCTCTGTTCGCTATCATTCGCGAAGCAAACATGCGCGTTCAAAACGTTCACAAGGTTTTCGACCGCGAAGTCGTCGCGATCGAAAACCTGACTCTCGAAATCCAATCCGGCGAATTCGTCGCCATCCTCGGGCCGTCGGGGTGCGGGAAAACTACTCTTTTGCGAATCATCGCGGGACTGGATCGGCCCAGCGCCGGCGCCGTCGAGATGGGCGAGGGAAAAATCGCCTATGTGTTTCAGGATGCTCATTTGCTTCCGTGGCGAAATGTGCTGCGCAACGTTGCGCTGCCGCTGGAACTGATCGGCGTGAGCCGGATCGAGCGGCTGGCGGCGGCGATGGAGGCCCTTCGACAGGTCGGGCTGTCCGATGCAATCCGGCGATATCCGGCGCAGCTTTCCGGCGGGATGAAGATGCGCGTCTCGCTGGCGCGGGCGCTGGTCACCAAGCCGAAATTTCTGCTGCTCGATGAGCCGTTCGCGGCGCTGGACGAAATCACCCGCCAAAAGCTCGACGAGCAGTTGCGCGAACTGTGGCTGCGGCACCGGATGACCGTCCTGTTCGTGACGCACTCGACGGCGGAGGCGACATTCCTGGCGAATCGCGCGGTGGTGCTGTCGAGCCGGCCCGCGAAATTGGTGCAGGATTTAACGATCGACTTGCCGGCCAAGCGCGAGGGGTCGCTGCGATCGGAGCCGGCATTCGCGGCGATCACCCGATTGATTTACGGCGCACTGGAGCGAGGCGGCGCATGAAGACGCGGGGCAACATTTTCCGCTCGCTCTTGCCGCCGGTGGTCGTGCTCATTCTCGCCGTGGCGGCGATGGAGATCGCCGCGAGAATGCTGAACGAGCCGTTTCTGCTGCCCCGGCCCGGAGCGGTGGCGCTGGCGATGGTGGATCACCGAATGGACCTGGCGGCTTCGCTGTGGACAACGACGCAGGCGACGCTGATCGGCTTTTTCGCCAGCGCTGTTGCGGGAGTGGCGGTAGCGATGATTCTGGCCGCCTGGCCGCTGGCCCGGCGGGCGATCTATCCATACACGGTGTTTTTCCAGACCGTGCCGATCGTGGCGATCGCCCCACTGCTGGTAATCTGGTGCGGACCGGGAATCGGAGCCGTGGCGCTGTCATCCTTCATCGTCTCTGTCTTTCCTGTGATCGCCAACACGATGGCTGGGCTGCTCTCGACCGACCCGGCGCTGGAGGATTTGTTCCGCCTCTACGAGGCGAGCCCATGGGCACGACTTTGGAAGCTGAAGCTGCCGTCAGCCATGCCGAGCATTTTTACGGGCCTGCGCATCGCCGCGGGGCTGGCGGTGATCGGAACCGTCGTCGGTGAATTCCTCGTCGGTCTGTTCGGCCCGGGCGAGGGGCTGGGGGTTCGCATCATATCGGCGAAAAAAACCGGACATACCGAGATCGTCTTCGCGGCTGTGCTGCTCGCTTCGCTGCTCGGTCTGGCGATGTTTGCCGCCATCAATCTGGCCGCTAAACTGCTGCTTCGCCGCTGGCACGCACCGGAGCAAAATTAATCATGTTCAGTCGAATCGCGATTCCTCTTTTCTGCAGCATCGCGCTGATCGGCGGATGCGCGAAAAGCGACAGTGGAAATTCTTCCATTCAACTGACGCTGGACTGGAAACCCGAGCCGGAATTCGGCGGCTTTTACGCGGCCCGGCAAGATGGAGCATTCTCCAAACGCGGGCTGGACGTGCACATTCAGTCGGCCGGCGAAGGGGCCGATACGTGGCAACTCGTCGCCACGGGAAAAACCGAGTTTGCGACTTCCACGGCCGACCAGGTCCTGATCGCGCGCGGCCAGAATGCGGATGTCATCGCCATCTTCGCGGTGTATCAGACGTTCCCGCAAGGGATCATGGTTCATCGCTCGCGCGGGTTCACCTCAATGAAGGATGTCTTCACGAACGACGGCGTGCTGCTGGCCGAGGACAATTCCTGGCTGCACTTTCTACAGAAGAAGTTCTCGCCGGTTCGGGTGAAGATCACCGGGTATTCCGGCGGGATCGCCGAGTTCATGGCCAAGAAGGATTATTCCCAGCAGTGCTTCGTGACGTCGGAGCCGATCCTGGCCCGGCATCAGGGGGGCGATCCGCAGACGTTTCTGATCGCGGATGAGGGGTTCAATCCTTATACAACCGTCGTGATCTGCAAGGGGGAGCTTTGGAGGACGCATCCCGACGAAGTGAAGTCGATGGCGGCCGCGTGCCGGGAGGGATGGCAAGACTACCTGGATCATCCCGAGCCGGTGAACGCCATCATGCACGGCATGAATCCGGATATGGATATGCAGACATTCACGGAGGCGGCCGAGGCGCAGAAGCCGCTGATTGAAACGGATCAGACCCGCAGCGCCGGGCTGGGGACGATGACGCTGGATCGTTGGAAGACGCTGGATGGGCAACTCGTGAATTTGGGCGTGATCGATGGTTCAGTAGATGCAGCGCAGTGTTTTATCAATCCCGACGGCCAGAATGGGAAGTGACCGGCTCTGTCTCGACCCTCGCGATGTTCGGCGCTTGTTCGGTAGCGCGATGTCTCTTGCATCTGTACAAGATGCAGGATGGAAACATCTCAATCACCACGGAGGGTGCTGATCGCGGCCTATCGGCTGGGCTTGCGTCTGCTCCCGCAATATTCCTCTGACGTTGTCCGCCACGATTTCACGCTCCCCCAGCTCTTTGCTTGTCTGGTGTTGCGACAGTTTTATGGCCTGAGTTACCGGCGGGCGGAAAAACTTCTCGCCGACAGCCCCGAGTGGCTGGCGGAGATCGGATTGGCCGCGGCCCCGGATCACAACACGCTTTGGCGTGCCTTCAATTCCGTGCTCAAGACCGGACGCGTCAATCGAATGATCGACGTTGGAAGCGGATAAGGGGTCACTACGGCTCTGTAGAAAAGCGTTTTTTCGCCTCCTAAGATTCAGCTAACAATGTTAACCAGCAAGTCGCCAAGGGATGTGGCGATGGTCGCGCTGGCTGCCGGCAAGGAAGCGTTCAGCGACTACTCCCACATCTACAGCCCCA
>DATAWP010000004.1:0-126635 GCA_036267155.1 Tepidisphaeraceae bacterium
GGACAACAATCGCCTGCGAGCGGCACAAATCCTTTTGAACGTCGCCAGCCGATTCAAGCCCCTGTCATTGAAGTCGAATTCGCACTCCGAATCCCCGCCCCGGCCCCTCCGCCCCGAGCCCGATCTGGAACCGAAAGTGGGCTAGTACAACTCGGCCCTGATACGCGATATAATTCACGATATGGTACTCGATCTTCATTTTTCTCCCCAGACTGAGGCCAAGCTTCAGGAGCGGGCCAAGGAGACCGGCAAAGCCGTTGAATCGATTGTTTCCGAAGCGGTTGAAGAAAAGTTGGCCGCTGGGTCAAATCCAAGCAATGCCGTGGAACTAACGCCCCAGCAGAAGGCGCGGGTTTGGAGCGATTGGGTCGCCGGGATGGCACGCTGGGCATCACAGAATCTGCCGGCCGGCCAGATCGTGGATGACAGTCGAGAATCCATCTACTCTGGACGCGGTGAATGAAGGTGCTGCTGGACACCAACGTCTTGGCGCGAAGTGGCCAGCCCAGGCATCCGCAGTATCATGCCGCCGTTTCCGCAGTCGAAATCTTGGTCCTTAAGGGCAATCAACTTTGTGCGACGCCTCAGGTGTTTTACGAGTTTTGGTCAATTGCAACCCGGCCTGTGGGCGAAAATGGATTGGGCATGTCCGTCCAGGACGCATATGTCCGACTGCGCGAACTTCAAAACGCCTTGGAAGTCCTTCACGACCTACCCACCTTGTTGGAGGTTTGGAGTCAACTCGCCCTCCGTTACGAGGTAAAGGGTAAATCTTCCCATGATGCGCGCCTCGTTGCGGCGATGAGCACCCACGGCGTATCCGCGCTGCTTACGTTCAACAAGCAGGATTTCCTTCGTTACCCGGGCCTGAAAGTTCTGACCCCCGAGGAAGTGTTGACCTCGTCGTCACAGCCTTGATTCTTTCCCCATCAATCAAAAACGCGTCGCTCGGTTTACCGCATCGATTAGGTTCTGCGCGGAGTACAAACTCGTCAACTTCGCCACCGGCCGATCGTCGTGCGGCCCATAAATTGCCGTCAGCGGAATTCCGCCGCCGGGATTCAATTCATAAACTTTTGGCCAGCCCGGCGCGTTTTCGTCCGTCAGATCGGCCCGCAGCAGCACGACGTTGTCTTTGTGCAGCGCCGCGGCTGTCCGCGGATCGTGATACACGGAGGCCTCAATCGACAGGCAATTCGGACACCAATTCGCGGTAAATTCAACCAGCACCGGCTTGCCGCTGGCGATGGCGGCCGCGAAAGCGTCATTGGAATACGGCTGCCACGCGATCCCGCCAGTCAGGCGCAGCGTGATCGTCAGCGATATCCAGATCGACAAGCCGGCAATCGCCAGGGATACCAATTTCGGCCGCACGCCGCGCGAGAGTTGGATCGTGCGGACGATCAGAAATACCATCGCCAGGGCGACCACCGCGAAGACGGCCCAGAAAAAATCCCGGCTGGAGACGAGCCGGCCGCCGGCGAAATAAACCGCCACCGCCAGGAGCAGAAATCCCATCATCTGCTTCAGCATCGCCGACCACGGCCCGGTGCGCGGCACCCATCTGGCGAGATTCGGAAACGCGCTGAGGATCAGATACGGCAGCGCCATTCCCACGCCCACGGTGATGACAACGGATACTCCGAGATAAATCGGCTGCGCCGTCGCCCACGCCAACAGGCCGGCGAACATCGGCGCCGTGCACGGCGTGGACAGGACGGCCGCTAAAATTCCGAACACGAAATTGCCCCAGACCGATTCGTGGCTCGGGGCCAGCGAGTAAACCGAATTCGGCAGCACGACCTCGAACAGGCCGAACATGCCCAACGCCATGACCACGAGAATCACGACGATCGCCCAGATGAACCAGCCGTATTTGAATTGCTCGCCCCAACTGAAATGCAGCGAGGTCCTCAGCGCGACGATCAGCACCGCCAACGCGGCGAAGACGGCGATCACTCCCAAACTGAACACCGCCCCCAGCATCAAACACCGGGCGCGGTTGTGCCGCGAGACCTCAAAAAAACCAATCGCCTTCAGCGGCACCACCGGCAACACGCACGGCATCAGGTTGAACAGTACGCCCACGGCCAGTGCGATCGCCAGCGCCAGCCAGATATTGGACGCTCCCAACTCGAACGTCCGCCCGAAGAAATCCACCGTCGTACCCGTCGCGGGAACCGAAGCGGCCGTCGGCGCGTTTCGCGCGAAAACACGCTGATCGAAATGGGTGAATATTGATTGATTCTTCAGCGTGACCGCCACCTCCGCCGGCACGATTTGGGTCGCGATTTCAAACGGCTGATTCCGTGACGGCGCAAAACAGGCCCGATCGTTGCACGCCTGCCAGGTGAGCTTTCCCGAAATCGTCGTCTCGCCGACAGCCGCGCCGGTTTTCACGCGCATCGGCACGTAAACGATCACCCGGCCCGTGTACACGTTCTGCGGCCCAAGTGCGGGAGAACGGATGATCTGGCCCGGCGGATAAATCGGATCCAGAAACTCCACGTTCGGATTCGGATCCGGCATCACCTGGAACTGGATGTAATTCACCCCGGTTCCCATCAGCGGCGTATGCGACTGCGCGTGCAGCCCCGGCTTGATGTCCACCACGATGGCCGCCACCGCGGTCTGCCCGACTTGAAGGGCCGACGTATTCAGCTTCGCCGAATACGTCGCCGTTTGCGGGCCGGCGGCCTGCGCAATCGCCGGCGCAAGGCAGCACAACGCCATCAACCCCAGGATGAATTGCCTCGGCCGCATATTGGTAATTTGTAGCTCAATCACCTGATTCTTCATACGGATGGCAGGGCCATTCGGATTCTTGCGAGGCGACACGCCTCGCCTCGGTTGCTAAAATCGTGCCATGGAAGATTTCGGGGAATATGTCCTGAATCTCGGCAAAGCCGCCAGAAAGGCTTCGGCCCAGCTTGCATCTTTGCGCGACGATGTGAAAACGTCCGCACTGAGAAAAATGGCCGCGGCCCTTCGCGCCGGCCGGGAAACCCTCCTGGCCGCCAACGCCGAGGATGTCGCCGCCGCACAGAAGGCCGAGGTGCAACCGGCCCTGATCGAGCGCCTGAAGCTGAACGACAAACGCCTCGCCGGCATGGCCGACGGCGTCGAGCAGATCGCCGCGCAGGTTGATCCAGTCGGACAGATCATCGAAGGGTACGTCCGGCCGAATGGCCTGCGAATCTGTAAAATGCGCGTCCCGCTCGGCGTGGTTTTGTTTTTCTATGAGAGCCGGCCGAATGTCACCAGCGACGCTGCCGCCCTGTGCATCAAGAGCGGCAACGCCATCATCCTCCGCGGCGGAAAGGAATCCATCCATTCCAATCTCGCCATCGGAAAAATTATTTCGGATTCGTTGGCCGCCAGCGGCATCGACCCCGCAGCGGTGCAGCTCATTCAATCGACCGATCGCGCCCTGGTCGCTCCGCTGCTGAAGCTCGACAGATATATCGATCTGGTCATTCCCCGCGGCGGCGAAAGCCTGATCCGCGCTGTCGTCGGCGAATCGACCATTCCCGTGCTCAAGCATTTCACCGGCAACTGTCACATTTACGTCCACGGCGACGCCGGCGATCTGGAAGAGCAGGTTCGCAAAATCTGCGTGAATGCCAAGACAAGCTATCCCGGCGGGGCCGTGTGCAATGCCGTCGAAAAAATCCTGTTTCATAAAGATGTCGCGGCGAAATTGTTGCCCAAGGTTTGTCAGGACCTCGCCGCCAAGGGCGTGGAGATTCGCGGCGACGAGCGGACCCGGGCGCTGTATCCCAATGCGAAGCCGGCGACGGAATCCGATTGGCCGCTGGAATATCTCAGCCTGATCGTTGCAATGAAGGTGGTCGATTCGCTGGACGCGGCCATTGCCCACATCAACGAATACGGCAGCCATCACACCGATGCGATCGTGAGCAATTCCAAGCCGGCGATCGAGCAATTCGTCAAACAGGTGGATTCCGCCAGCATTCTGGTCAACGCCAGCACGCGTTTCGCCGACGGCGGGGAATACGGTCTTGGGGCCGAGATCGGCATCAGCACGGATAAATTGCACGCCCGCGGCCCGATGGGCGCGGCGGATTTGACGACCTACAAATGGATCGTCACCGGCGACGGGCATGTGCGGTGAAACGGACGCCTTCAGCCGGAACATTGTTATAATCAACAAAGCCGTGAGAACATTGGACCAAATCAAGCTCAAGCCCGTGGACCGGCAGGCCGTCTCGGACGCGGCGCGCGTGCTGCGTGGGCAATTTCCCGTTCAAGGGGTGATTTTATTCGGAAGCAAGGCACGGGGCGACGATGATTCGGAATCCGACGTCGACTTATTGGTGCTGACTTCCCAGCCGGTGACTCGGCCCATGCGCCAACAGATGCGCGAAGCTGTTTTGCCAATCGAGATGTCATCCGACGTATGGATGGGCCTGACGGTGGTTTGGGCCAAGGACTGGGAGCAGGGGGTTTACCGGGTGTTACCGATTCGACATGAAATCGAGCGCGACGGAGTCGCTGCATGAGTGAGAGCCGAGAGCGACGGCCTGCGCGAGCATCTCCGCCACGACATCAATCGCGTCCACCGATTCGCACACGGTCGCCAGCGCCTTGGCCGATTGACCGGTGCCGCAGGCGACATCCAGAGCGCGGGCAAATCGTTCGCATCCGGTCCAGCGAACGATCCTCTCGACGACCATCGGATCGAAGTAGGGCCGCGCCGCCGCATACCGTGCCGCGGAACTGGCATGAACGAAATGATTGACGACGTCATCATCCATGGCCGCCTCCGCGATTTGATTCTTCTCACGGTTTGCGGTGAGTGTCCATCGCCGCATTGAACTGCTTGGACCCGCCACGAGGGATCGTCAGAACGGTCCATTTGTCCTTGGCCAGGAACCGCGCAAGCTGAACGATCTGACCGACGTGATAACCGTGATGCGCGAGTTGCCGAAGAAGTGCGTCGATAACGGTCAATTCCTCGCCGCGGATGTTGATCGTTCTGTTCAAATCCCCATCGGTCAGTGGCGACATCGCATCAAATAAACATCGCCAGCCGGTTTCCCAATATGCCAGGATCGCTTTTCGTTCCGCGTTGTCGTCTATGAATTCCGAATCGCGATCGCGATCCGGCTTCTCGCCGTCGGTGGTCAGAAAATCCGTAAACCGCGACCGCAGGTTGCCGGCCATGTGCTTCATGATGACGGCAATGCTGTTGGTGTTCTGGTCCAGCGGCTGATGAAGCTGGGCATCGGATATCTGCGCGAAAGCCTTTTGGGCCATCTCCTTGTAGGCGGCAAATCGCTTGGTGAGGGCGTCCATCACCAGCCGATCGCTCGATTCGGATGATTTCATGGCTCGGAATCTTGGCTCGACGACGCGGAATTGTCCAACCCGTAAAAAACTGCACGAGCGGCCGTCATTTGGTCGAAATTATTCAAAGTCCGATATTACGCGCACTTGAGACGCGGGAGCCGCCATGCCACTCATGCAGGAAGACATCCGTCGGCATTACGAACAGGCTTGGAAGCAGATCGACGACCACGCTCAGGATGAAGCCGCCCTGGCTTATTCCAATGCCGTTGAAGATGCCGTGCTGTATCCCCTGTATCAGCGGCTCCTCAGCGATCTGAAAATCTCCGTCAGCGGCGGGAAAGTGCTGGATATCGGCGCCGGTTCCGGCCGGTGGATTCGGTTCTTCATTCAGCATTTCGCGCCCGCTTTTCTGATGGGCGTCGATTTCACCGCCGCTTCGATCGAACTGTTGAAGCGCCGCTATGCCGAGGTTCCCCGAATCGAAACCGCATTTCGCACCGCCGATCTGACCGATCCGTCGCTTGAGTTGGGGGAAAGGTTCGACCTCATCAACGTCATGAACGTGCTGTTTCACATTCCCGAGCCGGACCGCTTTGCCGCGGCGATGAAGAACCTGGCCAATCATCTTGCGCCCGGGGGCAGGATCGTTACCACCGAATACATGCCGCGTACGACGATGCGGACGAATTGGATGCTCGTGCGAAGCCGTTACGAAATGGAAACCGCCGCGGCGGCAGTCGGGCTGCGGATCGTCGAAATCAAGGCTTCGTGCGTCTACGGCAACGATCCGATGGGCATCGACGGCCCCGATGCCGGCCTGCGGCAACAGTTTTACGCCGTCCGGGCGGGGATGAATCAGATTCTGGCGATGCAGATGAACGAACAGGTGCGTCAGTTCTTCGTGAAATTCCTGACGGATGTGGAATCGTCGGTCCTGAATTTCTGCCGGGAAAGAATTGCCGACGTGGACATGCCCAGCCAAAAGCTGGTGGTCCTGGCCGCGGCATAAAGCGGATTTTTCACCGCGGAGACGCCGAGAACGCGGAGAAGAAATCGGCGAAGAAATTTATCCTCTTTTTTTAATTGGATTCTTCATTGCCGATTCGATGCCACAAAATCAAGGCAGTTTCTTTGGCGTCTCTGCGTCCCCGGCTCGACTGAGCGCGCCGAAGTCTGCGTCTCTGCGGTTCAATTCCCTTCCGGCACGCTCGGCTTCACATCGTTTGCACTGCGGATCCTCGCACGGCTCCACGTGAGCCGTCGCGTTGCCTTCGTGCAGGGCCAGCTCGATCTCGTATTCGATGGCGCTGGCGACTTGATGTCCCTGCTCGATGCTCCACCATGGCGGGACCATGATGTGGAAATCCACCCAGTGATACCGGCCGCTGTGGCGATGGCGGAGCTTGTGATAACTGCAAATCCGCGGTTCTTTTCCGTTCAGGCCGGCGTGGGCGTCGAGAATCTTTCGCAGCAGCGCTGCGTCGCCGGCATCCTGCTCATCCATCAAACCCGCCGCGGAGCGCTTCAGCAGCCCCAGGCCAAGAATCGCGATATAGACCGCCACGGCCACCGCGGCAAGCGGGTCCACCCATTGCCAGCCTGTCGCCCGCACGATGGCGATCGCCGCCAGCACCGCGACGCTGTCCCAGGCGTCCACCATCAGATGAATGCCCTCGGCCTCCAGCGTCAGCGATTGCCCTTTGCGTCCCCGGTACCAAAGCGACATTCCCATGGCTCCATTGACCAGCAGGGCCGCGCCCATCAGCGCGAGGCCGGCATCCAGCCGCCCGATCGGTCGCCCTCCGCCGTATAGAAATGACAGCCCCACTTTCCCGACGATCAGCACGCTGGCCAGGACGATCATCGAACCTTCCAGCCCGGCGGAGAAGAACTCGACTTTGCCGTGTCCGTACGGATGTTCCTGGTCGGCGGGCCGGTGTGCCACGTGGATGGAATAAATCGCGAACCCCGCCGTCACGACGTTCACGATGTTTTCCAACGCATCGGAAAAAATCGCATTCGAATGGGTCAGGAAATAGGCCACGAATTTGGTGATCAGCAGCACGATGCTTACCACCAGGGAGGCGGTCGCCCAGCGCAACTCACGTCCGCGCGAGGAAGCGGGTTGGCCGGATGTTCCGTCAACGACTGCCATGCAGCCTCTCGATATGAGATGAGTTGCCTGCGCGCATCGATGCGAATGATACCAACTCGGCCGGGCCCGGGATCCACCCCCGGTCTCGTGGGCGCGATAATTTCCCCCCTGGCAATTCTGATGCGCGCACTTGATCTGGCTTTATGAAATCTGAATAATCTGAAATGAACATATAGCCGACAAGCCAACGGAGTACTTGGAGGTTCGATGAACAGACCCGGCACGGAAGGCCAAACCGTTTCGACACTTGCCTGGATCCAGAATTGGGTGTTCGATCACCTGGGCGACGTTCGCCACGAGCGTCGCGTCGCCTCCATCGCGGCCTCTCTTGTTGACCTGACTTTTCCGTTGCACGATCTGACCCGTGCCGATGTTCGGCTTCTGAAGATGGCGGCGCTGGTTCACGATGTGGGTCGATCCGTCGACAACAAAAATCATCCGTCGGTCGGCGCTCGCATGATCCGCCGAAACGCGGACATCCCCGTGAAAAAGGAACATCGCCGCGCTCTGGCGTACCTGACGCTCCGCCATCGCGGCGCGGTTCCCGCCGCCGATGACCCGGCCCTGCGCCGCCGCAAGGATGGCTCAACCCTTCGGCTGCTGCTGGGTTTCCTGCGAGCCGCCGATGCCCTGGACAGCCGCCGGCTCGCGACGCCGACGATAAGCCTTTCCCGCCGCGGCCGCAGAATTCGGATCGTCTGCCGCCTGCGCGAGGATTCCGCCGAGGCCCGCCGCATTTTCTCCCGCCGCAAGAAGTTCCGCCTGCTGGAGGAAATGCTCGATTGCCATATCGAAGTCGCCGTCATCGCCCAGCGGCGATTGCGCGCGGTGGCGTGAGCCTCAACTGCCCTGTCAAATCAGACGAGAAATCTTTCGGCGCGAATGTTCAACAGCTTTGAGAGCGCGCGGATCGCCGTCTTGCTCCAGTCTCGGTTGCCGTTAAGCATTTCGGATAGATTGGATTGGGCGATTCCGATTTCCTTCGCCAGCGCATTGACCGAAATTCCTTTCTCTTCCAGCCTGTGCCGGACGAGTTCCGCCGCAGTTACATTTCCGGGATCAACCGCCTGATGCGACCGCTTTTCATACTCGGCAATCAAATCGACCAGGACGTAAAGGTAATCGCGTGCGCCCTGGTCTATCCTTCGACTGGAAAGCTTGAGAAAAATGCTCTTTGCCCGCGCATGTTCGGCCGAATTCCTGAGCCGGCGCAACGGAAAATTGCGGACAAGTCCAAAATAGCTGTCGGGAAGAGTTTTTTTCGCGGCCACCGTTTTCGCCTTTGCAACAGGAGCATTGAACCAAGGAGATCACGGAGAAAAGCACGGAGTGAAATCCCCCATGTTATGGTCTTTGTTGCTGTTCTTTCCTATGTGATCTCTGCGGTTCATTCCGTTTCTCCGAACGCGGTAGAGCGGTCAGGTTGAGATTTTGGCCCAATTTATTTCTGAGCGTGGGTTTTTCGATGCAATCGAAATATCCGGACGGGTTTCTGCTTCATCGCTATCTGCTCCGCGGTCTCCCGCAGATCCCACCCCTGCTGTGCAATCCACGGCACGAATAACTCTCCCGATTGCCGGCCCGGCTCGCCGAGCAAAACCGATCCGCCGTCCGCCAGATGTTCTTTCCAGAATGCGTCCAGAAACTCCCACTGCTTGCGCTCATACAGAATGTCGGCTCCGAGGATCAGATCGAATCGCTCGCCCAGGCGATCGACTTGCCAATTTAACCGGCGGACGCGGATTTTGGGGCCGAACCGCACGCAGTTCAGCCGTGCGAACAATAGGGCCGGAGCTTCCAGGTCTGCCAGCATCACGTGCGCTTCCATAGATGCGGCGGCCGCGCCGGCCAATCCCATCCCGCATCCCAGGTCCAGCACTCGCGTGCCGGGGGCGATTTGCATTGCCGTCATCGCCCCCGCGATTCCCAGGGCGCTTTCCCACAGTTCGGCCCAGTACGGAAGATGCAGCGGATCCTGCAAACGCACGCCGCTGATTTTTTCCCGCCGGTCTTCCTCGGCCACGATTTCGTCCAGCACCAAATCCGGATCGGCCACGCGAGTGAAGCGAATCGTGATATCGCCAAATCTCAAATCTTCGGTTGTCGTTTGATATTTCCGCTGAATCCGCGCCAGCAGCCGATGATATCGCCGATCGCACGCCGAATCCGGATTCGTTTGCAGGGCGTCCACGACTACTGATGCACGGTGGTGAGAGGAACGATCGGCGGGACCGAGTCCTTGGCCAGCAAGTTGCACCAGACGAGCCAAACCACAAAAATTCCAGCCACGACGACGCCGGCGGTTCCCAGCAGCGTCAGGATCGAGCCGATGATCGCCGCTCCCACGCGGACGCGCAGCCGCGCGATGGCCACCGTCATGAGCGTGACGAACATCCACAATCCCGCCAGGGCCGGCCCGATGGCCAGCCACGGCCGAGGTCCGCCTGGAATCAGCGCCAGAAGGCACACGCCCCCGAGATAGGTGATGCAGTTGTAGACCAGCACCGGCGGGGCCTTGCTGGTCATGTCGAACGCCGTCAGCCGGTAGAACATCCACGTGATGATCTTCGGCATAATCGCCGCGGCGGCGCCGGCCAACAATCCTTCCAGCAGCGTGTTGATCACGTATTGCTGCGGGTCCAGATCGAGCGAATGGTCGCGGCTGTAAAACACGAAATACGCGAACGCCGATTGAATGAGCACGGCGACAAACCAGATGCCGCCGCAGGCGTAGGCGAAAATCTTCGCATCCTTGGCGGTTTCCGGCCGGCGCATTTTCGAGAGAAGCTGCGTCGGCTTGAACATCGCCCCGAGCGCGGTTTTGAAAAATGCCCCCATGAATCCGATCGATCCCCGATCCTCCCAGGGAATGCCGTCGCCGGACACCATCAGGTTCACCGATGCCTGTACTGTCTTTTTGTCCAGTGCGGCGATGTGCATGTCCTGCGGCGAGGTATATTTTGCCAAACTTGCCTCCGGCGAAGTGTAAGAGATTTTAAATCATAGCGCCCGGTTCGGGAAATCGCGAACATCCAATTATATGGCGCTGCGGATCAGGTTTTTCGCCGGTTGCGTTTATCGTGACGGCTCTCGTCCGCAGACGGCTTGCTGAATCATTGTCAGGCCCGCCAACGGCCCTCGTATCGGCGATGCCTGATGAGATTCGAGCCAGCGCCGCCGGCCAGGATGGAGGGCGTCACCGACCATCCTCTTCTTCCATCCGCGCCCGCTTTACATCCCACCCACCTGGGTTTATCGTTCCCGCCGGAATATCACGTAAAGACGCGACAGCAGTAGTGGTTCATGCAACGCTGGTCCTTCGCAATTTCTTTGCTTCTCCTGGTCGGGTGCAGTTCCAAGCTGGAAACGGGTTATGACCCCAAGCGTTTGGATATGCCCCTCTCTCAGCGCGAAACCCTTTATTCGGACCCGTACAGCGAGCAGGCCATGCAGGCCCAGCAGGAGGGACAATCCGGCGGTGGAGGCGGCGGTTCGGCCGCTCATCGGCCCGGAAGCCCCTGAAAATGCGAGTGGATCGCTCTCTTGGCGTCGCCTAGCATCAACGGATGGGAACCTTGACCGCGATTGATCCGTCTCAGTTCGTGCAACTCGTCGAGCCGCTTCTGGCGAAGAAGGATTTGCCCGGATTGCTCGACCTGCTCAAGGCGAATTGGCAGCCCGAGCAAATCCGCGGCCTGCTCCGCTCGCGCCATTGCGATGCGAGGAAGGTAGCTCTGCTCGCCCTCGCCCTGGTCGGTCCCACCTGCTGCACTGAAGAACTTTCCCATCAACTAAAAGATCCCGATCCAGTCATCAACGAATTGGCCGAACACGCCCTCTGGGCAATCTGGTTTCGCAGCGGCAAGACGCAAGAGGCCAATCAACTGGTCTGCCGCGGGGCCGAGGCGCTCAACACCCGCGATTTCCCCCGTGCCATCGAAATCCTCAGCCACGCCATCCGTGTCGATCCCAACTTTGCCGAGGCGTACAACCAGCGGGCCATCGCCTATTACCTTTCCGAAGATTACATACACAGCGTCGCCGATTGCGAGCGGGTCATCAAAAGAATGCCGTGCCATTTCGGCGCCTGGGCTGGCATGGGGCATTGCCATGCCCATCTCGACGAGATTCCGCAGGCCATTGAATGTTACGAGAAGGCCCTTTCGATCAATCCCCATCTGAGTTGCGTTCGCGAAGCGGTGGGCGAATTGAAAAAACAAAGTTCGTGAATGTGAATTCCTACGCCCCTGTCACCCGCAAATTTATCTCCGCCGTCTGGCGGCGGATTCTGCTCATCCGAATCGTCGAGTCGATTGCATTGAGCACCGCCGTCGCCGCCGCGGCGGGGTTGGCATTGATGCCGATCCTCTGGTGGCGCGGCCAATCTGGTTTGCCGCTCGCTCTGGCGATGCTGATCCTGGGCACAACCAGCGGCCTGATCTGGGGAATCGCCCGCCGTCCAACGCGCTTCGCGGCCGCCCTTGAGGCCGACCGGCAACTGAATCTACACGATCTGCTCGGCACGGTTTATCTGCTGGCCGATGTCGCAGCCGATCCCTGGGGTGAATCGCTCGCTGTTATCAGCGACACCCGGTGCCGCTCGTTGCGGCCGTCCGCCGTGGTCGTTAATCGTTTGGGGCTTCGCGCCTGGGGCGGCGTTGGGGTTCTGGGGGCGCTGCTCATCACGCTGGGCTTATTTACATCCCGGCCCATTGAAGTCAGCGCCGCCACATCGTCCTCGGCAACGAATCCGCACGCTCTGCGCATGATTCAGCCTCCCGTCGCTATTGCGGATCAGGCTTCGTCGCGCGCGGCCCGGCCGCCGGGTTCCGGCGGGACTGACGATATCTCCAATCGTGGCTTCGAGCAGGATCGCCCGGACGATTCCCCAGCCAACGCATTATCGAAGACAAATTCCGCTCAGAATCATGCCGCGTCCGCTGACGATTCCGCCATCGGCGGAGGTGCGGCTGTCACGCACTCGCAACAATCACCGCAGGAATCGCCGCCGATTCTCGCCACAGCGGATAATCCTTCGCATTCCGGCCCAGCCGCCGTCGGCGCAGGTCAATCGGATGCGAGTGCCCATTCGCCCGGCGATTTTGGCGGTACATCAGCAAGCCACTCGCGAAATCTCAATCCTTCATCGCCACCATGGCAGACCAGCGAGTGGCCTGCCGATGCTGCCGCCGCCCGCGCGGCGATCGGGAGCGGACGAGTTCCCGATTCCGATGCCGATCTTGTCCGCGACTATTTTCAGCGCGATTAACGATTTCAATTCATCGTGAATCGTAATGACTCCGGTGCTTACTCTTTACCGGCTTGCGCCTCGCGCATGAGCCGCCGCCAAAGCTCCGCAAGGTCGAGTGCTGTTACCCATCGTTCCATATATGGCACATCGAGCAATTCTCCCTGAAGCTCGTAAACGCTTCGTGCGTCGCTGAACTGTTTTTCGCTGCCACCCGACATTTTGGCCCAACGCAGTTTCATCAATATCGTGTCCTCCGGACGGGACACATAAATCCGCTGCCCCTCGAAATTCTCGACGTAGCGGCGCGCGAATCGCGATTGATCGAACGGATCATCGGTCAACAGCCAGAAATCGACTTTGTCGCCGCCCACAACGTCGAGGAGATTGAACTGACCCTTGCGCGCAATCGCCTCGGCAATCGCCGTCGCATCAAGATAGTAATCGGGACCGGGAAACGCCGCGAGGAGAGACTGGATCCCCGCCGGCGTGATGGCCACCACAAGATCAATGTCGTGCGTCAGACGCGGTTCGCCCTGCGAACTGGACGCAAATGAGCCAGTCAGCATGTAAGGAGTCTTGCCCGCATCAAGCGCGGCCACCGTCTTTTTCAGTAGTTCCGATTGTGACATCGCGCCAGCCGGTTTAGGTAAATCGCATGAAGTTGCCGGTCATCCGCTTCTGGAAACCGCCGGCGCAGGCCGTGCAGAAACAGGCGTTTTCCCAGTTCCGATAGTTCCATCGCCTTGGCCAGCCGCTGCGCCGGCGTCATGCGCCTCAGCACGTTGATGTACCGGCGTCGATCTGACACGGATTGGTCGTCCATGGGTAAGATTGTACGTGAAATCGGTGGAAATGAGGCGAGTGGAGCATCGCTCGCGTAATTGTTTACAGTCTTTAGCGGGAGATCAAAAATCGGAGTGACAAGATGCCAGGTGAACTTTCCCTGTGCTTTTGCACTGGGATCAAGGATTTGGTGTCGCGCAACCTCGGACCGGGGAATATGCTCATCGACGGATGAGATCGGCCGATCCTTATCGACCTCACGACTGCACCCGGCGCTCATCACAAAGGGCGATGATAGCTCGCGCCTGTTCAAGCCACTCGGGATGTCGAGAACCTCGATCGCTTTCCACAACCGAACGCCAGAGGCTTTTAGCCGCCGCATAATCTTTGAGCGAGAACGCGAGGGCCGATCCCTCGGCAGCAGCCTTGAACGTTCCGAAAGCACAGACATATTCCTCGCGTCCGACTTCGCGCGGCCGTTGATATTCCGCCAAGGCATAAGGGAGGCTGGTGAACTTTTCCAGCCAGGGCAATCCAACGTCAACAATCACGCTCAACGCATCTTGGATGACCGCGGCGAGGTTTGAACCGTCTGGGCGGACGTACCAGATGCCCAAACGCGGATACTCGGTCTGAAGAATCCGCTTCTCTAGATGCAACCTTGCATGGCAACCGTATTCAGGTGGTTCGGTGGGTTGTACGCGATAAAACGCCGGCCACTTGCGAGCGTTGAACTTATCGAAGCCAGCAACGCGAAGGGTCGGCCAAACCTTGCGCTTTATCTCCGCGTTGACCTGCCGCGAACTAAAATCTACGGGACCTCCAGAACCTTGCATTTAGGCTATCATCTGAACCGTTGAGAAAATTTCAAATCCTATTGCGTAGTCGTCGTAACCTTGGATTTTCCGTCGATTTTCCGGGAACTAGTCGAACCACCGTTAACTATTCAGGCGCTAGTTGGGTAGGGAGTTGGGGTCGAAAAACCGCCAAAGCGAAATTCCGTCCCGTCAAATCGAAATGACGGGATTTGACCCTACGGCCGCTAAACCTCGGCATCCTCGCCAGTCAACATCTTATACGCCTCGAGATATCGCTGTCGCGTTCCCGCCACGACCTCGCTCGGCAGCGGCGGGGCGGGCGGCTGCTTGTTCCAATCCAGGCCCTCCAGATAATTCCGCACATACTGCTTGTCGAAACTCGCCTGATCGCGGCCCGGCTCGTATTCGCTCGCCGGCCAGAATCGGCTGCTGTCGGGCGTCAGAACTTCGTCAATCAGAATGATCCGGCCGTCTGGCAACCGGCCGAATTCGAATTTCGTGTCGGCGATAATCACGCCGCGGCCTTCGGCGTGTTGGGCGGCCAGGGTGTAAAGTTCCAACGTTCGATTCCGCAATTGCGTGGCTGTCGATTCGCCGATGCGGCTGACCGTTTCCTCAAAACTGATGTTCATGTCGTGGCCGGATTCTTCCTTGGTGGCCGGGGTAAAGATCGCCTTCGGCAATCGGTCGCATTGCCGCAGACCGGCTGGCAATTCGATGCCGCAGACCGTTTGGGATTTTTGGTATTCCTTCCAGCCCGATCCGGCCAGGTATCCGCGGGCAACGCATTCGATGGGGATCACCGATGCTTTTGTCACCAGCATCGAGCGGCCTTCGATCTGATCGCGATGGGCTTTCAGCGAAGCCGGATAATCAAACATGTCCGCCCCGATCAGATGGTTCTCGAATTTTTCGGCGAACTTTTCGAACCAGAACAGGCTCAGTGCGGTGAGAATCTTTCCCTTGTCCGGAATTCCATTGGGCATGACGCAGTCGAACGCGCTGATTCGATCGGTGGCGACGATCAGCAGTTGCTCACCGAGGTCGTAAACATCGCGTACTTTTCCGCGCCGGACCGGGAAGGGCAGTGAAGATTGCAGCAGTGGGGGATTCATCGCGGTAAATTAAAGCGTCCTTGCCGGTAATGCAAAATTTACTTGTCAGGATGTCGGGGCGGGCGGGGCAGTGGCAAGCAGGTCGATGTACGCCCCGGCCACGAGCGAGGCGTCATCCACTTTCAATTTTCGCATGATTTCGCGGGCAGTGCTCACGGCGGCTTCCGCGGAGCCATCCGGCGGCAGAACAACCTCGAGTTCCACAAAATCCCCCAGCTCTTGAACCTCGTCGAGATGGACCCGCGTCGTTCCCACGATAAACAACCTGCGGCTCTTGCGGACGATCCCCCGAATACCGAAGGCGCTTTCCAACTGCCGACGCATGATGACCGCGTCGGAGACCGGGAATCGGATGTAGTTGGAACATTTCGGGCCTGTTTCATCGGCTCGATCGTAAAAGATCAATTCACTGCGTGTATGGTTGATGGTGCGCAATTTGAGCCGGCCCGCGGGGACGCCGAAAAAGACGTCCTCCTGGAAAAGCGCTTCGGAATGCGAAGACGATAAGGCTTGCGCAAGACGCAGTGTTTCCGTCAAGTCGTGCGCCCGGGCCTTGATTTCGATGTTTCGATTCATTTACGGCTGCATTCACTCCGGAAAAAAACTGCCGGATTCAATCCGAACCGTTCGCACAGACACTCGATCGCCGACTTGCTGAATTCGCGTCGCCCCGAAAGCATCTCTGAAAGATTGCTTTGTCCAAGTCCGATTTCTCTGGCCAGTCCGCTGATCGACAATCCCCGTTCCGTCATAAGCTGTCGGAGCAACCCGGCCGGATTAACATGTGACAAATCGAGTTTCAGCCGCGCTTCCCGCTCATATTCGTCGATGATTTTCGCCAACAGCTCCAGGTAGTCCAGAATTCCCTGGTCGTGCGCGTTCTGATGTTGCAGCGAAGTTCTTGTAAAGAACACCATGGCCGCGCGATGTTGCGAGTGGCTCTTCAATCGTCGAAGCGGGAAACGCCGCACCAGTTCAAGGTAGGTGTCCCGCACGAGTTCGGCTCGTCGAGTTTTCATTGTCAATACCTCCGCTTCCATCGTTCCATGGAGTATTCGCCGTGGGTCATGATTTGCAAAATCGCGACGGTCTGAGCGGTGTACACGATGTTCGTCACCATTCGATATCGGTTTCCGCAGACGTCGAAGACCGTTACTCTTGCGCCGCTGCCCACCGTCACACCCCCATCCGCGGCGGGAAACACGCGGCGTACGTCCTGAAGGTTCGCCCATGCGGTCGTCCGCGCCGCCAGCAGCCAGTTCTCCAGCCATCGGCGCGCATCGGCGTGTTGGTGAGAAAATCGCGCAATGACGCGCTCGTCGAGAACCCGCATGGGCCATCTCATTATGAGATGCCTTGGACTTCACGTCAAGGCGCTGAAGCTTGGCGGTCCTTTTTTGCATTCGCGCCGCAATGGTTTCATCGCGGCGCGTCAAGAGGGACTCCCGACATTGGCGCGTTCGCCGGATGATTTGAGGTGCCGCCGCAGTCTGCTAAGATGGCCTGGTAGTTGGAAATATGTCGATCAAGTTCGAGATTTATCGTGACGGTATCCGGTTGACCCAGTTCACCCCCGTGGCGCCGATGGCCATGGGGCCTGAAAGCGTTCCGCTGCCGGCCGAGATTTATTTCCGCGATGGGATTCTGGTCCTGAACCGTGCCGACGAGCACGCGCTGGGCATCGCGCTGCTTTGGGATGTGCCGGGGGTGGGGACTCTTCATCTGGAAACCACCCGGCTTCAGCATCGCGAACAGCCGTACAATCTCAACGTCGAATTGGCCCGCTTCCGGCTCATGAAGATCGTACAGAAGCAGGAAGACTGGAATTTATTCGATTTTCCCAAGGCCGACCGCTTCAACCAGCGATTCCGCGACAGCCAAAGTCTCTTGGCCGATGCGTTGGGCAAGTTGCACGAACCAGCAGAGGCGGCCAAGCTGGCGGATCAATCCCTGGCCATCGCCATCGATCTTTCCGAGCAACTTTCCATTTTTCACGGCGAATTGCTGATCAACCGCCGTAAGCAGACCAACGCGTTTGTAAAACACATCGTCGGTTGCCGGCTCGACCCGGTGATCCAGAATCAGAAATACAAGGACACGCTGAGCAACAATTTTGATTACGCGGTTTTGCCGATTCGGTGGAACCAGCTTCAGCCCGAGGAGCATACGTTTGATGCATCGGCCGTCGATGAATGGGCCGATTTACTCTCGCGCAAGCGCATGCCCATCATCGCCGGGCCGCTGATCGATCTCACCGAGGGCGAAGTCCCCGATTGGATGTACATCTGGGAACACGATTTCGACACGCTGCGCGAGCTGGCGTATGAATACGTGCAGAAGGTCGTCACGCGTTATCGCAAGCACGTTTCCGTCTGGAACGTTTGCGCGGGCCTGCACACCAACAGCGTCTTTACCCTCAGCTTCGAGCAGGTGATCGAATTGACCCGGCTGCTGGTCGCGCAGGTGAAAACGCTTCTCCCCGCGGCGCGCACGTTGGTGACGATCAAATATCCGTTCGGCGAGCATCATGCCCGCAGCCGATCCAGCGTTCCTCCCATGCTCTATGCCGAAATGGTGGCGCAGGGCGGGATCAGCTTTGAAGCGTTTGGCCTGGAATTCGAAATGGGCGTCCCATCGCCGGGAATGTTCACGCGCGATCTGTTTCAGTTCAGTTGCATGTTGGACAAATTTTCAACGCTCGGCCGGCCGCTGTTTCTCACCAGCCTGTGTGTTCCCGGCCGATCGACGCCCGATCCGCACGATCGTTCCGAAGGCAAGCTCGATCCGATCCTGGCCGGGAAATGGAAGCGTCCATGGGATCCGGAACTTCAGGCCGAGTGGCTTTCCGCCGCGTATCGGCTGGCGCTCAGCAAGCCGTACATCGAATCCATCGCCTGGGGAAATCTGGCGGATACCAATCCGACTTTGCCGGCGGGGGGGCTGCTGGACGACATGCTCAAGCCCAAGCCCGCGTTCGTCAAAATCCAGGAAATGCGCGAGCAATTCCACATCTGGCAGCGAAAGGTGTGACGCTTGCTCGGCACGCCCTCCCAACGCCGCGGCTTGAGCCTGCTGCTGGGCATCCTCATTCTCATCCTGGCGATCCGATTGATTCTGAATCCCACGACCGTGCCCGATCCCCAGCCGGCCGAGGGGCCGAGGGCCAGCGAATTGGCCGATCGCGTCGATCCGAACGTGGCCTCCGAAGCGGAGTTGGCGGCCATCCCCGGCCTCGGCGAAAAACGCGCCGAAGCGATCGTTGAATTTCGCCGGCGATTCGCGTCCCGCCATCCCGGTCGCCGTGCTTTTGACGCGGCATCCGATCTCGAGGAAATCTCCGGCATCGGCGCCGCCACGGCGGAGATGATGGAGCCGTATCTGATTTTTCCTCCGGCATCGACGACCCGTCGGTGATAGAGATTTGAATGAATTGGTGATTTTCGGGCCATTACGGCTATAATTCCGCGATAAGGTGACGCATGGCCACAACGCTTCACACCACGGATATTTCTCTCACGCTTCGACTATCCGACCAGGCACGAGCCAAGCTGTCTGAGCAGGCGGCTCAAAGCGGTCAGGACATCGCCGCGGTTGCCTCGGACCTCATTGAACAGGCCATTGCCCGCCCCACGGTTGATGAACTGCTCGCGCCTTACCGCAAGCAGGTGGCCGAAAGTGGCATGAGCAACCAAGAGCTGGATGACTTTTTCCGCGAACAGCTTGAAGCTCATCGCCGGGAGAAAAGGGCGAAATCCACCTGACGAGCCCGCACACAAACAATCATCTCATGGCTATAATCCGCCCATGGGCCAGTTCCAGGTTGTCAGTCCGTTTCAGCCGCAGGGGGATCAGCCGCAGGCCATCGACAGGCTCGTCGCCAACATCCAGGGCGGGTCGCGATTCCAGACGCTGATGGGCGTTACTGGGTCCGGCAAGACTTTCACGATGGCCCATGCTATCGCGCGATTAAACCGGCCCACGCTGGTGATCTCGCATAATAAGACTTTGGCGGCGCAGCTTTACGAGGAATTCAAAGATCTGTTCCCTCACAACGCGGTCGGGTATTTCGTCAGCTATTACGATTACTATCAGCCCGAGGCGTACATTCCCCAGCGCGACATCTACATCGAAAAAGATGCCAGCCGGAATGACGATCTGGATCGCCTGCGCCTATCGGCGACCAGCAATCTCGTCAGCCGAAGCGACGTGCTGCTCGTGGCTTCGGTATCGTGCATTTTCGGGCTTGGGTCGCCGACGGATTACAAGGCGTCGGTGCTGCCCATTCGCCGCGGGATCGAGACCGACCGCGACGAGATGCTCCGCAAGCTCATCGACCTGCAATACGCCCGCAACGACATCGACTTTAAACGCGGCACGTTCCGCGTGCGAGGCGATGTCGTCGAGTTGCATCCATCCTACGAGCAATTCGCCTATCGCATCGAATTCTTCGGCGACGAGATCACGGCCATCGACGCGGTGAATCCGCTGACGGGCGAAGTGCTCCGCAGCGAGGAGCAAATCTTCATCTATCCCGCCGTTCACTACGTCATGCCGGAAGAGCGCGTCCAGGGCGCAGTGCAATCCATCCGCGAGGAGTTGGATCAGCAGGTCATGCACCTTCGCGGCCAGGCCAAGCTTCTCGAAGCCCAGCGCCTGCTCGCGCGAACCAAGTACGACCTGGAAATGATCCTGGAGGTCGGCTATTGCAGCGGCATCGAGAACTACAGCCGGCATCTCGACGGACGTAAGCCCGGCGAAAAGCCGTACACGCTGATCGATTATTTTCCCAAGGATTTCCTGCTGATCATCGACGAATCGCACGTGACGCTTCCGCAGATTCACGCGATGTACAACGGCGACCGGCAGCGCAAGCTGGTGCTCGTCGAGCACGGATTCCGCCTGCCCAGCGCGCTGGACAACCGCCCGCTGAAGTATGAAGAATTCGAGACGATGTGGAACCAGGTGGTTTTCGTCTCGGCCACGCCTGGCAAATATGAATTGGAAAAAACCGGCGGCGAAGTCGTTGAGCAGGTCATCCGTCCCACGGGGCTGATCGATCCTGAAATCGTCGTGCATCCCGCTCAGGGGCAGGTTCCACACCTCCTGGGTCAAATAAAAGAGCGCGTCGAGCAAGGCCAGCGCGTGCTTGTGACCGCGCTCACGAAGCGCCTGGCCGAGGACCTCAGCGCGTACCTCCAGGAAGCCGGCATTCGCGGGAGATATCTTCACAGCGAAATCGAAACGCTGGAACGGGTGGAAATTCTGGGCGATCTTCGCCGGGGCGATTTCGACGTGTTGGTCGGGATCAATCTTCTGCGCGAAGGGCTGGACTTGCCGGAGGTTTCGATGGTGGCGATTCTCGATGCCGACAAGGCCGGGTTTCTCCGCAGCGAGACGTCGCTGATTCAGACGATTGGCCGGGCCGCCCGCAATGTCAATGCGAAGGTGATTCTGTACGCCGACACGATTACGCCGGCGATGCGGAAGGCGATCGACGAGACGGCGCGTCGCCGGCAGATTCAGACGCAATTCAACGCCGAGCACGGCATTACGCCCAAAACCGTGGAAAAAGCCATCCGCACCGGCATCGAAGCGGAGATGAAAGCCCGACGGACGGTTCGTGAAGCCATTCGCGAGCGGGACGAGCAGTTCGATCAGAGCGAGTTGATTCGCTTGTTGGAGGAGGAGATGTTGGAGGCCGCGAAGAATCTGGAGTTCGAGCGTGCCGCCCAGCTTCGGGATAAATTGAACGAGATCAAAGGCGTTCCGACGATCAAGAGCGGGCGAACCTGGGAGCCGGAGGTGACGGAATCGGATCAGCGCACGCGGATTTGGCGTCCAAAGAGCGCCGGCCGCGGAAAGCGCGCGGCAAAGTGACGCGTATTCTTTTTTATAGGCGCTAAACGCTATAACATGGAAGCGTGGCGATCAGAAACTTTCGGGATCGAGGCACGCGCGATGTTGCGGCCGGAATAAACTCGAAATTTGCCAGACGTTGCTTGTCCGTCGATTTGCATGAAATCGCGAGAAGGCGCTTGGCTTTTCTCGCGTCGGCACAATCATTGAGAGACTTACAGGCGTGGCCAGGCCTTAAGTTGCATGCCCTCGCGGGCGATCGGAAGGGGCAACACGCGATCCGAATAAACGACCAATATAGAATCTGCTTCGCGTGGACCGTCTATGGTGTCGACGACGTTGAGATCACCGACTACCATTGAGAGGAGAACAAGAATGACAAGATATTCCGGAGATTTTCCCATTGCGGTACATCCCGGCGACATCTTGCAGGAGATGCTTGACGAGAAATCCGTTTCCCAATCCGGGCTTGCGCGGCACCTGGGGACCGATGTCGCGCGAATCAACGAGATTTGCCGGCGTCGCCGCGGAATCTCTGCGGAGATGGCGGTGATGCTGGCTAAGGCGTTCGGCACCTCGGCATCGCTGTGGCTGAACCTGCAGAAGAATTGGGAATTAAGCCAAGTCGATCCTCGCGCCGCGCGCCTGGTGCGTCCACTTCGCGCATCGGCGTGAATTTGGAGAATCAACCGATGTCCGTACCGTTGCAATTCCCAAAATTCGAAGACATCCGCGAGATCATCCAACTGGCTCATCGCGAGGATTTGCGGGACGGCGATGTCACCAGCCGGCTTACCATTTCCGAGGACGCGGTCGGCGTCGGGACGCTGCTGCAAAAGGAAGTGGGCGTCACCTGCGGATTGCCGCTGGTGGAGATGATCTGCCGGGTTTACGACGAGCGGCTCCGGGTCGAGCCGATTCCCGGATTTCATCTGGATATCCTCGAAGGCTGTTTCAGCGAAGCGCGGTCGTTGCCGCTGGTGCGCATCCGCGGGCCGTTGCGGTCGCTCCTGTCGGCCGAGCGGGTCACCCTGAATTTTCTTCAGCATTTATCCGGGGTGGCGACGCAGACGCATCGCTTCGTCCGGCGCGTGGAAGGGACGGCCGCTCAGATATTCGACACGCGCAAGACCCTTCCGGGCCTGCGAATCCTCGACAAATATGCCGTGCGATGCGGCGGGGGGCACAATCATCGAATGGGGCTGTTCGATGGGTTGCTCATCAAGGACAACCATCTTGCCGCCATACCGCTGAAGGAATTGACCGGCTATTTGTCCGAGGTCCTCGCCCGCAGCCGCGGGGAATCTCCCGATCGGCTTATCGAGATCGAGGTGGAGAACCTGGACCAATTCCGTGAGGTGCTGGCGCTTGAGGGGAGCTATGTGATTTTGCTGGACAATATAGATTGCCCGCGGATGCAGACGGCCGTGGAGCTTCGCGATCGCGCGGGCAAGAAGGGGAAGGTGGCCCTGGAGGCGTCCGGCGGCGTGACGCTGGAAACGGTTCGCTCCATCGCACTCACCGGTGTCGATCGCATCTCGGTGGGGGCGATGACCCACTCCGCGCCGGCTCTGGATATCAGCATGGAAATCGAGAGGTAGAAGCACGTCCCATATCCTTTTCACCGCGCGCTCTCGGCAACGCGGAGGTCCTTGCGGAGGTCCTTGCGGCGCTTTCGCGTAACGCAGGAACCGCTTCCTTTACCGCCAATAACGTTTGGGGCAGCGTACACGTGTTAAGTCGCGCAAATTCTGCGCCGATGAGCCAGAAGTCCGAATCCGGATTTTTGGAGGAAGTGCAATGTCGAATCAACGAGCAAACAGACGCCGGGGCTTTACCCTCCGGGGTTTTACCTTGGTGGAAATTCTGATTGTGGTGATCATCCTGGGCATTTTGGCCGCGATCGTGATCCCGCAGTTCACCAACGCCAGCCAGAACGCCCGTGAAAGCAGCCTGCAAAGCACGCTGCAGACGCTGCGCAGCCAGATTCAGCTTTTCAAGCTTCAGCACGGGGATACTCTGCCCAATCTGATCACGGATTGGACTCCGCTGACCGCCGACACCACTTACGGCAATCCATCACAGACTTTCGGGCCATACATGCAGGCGATACCGATCAACTCCATGAACGGCAACTCGAATGTCGTGGACAGCCCTGTCACCGTGAGCGGCGCCACCGCGCCGACGGTCGGAACCGCCTGCGGGTTTGTATATGACTACAACAGCGGCAACGGAAGCGGCCTGATTTATGGGACGGATAACAGCGGCTCCACGCCGGGAACCGTCGTCGCGGGCCAAGTCCTGAACGGCACTTTCAGCCCTTACTAGCGCAACAACAAAAGCTTGCGATTTGACCGGGCGGATTCATTATCCGCCCGTTCTTTTTTACCGATGTTGCTACCGGCAAGGAGTCACGTTGATCGGCACGACTGCCCATTTTCCAAAGGTCGGCGCGCGGGAATTGCCCGCGGCGCTCACGCCAGCGGCGTCTGCGCCCAGAGGGTCTGCGGCCAGAGGGTCTGCGCCCGGGGCGTTTACGCTGATCGAGGTCCTCATCGTGGTTGTCGTGGTGGGACTTCTGGCGACGCTGGTCATTCCTCAGTTTTCCAGCGCTAACCAACAGGCTCGCCAGAACTCACTCAAGGACGAATTGCAATATCTCCGAACGCAAATCACGGTCTTCAAAGCGCAGCATCAGGAAGTTCCGCCGGGATATACCAACGGCGATCCGACGGCTGTTCCGTCCGCCGGCGCATTTACCTCGCAGATGACGCAGCATTCCGACGTTAGTTGCAACGTCTGCCGTCCCGTTTCGCCGGCGTATCCGTACGGGCCGTACCTCAAGCAATTGCCCGTCGATCCAATGAACAACCTTTGCACTTTATCCCTGGTCGGCAACAACCAGCCGATGCCGGCCCCCGATGGCGCCACCGGCTGGATCTACAAGCCGCAAACCCAGGAAGTCATGGCCAATGTCAAAGGGAAAGATGATTCGGGAACTCCCTACAGCGCCTATTGACCGGCCGCCGCGCCAGCGGCGGGGGTTCACGCTTCTGGAGGGTCTGGTCGCCTCGGTCATCCTGGCGATTCTGGTTCTGGGCGTCGCCGGCTCTCTTTCTGCCGCCTACCAGCAAAGCGCTGTGGTTGATGCCAATGCCACGGGCATTCTGCTGGCTCGGCAGCTCGCCGATGAAATTGTCTCCAAGCCGTTCAGCCCATCGAATAGTCTGGGTTCCGGCGGGTTGACATCGCGCGGGCTGTTTACCGATGTGAGCAATTACAATAATTATTCCGACACCAGCACATCGATACCACTGCTCGGGGGCGGGTCCGTCGACGCCACCGGTTCGGAAGCTTTTGCCCGCAGCGTTTCCGTGGCGGTCGGCGCTCAACCGTCGATGGATTCCGTTTCCGCGCCGGACAATTTTGCGATCGTGACCGTCACCGTGACGTGTCCCAACGGACAGACCGTCTCGATTCCCGAATTGGTCGCGAACTATTCGATTCAGTCGAATTGAAAATGACGCGGCGACACCAGCCGCAAAAATTGGATTGAACCGCCCAGACGCGGAGAGCGCACAGAAATGCGGGAAAAACACGGAAAACTTTGCATGATCGGTTCGGCGAGTTTCTCTGCGCCTTTGCGGTTCAATTTTTTCCGCCGCCGCGGATTCATCGTCGTTGAATTGATCGTTGGCCTCGTGGTCGTGGCTCTGGTCATGCTTGCCCTCGCGTCGGTCCTCTTCGCCGTTGCCCGGGGGTGGGACGATCAGGATATCGCACAATCCACCGAGGTTCAGGCCAATCAGATTTATGCCCGGGTGCAGAGCTACCTGTCGGCCGCGAAATGCGTGGCTTGGTACAGCACCGGACCGACAAGCGGGGCGATCATCTTTTGGCGAGCCGACGACGATTCGGATGGACAAATTGAATATGGGGAAGTGGCCCTCATCGTTCAGGATCCGACGACCCATTCGCTCTATTTGTACAGCTCATCGCTGCCCTATACGGGACAGGCGGCAGCCGAGTTGTCTGCGAGCGATTTTGCGGCTCTTACCCCCGCTGAAATCGAGGGGCAGTCTTTCATGCAGCAGCAACTCCTCGGCGGCCCGGGCGCTCAGCCCGATAATGGAACACGGATCGACGTCGATGGGTTTCAGGTTTACGCAACGCAGACGGTCACCGCCCCAACGCCGTTTGTCACGAGCCAATTGCCGATTGTCGAATTCACGCTGACCCTTTCCAAGAATGGGCAGAGTCTGACCCTTTACAATTCCTCCACGCTGAGGCCGTCGGACCAGCCGCAGTAACCATGAGCAACCGACTCATCATCGTGAAGGAAGACTTGCAGCGCCGGCGCGGAATTGCGCTGCTTCTGGTGTTACTGGTGATGGCGGTGGCCAGCATTTTGGCGTTCGCGATGCTCTCGGCCAGCGCGCTTCAGGTTACGGCCAGCAGCAATGGCATCACCGCCGCCGCCGCACGGGCGCAGGCCGAATCCGGCATTCATCTGGCGGCGTATTATCTGGCCAATCCAACCGCCGCGCCCGTGTCCGCCGGAAACTGGGGACCAACCGTTGTCAGCTTTTCTCCGAGCCAGCCGTCCGTCACGATGCCCGGAAACGTCACCGTGACGGTTTCCTCGGTTTCGACCACGGGACAGTTTTACACGGCTTCTTCCGCAGGCCCGTATTACACGGTCACCGCGGTCGGATCGGTTCCCTCAGCGACCGACGGCCTGCCGATCACCCGAACCATTGTCGCTCAGCTTCAAGCCATTTCTTCGTATCAAATCACTAGCGCGGGCGCGTTCAATGGGCTGGCCACGCTCAATTCGGGAGTTACTTTCGCCGGGTCGGTCGTTTCCTCTCAAACCATTACTGCTAACGGCGGTACCGTGACCGGCGCCCTCACGTCAAACTTAACGGCTTCGCCGGCTCCGACGGCCGGCACGACGACCGACTACAGCCAGCCGTATTACTATCAAGGCGTTCTGTACTATCCCGTGAACATCGGCAACACGATCAGCACGGGGCAATCCTTCGCGCCAACGCCGGGAAACCCGCTCGGAATCTTCTACTGCTCCGGCAACCTGTCGGTCACGGCAACTTTGAACATCAGCGGAACCCTCTATGTCAAAGGCGGCACCCTCACGGACGGTTCGAACATCACGATCGGCCCGGAGAGTTCGGCTCAGTTGAACTATAATTTGCCGGCGCTGGTGGTCGATCAATCCCTGAAAATGAGCGGCAGCAACCAAAGCTTGACCGCGACTGGAGTCGTGTGCCTCGGAACTGGAATCACCGCCCTTTTGCCGAACAGTTCGACCAAAGTGACCATTAACGGCGCCCTGCTTATCACAACCGCCGGCGGCGCCAACGCCATCAACAACAGTTCCGATCAGGTCAACGTGACCTTCAACTCCAGCTATACGAACGTCCTGAATCTGGTCGCCAGCGGAACTTCGGCCATCAAGATTATTTCCTGGTCCGAGTGAACCGATGAAACCAACGTTCGCCAATTGGAGAAACGCATGGCCACGCGCAGGCTTCTGGCCGCCATCCTCGTCCTTCAGATCGTGACGATTCTGAACCAATGGTTCGGCGGTCCGATATCCACGGCGCACGCGCAAATCCCCGATGCCGGCGCCCAGCGACTGGAAATCATCGACGAGCTCAAAACCAACAACGACCAATTGAAGGCCGTGAACGATAAGCTGGATAAACTGGTCTCGATTTTCGAGTCCGGCAAGCTTCAGGTCCAGCTTTCAAAGCCCGATGACAATCAGGAGAAGTAACCCCGGCTGCCATCCGAGGTTCCACATGATTCGGGTTTTGTGCCAGCATTTTTGCGATCTCGGTCTGCGCGCGCGGAGTCACTCTTGTGCGCGCAACAGGCCGGGATTCACCTTCATCGAAATCCTCGTGGTCGTTCTGATCCTGGGAATCGCCTCGGCGATCATCCTGCCCCAGGTCAGCTCCCGCGAAGATCTCGACACCGCCTCGGCCGCTCGAACCGTCATGGCCGATCTGCTCTATGCCCAGAACCGCGCGATCGCCACGCAGCAGTATGAATACGTCGTCTTCAACGTCAGCGGCCAAAGCTACAGCATCTACAGCGGCACCTCCGCCGGGCCGACGACGCTTTTGACGCACCCCATCAACGGCAACAGTTACTTAATGACTTTCGGCCAGACGGGGCCGAATAACATTTCCAGCGATGTGACTCTCGGCTCTGTCAGCTTCAACGGCCAGAGCACCGTGGCATTCGACGAGTTGGGAGTGCCCTATGCCTACAACTCGGGTGACGCGGCGCTAACCCTACCGGGAACGATTGTTCTCAATTGCGGCACCTATTCCCTGACGATTTCCGTCACCCAGGACACGGGGGAAATCACGGTCAACTGATTTGGTGTAACGAGAAATGTTTCGATTGAACCGGCCACAGATTCAACCCATCGGCGTCGACATCGGTCACGACAGCGTGAAGATGTTGCAACTGGAAGTGCGCGAAGAGACGCTGGCGGTCCGGGCATCGGCGCGTCGGATGCTGGATGTTTCCGCTGCGTCGGCCGTGCAGCCCAGTCCGGCCGAACTCATTTTTCCGCAGGCGGCGCAGGCGATTGACGAGTTGTTGCGCGGCGGGGATTTCGTGGGGCGTACCGTCGTCGCGTCGTTGCCGCGGCACATCGTCCATGTGAAGAACATGCGTTTGCCGCCGATGCCGCCGTCGGAGGTGGAGGCCGTCGTTCAATTCGAGGCCAAAAGCATTTTCCCATTCGACATCAGCAATGCCCACGTCGATTTTCTCGTTGCCGGTGAGGTTCGCCAGGGAACCGATGTTCGTCAGGAAGTCGTCGTCCTTGCCGCTCAGCATGCCGACGCGGACCGATTCGTCGAGCAGCTTCATCGCACGGGATTGATCGTTGATTCGCTGGATGTCGAGCCGTGTTCTCTGTACCGCACGATCGACCGTTTCGTGCGCCGCCGGGAGGACGAGCAGGAAGTTCACGTCCTGGTGGACGTGGGCGCCCGCTGCACGCAGGTGCTCATCGGCAAAGGGCGCGATGTCAGTTTTTTCAAATCGATCGAGATAGGCGGCGCCGATTTCAACCTGGCGGTGAGCCGCAAGCTCGGCATTCGAACCGATGAGGCTCGGGCGCTGCGCCGGCGAATGTGGGAAAACGCAGGCACGGACCGCCCGGACACCGTGCGTCAAGCCGTCCTGGATTCCACGCGAAGCACCATGGAGAACCTCACCCGCGAAATTTGCCTGTGCCTCCGTTATCACTCCGTGACTTTCCGCGGACAGCGGCCGCTGAAAGTGCAGATGTCCGGCGGGGAGGGGGGCGAGCCCCAGCTTTTGGCGATGCTTCATACTTCGCTGGCCATTCCAATCGAGCCGGCGCGACCGTTGTACAACGTGGATTGCTCGGTCATGCGCGATGTGGACCGCCGTGCGCCATCGGGCGAATGGACCGTTGCCCTGGGTTTGGCCCTGAAGCGAACGAGGGGCAAATTCGCGCCGCTGGATGGCACCCCGCGCGCCGCCGCGCCGGCGACCCCCGCCAAGAGCGATCCGCGCGTTCCCGCCGCCGAACCCCCCGGCTCTCCATCGCGGGAGGCCGTCCATGCGTGAACTGGAATTCCTTCCCGATTGGTATCCGACCCTGCGGCGCAAGCGGCGGATTCTGGTGTTACAGACGTGGCTCGGCGTATTGATTGCCGTGGCGCTGGGATCGTGGGTCGCGCTGTCTGCGCGCAATGTCCTTGCCAAACAGGCGACGCTCAACACTCGTCAGGGACAGCTCAAGCAGACCGGTTACGAGTTGCAGAAGCTCAACGAGTTGGAATCGCTCAAAGCCCGGATGTCGGATCAGGCCAGGCTGGTCGCGCATGTCGGCCCGAATATTCCGATTGGCCGGCTCCTGGACGACCTCGAAGAAAAAATGCCCAAGGAGATGGCGCTGCTGGACGTGTCGGTGGATTTCCAGAGTCAGACCCGGCTCCAGGCCGGCCCGCACGCCGCCAGCGCCGCACCCATCGTGGATCGCCAGATGGACGTTCAACTCCACGGCGTGGCGCCCAGCGACGTCGAGTTGGGCAATTACATGATCCGCCTGGCGACCATTCCCCGCTTCATCGGCAGTTCCCTGTCCACGGCGGATTTGCGGCAGGACGGTCGTCTGATGCGGGAGTTCAGGATTACCTTCAGCTTGAGTCTCAACGATCCGGACAATGAATGATGCCCTCGCTCAAGACACAAATTCAATGGTTCACCCGCGGTCAGCAAATCCTGATCGGCGCCGCGCTGCTGGCGGTGGTCTTGTTTTATTTGGCGGTCTACGGTCCGCAAAGCGCCAGGATCCAGCGTTTGAACGGACGAATCAGCCAAAGCGAGAAAGAGCTTGCCTCCAGCGAGTCGCAGGCTCGGGCTCTGCCGCAGGTGCAGGCGGACATTAATCACCTGCTGGTGAAGCTGGCGGATTTCAAGAAGCTGCCGGCCACGCCCGGCGACCTGGGGCAGTTCCAGATCGAGATCGCGGAGTTGGTGCGCCGCAACCATCTTCGCGCGTGTTCGATCAATTTGCCGGGAACGCCGAAGCGCAGCGATCAGTATTACGAGTTGCCGGTTAGCGTGAAATTTGACGGAGATTTCCGCAGGGATGTCTTCGCCTTTCTTTGCCAGCTTGAAGATCTGCCCCGATTAACGCGGATCAAGAGCATGACCATCAAAGGCGCCGGCATCGACGGCGACGTGCATGTCGAGTTGCTGATGAGCCTTTACTACACGGAGGGATGACGGTGCCGGCTACGGTCAAAACATCCTGGTCCGACAAACTGACCACGACCTTCCGAGCGTCGCCGGGCAAGATATCGACTGCCGGCGGACTGGCGGTAATTCTAATGGTGTTGTGGGCTCGGTTTCTGTTTTGGGGACATCACCCCGCGGCAGCCTCGGGAGCGGTGACCCAAACATCCGTTGGGTCATTGCCGGCCATCCGCAGGACCCTTGCTTCGGCGCGCACCGGCGACGACGCCGCTTCGCTCCAGGCGTGGGCGCGCCGGCCCGTTCAGCCCATGGCGCGCAATCCTTTTGCAATTCCGCTGGATTTTTACCCGCGCGACGGGACCAAGGTTTCCGACGATAGTGCTTCCCCCGGTGGTTATTGGGACCTTGTTAGAAAGTCGATGTCCTCGCGAGCCGATCAACAAGAGCAGCGGCAGATCCTTATCGACAACGTCCGGATTGCCGCGGACGCGCTAAAGCTGCAATCGACCGTCACGGGCGCCCACCCCGGCGCCATGATGAATGGCCAGATGGTGCGTGAAGGCGATAGCGTCGCCGGCTTTCGCGTCGTGAAGATCGAAGCCCGGCAGGTCATTGTGGAGCGAGAGGGCGTGCAGCTCGCCGTGCTAATGGAATAGCGGCGACGCCCGCGCCGAGGCGGAGAGCCAGACGGCCTTTTAGTTAGCGGCGGTGCTACGCATCGCGGGTTTCCCAATCGTTGCGAATTGTGGACGCCCATCAAAGGATTTTTATGCGACGTTGGACCAGATCGGCGGGTCTTCTTTTTTGTGCCGTGGCGTCCGTTTATAACGGTCCGGCCGCGTTTGCGGGAGAGGCAACCCAGCTAAGCTCTTCCGATTCCACCACCACGGTGAAGCTTGTCAGCGACGCCGTCCCCGCCACCCAGCCGGCCGGCGCGCCCCGGATCGCGATGAACGACGCCGGCACCATCAGCATTCACCTCAACAACGATGTCAGCCTTGTCGAAGTCCTGCGCGAGATCGGCGCTCAGGCTCAACTCAGCATCATTCCCAGCCGGGAGGTCCGCGGCACCATACCGGCCATGGACCTTTACAACGTCACCGTCAACGAAGCCCTCGATGCCATCCTTCACAGCAACGGCATGGCGTGGAGACAACAGGGGAATCTGATTTACGTCTTCACCCAGAAGGAATTGGATGAGCAGAAAAAAGCGGCCCGCAAGACCGTGACCAAAACATTTCCGCTCCACTATGTCCCGGCGTCCGACGTCCTGGCGCTGATTAAGCCGGCGCTCAGCCCCGACGCCGTGTGCGCCGCCACCAAGGATGCCCAGACAGGAATCGACACCGGCGACGTCGGCACCAGCACGACCAGCGGTTCCAGCGGCGGCACCACCAACACCGGCGGGAACAGCGAGGCGGGGCTCGACATGGTCGTCGTCACCGATTACCCCGAAAACCTCCAGCGCGCCTCGGAGATCATTCGGCAAATTGACCACCGCCCACAGCAGATCCTCATCGAGGCCACCATCTTCCAAGCCAACCTCACCGAAAACAACTCGATGGGGATCGACTTTTCGCTGATGGGCGGCGTCAACTTCGACACCCTGCTGAATGACGGCGTCACGCTGACCAGCGCGCTCAGCGGTAACATTCTCAACACCAACACCACCGCCGCGGGCACCGGCGGTACCGGCACGGCCACGCCGGCCAACGCTGTCGGCAAGGGTTATGCCGGATTCACCACGGGCAATTACGACACCCAGGTCCCGCCCGGCGGGCTCCAGGTCGGCATCGTTAAAAACAACCTGGGCGTGTTCATCTCGGCCCTGGAAGCCGTCACCGACGGCACCGTGCTGGCAAATCCCAAGGTTCTGGCGCTGGACAAGCAGGAAGGCGAAGTAATCGTCGGTAGCGAATTCGGTTATTTGACCACGACCACCACCGCCACCACCTCCACCCAGACGGTTCAATTTCTGGATACGGGCACGATCCTGAGTTTCCGGCCCTACGTCGGCGACGACGGATACATCCGCATGGAAATTCACCCTGAGGATTCCAACGGCGGTTTGAACGCCTCCAATTTGCCCCTCAAAAACACCACGGAGGTGACCACCAATCTTCTGGTGAAAGACGGCAACACGATCGTGATCGGCGGCCTGTTCCGTGAAACTTCGCAGAGGAGCCGCAACCAGATTCCCTTCCTCGGCGACTTGCCGCTGGCGGGGGCGCTGTTCCGCAGCCAGGCCGACGCCACGACGCGCCAGGAGATCATCATCCTGCTTACGCCGCACATCATTAAAGATGATTCGCAGTACAGCAAAGCCAGCGAAGAGCAGATGAAGGAATTGGAACAGCTTCGGGTTGGCGTGCGGAAGGGGATGATGTGGTTCGGCCGCGAACGGCTCGCCGAATCCGCCTACGAGGACGCCGTCACCGAGATGAAAAAACCGCATCCCAACCTTGATCTGGCGTTGTGGCACCTGAACTGCGCGACCAATCTGAATCCCAAGTTCCTCGAAGCGATCCAGTTGAAGGAAAAGATCACCGGCAAGCAGGTGACGGACGTGGATAACTCCGCCATCCGCGGTTTCGTTCGCCAGGAGATCATGGCCGACACGGCGCCGCCGACGACTTTGCCGTCGCCGATGCTGCCGATCACCGCAACCACCAGCGCCACCAAGCCCTCGCCCCAGGTTGCCGACGACGGTCAAACGACGACGGGAAAATGAGCAACGCCATGAAACAAAACCACGGAATTATCACGCTGAAATCATGCCTGCTCGGCGTTGTGTTGCTTGGCCTGGTGTCCTGCGCCAGTTCAAAAGAAGCGACGCAGAAGGAAGAGGCTTTGAAGCGGTGGGACGATGCGCGATCCGGCGTTTTGGTTGGTCTGGCCACCGATCAATATGACCACGGCAATTTGGACCGCAGCCGGGCCACGATTGATGAAGCGATCAATCTGTCCCCCGACAGCGCGGTTGCCCATCTGCTTTCAGCCAAGTTGTACATCGAAGCGGGTCAACTTGAAGTCGCCGAGCGGGAACTGGTCCTCGTCCACCAGGACGATCCAAACGACGTCCAGGCCTATTATCTATCCGGCATCATCTTTCAGCGCTGGCAGCAGCCGGAGCGCGCCCTGGAGTGTTATCAACACGCATGCGACGAAGCCCCGGCGGAATTGGCGTACGTCCTGGCCAAAGCCGAGATGCTCGTCGCCATGGATCGCCGGCCCGAAGCGCTGGCCTTGCTGCAGTCGAAAACCGCCTATTTTGAGCACAGCGGCGCGATCCGCGACGAGGTCGGCTTGCTGTTCATGCAGGACGGCCAATCTTCGCAGGCCGTCGAGATGTTCCGCCGCGCCAGCATCCTCGCCGGCGACGATCTCACCATCAAGGAACACCTGGCCCGCGCCCTGTTCGACGGGCAGCGCTATGCCGAATCCGCGGGCGTTCTTTCGGATCTCGTGACCAACGAGAAGTTCAATCACCGCCCCGATCTGTTGATCATGCTCGGCGAGTGTCAGCTTCAAAGCGGCCGCCCCGGCGACGCGGTGCAGAATTTCCAGTCCGCATCGGAAATGACCGCCGACTCCGTGAGCGTGTGGCTCGGACTGGCACGCGCCAACCTGCAACTCAACAGCACCCGCCGCGCCGAATTGGCCCTGCGGCGATGTTTGAGCGTCGATCCGAACAACAGCGAGGCCTATTTGCTGCTTGGATATCTTCAGTTTCGCCAGTCGCAATTCGACCAGGCCGAGCAAGCTTTCGCCCGGGCCAGCCAACTTGATCCGTCAGACGCCGTGGCCCTCTGCATGGTTGGATTGACCCTCGACAAGCTCGGACGCGTCCCCGAGGCCGCCGTTTATTACCAGCAGGCGCTGAAGATCAGGCCCCATGACGCGCTGGCAACTCGCCTCATGGCGCGTCTGGATGTTCATCAGTAAACCGTAGGGAACCGTTCCCGTGCGTTCTGGAAAAATTCTCTCCATCCTCATGATCGCGATGCTGGCCGGTGGGGCACTCTGCTCCATCGGATCGTTGCAATCGACTTGGCGCAGCGGCGGGCATCTCGAATTCGGCATGGTCGCAACCGTGCTGTTCGTCACCGGCGGGGCTGCGGGCCTGCTGGCGATCACCGCCTTCCGCAGGAATTGCCGCGTCCTTATCGACGCCATCCACCGCATGACGACGCGGGGAAAACTCAGCCTCCTCAATACCGACAGCCACGAGATTCACCCCCTCATCAGTGCCGTCAACGAAATGGTCGAAGCCGCCGATCACTGCATGTCCGATGCGGTGATCAAGATGAAGGAGTTGGAAATCCAACTCAAGGTTGCCACGTCCGAACGGCAGCACGCGCAGGCGATTATTTACAGCATTTCCGACGCGGTGCTGGTGACCGATACGTTCGACGAGCTGGTCCTGGCCAACGAATCCGCCGCTCGAACGTTCCAGTTCGATCTGGAACGTTCCCGCCGCGCTCCGATCGATCAGATTCTAAGGGATGAAAAGCTGGTCGAGCTGGTTCGCGACATGCGCCAGAGCAATAGCAAGAGCGGCCGGCGCATCGTCGAGCACAAGATTAAAGGCCCCGGCGAGGAGCGCATTTTCAAAGTCACGCTTTCGGCGGTCGCGGACAACAACGATGTCCCCGCCGGCGTAGTGGCGGTTCTGCACGACATGACCCGAGAGAAAGAAGTCGCCGAGCTGAAAAACGACTTCGTTTCCAGTGTCAGCCACGAGCTGCGCACCCCTCTGGCCAGCATCAAGGCGTATGTGGAAATGCTGATCGATGGTGAGGCCGATGACGAAAAAACCACCCGTGAGTTTTATGAGGTCATTCAGAACGAGGCCAACCGGCTGAGCCGATTGATCGATAACATTTTGAATATTTCGCGGATCGAATCGGGCCTGGTGCAGATCAACAAGCAGCCGCAGAGCCTGACCGTGATCCTCAAGGAAGCCCTGGAAGTGATTGCTCCGCAGGCGCGGATGAAGCAGATTTCCCTCGTAGAGCAGTTGACGCCCGTTTTTTATCAGACCAGCGCCGACCGCGACATGCTCTATCAGGCGGTCCTTAATCTGCTGAGCAATGCCATTAAATACACCCCCGAACGCGGAACGATCACGGTCCTGACCGCGGTCGATGAAGCCAAACAAAAAGTTATCGCCCGCATCAGCGACACGGGAGTTGGAATTCCGCCCAAGGACTTGCCCTTTGTGTTCGATAAATTCTACAGAGCCGAGGCCAACAACCACATGGCCAAGGGCACCGGGTTGGGGCTGTCTCTGGTGAAGCACATTGTCGAGACGGTTCATCGCGGAAGGATTTTCGTGGAGAGCCACGTGGGAAAGGGAAGCTGTTTTGGTTTTGAATTGGATTTGAGTGAGTAGCCGGAAGCGGTGTGCGAAGTGAGGAGCGTTGATGTCAGCGAAGAAGATTTTGGTTGCCGATGACGAAAGCCACATCCTGCACGTGGTGTCGCTGAAGCTGCGCAACGCCGGCTTTGAGGTCATCACGGCCGCCGACGGCCAGGAGGCCCTGGAGCTTGCGATCGCGGAGCGCCCCGACCTGCTGATCACCGACTATCACATGCCGCAGCTTTCCGGACTGGAACTGTGCCAGAAGCTCAAACACGATCCGGCCACCGCGAAGATTCCGACGATCATGCTGACCGCCCGCGGATATGACCTGGATCTGAAAGATACGCGGGATAGCGGAATCCTGCGCATGTTGAGCAAGCCCTTCAGCCCAAGGGCTCTATTGACGACGGTGAATGAGGTCCTTCTCGAAGCCGCCGCCTGACCTGTCGCCCGATTGTGAAAATATGACGTTGCAGATGGAACATGCTCCAGCCCCCGCAGGCGGCGAATCGTCCGGCGTTCCCGCCGTTATTCTCGACAATCTCTCCGCGCGCTTCCGGTCCTGCGGATTGTTCGTGGTTCTCATCCAGAGCAACGGCTCGATTGTTTATCACGATCCCCAGGCGGCCATGTTCTTTCAGCGCTACGTCCTGCCGCTGCTGCAATATGGCGATCCGACCGAGCCCGATTTCCGGGAAAAGCTCAGCAAGGTTGACGCCGGCTCGCCCGTCGCGGTCTGGAATAATCTCCCCGGCGTGATCCTCGCCGCCGTGCCGTGCGTCCAGCGCCGCCAGCTTTGCGGCGTCCTGGTCCTGGCCGGACGGTCCCAGGATTTTAATCTCGCCGAGGAAATCCTTCGGGTTTGCAGCCGGCTCGGTCTCGACGGGGCCTGGCTCCGCCAGCAGGCCGAGCAATTGCACGCCTACGACGAAGAAGCCATGCAACGCCAGGCCCGACTGATCCTGGGCATGTTTAAAGACCAGCTTCGCTTGGGAAGCCTGGAATCCGAGCTGAATTCACTTTCCGGACACCTGGCCAACGCCTACGAGGAATTGAGTCTGGTCTACCAGATCAGCGGCGGGATGCGCATCAACCGCCCCGCGCACGATTTCTTCAAGCAAGCGTGTCTCGAGGTTCTGGAAGTCATGGGCATCCAGGGAATGGGCGTGGCCCTCAACGGCGATAACGTTCAGCGCCAGGAGCCGGTGCTGTATGGACCGCTTGGCCTGCCGCCGGGCAGCGTGCATCGCCTTGCCGATCAATTGATTCCCATCCTGTGCAAGCATAAGGGTCCGCTGATTATCAACGATCTGGCGGGAGACAAACAGTTCAACTGGCTCGGCAAGTATGTCCCGCAGCTTATGGCCGTCCCGCTTCAGCGGGCCGACCTCGTCCTCGGCTGTCTGTTCGCACTGGGGAAATCCGGCGGCGATTTCGACTCCCAGGACAGCAAGCTTCTCAACTCCATTGCCAACGAGTCGGCCATCTATCTCGAAAACGCCATGCTCTTTGACGACGTGCACAACCTGATGATGGGGCTGCTCCACAGCCTTACCAGCGCCGTCGACGCCAAGGATGCCTATACCTGCGGCCACAGCGAGCGTGTGGCGGTTCTGGGCCGGCAACTGGCGATCGAGGCCGGCATGGGCGATGCCTTCGCCGAACGCGCCTACATGACCGGTCTGCTGCACGACGTGGGTAAGATCGGCGTCCCCGAAAGCGTCCTGCAGAAAACCGGCCGGCTCACGCCCGAAGAATTCGAGCAAATGAAAAAGCATCCGCAGATCGGCGCCAGAATCCTCAGCGACATCAAGCAGATCAGCGACATGATTCCCGGCGTGATGCACCATCACGAACGGTACGACGGCCAGGGATATCCGGCCGGCCTCGTCGGCGAAAATATTCCGCTCATGGGGCGGATCATCTGCCTGGCGGATTGCTTCGATGCCATGACCTCCAACCGCACCTACCGCAAGGCGCTGCCGCTGGAAGTCGCCATGACCGAAATCCGCCGCTGCTCGGGAACTCAGTTTGACCCGGCCCTCACCGAGGCGTTCCTGCGCATTGCCGCGGAAAAATTCAGGCAGATTCTGGAGGACCACGCCGGCCGGTCCCGGCCGTTGATCGATCTGCAACAAGCCCTCCGCTGCGCGTGATGGAGATAATCACCCATGAGCGTCAAGTGCGAGGAATACAGCCAGGTCTGCGTCATGGAAGTCACTGGCGACTTCCTCGCTGACACCGCCTCTGCCGCCAGGAAGGCGCTCGAGCAGCACGTCGAACAACGCCAAATCGTGGATTTCGTAGTCGATTTCCAGAAATGCGGGTTCATCGACAGCGACGGACTTGAAGCGCTCCTGTGGATGAAACGCAAATGCGAGGAACTCTTTGGCCGGATCAAATTCGTCAACCTTGACGAGAATTGCCGGAAAATCCTGGAGATCACCCGCCTGGAGCACGACTTTGAATGCCAGGCGGATTTGCCCACCGCCCTGAAAACGATGCGGTGACAAAGCATGATTACAACGCTCGAGCGTAAGCCTCTGGGACAACTCCTGCTGGCCAAGGGCCTCATTCAGCAGGAACAGCTTGAGCACGCCCTTGAAGAACAGAAGCGCAGCGGACATCAAAAGCTCCTCGGCGAAGTGCTGGTCGAGCTGCACATCTGCACCGAGGATCAGATCACCGAGGCTTTGGCCCAGGCCTATTCCGTTCCGTACGCGCGCGTCAGCCCCCGGATCGCCGATCCCAAGGTCATCCAGGTCCTGCCCAAGGAATTTCTGGAGAAGCACCAGACCCTGCCGCTTTATCTGGTCGAAGGCATTCTGACCGTTGCCGTGCCCGAGCCGGCCAACGTCTTTCTTCTTGAAGAAATCGAGCGGCTCAGCGGATATCAGGTTCAAGTCGTCGCCGCCACCGGGCGCGACATCAAGAGCACGCTCCAGGCTTACCTGCCGAACAACAAAGTTTTCGTCATCGACGACATCATCGAAGAGGTGGAGCCGGAAGAATTCTCCCTGATCGAGCAGCCGGTTCAGGACATCGTTAACCTCGAAGTTGCCGCCGGCGATTCGCCCGTCATCAAACTCGTCAACTACGTCATCTACAACGCCGTGAAGGACGGCGCCAGCGACATTCACGTCGAGCCGGGCGAATCTTCGCTGCGCATCCGTTATCGCGTTGACGGCTGCCTGATGGAAAAGCTGCGCCCGCCGTTCCAGATGCACGCCGCGGTCGCCAGCCGAATCAAAATTATGGCCGGCCTGGACATTTCCGAGCGCCGTTTGCCGCAGGACGGCGGCATTCACGTCATGATGGATAAACGGCCCATCGACCTCCGCGTCAGCACCATGCCGGGAAAATACGGCGAGAAAGTCGTCATCCGCGTCATCGACAACGACAAAGCTTCCGTCAATCTCGAAAAACTCGGCTTCGGATACGACACGCTCAAGGCCTGGCGGAAACTGATCAATCTTCCCAACGGCATCGTCCTGGTCACCGGTCCCACCGGCTCGGGCAAGAGCACCACGCTCTACGCGTCGCTCCAGGAACTCAACGGCGGCGACGTGAACATCTGCACGGTCGAAGACCCCATCGAATACGCACTGGCCGGTGCGAACCAGTTCCAGGTGAACGAAAAAGCCGGCTTCACGTTTGCCAACGCTCTGCGCGCGCTGTTGCGGCAAGACCCGGACATCCTGATGGTCGGCGAAATCCGCGATACCGAAACCGCCAAGCTTGCCACCCAGGCCGCCCTCACCGGCCACCTGGTGCTCAGCAGCCTCCACACCAACGACGCCCCCGGCGCCATCACTCGCTTGTACAACATCGGCATCGAGCCCTACCTCGTCGGCGCAACCCTCGTCGGAGTGATGGCCCAGCGTCTGGTTCGCAAGCTCTGCCAGAATTGCAAGGAACCCTACGCCCCCAGCGTCAACGAAAAACGTCAGATCGAGCGCATCGCCGGCAACGTCGAGACGCTTTACAAGGCCCGCGGCTGCCAGAACTGCCGCAATCTCGGCTACAGCGGCCGCATCGGAATTTACGAGCTTCTCGTTCCCGACGACGCCCTGATCAACTCCATCAGCCAGGGCGCTTCGCTGAACGATTTGCGCGACATCGCTAAGAAGCAGGGCATGACCGCCCTTCGCGGCGACGGAATCGAAAAAGTAAAAGCGGGGATTACGACGCTTGAGGAGATTTATCGTGTTACCGCGTGAAGAAAATCTGAAATTCGAAATTCGAATGGCGAATCAAATTCGAATAACCAAAATTCGAAACGACTGCCATTTCGTCATTCGAATTTCGAATTTCGAATTTCGAATTTAACCCCATGGCCACTTTCGCCTATTCCGCTCGTGATCATACCGGTTCGGCCATCAGCGGCACGCTTGTGGCCGAGTCCGTAGAACGTGCAGGGCAGATGATCCGGGCCGAGGGGAAATATCCGACCTCCATCAGCCCGGCCGGCGTTTCCACCGAAGCGGGTCCATTCCGCCCCGGCGGATCACCCATGTCGCGCAAAGACCTCATTCATGTTGCCACGCAGTTGGCGATCATGATCGACACCGGCGTGACCCTCAGCGATGCGCTCGATTGCATCGCCGCCCAGGCCGAGAAGCCTAACGTGAAGAGAATCATTCAGGACATCTGCCAGGAAGTTCAGGCCGGCGTCGATTTCAGCACCGCCCTGCAGCGCCATCCCCGCGCTTTTCCACGGTTGTTCGTGTCGCTGATCTCCGCCAGCGAAAAAAGCGGAATGATGGCCAAGCTGCTTCAGCGCGCCACCAGCTATTTGCGCGATGAGCACGACACCATTCGCCGGGTTCGCGGCGCGCTCACGTATCCCGCCATCATGTTCGGATTCGCGATCGGCACCACAACATTCCTGCTGGCATTCGTGTTGCCGAAATTCACGGCCATCTACGCATCCAAAAAGGCCGCTCTCCCCGTGCCCACAAAAATTCTGATGGTGATCAGCTCCTTCATCTGCGCCCAATGGCTGCTGATTCTCATGGTCCTGGGTACGACGATCTTCGCGTTCGTTCTGATCCTTCGCACCCGGCCCGGCGCGCGGGCGTTCCACTACATCCAGCTCAATGTACCGCTCTTTGGCGCCCTGTTCCGCAAGGTTTATCTGTCGCGCGGGCTGCGGCTCGTCGGCACCATGGCCGGCGCCGGCGTCAGCCTTGTCGATTGCGTCAAAACCGCTCACGATCTGACCGCCAATTCCTATTTCAAGGATCTCTGGGACGAAGTTTCCCAGGAGATTCAGGCGGGAAAGCAGTTCTCCGAGCCGCTGTTCCGCAACTCGCTCGTGCCCCGTTCGGTTTCCCAGATGCTTCACAGCGCCGAACGCAGCGGCAAGCTGGCACAGGTCATGGAACAGGTCTCGACCTTCGCCGAGGAGGAACTGAAGCAAACCATCGCTGATCTCACCCGATACATCGAGCCGCTGATGATCGCGATCATGGGCGCGATCATCGGTTCCGTCGTCATCGCCCTGATGCTCCCCATCTTCACGATCAGCAAAGTCATCGTGCGCTAACCTTCCCCAAAGCCCCGGGAGGGTCATCCGGGGGGCAGGGTCACACCAGCGTCCGTGGTTTGATCAGCCGGTCCAGCGTCGGCGTCAGCAGCACGATGATCAGCAGCGCGATATACGGACCCATTGATACCGTCGCGTAAAGCTGAAATACCGCCGACAGCAGTCCAAGTCCGATCGCAAAAATCGCGCGTCCTCGCCGCGTAATGGGGCGCAGCCCCGGCGTCGGAGCCAGATAAAACAACGTCAGCAGCAGAGGCGAAGCGAATATCTCATAATTCACAAACGTCATGGCCGTCGCCCAGCCCAGATAGTGGCCCCGAAACGCCAGCCAATGCCACTGCGCTCCCAGGTCCGTGATATAAACCGGAACCGGCAGGATCAGCAGCCCCGCCATGGCCGCCAAAGTTCCCAGCAACGGAATTCGAAAATCGATCAATCCCTGATAGAGCAAAAACAGTCCCCCCGCGATGATTGCCAGGGCGCTGGCGTTGCCGATCGCGGCGCTTTGGCCGGCGATGATCAGGTTTTCCAGCGGCGGCATCTGGTCGCGGATCAGCATCTGCATTGTCACCGACGCCCGCTCGGGGCGCTGCTGCGCCGATGTGTATGCCAGGAGATCGTCCCCCGCCGGATCGGCGCGCAGCGCATCGAACCCCGACGACGGCGTGCGATCGATCCACGGGCTTCGCTGCGGAATCGCCGCCGCCGGCTCCGCGTCCAGCAAATCTCCGGTAAACAACCGATCCGGGCGCAGGATGTACCGCGGGGTCAGCAACTGGTGAAACATCACGAACAGCAGAAGAATCGTCACCACCGAAGGCGGAATTCGCTGCGTGCCCAATCCCCCCAGCAGCCAACTCAACAGCGCCAGCGTTATCCCCGCCGCCGGGAGAATCGGCCAGACGATCCGGCCATTCACCGGCGCCGTTGTGAAAAGATGCGCCGGCAGCATCAGCGACACCATGATCGCCAGCCATAGACAGTGCCACATCCGCACCTGTCGTCCGTGCCAACCGACTTGCTGCAAGATGGCCATGGCTCCCAGCGCGCTGCCGACGACCGTCGCCGTCGTTCCCACCGCGCGCCACCCGAAGATCACGAACCCCGCCGCCAACGGGAACAGCGTCGCCAGAATCAGCAGCGTCAGGAAAGTTCCCACTCGAATCCCGCTGTGCAGCGGCGACGGACGGGGAAGAACGCGAAGCCCGGCGGCATCGGACATGGACTAAGAGTAACTGAGGAAATCGGAAATCAGAAATCCGCAGGCAAGTGACAAGTTGCAAGTGCAAGTTGGATGTAGCGCATGATTTGGGTGCACGTTACCTTTTAGCCGGCCCGCTTGCGGGCCGCGTTGACGAGAAATTGATCAGCCGCCGCAAAACGCGGCCCGCAAGCGGGCCGGCTAAAAATGATTGATGCCTACCCAATCGAGCGTTACGCCCACTTGCAACTTGTACTCATGCCCACTTTCGAATTTCCCGTATCGCTTCGAGCAGCGGCAATTGCGACGGACAGACGTGCGAGCAAAGGCCGCATTCAATGCACGCCCCAATTCCGGCCCGGTCCGCGAGTCTGGCGTCGTTTCGCTGCGCCGCGTCCAGCACCGAGGCCGGATGCACCAGCGTCGGGCACGCCTCGGCGCACCAGGCGCAGCGGATGCACGGTTCGGGAATCACCACCCGCTGAGGGCCGGTCGCATGGATCGTCAATTCTCCGCCGCCGATGACCGCGTCGGTCCTGAGCCGCCGATCGCGAAGCAGATCACCGCCCCGAACGATCAGCCCTTCCCCGCCAATCGAAAGCGGATCGAGTACCTCTCGCAGCGGGGTGCCGACGGCCACATCAAGATAGTGCGACCGTCGCCGCGGATAGTCGTGGATGGCGACCAGACTGCTCAACATCGCCGTCCCCAGCGCCGCTTGCCCAACCGCCCGCGCCGTTGCCGCGTCCACCATCAGTACGCCCCGCGTGGTGGGCAGATGTCCGGGCCGTAGCCGCCGCCGGGTCAGGCTGTAAACCATCAGCGTCGGATCCGACTGCGGATAATCGTTGGCCATCTCGACCAACTCGAGCTTCGCCGCCCGCGCCGCCGCCCGCCATGGCCCGGCCCACGCCGGATTCGCATCCTCCTCCACCGCCAGAACGGCCCGGCCGGCGCCGGTCATTCTCGCCAACAGGGCGGTTCCCTCCGCGACTCGTTCATTGAACCGCGCCGCGATCGCGCCGTTGAGCCGCAGGCTCGCATCCGAATCCAGCGCCGTGCATGCGACCGTGTCGATCGGCCTCGAAACCACCTGGTTCAATTGTCCGATCAGATCGGGACTGGATTGTCGATCCGCCCACACCCCGGCGCGGCGAAGGCGCTCGATCCAAGCCACCAAGCCCGATGAATCCGCCTGCCGGCCGTCTGAATCCTTGATGTCTTCCTTGAAATTCCCCGGCCCCGCGCGATCGACCACCAGTTCAACGGCGACGGCCGGGCGGCCGTTGGTCAGCCGGATCGGCCGCACGTGCCCCAGCACTCCATCCGCCGGCGCGACCGGCAGGTGCGACGACTCGGGGGCGCGATCGACCAAAACCTGCCCCCGATGCACGACCGTGCCCGACGGTGGAGCTTTCGCCTCCGCCCCCGCGGCGCCCAATGGCACCAGCAGTCGATCCGGCAACGGGACCCTGGAAAACTCCGGCGGCTGGTCGGGCCAGACCGCCATCGCCTTGCTCGATTTCGATTCGCGTTCGCCCGGCATGTCCCAGCGCCGATCATCCGTATAAAACTTAAAACCCCGCCAATTGAATCCCATTTTTTTTGCACAGCGCCTTCAGGGCATCGACCGCCATCTTGAACAGCGCCGGCCCGCTGAATCCGCTGAATTGTTCCGCCGCCTTCAGATGCGGTTCCAGGCTCAAAAAGCCGCTGTAACCGCTCTTTTTCAGATCCACCAGGATTTCCTCGACGTGCCCATCTCCGTGTCCCGCGGGCACGGCCCGGTCGTCCTTGGCGCTCACGTCCTTGATGTGGATGTGAACCGTATACGGCTTCAGCGCGGGCCACGCCTCCAGCGGATTCTGCTTCACCTGCACGAAATTCCCGAAATCGAACGCCGCCCTGAATTTCGGCGAATCCACGGTCTTGAGAAGATCGAGGCAATCCTTGCCGCTTGCCCCGTAAATCCCCTTCTCGTTTTCATGGATCAGCGCCACGTTGCGATTTTTAATGTAATCAACCTTCGCGCGCATCCGGCGAACGACTTCGTCACGGTGTGTGCGGATATCCTTGCCGTCGTCGCCGGGGTAATAGCTGAAAATCCGGATAAAGGGAGCCTCGAAAAACTCGGCCGAGTCCACCGCGATTTTGAACCGCTCAAAATGCTTTTCCCACGGCTCGGTGATCTTCACCTTTCCGATTGGCGAGCCGATGCTGGCCACGCCCATTCCATTGGCTTTTAGTTTGGATTTCACCTCGATTCTGACGGACTTATCAAAATCCAGGACATTTTTCCCATACACGCCGCGCAGTTCGAAATGGGTGACGTCGTTTTCCTTGCAGCACTTGATCTGCTCATCCAATTCCGGCGCGATTTCATCGGCAAACCCGCACAATTTCATCACGGTACAAACTCCTTAAGAAACGCCAGCCAATCGTCGGCGGGAAAACCGGGTGAGTCAAGCCATCGTGTTTCTGGCGCGTGACGAAATCAACAGCGGGTTCAGACGGAAAATGTTGATCGGTTGCCAGTTTCGTGCCGGCCGACGGCGTTGGTTCGAATATCACAAGGCGTCGCCGATGCGAGAGCCGCCGGCTGGCCCGTTGAAATTCGCGGCTCCATTCTGTAGCCCGCAAAGGGGTCGTCGGGCCGTCGTCAGGTCAGTCAGCGGCGGCAGCGAATTTTTATATAAGAGTCGGCGACTTCGGCCGTCACGAAAGGTGTAACCGATAAAGAATATTCGGCTCTTGCGACCCGTCGTTTCCCTTTTTATCGGCGCGTCTTTAATATCACCATCGCTGATATGACGGAGCCAACAAGCCATTACGAGCAGGAACGCCGCCAGAAACTCGCCAAGCTTCGCGAGTTGGGCATCGATCCCTTTGGCCAGCGCACGGCCGGGATTCAACCGCTGAACCAGATTAAATCCCTCTACAAACCGGAGATGGGCCACGACGGCGGTCCACAGGTCGTCGGGGCGGGCCGGGTCATGCTCAAACGCGACATGGGCAAGCTCAGCTTTCTCACCCTGCGAGATGAAACCGGCGATCTGCAAATCGCCTTGGACAAAAAACGCCTCTCCGAAAAGGACTGGCAAGTCCGCGACCTGATCGACCTGAGCGATCTGTTGGTCGTCACCGGCAAACTGGGCCAGACCAATAAAGGCGAAACCACCATCTGGGCCGATTCCGTTTCGATGGCCGCCAAGGCGCTGCTGCCTCCTCCGGCCAAGTGGGAGGGCCTCAGCGATGTCGAGCTTCGCTATCGACAGCGCTACGTCGATCTCTGGGCCAATCCCGAGGTCATGCGGATTCTGAAGCTTCGCATCCGCGTGGTCGATGAAACCCGCCGGTTTCTCACGGCGAAGGGATTCGTCGAAGTGGAAACCCCGATGATGCAGACCCTGGCCGGCGGCGCAGCCGCCAAGCCATTCGCCACGCATCACAACGCGCTGGATATTCCGCTGTATCTCCGCATCGCCCCGGAACTCTATTTAAAGCGTCTGCTCGTCGGCGGATTCTCAAAAGTCTTCGAATTGAACCGCAATTTCCGCAATGAAGGCATCAGCCCTCGTCACAATCCCGAATTTACGATGCTGGAAATCTACGAAGCCTTCGGAAGCTGGGAAACGATGGCGGATTTGATCGAGGAGATGATCACGACGATCGCCCAAAATGTTTTGGGCACGCTGGTCATCGAGCATCCGAACGGGCGAAAAATCAGTTTGCAACGTCCGTGGCGGCGCGTGCGGATGGCCGAACTCGTTCACGAACGCACCGGTTGGAAATTTGATAAGCGGCGATTGCAGGAGGCGAATCCCCAGCTTCTCTCGAATCCCGAGCTGTCCACCGTGCGATCAAAGTTGGAGCAGATTTCCGCAGCCGAGCAACTCTTTCAGGTCTATGAAAAGCTCATCGAACACACTCTGATCGATCCGTGTTTCGTGACCCATATTCCATCGGTGACCATCCCGTTGGCCCGCGAAAATAGTGATGACCCCTTTTTCGCCGACGTCTACGAATTGGCCATCAATGGCGTCGAAATCTCTCCCGGATACAGCGAGCTGAACGATCCTGATATCCAAGCCAAGCATTTCGCCCATCAGGTTGGCGACAAGGACGAGCAGCAGAAAGTCGATGAGGATTTTCTGAATGCCTTGCGTTACGGCATGCCGCCGGCGGGGGGGCTGGGGATGGGTGTGGATCGCCTGGTGATGATGTTAACCGGAGCCGAGAGCATTCGGGACGTGATCTTGTTTCCGCTCATGAAGCCGCAGGAACATAAATGAGAAGATTTTTTGCCACAGATATAAATCAGATGCACACAGATGAAGAAAATCCGAATGTGAATTTATCTGTGTGCATCTGATTTATATCTGTGGCAAAAATTGTATTTCTTCGGTTCAAATTAAATGCCCGCCATCCAAATCATCCTCTGGTCCATCGTCGCTTTCGCCCCGATTGCCACGATCTTTGCCCTGGTGCGAATCCTCACCGGACCCAGGATCATCTCCAAGCTCATGGTCCGCTATCTGATGAAGCGGCGGATCGCCTGGGTTTCGCTCATCGCCGTCATGCTTTGCACGGCCATGGTCCTGATCGTCATCAGCGTCATGGGCGGTTGGCTGCGCATGTTTCGCGAGACGAATCATGCACTCATCGGCGATTTGATTGTTTATCGGACGTCCCTCGACGGGTTCAGCCATTACCAGGAGATGATCGACCAGATCAAAAAAATCCCCGAGGTGAAGGAAGCCACGCCGACGGTTCGCTCCTACGGTTTGGCGGAGATCGGAATCGGCCACACGCAAAGCCCGATCCGCACCCCCGTCGAAGTCATCGGCTTGGATATCAAGCAGATCGGCCAGGTGAACGGCTTCGTCCGGGCGCTGCATCTTCAGCCCGGAGTATTGCGGGCCAAAGCCAAGGAATATGCCGATCAAGCCGCCCAAAAGGAGCGGGAGGCTTCGCATACCACCGTTGTTCCGATGGCCGATGATTTGCGGGCCGACGCCGAGGATCTCGCCGCCACCGCCAAGTCGTTTCAGGCCAAGGCCGATGCCTTCCCCTCCTGGGTAAAACCGCTTCCCGATGAGGCGTATCTTCGAGGCGGCCTTTCCAGCTCGAAGAACAACCCGGCAAAGTTCGGCGGGATTGTGGTCGGCTGCGGCGTCATCGGCCTGCGCGGCACCGATCCGATCGAGATCGAATATTTTCACGCCTGGGTCAAACTCACGCTCCTGAAATTCTCCGGTGATTTTTCCGACGAAGATCTTCAGGACAAAACCTCGACCAATTATTACTGGCTCAGCGATGTCAGCCACACCGGCGTCTTTCAGGCGGACGAGAATGAGGTCTATCTCCCCTTCGACGTTCTGCAAGACCGGCTCGGCATGGGCGCCAGCACCTACACCAGCGCCAGCACCGGTCAGGAGGAGACCGAACCCGCCCGATGCAGCGAAATCCTCATCAGCCTGAATCCCGGCGTCGATCCCTATGCGGCCAAGCCGCAAATCTCCGCCGCCGTCGATGCAGTCATGCAGAAATTCGATTTGTATTACCCCGATCCGGGGCAGCTTCGGGTGGAGACCTGGGATGAAAAGCAGCAGGATTTTCTCAGCGCCGTCGAGCATGAAAAATCCCTCCTGGTCATCCTGTTTGCCATCATCAGCATCGTCGCGATTTTTCTGATCTTCTGCATCTTCTTCATGATCGTCATGGAAAAGACCCGGGACATCGGCATTGTGAAAAGCGTCGGCGCCACCAGCTCCAGCATCGCGGCGATCTTCCTGGGCTACGGCCTGAGCATCGGCCTTCTCGGCGGGGGACTGGGCTTGCTGCTGGCCTATCTGGTCGTTCACAACATCAATCAGCTTCACGCATGGCTGGGAGTGCACTTCCATATCCAGATCTGGAACGCCAAGACGTATTTGTTCGACACCATCCCCAACACGATGGATGGGCACGATATCGCGGTGATCGTTTCCGTGGCGATTCTCTCATCGGTGCTGGGGGCGTTGCTCCCGGCCATCCGCGCCGCGAGGATGAATCCGGTGGAAGCGTTACGGTGGGAATAAAACGGATGTCCGCGATAGCCGACAAAATCTCTTCGCCGCCGGCCGCCAAAGGCGCCGCCATTCTCGTCGCCAGCGGCGTGAAAAAGACGTTCCGCATGGGTGATAGTGAAATTCAGGTCCTTCGCAACGTGGACCTGTCCGTCGCCGCCGGCGAGTTCGTCACCATCGAAGGCCGCAGCGGCTCCGGGAAAAGCACACTCCTGCATATCCTGGGCGCCCTGGACAAGTGTAACTCCGGCGTTGTTACCTTCGACGGCCGGGACATCGCCAAGCTTTCCTCCGGCCAGCGCGCCATTCTGCGAAACACTCAATTCGGCTTCGTCTTCCAGTTCTATCACCTGCTGCCCGAGCTGAACGTGATGGAGAACACGCTCCTGTCGGCGATGATCGACCACAGCCTCCTTGGCTTCCGCGCCCAGAAATCGCAACTCCGCGCCCGGGCCAAGGACCTGCTCTGCCAGATGGGCCTGGAACACCGTTTCCGTCATCGCCCGCAGCATCTCAGCGGCGGCGAGCGTCAGCGCGTCGCCATCGCCCGCGCCCTGATGAACCAGCCGCGCGTCCTGTTTGCCGATGAACCCACCGGCAATCTGGATGCCGATACCGGCCGGCAAATCATGGCCGTTCTGGAACGCCTCCACGAGCAGGTGGGGCAAACCATCGTGATGGTCACACACGACCGCAGTCTGGCATGCAAAACCGACCGGGTGATGGTGCTGGAATCGGGCATTTTGCGCCCTGCGCAGGGTTGAACAATGATTTCTTCCCGCCGCCGCTCCAGTCCGCTATCATGATCCCGGAGTTTCTCAATGGCCCTCAAAATCTGGATCGACGGCAAATTCTACGACCAGGAAAACGCCAGGATCAGCGTGTACGATCACGGTCTGCTCTACGGCGACGGCGTTTTCGAGGGTATCCGCGTCTACCGTGGAAAAATATTCGAATGCGATTCCCATCTTCACCGGCTTTTCGACTCCGCCCGCGGCATCCGCCTCACTCCGCCCCGAACTCCCCAGCAGCTCAAAGCCGCCATGGAGGAAACCGTCAAGATCAACAATTTCTCCGACTGTTATATCCGCCTGGTCATTACCCGCGGCACCGGCTACCTGGGCCTGAATCCCAATAAATGCCTCACGCCCACGGTTATCATCATTGCCGACATCATCGAGCTTTATCCGCCGGAGATTTATGACAAAGGGATGGCTCTCATCACCTCATCGGTGATGCGCATGCATGCCAACTCCCTTTCGCCGCGCATCAAGAGCCTGAACTATCTGAACAACATCCTGGCCAAGATCGAGGCGGTGGACGCAGGCGTTCCCGAGGCGTTGATGTTGAATCAAGAGGGGAACGTGGCCGAGTGTACCGCCGACAACATCTTTATCGTCCGCGGCGGGCAGGTTCAGACCCCCACGACCTCCGATGGCATTCTCGAAGGCGTGACCCGTCAGGTCATGATCGAACTCTGTCGGCAGTTATCGATTCCCTGCGTCGAAAAAACTCTTCAGCGTCACGACTTGTATGTCGCGGATGAATGCTTCCTGACCGGCACCGCCGCCGAAGTCGTCCCCGTTACCCGAATCGACGGGCGCGCTATCGGCAACGGCACGCCTGGCCCGATCACACGCCGATTGATCGAGGCATTCCACAAGCACGTGCGCGGCTGAATTGACTCATTTGCCGGTTGAACCCGCTATTCAAAAATGAAGCACCGCAGCCAACGGCATTTGGGTGCCTTTTTCCCAAACCCCCAAATTCGTCCTGCAGCACTCATTTGACACTCCCAGCCCCTGTCATTACAGTTTTTATGCTTTATTTACACGATGGAGGCATTGATGCAGGAATATGAGAACCTCAAGCGCCTCGTTGCCGAGGCTGAGGAAGACGTCAACAAGGCCGTTGGCGGGAACAAGGCCGCAGGAACCCGGGTGCGGAAAAAAATGCAGGAAATCAAGGCTGCCGCCACGGATATCCGCAAAAAGATCCTCGAAAGCCGCGGGACCGAGCCCGGCGTCGCCTGATTGATCTCATTTCGCGCGACGAACCGGTGCGGCGAACGAATGCGATAAAGCGGTTCGCTCAGCCGCGGCTAAAACCCATTGTCTGATTTTCGCCCGAGAGTCGTTTGTCCCGGCGGATTCGCCGGGTCAGCTAAATCCCCATGCCGCCGCAACTTCTCTTCGACATCAGCGGGTTGGATCTCTCGCGGGATATCTTCGATCAGGAGGTCGTCCGGCAGGTCAATCTCCAGCGCGACGAGATGGAGATGCTCAACGGCATCCTTTACGCGGACAAGCAGCATCATCGCATCATTGGATACAAGGACGTGCGCGAGGACGAATTCTGGGTGACCGGCCACATCCCCGGCCGGCCGCTCTTCCCGGGCGTCCTTATGATCGAGGCCGGGGCCCAGTTGGCTTCCTTCTACGCCCGAAAATTCGCCAATTGGACGAGTTTCGTCGGCTTCGGCGGCGTCGAGGAATGCCGCTTTCGTCAGCAAGTCGTCCCGCCGGCTCGGATCCTTCTCCTCGGCGAGCAGATCTGGAACCGCCACAGCCGACTCTGTTGCGCCATCCAGGGTGTCATCGGTGGAAACCTCGTCTTCGAGACCAAAATCATCGGTGTCCGGATGTAGCCGTACAATGACAAATCACGGATGATATGCCGTTTTCACTCATCCAACCCCTCTTTTCGATTCCCATCGCCTGCGTCGATGTCGAAACCACCGGGGCCAGCGCCGAGTTCGGCGATCGCATCGTCGAAATCGGCATCGTCCGCTATGAGAATGGCCAGAAAGCTGCCGAATATCAGCAGCTCATCGATCCCCGCCGCCGGATCAGCCCCGGCGCAACCGCGCTAACCGGCATCACCCAGGCGATGTGCGACGGCCAGCCGACGTTCAGCCAGCAGCTTGCGGCGATGTCCCCGTTGCTCGCCGGCGCCGCGGTTCTGGGCCATAACGTCCGTTTCGATCTTTCCTTCCTGGCGCGCGAATTCCGAGCCGCCGGCCAAGACATTTGCCAGACCCTGAACAGCCCGCACGTTTTCGACACCGTTCGCATCGCCCGTCGCCGATTCGGCCGCGGCGGCAACGGATTGGGCAGCTTGGCCCGGCGATTGGGATACGAGCCCCCCAACGCCCACCGGGCTCTGCCCGATGCCCTAACCACGGCCGTCATTTTCGATTTGCTCCTATCCGCCGTCGGCGGCTGGAACATCAGCCTTTGCGATGTTCTCAAGGAGCAGGGCGGCCCCATGAGCCTCCTGCCCGCTTCCGCACGCGAAAGCCTGCTCCCCTTGGAGCTGGAAGAAGCCCTGGACCATCGCCGGCCCGTCCTGATGGAATACCTGGATGCCGGCCAAACGCGCACCCGGCGGGTCGTCGATCCCATCGAGGTTCGTCGGATTGCCGGCGAATTGGTCCTGATCGCCCACTGCCACCTCCGAAACGACCGCCGCAATTTCAAGCTGGACCGCATTGTCCAACTCTCAAGGATCGATCCCGCCGATGCCGGCTGTTCCTTAAACCTTGTCCCCGGCGACATCTGACGTTAAAAAACATGACCATGTCCCACTCTCATCGCCCATTGGCATTGATTGCCGCTGTTTTGTCGCTGCTGGTTTATCCGCTGGCCCTGGCCGACGAGCCCGCGGAGAGCCCCCTCAAATCCGTCAAGAATTTCATGGTTCAGCTCGACGACCTCGACGACGCCGGCGCCGTCGATCGCCTGGCCAAAAGCGGATACGACATGCTGGTGGTCGAGCCCACCTTCAACATCAAGGGAAACGGCAAATTCGACGCCGCTGCGATGGTCAAATCGCTTCACGACGGCAAGCCCGGACGCATTGTTCTGGCCTATCTCAATATCGGCGAAGCCGAATCCAATCGCACCTATTGGCGCGAGGACTGGCACGTAGCTTCTGCGGGTGAATCCGCGCATCCGAATTTTCTGCTGGGCGCCGACCCCGATGATGCCGCCAGCTTTCAGGTTCTCTATTGGCGGTCCGGCTGGAGGAAATTGCTCACCAACGACAAGGGCGTCGTTGGCAAGATCATGGACGCCGGCTTCGACGGTGTTTATCTGGATGGAATCGATGCCTATGACGATGAGAAGGTTGATGATGCCGCCGCTCATGAGAAATCGAAAGTTAATCCCGACAAAGCCATGCTCGATCTGATTTCCGCGGTCCGCAAGCGCGTCCGCGAGGATAAGCCCGACGCCGTGGTCGTCGCCCAGGATGCCCCTTTCTTCATCGATGATGCGCCGAGATTCCCCGCCGTCGTCGATGGCGTTGCCTTCGAGGACACCTGGTTTTCCGGCAAGGACGACGCCGACTGGGACAGCCCCGACGCCGGCGACATCCCCAACAAGGATTCCGAGGACGATTCCACCGCCGGGCTGATCCGTGAGTATCAGAAATACCGCCATGCCGGCTTGCCGGTCTTCACCATTGACTTCTGCGTGAATCCCGAAAACGCGGCCAAGGTTTACCGCGACTCCGCCGCCGCCGGGTTTATTCCGCTGGTCACCCGGGCGTCCGAGGATGACATCACCCCCACGCCGCCGCCGAATCTTCCCATCGCGGTCCAGCCGCCGCGATGACATCCGATTTCCCATGACCTCCGCCGAAATTCGTCAACAGTTTCTCGACTTCTTCATCAAGAAGCACGGCCACACCTTCGTGCCGTCATCCTCCGTCGTTCCGCTGGACGACCCCACGCTCCTGTTCACCAACGCGGGGATGAACCAGTTCAAGCCGATCTTCCTCGGCCAGGAAAAACGCGCGTACACCCGCGCCGCCAACACCCAAAAGTGCATCCGCGCCGGCGGCAAGCACAACGACCTCGACGACGTCGGCCGCAGCCGCCGGCATGGCACGTTCTTTGAAATGCTCGGAAACTGGAGCTTTGGTGATTACTTCAAACGCGGCGCGATCGAAATGGCCTGGGAGCTTATGACCGAGGTGTGGAAACTCGATCCCTCCCGTCTTCACGTGACCTGCTATGAAGGTGATGACAGCAGTGGAATTCCGCGGGATACCGAAGCGGTCGATTTGTGGAAGCAGATCGCCGGACTGCCGGATGATCACATTCACTATTTCGGCAAAGACAATTTCTGGGAAATGGGCGACACCGGCCCCTGCGGTCCGTGCTCCGAGATTTACATCGATCGCACGCCGGACAAAACCGGCGGCAAAGACGTCAACGGCGACGATCCGCGCGTCATGGAGTTTTGGAACCTTGTTTTCATCCAATACAACCGCAATTCCAACCGCTCGCTGACGCCGCTGCCCGCCCGGCACGTCGATACCGGCATGGGTTTCGAACGCATCTGCTCGATTCTTCAGGATAAGACCGACATGTACGGGATCGACCTGTTCGATCCATTTTTTTCGGCGATCGCCGATCTAAGCGGGAAAAAGTACACCGGCGCATTTCCCAAAACCAACGTCCCCGATCCGGCCGCGGAGGCCGCCGACGAGCAGCTTCGCCACGACATCGCATTTCGCGTGATTGCCGATCACATCCGCACGCTGACCTTCGCCCTCACGGACGGGGCCGTCCCCAGCAACGAAGGCCGCGGCTACGTTCTTCGCCGAATCCTCCGCCGCGCCGCCCGCTTCGGGCGGCAACAGCTCGGCCTCTCCGAGCCGTTTCTCCACCAACTTGTGCCCGTCGTGGTCGATTCCATGGGCGCGGCCTTTCCCGAACTAAAGAGAAATCCCGGTCGCGCCATCGAGTTGATTCGGGACGAAGAAATCTCATTCGGCAAAACACTCGATCGCGGCATTCAGCTCTTCGACCACGCCTCCGTCGCCGGCGCCATCTCCGCGGCCGATGCCTTCAAACTTCACGACACCTACGGCTTCCCCATCGACCTCACCCGCATCATGGCCGAAGAACGCGGCATGGCCGTTGACATCGCCGGATACGAAAGGCTGATGGAACAGGCCCGCGAACTCGCCCGCGCCGGCGGGAAAGCTGAAGAATCTTCTCTTACGGATTTGCCGCCCAGTGCGATGTCCGAATTGTCGCGAAACACTAAGCCAACCGACGACCACGCTAAGTATTCTCGCCAGCCGATCGAAGCCCGGGTTCTGGCCATCTGGAACGGCGACGATCTGGGCATCTCCCCCGCATCCGCATTTGACGATGAAGAACTGGCCGTGATTCTGGACCGCACGAATTTCTACGCCGAGATGGGCGGCCAAGTCGGCGACCGCGGCTTGCTCGCTTCAGCGAGCATGTCATTCGACGTCCAAACCACCCGGGCCGTCGGCGGATACATCCTCCACATCGGCCGCGTGCGCAGCGGAAAAATTTCCGTCGGCGATACGGTCCAGCCAACCGTATCCCCCTTGCGCGACCGCACCGAAAAAAATCACACCGGCACGCACCTGGCCAACTGGGCTCTGCGCGAAACCCTCGGCGAGGGCGTGCAGCAAAAAGGCTCGCTTGTCGATCCGGAGAAATTGCGGTTCGACTTCTCCCATCCCAAGTCGATGACCGAAGATGAAATCACCCGCGTGGAAAAACTCGTTAACCAGGCCATCGCCCAAAAGCTTCCGGTTTACGCCCAGGAATCCCCGCAGGACCAAGCCCTGAAGATCAACGGCCTGCGGGCCGTCTTCGGCGAAAAATATCCGCCGGTGGTTCGCGTCGTCTCCATCGGCGCTTCGGTCAACGATCTGCTGGCCAATCCCGGCAGTTCAAAATGGCGGGAATTCTCCATCGAATTCTGCGGAGGCACACACCTTGCCAGTACAGAACGGATTGGCCGATTTGCCATCACCGCCGAGGAATCCGTCAGCAAAGGCATTCGCCGAATCGTCGCCCTGACGGGCGACGCGGCGATGGCCGTCGAATCGGCCGCCGCCAAGGTGGACAGCATTATCGCCCGGCAAATTCCAGATGCCGAATTACCCGCCACGATCGCCGAATTGCAGGCAGCTGTCGCCGCGTCACTTCCGCTGCGGACCAAACGCCGCGCCCAGGCGGCGATTGCGGAACTCCAGGCCCGGCACCGAGCTTTTGAAAAATCGAGCCGCGCCCAATCCACCGGCGGGGGGGTGGATGCCGTAAAAGCCGCCGCCGACCTGCTTGCCCAGGCCCCTCCGATCGCCGGCGGAAAACTGGTCATCGGCCAAATCCCCGGCGCCACCGACGATCAGCTTCGCTCGGCCCTCGATTCGCTTCGTAAAAAATCGCCCACCCACGCCATCCTCCTGGCCGCAAGCGACGATCAAAAGGTGACCTTCGTCGCCGCCGTCAGCGATGACGTGATCGCCAAGGGTCTCAAGGCTGGCGATTGGGTGAAACAAACCGCAACCGTCGCCGGCGGCGGCGGCGGCGGCCGTCCACAAATGGCCCAGGGCAGCGGCAAAGACCCCTCTAAAATCCCCGCCGCCCTGGAAGTCGCCCGCTCATTCGCATCAAAATTCCTAAATCACTGACAAGGTTCCCCGTCTTCTCCCGCAGAAGGATAGTTCGAAAGTGAACAGGCGAGCCAGCCGGCCCAGCGGTGGCGACACCCTTTGATAGTCGAGCAACGGATGTCGGCCGTGACAAATACCGTAGCCGATCAAATTCCTCTTTTGTTCCATCCACAAAAGCAAAGTCCATTGAGAACTCAATGCACTCTTATTTACCGCCCGCTTCGCTGGAGACACAGAGAACGCCAAGGCCCATTCTCGTCACCACAGGTTGCCTGGAATTCGACTTAAATCCTTTCTGGCATTGATCTCTGCGCTCTGTGCGCCTCGAGCGAAGCGGGCGGTTCAACACCTCCAAGCCTTGACAGAACCCTGCCGCACAAATAACTTACCGCTCTCATTACGCGGCGGGCAAATATCCCGCCGTGGCTTTTTTATTGGCGGACGTGGCATTTTTTTCGCCAGGAGTTGGTCATGCAGCCGGTTATGAAGATCAGCAAGTCCCGCAAGCGCAAGCGACGCTCGCATCACGCCTTGCGGCCGATCCATTACGTGCGCTGTCCGCAGTGCTCGAATGCCAAGCTTCCGCATTGCGCCTGCGACAACTGCGGGTACGTCAATCCCAAGCTGGCGCTGCAAATGGAAGAAGAACAGGCCTGAGATCGTGAGGCTCTCATTCGCCCCATCGAAGGAGAATGTCGGTGCGAGTTGCGGTGGATGTGATGGGCGGCGATCATGCACCCGCCGAAATATTGCAGGGATGCTGGCAAGCCGCGCCGTTGCTCGAATCCGAGGATCTGGTTTTCCTCGTCGGTGACGAAACCGTCATTCGGCGCGGTCTGGACGCTTCACTTCTGAACCCCGATCAGAAAAAACGATACAAAGTGGTCCCGACCACGCAGGTCATCGCGATGGACGATTCCCCCGTCGAGGCGATCCGCAATAACCCCGACAGCAGCATCGCCGTGATGTGCAAGCTGGCCGCCAAGGGCGAGGCCGACGCGGTGATTTCCGCCGGCAACACCGGCGCCTGCGTCGCCGCCGCCCAGTTGCGGATGCGCCTCCTGCCCGGCGTCAGCCGGCCCGGCATTGCCATCATGTTGCCCACGTTTCACGGCCCGGTCGTCATTTGCGACGTGGGCGCCAATCCCGAGCCCAAGCCCAAGCACCTCGAGCAATACGCCATCATGGCCGGCGCCTACGCCGCCGCGGTCTGTGGCCGCAAAGAGCCGCGCGTCGGCCTGCTCAGCATCGGCGAGGAAGATGCCAAGGGAAACACCCTCACCCGCGAAGCCCGCAAGATGATGAAGGATGAGCCGCAAATCAATTTCATCGGCAACGTCGAGGGCCGCGACCTGTTCAACGGCGGAGTGGATGTGGTGATCTGCGACGGATTCGTGGGAAACATCGTGCTGAAATTCACCGAAGGCATGGCCGCCGGCCTGTTGCGAACGATCGTCGCCGAGATCGACGAAGCCGACCCAAAGCTCATCCATCAGTTCAACCCGATCCTGAAAAAGATTTACGCGAACCACGACTGGCAGGAATACGGCGGAGCGCCGCTGCTGGGCGTGGATGGCTACTGTCTGATATGCCACGGCCGGTCCGAGGCTCGCGCCATCAAAAACGCCATCCGCGTCGCCAAGCAACTGGCCGCCAGTCGGATCAACGAAAAGATCGTCGAAACGATCAAAAGTTCTATCCCGGTCGCCGAGGAATGACCTTGCCATCCTTTTCCGCCATCCTCGCCGGTTTCGGCAGCCAGTTGCCCGAAAAACGGCTCACCAACGACGATCTCTCGAAGATGGTCGAGACCAACGACCAATGGATCACCCAGCGCACCGGCATCAAGGAACGACGGATTGCCGCCAGCAGCGACACCACGGCATCGCTGGCCGCCGCCGCCGCCCGCAAAGCCATCGACTCCGCCGGTTTGGAACCTCGCGATATCGAGTTGATCGTTTGCGCCACGATCACTCCGGAAATGATTTTCCCATCCACGGCCTGTTTCGTGGGCGCGGCGTTGGGCCTGAATGGAATCCCCGCTTTCGATCTCTCCGCTGCGTGCAGCGGATTTATTTATGCCCTGGTAACCGGCGCGAATTTCGTCAAAGTCGGCCAGTTCAAGAACGTCCTGGTCATCGGGGCCGAAACCCTCAGCCGAATCACCGATTACACCGACCGTTCAAGCTGCATTCTCTTCGGCGATGGGGCCGGCGCGGTCGTTCTTCGGCAGTCCACCGAGGCCCGCAGGGGCCTGCTCTACAGTTCCCTCCACGCCGACGGGGCCGGCGCCGATGCCATGAAATGCATCCCCGGCAGCCGGTTTCCTCTCAGCCAGCAATTGATCGCCGACCGGCAACAATTCATGAAGATCAAGGGCCGCGAGGTCTACAAGTTTGCCGTGACCAAATTTGAAGAACTGATCCATGAAGCCATGCGCGCCTGTGAATTGAGTGCCGACGAAGTGAAGCTGATCGTTCCCCACCAGGTCAACCAGCGCATCATCGACTCGGCAATGGAAAAGCTCGGCCTGCCGCCGGACAAGGCGTTCGTCAATATCGATCGGTACGGCAACACCTCCGCCGCGTCGATTCCGATCGCCCTGGACGAAGCCCATCGCACCGGCCGATTTAAAACCGGCGACGCCGTCATTCTCGTCGCCTTCGGTGGCGGGCTGACCTGGGCCAACGCCGTGGTGAGAATCTAAATGCCGGGGAACCTCTACATTCTCGGCCCCGGCCAAGGAGCCCAGGCCGTCGGAATGGGCAAAGCCCTGTTCGATGCCTCTTCAACTGCACGCGACATTTTTCAAACGGCTAACCGCGTGGTGGGTTTCGATCTGTCCGCCCTCTGTTTCTCCGGCCCGGAGGAGCGCCTCAACCAGACCGACATCAGCCAGCCCGCGATTTACGTCACCGGCATTGCCAGCTTCCATCACGCTGTGGAGTCGGGCCTGTTCGACGCCGCGGCCGTCACCGCCTATGCCGGTCTGAGTCTCGGCGAATACACGGCCCTGCACCTTGCCGGGGTTTTCGGCTTCGAGGAGGGCCTTCGCCTGGTTTGCCTTCGCGGCAAATACATGCAGGAGGCGGCCGTCGCTTCCCCCAGCGGAATGGTCGCCCTCATCGGTGCCGATGAAGCCACCGCTCGACGGCTCTGCCGGGAGGCGGCCGGCGGCGATGTTCTGGTCCCCGCGAATTTCAATGCACCGGGTCAGATCGTCGTCAGCGGCGCCGCTGCCGCCTGCCAGCGATTGGTCAAAATCGCCGAAGCCGGCGGTGTCCGGTCGGCCCCGCTCAAGGTCGCCGGCGCCTTTCACAGCGCCCTCATGCAAAGCGCCGCGGACAAAATGAATGCCGAATTGGCCAGGATAGCCTTCTCGCGCCCGGACAAAATCGTGTATTCTAACGTCACGGCCAAGCCGCACGGTGATCCGGATTCGATCAAACGGCTTTTGGTCGAGCAGATTGTTTCACCGGTCCGATGGGAGCAGACGATGCAGAACCTTTTCGCCGCAGGCGAAGCGCGGGTCATCGAATTGTCGCCGGGCCGAACGCTTGCCGGACTTGCCAGGCGAATCAATCGCCGCCAGCCGGTTGAGAGCCTCGGTTAGGAGACGCGGGCACATGAGCGAAAAACGGGTAGCCCTGGTGACCGGCGGATCGCGCGGAATCGGCGCGGCCATCGTTCGTCGGCTGGCCGGAGATGGATTGCACGTCTTGGCCTTGGCGCGGAACATGGAAAAGCTCGGCCAGGTTTGCGCCGAAACCAACGCCGCCGGTGGATCTGCCGAACCCGTCGCTTGCGACATTGCCGATTCCAAGGCCCTGGCCGCCGCCGTCGAGGCGGCGGCGGAAAAATTTGGCCGGCTCGACGTGCTGGTCAATAATGCCGGGATCACCCGGGACGGACTTCTGCTCCGCATGGATGATGAGGATTTTGATTCCGTGATCGCCACCAACCTGAAAAGCGCCTTCGTTGCCATCCGCGCCGCCGCCCGGCCCATGATGCGGGCCAAGGGGGGCCGGATCGTCAATATCAGTTCCGTCTCCGGCGTGGCCGGGAATGCCGGCCAGGCCAATTACGCCGCCAGCAAGGCCGGGCTCATCGGCCTCAGCAAATCCGTCGCCAAGGAGCTGGCCGGCAAGAACATCACCTGCAACGTGGTCGCCCCCGGTTTCATCACCACGGACATGACCGATGTTCTAAGCGACCAGATCAAAGAGGGCGTCAAGAATTTCATTCCGCTCAAGCGGTTCGGCACCCCGCAGGAAGTGGCGGCCGTTGTCAGTTTCTTGGCCAGCCCCGATGCCAGTTATGTGACTGGACAGGTATTATGCGTTGATGGGGGAATGGTGATGTGAGTGATTTGCAAAAGGCTCACTCACGGCTATAGTTTTGCCACAGCCGGGCCGCGTGGTCTGGAAATTTTTCGCTAGGGCAGGTGGATATGGAAGACATCGATCAGAAAGTTATTGAAATCGTCAGCGAGCAGATGGGCGTTGATAAAAGCGAAGTCACGCGTGAGACGCATTTTATCAACGACCTCAACGCCGACTCGCTCGACACCGTCGAACTCGTCATGGAGTTCGAGGACGAATTTGAATTGTCCATCCCTGACGAAGAGGCGGAGAAAATCCAGACCGTCGGACAGGCGATCGACTATATCAAAGAACATTCCAGCAAATGAGCAGACGCCGAGTTGTTTTAACGGGTTTGGGCGTCGTCACATCGCTCGGTGAATCCGTCGAGGAGATGTGGGACAACCTTTGTGCCGGCAAGAGCGGGATCGGACCGATCAAACGCTGGGACGCCAGCACCTTCCCCACCCGCTTCGGCGGCGAATGCACCAACTTCGACATCACCCGCTACGACGTCTCCCGATTCACCGATGAACGCCTCCAGCCCAAGCGGCTGGACCGTTTCGGCCAGTTCGGCATCGCCGCCTCCATCAGCGCCGTCAACGACTCCGCCATCGACTTCGAAAAAACCGACCGCACCCGTTGCGGCGTGCTGATCGGCAGCGGCATCGGCGGCATCGAAACCCTCGAGGATCAGAATAAAATCCTCAACACGCGCGGGATCAGCCGGGTCAGCCCCTTCACCGTTCCCCGCCTGATGGTCAACGCCGCCAGCGGAAACGTCTCGATCATCTTCCGCCTGTACGGCCCCAATACTGCCGTCGCCACCGCCTGTGCCACCGGCGCCAACGCCATCGGCGACGCCGGCCGTTTCATCCAGCACGATCAGGCTGACGTGATGATCGCCGGCGGCTCCGAAGCCGCCCTGTGCGCCCTGGGTCTGGGCAGCTTCTGCGCCGCCCGCGCCCTCTCCACCCGTAACGACGATCCCGCCCACGCCAGCCGTCCTTGGGACAAGGACCGCGACGGATTCGTCATGGGCGAAGGCGCAGGCATCGTCATTCTGGAAGAATTCGAACACGCCAAAAAACGCGGGGCCAAAATTTATTGCGAACTGGTGGGCTACGGCATGAGCGCCGATGCCTACCACATCACCGCGCCGGACGAACAGGGCCGCGGAGCCAGCCGCGCCATGGAATTGGCTCTCCGTGATGCCAGTCTTGCCTCCAACCAGGTCGAATACATCAACGCCCACGGAACCAGCACGCCGCTCGGCGACGTGGCCGAGGTCAAGGCCATCAAGCACTTCTTCGGCGATCACGCCCGCAAGCTGACCATCAGTTCCACCAAGAGCGAACTGGGACATCTCCTCGGCGCCAGCGGCGGCGTCGAAGCGGTCATCAGCGCCCTGACTATTCATCGCAATCTGATCCCGCCGACCATTAACCTCGACAATCCCGACACCGAATGTGATCTGGATTTCGTCCCCCACAAGGCCCGCGAACGCCGCGTCAATGTAGCCATGAGCAACAGCTTCGGCTTCGGCGGCCACAACGCCACTCTCCTCCTGCGAAAGCTGTGAGCGGGGGTCTAATTGCCAATTGCCTATTTCCAATTGCCTATTGAATTGCAACGTCGATCATCCGCCTTTCAATAGGCAACAGGAAATAGGCAACAGGAAATAGGCAATAGGCAATTGGCAATTGGCAATAGCTTCGTACGCATCCCAACCGCCCCCTATTGCCAACCCCCTCCAACGGCCGATAATGATTATTGAGGAACGGATGCCCGTACTGCATGCTCCCAATCCGCCCCAGGCTTCGCCGACCGATCATGAACTCGATCGCATCCTGCGCCTTCAGGTTCCCCTCATCGTCAAGCTGGCCGACCGCAAAATGAACCTCAGCGAGGTGATGCGCCTCGGCACCGGCGCGATCATCGAATTCTTCAAGAGCAGCGAGCAGCCCCTCGAACTGCTCGTCAACAACAAGGTGATCGCCGTCGGCGACGCCGTCAAAGTGGGCGAGAATTTCGGCCTTCGCATCCGCCAGGTCGGCGACGTCAAGCAGATTGTCCAGTCCCTCGGCTCCGAGTAAACCGCGATGCGGCCCGTACCCCCGATGCCGCTTCCGCAATCGTCCTCCCGATTCCGCAAGTTGATTTCAATTCTCCTGCTGGCCCTCGGCGCCGCATACTGGGTCGTGATGTTCGGGCCAACGTCGCCCGGTCGATTGGCGCTGGACGGAATGATTCTGGCCGCCGTCATCGCGTTCGTTCCCTCCATCGGACGATGGTTTGAAAGTCTCGTCGGCTGGATCAATGCCGCAATCGGCCCTCGCCGGGCGAGCGTCGCCATCACGATCACCATTCTGATCGCCGTCTATCTGTTCGCATTCGCCTACGGTTCGCGGAGCCGTTTGTTTTTGAAGTTGAATGATGAACACGCCTACATGATCCAGGCCCGGATGTTGTCGCACGGCAGGCTATGGTTGGCGCCTTATCCCCCGGAGATCGCTCCGTTCTTCGACGCCTTGTCCATGATCGTCGATCGCGTCTATGCACCGATGTATTTTCCCGGAACGGCCCTGGCGATGGTTCCGTTCGTGTGGCTGCGGCTTCCCTTCTGGGTCATGCCCGTGCTGAGCGCATCGGTCGCGGCGGGGCTGTTGTATTGGGTGTTCGCCGAAATGTTCGATCCGGTCCACGGCCTGCTCGCGGTCCTCATGCTGGCCTCGCTGCACATCTATCGCGACACCGCGATCCTGCTGCTCGCCGATTCCCCATTCCTCGCCGCCGAACTGGTTTTGCTCTGGGCATGGCTGCAATTTCGCCGCCGGCCGCTCCCGCGTTATGCGCTGGCGATCGGCGCCGCCGCCGGTTACGCCGCCATTACCCGGCCGCTCGACGCGGTTTGTTTCGCCCTGCCCATCGGGGTGGCCATTGTTTGCCAAATGCGACGACAACCCCGGCAACTCGCGCGCCACGGCCTCGTGATCGTACTGGCCGCGTCACCCTGTCTGGCACTGCTGATCGCGCAAAATCGCGGCGTAACCGGACACTGGTTCGAGTTGGCCGAATCCTATTACAACCGGCAAAATTTTCCGGTTTCGCCGCTGGGCTTTCCCCGCGTCGATTCCAATCGCATCCCATTGGATTTGAGTGCTCCCAAGCAGCAATGGCTCCACGACTGGGTGATTCCCAGCTTCCAGCGCCACACACCCGCCAACGCCCTGCGGAGCTGGTATCGCGGCCGGCTTTGGCAAACGCTCGACAACGCGCTGCCCAATCCCATTTTGATCCTCCTCTTGCCCGTCGCTCTGTTGTCGCTGGGCGAGGCACGCCGGCGCGTCCTCTTCGCGGCCTTGGTGATTTTCCTCGTCGGATACGCCGTCTATCTCTTTTTTCTCGAACATTACGTCATATCCATTTTGCCGGCGATGATCTGCATGGTTCTGATGGGCTGGGAATCCCTGCATTTCACCTGGCCGGGCAGGCGTCTCAACATCTTCCTCCTGATTTCACTTCTGACGATTTCGCTGGCCGCCATCTGGCCCATCGCCCCGTTTTCACCCCTGCCCATCCCGTTCGCACCCGATCAGCGGGCCGCCAATGAATGCCTCGCTCGTCTCCCCAAAACTCCCGCGGTCGTTCTTTTCCGCTTCGACCCGATGGTCGGCTCATTCCACGACGACCCCGTTTACAACGATAGCGTCTCGTGGCCCAACGACGCTCCCATCATCCGCGCCCGTGATCTGGGTCCCGAAAAAGACCGCGACATCTTCAAGTATTACGCCCAGCGCCAACCGGACCGTGTCTTTTATGTGTACGACCCCGATGCCCGCGCCGCCGGCCGATATCCCATCACCCGTCTCGGCTTCGCCCGCCAGCTAGCCAAATGATTTACGGAAACAGCCCTTTCAATCGACACGCCTCCGCCACCCGGCTGATCGCGATCGTGTACGCCGCCGTGCGGTAATCACAATCCGATTCGTCCGCCTTGGCGTTGACGGCCGCGAACGAACGCTCCATGATCTTCTGAAGCTCGTTGTTCACTTCCTCGAGCGACCAGAAAAAATTCTGCAATCCCTGCACCCATTCGAAATAGCTCACCGTCACCCCCCCCGCGTTGGCCAGGATGTCCGGCAAAAGGGTGACTCCGTTTTCCCGCAGGATTTCATCCGCTTCCGGCGTGGTCGGTCCGTTGGCGGCCTCCACCACCACCTGCGCCTTGATATGAGGCGCCACCTCTGCCGTGACCGTACTCTCCGTTGCCGCCGGGATCAGGATCTCGCAATCGCACGTCAGCAACTCCTCGTTGGTGATCGCATCCCCGTGCGGATAATCCGTCAAATCCCCGCGCTCGCGGTAGTACAACCCCGCCGCCTCCACGTCGATTCCGCTTTCGTCAAAGACTCCGCTGTTTCGCTCGGAGATTCCGATGATGTTCGCCCCCAATTCGTCGAGCAGCCTCGCCGCGTGAAACCCCACGTTGCCGAACCCCTGCACCGCGATCTTCGCGTTCTCCAGGTGCTTGTGCTGATTGGCCATGAAAGCCCGCAGCACATACATGACGCCGCGCCCCGTCGCTTCTTCCCGCCCGACCGACCCGCCCAGATGCACCGGCTTGCCCGTCACCACGCCCAGTTCCTGATGCCCCATCATCATGCTGTACGTGTCCAGGACCCACGACATCACCTGAGCATCCGTCCCCGCATCCGGTGCGGGAATATCATGCGCCGGCCCGATGATCGGCAGAATCTCGCTGGTATATCGCCGCGTGAGCCGCTCCTTTTCACCCACCGAAAGTTTTCTCGGATCGCACACCACCCCGCCCTTGGCCCCGCCGAACGGTAAATCCACCAGCGCGTTCTTCCACGTTTGCAGCATCCCCAGCGCCATCATCTCATCCCGGTTCACCGAGACATCGAATCGGATTCCCCCCTTAAACGGCCCGCGCGCGTTGTTGTGCTGCGCCCGATACCCCGTGAAAACCTGAATCTTCCCATCATCCATCTTCACCGGACAGGAAACCGCCAGCACCCGTTTTGGCGAAGCCAGCACTTCGCGCCACATCGGGTCCAGGTTCATCGTCTGATACACGCGATCGAAATACTGATGCGCATGCTGCCAGAATTTCGAATGATCCGCCTTCGCCCGGAGAAGATCAGTGTCTTGCATGATCCGATTCCATCCCACAAAAGCCGCAGGATGGCAATCCTGCGGGATTTCGAACGCTTTACACGACGATCATTGTTCTATCGCGACTGCCTTCGAATCGTCATATCAAAATTCTTCACCATCGACTTATACATCGACCAGATTCCCAGCGCATACACCGCCAGCGCCACCACGCAAACGACAAACGCGATCATTCGAGCCCCCCCCGGATCGTATTCCGCCGGGTTGCCGGGATTAAACGCCGCTCCCGCAAACTGATTCGGATCGATCAGGATCGTCAGCAGCGTAAACGGGCTGAACGTGCCGACCGCCACACCCAATTCGCCCTGCATTCCGCCGGTAAGAACGGAATACCCGCACCAGCCCAGCCCCGCGCAGATTCCCACGATGATCCCCACGCTGCTCATCACCGCCCGCACCGTCGTCCGGCATCGCAGCGACATCTGCATACCCAAAATGGCCGCGAACGCGCAAACAATGATCAACATCGCCGGCATCGTGATCAGCGCTTCGGGAAACACGATCCACTGAAAGCTTGCGTCCCCCTCCGCCAGCCAGCGAATCAGATCGTGGCCGATGAACAGAAACGCGCTGGCCACCGGCACCGCCACCAGCGGCAGCACGAACGCCACCAGCCCGCGCAATTTTCCCCAGATGTAATACCGGCTGGTGATCGGCGTCGAAAGCAACAGGTCCAGTGATCCATCTTCTTTTTCGCGCGTCACCGTGCTGGCCGCCGCGTTGGCGACGATCAGCAGGATCACCGAAAATTCCACGATCGTCAGCCCCAGCAGCCAGCTCCTCGCCTCTTCCGATCCCAGCTTTCTCGGATATTCCTCCAAGGTGATGCTGGTGATTGCCCCATTCCCATCCTGGACGAAATCCTTCACCGTGTATTTTCCATACAGATCATCCACGCTGCCGGCCGCCTCGCCGATCTTCACTTCCACGCCCTGGGCCACGGGCATTTCCGGCAAATTGCTCCCCTCGATGAAGAGCGTGTTCTTCGCCGGATCGTAGCTGTGATCGATGAATTTCGCGGGCGCCACTTCCGTGCTGTGCATGGCCAGCAGCACGATCGCCGCCGCCAGCCCCAGCACGATGAACCCATACCGCAGAATCGTCGACCTCGACGCCGACGCCTTGGTTTTCGCCTCGCGCCAGGCGATGGGGTTATGCCAAACCGCGCGCGGCTTGCGCGTCCGGTCCCCCCGGCTCAGCATCAGCTTCTGAAGCACCCAGCCTTTCAAGCTCGTCGTCGATTGCGCCAGCCGACGCAGGAATAGCACCGATGGCGCCGTCATGACCAGGCTCAGGAAAAACATGAAACAGAAATAAAACGTCGCGGGGCTGGTCAGATACCACCCCACCGGCCAGCTCTGATATTCCGGCGGCAAATCCGCCAGGTTCGGCGGCAAATACGACCTGTCGTTGAAAATCACCCGCAGCGCCAGAAATGGATTCAGCCCCGTCAGCCAACTCGTGGACGTTCGCGTCATATTCCCCGATGCGTCCATGTAAGTGAGATGGAAAAAATCGACCCGGTCCAGAAGATACAACCCCACCAGGTAGATCACGATGAACAGGTAAAAGCTGAAGATCGTTCGCCGCGTGCCGACCTTGAACGTCGCGATCGCCATGGCCATGGCGCCGGTGACCATCGCCGTGCTGGCGGCGATCAGAAAGCTATACACGATGCTCTTGATCGCCACGCCTCCGAATATCTGCGTCACCGCGAAGATCGGAATCCCGCTCACGAGCAAAGCCACGACGAAAAACAGCCGGCTCAGCAGCGACCCCATCACGATCTGCCCGTTTGTCAGCGGCGTGGACAGCAGAATGTCATACGTCTGGCTATCCCTCTCCTGCGTGATGGCTCCCGCGGTGAAGATCGGCGACAGCAGCGCCACCAGCCCCAGTTGCAGATACGACATGTCCTGGAAGAGAATTGCCGAATCCTTCGCCAGCGCGGCCAGATCGCCGGCACTGTAGGTCGTCCCGCTGGTGGCCAGCACATACAGCACGACCACCACCAGCAGCCCGAGGTATCCGCACCGGATGATGAGATCGCGCCGTTTTTTCCCGGCGCTTTCCACGACTCGGCGAAGGATCGGATTCCCCGGAACCAGCCGCCAAAGATAATCCGCGATCCCAAGCAAATTTCACCCAAGCCAATGAACGCCGCGGGATAGCTATCCCGCGGTCACTGCACCATCCCCTTCGTCAATCGCATGAACGCCGTCTCCAGATTCACCTCTTCCTCCCGCAGCAGATTGATCTGAAACCCCGCCGAGATCAGTTGCGACGCAATAAAGCTGTAATCCTGCACCCCGTTTTTGAGCAGCACCTCGATGTATCCATTATTAGCCGCCGCCGATTCGACATCCGGATTCTGCGACAGCAGCGCCGCTGCCTGTTCCGGCGCCCGCACCACGCCGACGTGCAGAACCGTCCCCGCCCGCGCCCGCTTCACGATGTCCGCCACCGGCCCGCTGTACAGCAACTCTCCCTGCTCGATGATCCCCACGGTGTTGCACAAATCGGCCAGCTCCGGAAGGATGTGTGACGAGATCAGGATCGTCTTGCCCATCCGCCGCAGCTCCTTGAGCAACTCCCGCATCTCGATTCTCGCCCGCGGATCCAGGTTCCCCGCCGGCTCATCCAGCAGCAGCACTTTCGGATCGTGCACCAGCACCCGGGCGATCGACAATCTCTGTTTCATCCCGCGCGACAACCCATCCACCAGCGCGTCGCGCTTGTATCCCAAATCCGTCAGTTCCAGCACATCGTTGACGATTTTCGTCCGCTGAGTTCCGTTGATGTTGTACGCCGCCGCGAAGAATTCCAGATATTCCTGCACCACCATGTCTTCATACGCCCCGAAATAATCCGGCACATACCCGATCAACGGCCGAATCGATCGCGACTGATATCCCACCACATAATCGCAAACCCTCGCCTCCCCCCACGTCGGCTGCAGCAGCGTCGCGAGTATTTTGATCGTCGTCGTCTTCCCCGCCCCGTTAGGCCCGATGAACCCAAAGCAATCCCCCTCGTTAATCTCCAGATTGAGATTCGACAGCGCCACCAGCGTTCCGTACCGCTTGGTCAGATTCACGGTCTTAATCACAGCGCCCATCGCACTCTCTTCCAAAGCCCGCGGAGCTTGCTCCGCGGGACTCTTTCATTTTCATTGCCCGCTGACCCTCGTCGTCGGCTCACCATACACCGCTGACCGGTCCACCGGCAGCACAAACTCATAAATCGTTGTCCCCGGCCCATTGACCGGCTCATCCGACACCATCAGCGGCACCGGCAGGGGGGTCCGATCCACCTGATTATCCACCATCCCGCGCCCGCAAATCACCAAGTCCCCCGCGCTCAGCGCCGGCGACAAATCCAGCCGTCTCGCATCACGCCGATACAGTTCATACCGATTCGAATGCTGAATCGACGCCCACGGCGGCAGCCGATCGAAAAATGTCAGCATCGGCAGCGCGTAGTCCAAATCGCTCGCCACCGCTTCCTCTTTCCCTCGCCAGAAACTGCTCCACGCATACGCCAACTTCTGCACGCCCCCCATCTGCCCGTAGGCCGGGTCCGTGCCCATCGGTTGACGCCTGTTCGAATCTTCCAGGTCCATCAGATTTTTCGACACAATCAAATCTTCCAGCTTCAGCGGGTCATCCTTGGCCCATTTACTCACGTACGCGATGGTATCCGTGTCCCGCGCGCTGGTTTCGCTCGGTGCGGCGAACGCCGGCTGCTTGTACGCCAGAAACACGTGCCACAAATCATATCCCGTGTGATTCACCAGCGTCCCCACCAGTTTATTGTCGCCGTTCAGTTTGACCTGCGTGGTGTCGCCGCCCGTGTCGATGGTCCCTTTTATTTCTCCCACCCAATGCGCCTGCAATTTTTTCGACGTGCTGCGATAGGGAATGGCCACCGACACCGGGCCCGATTCCGAAGCATCCCGCACGGGAATCTGATACTCCTGATACGCCGCCAGCTCGCCGCTGTTGTCCGCGTATTGCGGAGGCAGGCTGAACGGCGTCAGATAGCTCACCTCGTGCGGCGCCGCGTCACCCAGCGAGATCGTTTTGGTCCCGTCCTGCCGGATATACAATCCAAACCGGCTGTCGATCACCCCCGTATTTTCGCCCACCGCATAGCGCACGATGCTCACATGCCGAAGTTCCGGCGGACCGCGCAGCACCGCCTTCACCAGCAACGCCGTCACTCCCGTCGCCGCCACCGCCGTCAATCCGAAGAAAAACCAACTCAGATGCGCTCGCTTGTGCGCCGCCAGAAAAATGTACATCCCCGGCCCCGCCACGAGCCAATACACCACGAAGAAAAAACACGCGATCGCCAGATACGCCGTCGCCGTGCTCGTCAAATCCATTCCTTGCAGCAGCGGCACGCCCAGGTCGAGCCATTCAGTCGCCGGCGTCCATGGATCATCCACTCCCGCCGCCGGCTGATAATCCTCCGCCACGTCCGCGGGATTGTTCCAGTCAAACACCCGGTCCCACACATACCGCCACCCGCTCTTGGCCTGGTCCGTCAGCGCCGCGTTTCCCAAATCCTGCGCCACCCACGTCACAGCCCCCAGCCCCACGCCGCGCCGCGCCAGCCACGGCGTGAACGACGCCGCGCCACCGTCGTTCCACTGCATCCATTCATCCACCTTCGACCCCGGCAGCGCCGGCACCCGAGCCAGCTTGAACGTCCCCAAATCCTTCGGCCAGTCCGCCGACACCCCCGACTCATGCGCCAGTCTCCTAAGCACTTCAAGATCGCTCCGATCCACCGTCGGAATCACCCACTGCCCATTCATCTGTGCCCCCACCGGCAGAATCTCCTCAAATGGCTTGACCTTAAACGCCTCGGCCGGCTGGCAAACCACTAAATTCCCCCCCTGATGCACCCATTGCAGCAGCGCCTCCAGCGAAGGCGTATGCGTTCCCGAAACCAGAAAATTCGCATCCGCGTCCATCCACACGATCGCGTCCACGCCCTCGTACCCGATCACGTTCGACGGCAAATCCCGCGGCGAAACCGTCACCGCATCCACATCCTGCAATATCCCTTTTTCCTGCTGATCATCCGGCATCTGGGGCTTGTCCGCCCCGTCCGTCACGAACAAAATCAGCTTCGCGCTCCGGCTCGGATCGCCGCGCGACCGCACCGGATCGACATTCAAAATCGTCGAAGTCAGCGGCAACGTCGAAAGCTGCTTCCCGTCCTTGTCGCAAAGAAAAACCTTCAACTGCTCGTTCAGCGTATTCAGCGTCGTCGTCAGATCGGTCGCATCGGGTAATCCTCCATCCGTCGGCTTGGGCTTAAAGAAAACCCAATAATTCTCCGTCGTCGCCGGCTTCCCCTCCACGTTGCCCCCCAACGTTTCCAGTTGTGTGTACGTCACCCGGTCCCGGTCCAAATCCTCCTGCACGATCTGGATTTGATACGCCTGCGAATCCGCGCTCTGGCTGGTCAGTTGCACCAGCATCGGCGTCCAGCAATCCGGCCGGTAATGATTATTGAACCCCACGGTCAGCACCTGCCCCCTGGCCTGTGCCCAAGCCGCCGCCGGCATTACCAGGATCAGGAACCCCGTCAATAGAAAGCGCATCAATAAGAAATGTATGCACCCCGCCGAAGACCGTCAATTCAGAGCTTTTTACCCCTCACTTACTTATGCCCCTCCGGCCTCTTCTCCCCCAGATACTTCCGCCCAATCGCCCCTGCCAGATCAATCTCATTGATATTCGCCAGCGTACACAGCCACGCGATGACATCCGCGAATTCCTCTTCCAGATTCGCCCGGTCATCCCCATTGAGCGCCGTGGCCAATTCCCCGATCTCCTCGATCAGCCACAGAAACGTCTTGGGCGTCCCGCGCGCCCGGTCCACCTTCTCGTACCGCTCCGAAATATGTTTCTGAAATCCCGCGACGGTCAGATGATTGAAGTCCATCCCCCCATAATACCCACGGCTTGCCCAAAAGCCGCACGATGGCCATCATGCGGGACCTTCAATTTCTCATCTCCTCCAAAATTCCGATCACCTTCTTCTCTCGTGCGAGTTCTTTCCCATTTCCCACCTTCTCATCCAAATCCGCCAGCATCCGATGTGCATCCAGATCATACGGATCGGTGAACACCGCCCGCCGCGCCCACTTGGTCGCTTCGTCGTATTTCCCAATCTCCCGCAACGTCCGCGCCGTCGCTTTGGCGTATAGATTGTTCTGCACCTCCACCGCCGCCAGGATCGCCAGTTGCTCTGCCGACTTCTCCGGCTCATTGCACACCTTGTACAACCCAGCCAGCCGCTTATGCGGCAGCACATCCTCCGGCCGGAGCTTCACGATCTCCTCCCACACCGGCGCCGCCAGTTGATATTGCCTCCGCTCGATCAAATCCTCCCCTTCGGTTCGAAGCTGGTCATATTTCTCGCTCGTCGCCTCATCGTATCCCCAACCCGCGACCTGTTTTTCACACCACTGCTCGAACTCATCGGAAAACTGGATCTCCGTCCGATGCAGCACATTCTGGAAAACTTCATCCTCCGAATGCCCAAGCCGATACTCCTCCATCATCCCCAGAATCGCCCGGTGCCCGTACGTCTGTTCGATGTACTGGCAAATCCAGCTCGACTGCGCGTACGCCAGTTGCCGATCGATCGGCCGCTTCGGCCGAACGAATGCCCACGTCAATTCATCGATCGGAAACAGATGATGATGCATCACCGCATCGTACAGCATCGGCACCCATTCCCACCGCACCGGCGAATGCTCCTCCTGCACCGCCAATCCCTCGGTAAACCAGTGCGAAATCCGATTATCCGTCGCCCCCAGCGTCACCGTATGCGTGAATTCATGGCGTAAAACCTGGCTCCAGTTGAATGCCCCCATTGTCCGCTCCCCCCGGCGCGGCGCCGCCAGCGCGATGATCCGCCCCGTGCTGGCGCCCACGGTCGGCAGCCAGGGCGCTCCCGTCGTTCTCACCGCGAATTCATCCTGTGTCGGGAAAACTTCGATCTGCGTCTTTACCGCCGGCTCAAAATGAAACTGCCCGCACACGAGCGGATAAACGCTTTCCAGATAATCGTTGAAATACTCCGGAATGATCGGGTCCTGCTTTGCATCGTAGATCACGATGAAATGCGCCGATTCGCTCCGGGCGAATTTGCCCATGATGTCCAGCAGCCGAAGATAGTTCGTCGTGCTGTAATTGAACGGATCGAGCGTATGGGCCGCTTCCAGCACCTGGCGCGCCGATTCCTCGTCGCCGCTTTGCGTATACAGCAGCCCCAGCCCGTTCCGCGCCGCCGTCCACCACGGCGCTCGCTTCATCGCGATCTGGTACATCGCCGCCGACCGTGAATACTGCCGCAGCGCAGCCAATTGCTCGGCCACCTCGAAATACGCGAGCGGACTTCCCGGATCGAATTCATCCGCCTTTTTCAGGAGCTGCGCGCTCTTGTCATCGTGCAGCAGCACCGCCTCCGCGGCCGCGAGCAGGCCCAGCGCCTCCACATTACGCGGCTGCCGCGCCAGCGCCCGCTCCAGCGGCGGCACCGCCCGCTTCGCCACCTGCTGAAGCAGCAGGTTCCGCGCCTCCAGCAAATCCGCATCCACCGAATCCGCGTTGACGCTGCGGATCGCGCTGATCGCCTTGTCCGCCCCGTCAAAATTGAATTGCCCAAGCTGCATCTTTCCCAGCAGCGCCCAGGCCTGAATGTCGTTCGGATTTCCCGCCATCGCCTGTTGCAGCTCATCCAGCGCCGACGGCGGATCGTCGTGATCGAAAAAACATTCCGCCGCCGCCAGATGCGCCGGCCAATACCCCCGGTCGATCTGGTCATACGCCCGCACGAACATGTTCAGCACCACATCGTGCAACTGAAATTCGTGCTGATACGCCATCGTCAGCGTCGCCCACCGATCCACCGCCCGCCCGATCAGCGTCACTTCCTCCGCATCATCAAACGTTTCCGGATGTCCCAGCCACTGCTGAAGATAATTATGCGGCTCCGTCACGAACCACTGATAAGCCGCCGTCGCCCCAGCCAAATCCCCCAATTTTTCACGAAACGCCCCCAAATAATACCGCGGCGCAACCAGACCGGGATGCTGCTGAATCTCCCTCTGAAGAATTTCAATCGCCGCCTGATATTCCCCCTGCGCCGCCTGCACCCGCGCCCGCAATGTCTGTGCCGCCGCCTCGCCCGCCACGGCCGAATTTCCCAGCGTTGCCGTCGCATCGTCGTACTGCCCCAGTTCCAGATCGCACTCGCCCCGAATCAGCGCAGCGTCCGCGAATTTCTTGGGCTTCCTGATCCCCTCCAGTGTGACCAGCGCACGCCGATATTGCCCCGCCCAATATTGATCCCGCGCTATCTCCAGACCATTGTTCTTGTCGTAGCTGGGATACTCCGGCTCCTTATCCGTCTCCGGCAGCAGGGGCCTGATCCATTTCCCCGGAATCGTCTGATCGTCATAACTCCCCGCGCGCACGCTTCCCGCGGTCAAAATGCAGACCGTCGACACGATTGCCACGACCGAAGTTTTAAATCCACTGATCCGCAACACGTTCCCACGCTATTATAGGTCAGGCGCCCATGAACGCGATCACCGACTACATCGGCAATCCCGCGGTCTTCCCCATTCTTGAGCGATGGGCCTTCTTCAATCATGCCGGGGTCGCCCCGATCCCCAAGCCCGCCGCCGACGCCATGCGTGCCTTCGCCGCCCAGGCCGAATCCGCCGGCTACCTTTCCGCCGGTTGGTACCAGGACATCGAAAAACTCCGCCAGGATTCAGCGACCCTGCTGAATTGCCACCGCGACGAGATCGCTTTCGTCAAGAACACCAGCGAAGGCATCAGCATTGTCGCCAATGGCATCGATTGGCAGTACGGCGACCGCATCGTCACCACCAACGTCGAATACCCCGTCAACATCTATCCCTGGATGGAAGTCGCCCGCGGCCACGGCGTCAAGCTCGTCATGGTCGAAGAAACCGACGCCGAGGATGGTTTCCGCCACGTCCCGATCGACAAAATTCTCCAGGCCGCCTCCGAACCCCGCACTCGCCTGGTCGCTCTCTCCCACGTGGAATTCGCCAGCGGTCAGCGCCACGACCTTGCCCGCATCGGCCAGTTCTGCGCCGAGCGCAAAATTCTCTTCTGCATCGACGCCATCCAATCCCTCGGCATTCTGCCGGTGGATGTGCGGGCCATGCACATCGACTTCCTCTCCGCCGACGGGCACAAATGGCTCCTCGGCCCCGAAGGCGCCGGCATCTTCTTCTGCCGCCGCGAATTAATCGACCACACCCGCCCCCTGATGATCGGCTGGATGAACGTCGTCGATGCTCAGAATTTCGGACACTACGATTACACCCTCCGCCCCGACGCCGCCCGTTTCGAATGCGGCAGCCACAATGTCCCCGGCCTCCTCGCCCTCAAATCATCCCTCCACCTGCTCCAATCCGTCGGCATCCCCCAAGTCGCCCAGCGCATCAAATCCCTCGGCGACTTGCTCATCACTGGCCTGCGCACCAAAGGCTACAAAATCATCAGCCCCCGCACCGCCGAACAATGGAGCGGCATCATCAGTTTCGTCTCCCCAACTCACAGCCACGAAAAAATCTTCCAGACTCTCCGCAAGGACCACCAGATAGAAATCGCCCTGAGAGTAAACCGCCTCCGCTGCTCCCCGCACTTCTATAACACCGAGGCCCAGATCACCCAGCTCATCGACGCGCTGCCCTCCCATTGAATTGCCCCCCCCAAAGCCACAGGATGGCCATCCTGTGGGCCTCTTCCCAACCCACCCGCAATCGCCGCGATGATGTAGAACGCCTCCTTCCCCGACGCCACCTCCCCCGGCAGCGGCGCATCCATCCCGTCATGCGAAACATCCTCCCCGCACGCGAAAAATCTCACCAGCGGCCGCCGCGTCTGCGTAACCTGATCCCGAATCGTCCCTCGCAATTTCGGATACTCCGCCTCCAGCGCATCCAGCACCGAACGCTGTGTTACCACCCCCGCGACGTCGAGCTTCACCTCACGCTCGACACCCGCCAGCGCCTGCAGCGGACCCGGAATGATGACGCGGATCATTGCAATGTCTGCACCTCGACGGATACCACGGCCGGAAGATCTCGCACAATCGCCTTCCAATTGTCCCCCGCATCCGCCGACGCGTACACCTGCCCGCCGGTGGTGCCGAAATAAATCCCGCACTTGTCCAGCGCATCCACCGCCATCGCATCCCGCAAAACATTCACGTAACAATCCTGCTGCGGCAGACCCTTGGTCAGCGCCTCCCACTCATTCCCGCCCGTCCGGCTGCGGTAAACCCGCAGCTTTCCCTCCGGCGGATAGTGCTCCGAATCACTCTTGATCGGAACGACATAAATCGTCTCCGGCTCTTGCGCATGAACGTCGATCACAAACCCAAAATCGGTCGGCAAATTCCCGCTCACCTCATGCCACGAATCCCCCGAGTCGTCGCTGCGCATCACGTCCCAATGCTTCTGCATGAACAGCACCCCCGGCCGCGAGGGATGCATCGCGATCCGATGAACGCAGTGCCCAACCTCCGCCGTCGGATCGGGCATGAAATCCGACCGCAATCCCCGATTGATCGGCTTCCACGTCTTGCCCGCATCATCGGTCCGAAACGCACCCGCCGCCGAGATGGCGATGTACATTCGCCCCGGATTGCTCCGGTCCAGGAGAATCGTATGCAAACACATCCCACCCGCGCCTGGCTGCCAGCGCGGCCCCGACCCATGCCCGCGCAACCCCGCCAGTTCCTCCCAACTCTTTCCCCCGTCCCCCGACCGGAACAACGCCGCATCCTCAATCCCCGCATACACGGCATCCGCATCGTCCAGCGACGGCTCCAGATGCCAAACCCGTTTGAACTCCCAGGGATGCGGCTTGCCGTCGTACCACTGATGGGTTCCCGGCACACCCTCGTAGGCAAACTTATTCCCCACCGCTTCCCACGTCTTTCCGCCATCATTGGATCGCTGAATCTGCTGCCCAAACCAACCGCTGGACTGCGAAGCATAAATCCGATCCCGATCAACCGGCGATCCCTTCAAATGATAAATCTCCCACCCCCCAAAGTGCGGCCCATCAACGCTCCACCGCTGACGGTTCCCGTCCGATGTCAGGACGAACGCCCCTTTACGCGTGCCGACCAGAACTCGCACATCGCTCATCGCTTTCTCCTTGAGCCGCCCCGATTTTCCCCGCCACCATCATCCCGGTCAATTCCCCGCGCGGCGCGGCGGCTTCAGCCGCCGCGTTGCCAGATTCTTCAAGGTGCTCCAATCGCAGCCACCGCACTGCTCAATCGGCAGTCGAAAATCAATTTTCCGCAAGACCGTATTCTTGGTCAAGAATCGCATGTCCACAACACAATCTCTTTCTCCTCGTATTGTTATTGGGAAATGAAGAAAGCCGGACTTGCTGAAGCGACCAGGGGATTCCATCGAGAGTTCATCGCGGCCAAGGCGGCGGCGATTTCTGGTAGACGAGCTAGCGTTGCCGGCCGTTACGAAGGCCGTAACCAATCATTCTCTTCTCTATCCATTTACCCGGCGGATTCAGAAATGAACTTTCTTAGTGCTTTCGGAAGAAAAACACATAAGACAAAACGGCTAGTGCGTTTACCAGTGTTACTAATCCCGCGCCGCCGAGCAGCCGACGCACCATGGACGGGCACGCGTCCAGCGGCGCATTCATCCATACCAGCGGCTTCAGATAAATCGGGGTCGGTTGGTAAGAATCATCCGAAAGCGCATCGGCCAGGGAAAGGGCGGGCTCCGCATCGGGTGCCGGGGGGGCCTCGGCTGATTCAAATCCGGCGGCCTTGAGAAGAGCCGATCGCTCATCGCCGGTGGGCTGGCCGGCTGCGGCGTCGGCCGATTCCGGGGCGGGGCCGTGGGCAGCGTCGAATCCCGCTGCCTGCAGCAACGCTGCACGCTCGGGACCGTCGGCCAGGATCTCGGAAGTGGTGGCGGCGGCGGATTGGTTGGCGGAGGGATCGGGCATCGCCGACGCGGCCGGGGCGGAAGCGGGCTTACCGTCCGCTTCGGCCAGCAGGCGATCAATCTCGCTGGCCGCCAATTGCGATAAAAGTTCGTCGGTGTTGACTGCCGGTGCCTGTGCCATCGGAATCCTTCCTCCAGAGCCGCGCTTCCATGCGCTTCTTCGGACAGGTCGATGACCAGCATAACGATGCCCGCTTGCCAAGGCAACGGTCCCGGCGCGCCGGGATTGCATCAATCGGCGACGGTCCGATAATCGGCTGCCATGCGGCGAATCCTCGTGCTCCAGGCCGTCGTCGGGCGGATCGATCTGCCGCCGGCCCAGGCCCACCACTTACGCGATGTTCTGCGGATGCAGGCCGAAGCGGAGATTGAAGTCTTCGATCGGGCCGGAGTCACCGGGCACGCACGAATTGTGGCGGTGGGGGTCGGTGGGGTGACGATCCAGATTGAGCGGGTGAATCTTCCGCCGGCCGGCCAGCCGAAAATCGCCATCGCCGCGGCCGTGCCAAAGGGAACGCGCGCGGATTGGATGATCGAAAAGCTCAGCGAGCTAGGGGTCGATCGTTTCATCCCCCTGGCGACCGAGCGCGGTGTGGTTCTTCCACGGGGCGAGGCGAAAAAACAACGATGGGCCAGACTGGCGGAGGAATCCGCCCGCCAATCCGAGCGAAGCGGCATCATGCGGATTGAAATCCTCACGGAACTCAAAACCATTCTGGAGGAAGTAAAAAGTGGCGAGATGACGGCCTGGTATTTGTCGCCGGCCGACGATGCCGTGCCGATTTTGGAGTTGGCCGCGGCGATTCCGCCGGTGCTGACGCTTCTGGTCGGCCCGGAAGGGGGGTGGAGTCCCGCGGAAATCGCGGCGTTCGACGCGGCGGGGGTTGCTCCGGTTCGGATCGCGCAAACGATCCTTCGGGTGGAAACGGCGGCCATCGCTGCGGCAGCGATCGTGCAATCCGTCTTGACGCTCAGGCGGTCTGCCGCGACCATCGTTTCCGACACGAAGAGGAAAACCATTTGAGCCAATACCCTTTTCCGCCGCCGCCCTATTCGCCGCCGGTCGTTGATCCCGCCGCCTGGGCCTCCGCCCAGCCGAACGCCGCCGGGCGCGCCGCCGCGCTGTGGCAGTTCATTCTGGGCGGCGTCATTTTTCTGGGCGGAACGTGCGCCGGTCTGCTCGTTTTTATGCCGGATAATCTCATGAACGAGGTCGCCCGCCAGCAGCAGCGCAATCTCCAGCCGATCAATAATCTCACCCCGGTTCAGGAAATCCGGCTCATCGCAACGATCGGCTCGGGCACGATGCTGGTGGCCGGTGGGTTGCTTCTGCTGCTGGCCTTTTTCGTTCGCCGGGGCGGCAAGGTTTCCACGATCTTTTCGATGGTCCTCAACGGCGTGATCGCTCTGTTTCTGGGAATGAGTCTGCTCGGCGACTTGCTCCAACTTGGCTCCAACCCGATGGTGGTGATGCCGCTGTTGCTGTCAATCGGCGTTCTCGGCTTATGCATTGTCACCATCGTCAAGCTCTCCGCCGCGTTGAAATCCGCCGGCGCGAATCAGGCGCAGGCAATGCAGCAGGCGTATTACTGGATGATGCAACAACAGCAAGCCGCAGGGGGCTCCGGCCAGGCCGGATACGGATATGGGCAAGGGTATCCTCCGCCTCCCAATCCACCGGCGCCGCCGACATCTCCGGAGAATTCTAATCCTCCCCAGCCGCCCGGCGATGCGGGGCAGGCATGATTATCTCGGAGCCATGCCACTGTGGTGGTTAGTTCTTCCAGCGCGTCGGACGACCAAAAGTTTTCACGCCGCGGTCAGTGTGCCGACCCGCGCTTGCGGCGGCGGCGGAGGAAGACCGCGATCAGAATAATAGCTGAGGTAAAGCTCCATTGCTTCATGAAGCTGCTGCTCCACCTGCTCCGGCGATTCGCCCGTGGTGGCGCAACCGGGCAGATCTGGGAAATAGGCCCAGTACGAACCATCTTCCGCACGCTCAACCACATAGACGTATGACTTGGCTTGTTCCATGACGCGCCTCACTTCAGGCCAGCCTGCTTCAGGATGCTGTTCAGCGTCCCGCGCGGGACGTCTTGGCCTTCCTTGCCGCCGGCGGGAACAACCACCGGACCCGGCTTGATCGGGTGCAAATACATCATATGGCTGCCGGTAGTCCGATCATGCCGCCAGCCATCATCATGGAGCATCCGCAGAAGCTCACGGTACTTCGCAAGCGCATAATACTCGACGCACGTTGCGATGCCGAGCGGCACACGCGAATAACGTATCCCCCAGCTTTGATCGGCTCGCGATGCGGCAGCCGACCGCAGAACACCAGTGGATTATACACCGCGATGCGGCCGGTCCACACCAGCGGCTGGTTATGCCGCACCCCGCCCCGCCATTTCAAACTGCCAAGCACGAAAGCAGGCGGCTACGAATACCAGTGCCGCTGCTACCAAAATCCCCGCATCTCCAACGCGCGAAAGTATCAGGTGGCCGAGGACGAGAAACATCAGTGCGGAGGACCAGCGATCCAAGTGCTGCACGTGATGGCGGACGAAGCCGAACATTGGTCACCTCATACGATATAACGGACGACGTTCTATGGCCGGCCCGCAACGAGGAGCAGGCCATGGAACAACAGATTATTTTAACGCTCTCCGTGAACTCTGTGGCCGCATTTTTTGAAGCTCTTAATTTCCCTCGATCCGCAGCGATCGCGGAAAATATTCCTGCTTCATCGCCCGCTTGGCCAGAGCCAGCGTTTCCTCGGCCAGGACATTGGCCCGGCGCGTGCCGCTTCGCAGCGCATCCAGAACATCGTCCGGCCGGGATTCGTACTGCTTTCTCCGAGTCCGGATCGGCTCGATCAACGTGTTCAGCACCTCGACCAGCTTACGCTTGATAACCACGTCGCCGACTTTGCCGGCCCGGTACGCATCCTCTTGCTCGGCCACCCACGCTTTGTCGGGGTTGAAGGTTTCGTGGAATATCCAAAGCGGATTATTTTCGACGGTCCCCGGATCGGTGGCGCGGATGCGCTTGGGATCGGTGTACATCGCCATCACTTTTTTCTGGACGGCATCCGCGTCGTCCGAAAGGAAAATCGCGTTGTTGAGCGACTTGCTCATCTTGAGCAATTGCCCATCCGGCCCCGGCGCACCGGTGCCGACGAATCGCCGAACGCGCCCAAGCTTTGGCTCGATGATCGGGAACACGCCGCCCCGAGTGACATAATCTTTGTCTTCCGTGTGCGGATCGACCCCGCAGTAGATTTGGTTGAATCTCCTCGCCACCTCGCGCGTCATTTCCAGGTGCGGCAGTTGATCTTCCCCCACCGGCACCAGGGCCGGGCGAAACGCCAGGATGTCCGCACATTGCCCCACGGCATACAGCGGAAACCCGAACGAATATTCATCGCCGAGCCCCTTGTCCCGAATTTCATCCTTCAGCGTCGGATTGCGCATCACCCGATTGAACGGCAACAGCATCGCGAAGAAAAAAGTCAGTTCGTCGATGGCCGGGACTTCGCTCTGGATGAACAGCGTGCTCTTATTGGGATCGATTCCAACCGCCAGGTAGTCGGTGGCAATATCCAGCACCGATTGTCGAATGTCGTCCGGTTTGTCGGCCCGGGTCGTGAAAGCGTGCTTGTTGGCGATGATGAAATAGCAATCATATTGATCCTGCAGCGCCAGGCGATTCTCGACGCTGCCGACGTAATGCCCCAGATGAAGTCTGCCCGTGGGCGTGTCGCCGGTGAGAATCCGCTGACGCGATGCCATGGCGGGGTTATATGATAAATTGGCGGAAGAATCGAACGGTAAGACCGCAGGCGCGTTTTCGCGTTTCATGCCGCGAATTCATACACCGGCGTCTGCATTGTTCGTACGGGCTTGCGTTCCCCGCGAACGATCGCGTGAATCCGTTCGACGGTCTCCGGCGCGAAAAACTGTTCTCCGGTCTCGACGCAAACTCGCGCCGGGACGTGCTCGATGACGACGATCCGGCCGTCCACTTCAATCGTGTAGGTTACATGGGTATTGTCCATCGTCTGGCGCGATGCCATGGGGGGATTATATGATAAAGTTGACCAAACAATCGAACTCAAGAAGGAATTCGCATGCAACAACCTTTGGCTGATCGAATGGCGGAATGGGCCGGCGGACTGCGGTATCAGGACCTGCCCGCGCCGGTGGTTCACGAAGTGAAACGGCGCGTGCTCGATTCGCTGGGATGCGCTTACGGCGCCTTTGAAGCCGAGCCATCCGTCGTCGCCCGCAAAGTGGCCGGGCGGTTGACTGCCCACCCCGGCAGCACGCTTTTGGGGTCGGACCATCGCGCTCCGCCCGACTGGGCCGCGTTCGCCAATGGGTGCATGGTTCGTTACCTGGATTACAACGACACGTATCTTTCCAAAGAACCGGCCCATCCCAGCGACAACATTCCCGCCGCGCTCGCAGTCGCCGATGCCCAACACTCTTCGGGCCAGGATTTCATCCTGGCCATCGTCATGGCATACGAAGTCCAATGCCGCCTGTGCGACGCGGCCTGCATTCGCGCCCGCGGGTGGGACCACGTCACCTACGGAGCATTTTCCACGGCACTCGCCGCGGCAAAGCTGATGAAACTTCCGACACAGAAAATGCGCCACGCCCTGGGGATCGCCGGCGTCGCCAGCGCCAATTTACGCCAGTCTCGCGTCGGCGAGCTGTCGCATTGGAAGGGATGCGCCTTCGCCAACGCCGCCCGGCACGGGGTTTATTCCGCCATGCTCGCGGCCGATGGAATGACCGGGCCCGCCCCAATCTTCGAAGGCGCCAACGGTTTTGAAAAACTCATCAGCGGCCCGCTGGAACTTCAAGGCCCCTTCGGCTCCAATCCCAAAACCTGGGCCGGCGATTTCATGATCCTCAAAACCAGCATCAAATATTGGCCGGCTGAATACCATTCGCAAAGCGCCATCGAGGCGGCCCTGGAACTGCGCAAGCAGCTTGGCTCGATCGATGAGATCGAATCCATCTCGATTGAAAGCCACGATGCCGCCGTGGACATCATTGGCAGCAGCCCCGAACAGTGGCAGCCCACCAGCCGCGAAACCGCCGACCACAGCCTTCCCTACATCACGGCCGTCGCCCTGGCCGACGGTGAATTGACGGCCAAACAATTCGACCCGCGGCGGTTTACCGATCCGAAAATGCTCAAGCTCGTCAGCCGGGTAAAGGTTTCGCGTCATGCGGAACTTTCCCGAAAATATCCCGTCGAGGTGGGCAACATCGTCACGATCAAAACCATCGCCGGTAAAACCCACACGCGCCGGGTGGACGTGCCCACGGGCAACGCGCTCAAGCCGCTGACCGACACGCAGGTGCAGGCGAAATTCCATTCGCTTGCCGATGAACGGTTGGGTCACGATCGCGCCAAAGCGCTGGCCGATTGGGTTTGGCGGCTCGATCAGCAGCCAAAGGCCGGCCAACTTTTTTCACTGGCGGCCCTCCCATGAATCAAACCATGATCCGCCAATCCGCATCCATGGCCGCGAAATTGCGCAAGCTCATGCGCCGCTCCTGCGTGGCGATGCCCGGCGCGTTCAACGCCGCGACGGCCCGACTCATCGAACGCGCCGGATTCGACGCCGTCTATGTAAGCGGCGCCGGATTGTCCAACGCGGCCGCCGGCGTGCCGGACATTGGCCTGCTTTCTCGCCGGCAAGTCGCGGAACTGGCCGGCTTTATCGCCGCCGCGGTGAAAGTTCCGGTGATCGTGGACGCCGACACCGGCTTCGGCGGCCCGCGCGACGCTGCCGCCACGGTCGAGCAATTCGCCCGAGCCGGCATTGCCGGGATGCACATGGAGGATCAGGTTTCCGCCAAGCGCTGCGGCCACTTGGGCGGCAAGATGCTGATTACCCCCGTTGCGATGTCGGCCAAGATTCGCGCCGCCGTCGCCTCTCGCAAACGGCACGACTTTCTCGTCATCGCACGCACGGATGCCCGCTCGGTTGAAGGTTTCGGCGCTGCCGCCCGGCGTGCCCGGATGTATCTTGACGCCGGTGCCGATGCCATTTTTCCCGAGGCTCTGGAATCAGAGGACGAATTCGCCGAATTCGCCCGCTTGGTTCGCGCTCCGCTGATGGCAAACATGACCGAGTTCGGAAAATCGCCGCTGCTCGGTCTGGGCAAGCTGGCCCAATTGGGATATCGCCTGGTGATTTTCCCGCAGACCGCGTTTCGCGTGGCAATGAAGGCCGAAGAAAAGCTTCTCCGCGATCTCCGCCGCCTCGGCACCCAGCGGCAATGGCTCGGCAAGATGCAGACCCGGCGGGAACTTTACGACTTGTTAGACTACAAGCCGGGTGCGTGAATCTGCCCGCAGGGTGGAGCGATGATAAAGAAGATGATCGGTTACGATTTTCATGACGGACCAAAGCGTGGGCTCGAATATCATCAGGCGCTGCCGCCGCGCACGCCGTTGGCTGGCCCGGCGACAATCCAGCGAGTCACTTGCGAACCGAAGGAATGGAGCCGCCGGAAGCGGCGACTCGCGTCTTGCTTCGCAAACGGCTTACCGGAACATGATCACGCCGGCCAGCGGTTTTCACCGCGGCGACGCCCGCTGATATTTGAGCCGGCGAATTCAGCCGTCACAAAAACTGCGATCGGCAAAAATCCGGATTCACTAGATCCATTACTTGTGAGGAAATCATGAGCGAATCACCAGCCAAACCCGCCTACAGCCCCGGACTTGACGGCGTTATCGCCGGCGAATCCGCCATCTGCTCCGTCCAAGCTGACACCGGCCTGCACTATTACGGCTACGGCATCGAAGGGATCGCCGACCAGATCACGTTCGAGCAGGTGGCGTGGCTTCTCCTGCACGGCGAAATGCCCAACCCTGCCGAACTCAAGGAATTCGCCAGGCAACTCGCAGCCGGCGCCGCGCTCCCGCCGGCGATCGTTCAAATGCTCAAATGTTTTCCCAAGGGCACGCGCGCGATGGATTATCTCCGAACGGGCATATCTGCCCTGTCGGCGTTCGATCCGGATTTGGGCCATGTCGATCATGCCGCCAATCTCCGCAAGACCATCCGCCTGATTTCCCGAATGACCAGCGTGACAACTGCCGGCTGGCGAGTCCTTCACGGACAAGAGCCGATCGTAACGGGCGACATGCCCCTGTCGGCTCGGCTTCTCATGGGCATTTCCGGCCAAAAACCCGAGGAATGGGTCGTGCGCGTGATGGACACGGTGATGAATCTCTACGCCGAGCACGAGTTCAACGCCTCGACCTTCGCCGCCCGCGTGACGGCCTCCACGCTGGCCGACATTTATCCAGCCATCGTCACCGCGCTGGGCGCATTGGAAGGTCCCCTGCACGGCGGAGCCAACGAACGGGCGATGACGATGCTCCGCAACGTCGGTTTAGCGAAGAATGCCGAGCCGTGGGTCAAAGCGGCCCTCGCCAAGCGCGAAAAGATCATGGGCTTCGGCCATCGCGTTTATAAAAAAGGCGATTCACGTGTCCCGGTGATGCGGCAACTGCTCGCCGAGATTTGCCGTCGCAAGGGCGATAACACGCTGCTGGAGGTTTGCCAGGAACTGGAACGCGTGATGGAAAAGGAAAAAGGCTTATTTGCGAATCTGGATCTCTACGCGGCCCCGGTGTTGAACCTGCTGGAAATTCCGCCGGAACTGAACACGCCCCTGTTCGCCTGCGCCCGCGTTGCCGGCTGGTGCGCCCACGTCATCGAGCAACAGGATCACAACCGGATCATCCGGCCAAGATCGCTGTATACCGGCCCAGCGCCGCGCAGCATGTAGTCTTGTTGATCTCAAGGTGACCGCTCGGCGCACTGTATCGTGTGCGGTGGGGCCGCGTTCTAGTCTAAAGGAAATTTGTTGGCGGAATGATTACCCTGGATTGGATTGCGAGATGAGAGGTAATCTGTGCGGCAGGATTGGGGTCGATGGCTTCGAGCGATCAAACGCCGATTGTCGATTATGAGCCTGCGTACCACGGGGCGCGCAAAGTCTGCGATCCGCCACCGAAATTGACGAGGGGGGCGTTGGATTGTGATCGGAGCAATGCTTCTGCTGCCGGCGTTGGGGGTTGTGGCTCAGATCATCACCGACAATCTGGCGGACTATCGATTCGTGGTTCCACTGACCGGCGGGTATTTCGTGCAAAGGTTGGATCAGGGGCCAGGGTCGAGTCCGCAGATGGACCAACAAATTGGTCCCTATCAGATTTTTCTTTTGAATCCAGGTGAGTCTTTGTATGGGGATCCGGAATTCGGACAATCGAAATTGCCAACGTCTAGCTTTGTGCCGAACGTGCATCGGATTGCGGTAGTGGCGAAGCAGTTGGTAGTCATCGGGACAATGCGTGCAGATTTTTTTGTACTGGACGCAAGGAGCGGGAATCTCCAGCTTTTCAATTCGGCGGCGGAGTTTAATGCCGCGATCAAGGCAGTGGGCGCGAGTTCTGTGCCATTGAATGATCCGGCGGTTATGGCCAAATCGCTACCGAGGAGTACGATTCGCCCATGGGCGTACCAGCAGATGAATGGCTTGCTCGGACTGTCGGACGTGGCGTGGTCTGGGATCGCCGTAGATATCGGCGGGATGATAGCTCTGGCTGGAGGGCTGGCGATTCCGCGCGTTTACCGGTGGAAGACCAAGTGGGTGCGGCGGATCGTTGTGTTCTTTTTCGCTGCTGGGTTGGGGATGGTCGTCAACGGCTTCGCAAATGGATGGCTGCTTGACGGCGGCCCGGACGCGCTTGTCGGATTGATAACTTTACCACCCGGCTATGTGATTGCGGCGATCTTGGGAGGAAGCATTCCGGTCTGGGTGTGCGCAATTCTTTCTCATGTCCTGCGAAAACATTCGCCCAATTTCAAGGCCATTGCGCGTTATAGCCGCTCGGGAAATCTATGAAGTGGAGATTGATTTGTAACGGCTACGTCCCTCATACGGACGGACCTGCAAGCCCTGCGTGGCCAGGGCGACGTGATGAGCATTGAGCGCTGCCCGCTGTTCTGCCATCTTAGGATGTCCACCTTGCGCCGCCGTATCCAACCGGTTTACGTGGACGGCACCAGTTCTCTTCACGGCCGGACGCAGTGCGAAAAAACTTCCCACCTCTAAAAATTTTTTCGGACGATGCACCGAAGAAACCACAGACAGCCGAGATTGTAAATATGGGTAGTATGGGGTAATTTGATTTTTATACTATCATATCAAATCCGTTATCATGACCTAAAAATAGCTATCTGGCGATCCTGCCCAAAGACGCAAAAATTTATGAAATTTGCTTTTTAGCGGTTGAGTAAAGGTCGTATTTAAGACGGAAAGCGACGATTTCATATTTATATGGACGTAGGGAATGTCAGTTGCTATCGTTTTCATCTTGGTTTCATAATTGGTTTTTCAGGGTCAACCAATTTTGATGGCGTTCCCGATATGTTGATGTCGAACGCCGTTGGCCGGTGGGTATCGTGGCCAGATCCAACGATCCTGAATTTTGGGAGGTAACACATGTTTCGCAGTTGCAGAAAAGCCGTGATCGCAGTCGGTGCGGTGGTGGCTGGATTCGGAGTGTGGGGCGGGGCGTCCGCGCCGGCCGCCGAAATACAGAATGTCAGCCCGGTTCAAATTGACGGTTGGGACATCTCCTGGACCACGGGCGTAGGCCTTGCCATTAATCAGGACTCCAGCCCCGGCCAGGTCGACGTGGAAAAGACGGCCACGTTCACCGCCCCGAACCAGAGTTATCAGATCAGCTTCGCGCCCATTCCGGGTTACACCGGAACGACCGCGACGCAATTCGTCATTCCGGATGAGACGATCGTGAACAATACCGGCGCATCGTTCAATGGATTCTCTTTCGTTCTGATGCCCACCGTGGCCGGCAGTACCACCTTCGGCAGCGCCCAGACCTTCAGCCTGCCGACGGGACCGGGTTATAGTTACAGTTCGGTGTCGCTCACCTCTGGAAACTCGGTTCTGACCTATACCGGAACCCAAGGCAACGGAGTAACGTCGTTTTGGGGCAACGGCGATCCGAGTTCCAGCGGCGACAATCTTCTGATCGACGCGACGCCAGGGGACAGTTTCGCACTGCTCGAATCTTCCTCCGCCGGTGGACATGCCGTGCCGCTTCCAGCGGCCGCCTGGCAAAGCCTGATCGGCTTGGCCGGTTTGGGCATCATCGGCCTGGCACGCCAACGCAAAGTGCGTCGCCTCGCCTGAGATCTGCTCCGCAGATTTCGCTCGTCGCCACGGAAATTTCGGCGGCGAAGCGAATGGCGCCTCGAATCACCTTCGAGTCGTCCATTCGCTTCGCCGCCTTTTCGTTTGGTCTGCCCTTTTCCGACTCGCATTCGTGGGAATGGAATTGCTCCCACCTTGGGATCATGGTAGACTGATTGAACAGGGAATGAGGATTATTTCGCGCAAGCGCTTGGGGGAGTTCTGGAGCCATCGGCAATACGACGACGCCGAGCAGCCGCTCAAGGCATGGTTCCGCGAGGCGTCGAAAGCGGACTGGAGCAGCCCCTCCGCGATCAAAGCGATGTATCGCAGCGCCAGCATCGTGGGCAATAGCCGCGTGGTGTTCAACATCGCGGGAAACAAGTACCGGCTGGTGGTGAAGGTGAATTTTCCTTATCGCGTCATCTACATCCGGTTCGTGGGCACACACCGGCAATATGATGGGATCGACGTAACGGAGATATGACGATGGAGATCAAGCCGATCAAGAATATGCGGGACTACCGCCGGGTGCTCAAGGAGATCGACGCTCTGATGGATGCCAAGGCGAAGACCGCCGCCGGCGACCGACTGGACGTGCTGGCGACGCTGGCGGTGGCGTGGGAGGAGCAGCATTGCCCGATCGAATCGCCGGACCCGGTCGAGGCGATTCAATTCGCGATGGAGCAGCGGGGCCTCTCCCGGCGCGACTTGGAAACATACATCGGCAGCCGCGCCCGCGTGGCGGAAATCCTGAATCGCAAGCGTCCCCTGACCCTGCCCATGATCCGCAAACTGCACAGCGGCCTGGGCATTCCCGCCGAGGTGCTGATTCGGGAAAACGGCTTACGTCCGGCTGGATAATCTCTCGCGAATGATCGCGGTACTATTTGCCCGGTTGCGGAGCCAGGATGATGTCGATCCATCCGAGGGTCCCACGCCACAGGTAAAACATCTCCATCAGGATCGAATAACTCAGCGGCACCAGAACGCCCGATGCGTAGAACAGCGGGCCGTATTTCATTTCATCCATGAACGCGATCAGATCGGCCACGCCTGAACCGTGCAGTTGCATCGAGCGGGGCTGAAATTCCAGCTTGATCATCGGCCTTTGAGTCTGCCGCTCGATGAACCGGCGGGCGCCCTGCAGAACTTTGACGTCGTGGCCCTCGGTGTCCACGTGGATGAAGGTGACGTCTTTCACCTCCGGCGGCATCTGGTTGTCCAGCGTGACGACCTCCACCTCCTGCTCAAGACGTTCCATGGTGGGAAAGTTTGGCTTCAGCGACCCCATCCCGGTATTGCCTTTCGCCCCGAGATAGAAATGCGACTTCCCGCATTGATCCGAAACCGCAAACGGAAAAACCTGAACGTTGGTGACCTGGTTCAGCTCGAGGGTCTTTTGAATCAGCGCAACATGCTCCGCCAGCGGCTCAAAGCAATAGCACATTTTGAAGAAATCGCAGGCGAGAATCGTATCCGAGCCGATGTTGGCCCCCACCTCCACAAACGACCCGCCCTTGCCGACGGCAGTATAGAGATCGATCACCTGGCCATATTCCCACGGCCGCGCCGTCTTGATGAGCGTTCCGATGACGTTCTGCTGCTTGGGCACGCAAATGCGCTTCGGCTTCTTGTCCGGCAGTACGTAGGGATAGTTGATAATGTCGAAATCGTCTGGAGTCATAATGTTCATCTTACTGGTTTTGGTCGACGCTGTTCCTAACGGAGGGCCGCCGCCGCTGCCAATGAGTCCGGGTGGTTGAATGACAATGTTGAAAATCGCGTGTAGACTTTAATGGAAATCTAGCTGCGTCCCCGTTTTATTACTCATCATCTAATCCCTTCCCATTGAGAATTCGCCGCATGCATTTTTCAACCCTTGACGCCCGAGTTATGGATTGTTTGGCTCCGGAAAAATAAAGGAGGTATGCTCTTTGCCGCCCCGGCGTCAATGCGGCAAAAGCAGTTTTCAAGGCGGGGATTTCATCTAATCTATTTTGAAGTTCTACGGGAATGATAAATTCCGCAATCTTCTTCAGCTTCACTTTCAAACCGGCTTTTTCCACTTCAATGGCTTCATAAATATAGGCTTTCAAGATGGTTTCCATCTCAACTATTTCTCGAACATTGGTGAACCGAATGACGCGCACCGACTGCGAATTCTCCGTTTGTTGAATCAGAATACCCTTGGCATCCTTTAACAAAACGCCTTTGATAAAACTGAGCACGCAGGATTCTTTGAATCGACCCATGAAAAGTACGTTACTTCCCTGAAACGTATAACAAGGAACACGCCACTTCACTTCTTCCGTCAGCCCACAGTCAAGAATGATCATTCTCAATTTCTGCAATTCGTTCTGCCACTGTTTGGATTTTCTCAAATATCCATCAACCTTGGGATTCATTCTGTTCATTTAGATATGCTCCATGGTGAACGTCACGGTAACTGTTTACCGCAAAACGGAATCACTCCATCTGGACAGTTTTCGGCGTGCGGCGCAGCAGATGTTTATCGGTTGCGGTTTCCGTCACGGCCGCAATCGCCGGCTCGCATATCAGAAATCGCTGCCGCCGCTGAGCCCGTTGGCCCGCCTGGCAATGTTCCGGCAAACCGTCTGCGACCGAAGAGTCGCCGGCTCCGGCGGCAAGCGCAGCGGAGTTTCGAGCACGTGCTCGACCTCAACCGTCCGTCACCGCCGCTTGCCCGACCTCCTGTTGGTTGCCCCAGGAGCCGGCACACGACCTGTCAGTGGGCCATCACCCGTCAACGTTCACGCGGAGGTCGGACAAGGCGGGCTGTGAAGCACGGTTGAGGTCGAACTTGAGTTCGAAACTCCGCTGAACTGGCCGCGGAACGCGGCGACTCCGCTTCTGGTCCGCCGACGGCTCGCTGGAACGTCAACGGGCAAGCCAACGGCGCTCGCGGCGGCAGCGATTTCTGATATACGAGCCGGCGAATTCGGCGGTCTAGAAAGTCGTGACCGATCATCCTCTTGTTCTTCATCTTGTTCTTCATCCGTTGGCTCGGTCTCGCAATATAGATGATTTGTACGGCCCCCTGACGGTAAACAGTTACTTACGGTTTATGTTCCTGCCAGACGCCCACGACATTGCCGGCGGGATCGCGAAAGACCGAAACCCATAGATTTCCCTCTCGATAAGGCGATCGGACAATCTCTCCCCCATTTGTCGCAACGCGTTTTACAACATCGTCAATGTGATCGACATAGATATACGGCAACAGACCAGGCTGCCGAGAAATTGCCCGGCCGGCCACCCACCGGCCGATCAGATGCCCGGTCTGATCCGAAAACTTGGGTTGGTCGGCATCTTCGTCACGCAGCTTCCATCCGAAAACGCATTGGTAGAATGCCGCGGACCGACGGGCATCCATCGCAGGTATCTCAAGATAGGAAAGTCCGCCATGCCTGGCCAAAAGCACATCCACGCCGGCTGCATCGCTCGGTGTCTCTTGACGGCTGTCTTGTGTCTTGGCCATATGTTCCTTCCCTTCTGAAACTTTTTCCGAAAGTCATCGGACGTCGAAGAACTCCTGGTGACAAGCTCGAATTTTATCACGGAATCGACAATCGTTTGCGACGAAAAAGGGCATAAATGTTGTCAGTGCGACAGGATTTGAACTCCGGATGTCACTCACGCGGCCTGCCAAAAGCGGGCCCAAACGCCCCGCGTATTGAATGACGAGTAACATAACGATCCGCCGCTCTATCGCCTCCGGCCCGGACAAGGAAAAAGGCCAATCAATCATTCCGCCGCCCTATCGGCCAGCGTCGAGACGATCGCGATATTTTGAACCAACTCCTCCGGAAGGTGATGCCGATCGCGCAGGTATTCAACGGAGTTGAATGAAATCCAAACCTTGCCGGCGGCGTCCTCCCAAACCAGTAGCTTCAGCGGCAGGTCGATGGCGATGCTCGGGGCCGCGATCATCAGCGGCGTGCCGGCTTTGGGACTGCCGAAGATCAGCAGTTTGGTAGGGCGCATCTTCATGCCGACTTTTGATGCCTCGCCGCCGTGGTCGATGAGAGCGAAAACCGCCACGCCTTTGTCGCGGAGCATCGTCTGCAATCGTTCAATGGTTTGGTCAACCGAATGATTGCTCGGGCGAGTGACGATTCCGGAGATTTCTTGCGATTCGGTTTTGGGCATTCGCGGGATCGTACCCTAAGCAAGGGTTGTCCGGCGAAGCAAATTCGCGCTGGCAGCGCCCATCCCTCGAAAAGGAATTGCTTGCGGCCATGGTTTGGCAAAGCTCGCCGAAGTCAACCGTCCCTCAAAGGTCTTTTCATTGAATCTCCAGCAGCTTTCGAACGTCGGCGCGAAGCAGCGGCACCTTGCTCTCAACGATATTCCAGGTGATCTCGTGCTTGATCACGCCATAGCCGTGGATGAGTTGATTCCGAAAACCGACGATCCGGCGCCATTCACCGATCCTCTCCGCCGCGTCCGGATCGAGCTTGTGCAACTGGCTCAGCGCCTCGCCTATGACCAGGAAATTCCATTGAACCGCGTCACGAAGCTCGCCGCTGGCCAGATACTGCTCGCGCGTTTTTTCGGGACTGTATTACACGATCCGATCGACGGCATCCAGAATATCGACAAGGAATTTCGCCGATTCAGGCCGCATAAAGCGTCACTCTATGCTGATTTGCAACCTGCAAGAAGTAGCGGTTCCGCGCATCGGGGCCGCTGACGAGGTCCACTTCACGGCCAAGCAGCCGCTGCAGATCTTCGGCCAACCCGAAATATCGGTCCGCCAGACCCTCGGGATTCGCGTCGAATTCATAAAAAAAGTCGATGTCGCTGTGGGAATGGTCGAACGCCCCGCTGGCCGCCGAGCCGAATAGTTCCAGCTTCCGCACCCCATATTTGCGGCACAGCGCGGCAATCTCAACACGATGCTTTTCCACAAGCTCGATCATTACCGGGATTATACGATAAAGCTGACCCAATCGTCGAACCGCATCCCTCGCGGCGCGGCGACTTCAGTCGCCGTGTTCCTTTCTCCGCGTTTTCGGCGTCTCGGCCGCAGCTGGCGGTAAACGTGAACCGGATCGACAGCGAATTGTCGCTTGCCGCGCGCATCCCCCGAAAAGGATTTGCCTGCGGCCAAAGGCCGCCCCTCGGCTCGACAAAGCTCGCCGAAGTCAACCGTCCTTCACAGCCCCGATTGTCCGACCATTGGCCTAGCTTCCACACCGACGGCCACCCGCAACTGTCGATGCGCGCGGCTTTGCAGTACACTCGGACTATGGACTCTCTGTTGCGCATATTCATCAAAACCGTGCACAAGATTCGGTAGACGCAACATGCCAACGACGCGAAAACTAGCTCAACTATTTCGGGCAATCGCGGCGGAGGACGTCGCCGGTGCTACCGCGATTGCCCAGGAGCTTTGCAAGAGCGAAGAACAGAAAGGCCATCGATCGGCCGCCCGCTTGTTGCGGGGCGCCCTGATGTCAAGCGGATCAAACGGCGGGATTAACCCCAGGATCCCTACTCAGGGAAGTGCAAACGTCCTTCTCTCGACGGCATTGGTTCATCTTACCGAAAATCGTACCTTGACCGACGTGATGTTAAGCGCTGCGCTGCGCCAAGAGCTTCGCGATGTCATAAAGGAATGGACGAACCGCGCGACGCTGCAAAAACACGGAATTAATCCACGATCAAAGCTGCTGTTCCACGGTCCACCCGGCTGTGGCAAGAGTCTGACCGCGCGCACCATCGGAAATGAGTTGAACTTACCGGTATTCCTCGTCAGATTCGACGCAGTTATAGGATCCTTTCTCGGCCAAACCGCTGGCCACCTTCGGCAACTGTTTCACTTCGCGGAGATTCATCCCTGTGTTTTACTACTCGACGAGCTGGACGCGCTTGGCAAACGTCGCGGCAATCCGCTCGACGTTGGAGAGCTGGACCGCATCGTTATCGCGCTAATGCAAGAACTTGAACACTCCGCCCCGACTGGTCTTATTATTGCCACATCCAATTTAGCGAGGCACCTCGACGACGCGCTTTGGCGACGCTTCGATCTCGCCTTGGAGTTCAAAGCGCCCTCCTCTCAAGTTCTGCGTCCGTTTGCCAACCGTCTCGCAAAAATACATCGGGTCGATTTGCCGCCCAAAGTCATTCAGGACGCACTCAGAGCTCGTAGTTTTGCGACGGCAGAGTCAATCGTGATTTCAGAAACCCGCCGCCAAATTCTCGACAATGCATGACGGAATAAACCATGCCAGCCGCAAAAGCACATCAGGAGCCCCGGATATTCTTCTTGAACGAAGCTCATCAACTGAGTTCAGACGAAAAGACTGGTGGCGGAGGACTGCCGAAATTCGAAGGAATCCTTTGGGCGTCAAAGGGTCGAAAAATTAGTCAAAGTCTAAGTTCTGCAGTGCAAAGCGTCGCATCTTCCAAGGATCCGCTCAAGACCCGGCGTTTTTTCCTTATGGCTCAACCGGTGGACGCCGTAAAAAAACGACGCGAAGACAGATCAGGCGCATTGAAAGAGATATACCAAGAGATACCAGAATATGGCGGATCACAGGGAAAACTATTTGATCGGCTCGGGCTAGACCTACTTCAGGTCACGCCCGAGGGCCAAGCGGTTGTTCACGCCGAACCCGAAAGCGTTGCAAAACTGCAAAGTGTTGCAGGGAGACTGGCGGAGGTTGGACCGCTTGAGCAATCAAGGTGGGCAACGATTGATTCGTTTGAGACAGTTCCATTGCGGTTACGCGTCGACGCCGAATGGCTTAGTCAGCTCAACCGCGAAACCTTAAATGACATCGTTATCGAACTCCAACCCGTTCTCACCCGCCTTGAAGCCGACCTCGTCTTGCGAACCATCGCGGACATCCTCACACAAACAAATGGTGGGAAACTTACCGGCACGGGAACGGATTTTTCCGGAAGGCATTGGTTCCGAGGAACCGCATTACGGGCGTCCGTTCGGGCAATAGCCAAGGACTTTTATTCGGTCCAAGCAATTCACTCACCGCTCTATTCCCTTGCGGCGGCAAAAAACCGTCCACACTCGCTTCCAAAACCGACTCAAGCCTCGGATCCCCGACCGCTGCCAAGCGCGGATTCTTTGCCCGTCGTGGCAGTCGTCGATCTTGGGATCCCAAAGGACCACAGACAACTACGAGCGTTTAGGCGTGGGCAATACTACCCGGCGGATGCACCGAGTTCCCCGGTAGGAGATCACGCTTCGTTTGTTGCCTCACGAATAGTGTTTGGCGACCATGACACCTCTGATAACCTATTGGCATCCAGTGGTCATTGCAACTACTACGATGTGATGGTTGGTGAATACCCGGGTCCAGGCGGGAGGGCAAATCAAATTAACGATAAAATCGTGATATCAGCAATGATGGGTGTCCGAAGCGCGGCCGAAGAAGTGCGCGTATTTAATCTTAGTTTCGGAGACACACGCCCTCTCGATGGCTTCAACCCGATAGATCGAGCCCAAAAACGGCTCGATCTTCAAGACCTCGACAACTTCGTGTTTGCGACTGATACGATCGTAGTCGTGGCAGCTGGAAACTCGCAGCCTGGCGTTATTCCAGATCCAGGATATCCCCGCCACCTAACCGACTGCCGCTGGTACCTAGGACCGTGGGCCTGCGGTTTTAACACTCTCGTCTGCGGCGCTTATGTGAGTCGCCTGTCAGCATCGGGACTTGCTCGAACAAGAGGCTGGCCCAGCCCTTTTACAAGATTTGGCCCGGGCTTATGCGATTCACCAGTTCCATCTTTCGGCGCACCGGGCGGAAACGCCAATCCCACCTTCCACAGGACGCCCGGATTGGGCGTGTGGGGCCTTTCAGGTTCTGGCTTGGCAGAGGATCGATGTGGTAGCTCGCAAGCAGCACCGATATTGTCGCGAGAGGCCGCGCTGACGCTAGCCCAACTACAGCGTTATTGCGTAACAGGCACGGTACCATTTGGTGTCTTAGCCCGAGCATTTCTGACCCTAACTGCATCGCCTTCAGTGAATGATCCAAGTATTCAGGAATTAGTGCAACGTACTCTCGGATTTGGCCATCCGTCGGTCCGACAATTGGTCACGCCAAGCGCGGGCTCCGCTATCGTCCTCTGGCAAGGCTATATCGAATCGCAAAAAGACGTTGTTCGTGTTCAAATTCCGGTCCCGCTGAACTGGCTCCGCGACGCCACGGAGCCGTCACTTCGAATTGTCGTATGCGCTGATCCGCCCGTGAACGAAGCCGCACATTCGGTCTGGGCCTGTCGCAGAATTGTCCCTCGACTCCGTGTTCACCCGGACGCCAGGGCACTTTCTGCACCGCGCGGTGATCATCCGACCTTTCCTGTGATAAACCGCCAGTACAAACTCGAACGACACAAGCCAGGCGGAGACACCCCTGCCCAAGACAACTTCTGGATGTTGGAACTCTCATACGACGAAGTCGCGCCCTACCCGCCGGGTATGGAATTCACTCCTCGTCAGCGAGTCGCCTTTGCGGCCGAACTAAGGGATTTATCCGCCACGCCGCTTGACCCGCAGCAAGCCATGCAAGCCATTCCAGGCGTAGAGCTAATGGTACATTTATCCACGCAACGCGCACCGATTCGCAGCCCAATTGTCCTCCGGACTCGCTGATAAAAGTTAATCGTGGCAAACATTCACACCTGGTCGCCATTCAATTGATCAAACTCGGTAATTCAAATTAACTTCCTGCAACAAAACCGCTTGGACTTAGAAGCATTATCCGAATCGAATCCCTCCCCCGATTCGAACCCCCGACCTAGAAGAGGGAAATGTCCGCTGCAATTAAACGTTGATTATCCGCGCCTTATGGGCCAGCGTCGAGACGATAGCGATATTCTGAGCCAAATTGTCCGGAACGTGGTGCCGGGCACGCAGGTATTCAACGGAATTGAATGAAATCCAAACCTTGCCGGCGGCGTCCTCCCAGCGGAACCAGATAGGGGTTAGCCTGATGGGTTTCGCCTTCTCCGCAGCGCATTTTCCGCTGTTCTTCAACTCATATCCCGACAAAAAAGATTGAACCAAAAACCTCCAATTCCGGTGACGCACATTTTTAGAAAAACAACGGGAACAGTGACATCTTAGGCCCTGGCGCTATCGAAAACGCCCAAGGTGTTACCACGGAACCTCCAAATTGTGATGCATGGCGCAATCGTTAAGTGTCGTAAAATCTGCGCGAATCCGAGGCTCGACGATGCGCGTCCCGCAGGGTAAAAGCAACCCTATGCCCGAAGCAAACAAAATCATTTACTCGATGATCGGCGTGTCCAAGTCGCACGAAAAGAAAGTCATTCTCAAGGATATATACCTGTCCTATTTCTACGGCGCGAAGATCGGCGTGCTCGGCCTCAACGGATCGGGGAAAAGCTCGTTGCTGCGAATCCTGGCCGGCGTCGATACGAAATTCGATGGGCAAGTGAATGTGCAGAGTGGATATACCATCGGATTTCTCGAGCAGGAGCCGAAGCTGGATGATGCGCTCACCGTTCGGCAAACCGTGGAGCAGGGGATGCAGGCGACCACCGATCTGCTGGCGGAGTTTGATCGGATCAACAATCGGCTGGCTGAGCCGATGAGCGATGAGGAGATGAATAAGCTGCTGGAAAAGCAGGGGAATGTGCAGGAGAAGCTGGATGCGGCGAATGCGTGGGATTTGGATTCGCAGTTGGAAATGGCGATGGATGCGCTGCGGTGTCCGCCGGGGGATGCGGTGGTGAAGGTGCTTTCGGGCGGGGAACGGCGGCGGGTGGCGCTGTGCCGGCTGCTGCTGAAGAAGCCGGATATTCTGCTGCTGGATGAGCCGACGAATCATCTCGATGCCGAATCCGTGGCTTGGCTGGAGCAGCATTTGTCGCGGTATCAGGGGACCGTCATCGCGGTGACGCACGATCGATATTTTCTGGACAACGCGGCGGGGTGGATTCTGGAACTCGATCGGGGACAGGGAATTCCGTGGAAGGGGAATTATTCATCGTGGCTGGAGCAGAAGAAGGCACGGCTGGAGCAGGAGGAGAAATCCGAGAGCAGCCGGCAACGGGCATTGGCGCATGAATTGGAATGGGTGAGGAAATCGCCCACCGCCCGGCGGGCCAAATCGAAAGCGCGCCTCGCCGCGTATGAGGCGATGCTGAACCAGGATACGCAAAAGCGCGCTGCGGAGATCGAGATTTTCATTCCCCCGGGGCCAAGGTTGGGGACGAAGGTGATCGAGGCGATCGATGTTACCAAGGCGTACGGGCAGAACCTGCTTTTTTCGGGGATGAATTTCGTGCTGCCGCCGAACGCGATCGTCGGGGTGATCGGGCCGAACGGGGCGGGGAAGACGACACTGTTTCGGCTGATCACGGGACGGGAGAAGGCGGATGCGGGCGAAGTGCGACTGGGCGAGAGCGTGAAGCTGGCGTACGTCGAGCAGAGCCGGGATTCGCTCGATCCCGACATCAATGTCTGGGAGGCGATCACGGAGAAGCAGGAGAACATCCGGCTCGGTCCGATCCAGGTGAATTCGCGGGCGTATGTGTCGCGGTTTGGGTTTGGCGGCACGGAACAGCAGCGGATCGTGGGCACGCTTTCCGGCGGCGAGCGCAATCGCGTTCATCTGGCTCGGATGCTGCGGCAGGGGGCCAATGTCCTTTTGCTTGATGAGCCGACGAACGACCTGGACGTGAACATCATGCGGGCATTGGAAGAGGCGTTGGAGAATTTTGCGGGGTGTGCGGTGGTCATCACCCATGACCGATGGTTTTTGGATCGGATAGCGACGCACATTTTGGCGTTTGAAGGCGAGAGCCAGGTGAGATTTTTTGACGGCAACTACAGTGAATATGAGACAGATCGCAAACGCCGGCTGGGTATCGACGCGGAACGGCCGCATCGGATTACCTATCGAAAACTGACTTTGGGGTAGCGGAGTTCGGTTTATCCGGCCTACAATGACTGTAGCGGGGAATGGATAAAATGTCGCGGCTGGAGCGGGAGCCGCTGGTATGTCCGTTGCAGCAAAAGGGTAAGAACCGCCTTGGCGGCTCAAATTGACAATTAGTTCAAACGAACCATCAAAGGATTTGCCATGGAAAACCAAACACGAATCGGCGGATTTGCGTCGATGGATCAGCGCAAACAGCGTGAGATCGCCCGGAAGGGCGGGATGGCCGCCCATAGGAAGGGGACCGCCCACGAATTCACGGCGGAAGAGGCCCGTTTTGCGGGGCGAAAAGGGGGCCAACAGGTCAGCGCCAACCGCAGCCACATGATAGAAATCGGGCGATTGGGAGGCCGCCGGTCGGCAGAATCGCGCCGGAACCGGGCTTCGAGCGATAATCGCCAGCCGCGGGCGGTGGAGGTGACCACTTCCGTGCATACTCATCATACGGGTGAGTCGGCTGCCGAGCCGCAAGAGGCTGATGCTTCGGAATCGGCGATGCGTCAATAAGGTGGCAACGCGGCTGTCCCACGACAAGAAGACGGTGCTGACGGGCTGGAGGCGGCACTCGGTGCCGGAAAAATAAGAATATCAGAATTCAGCAAACGAAGAGCCCGGCGACGGCAATCGCTGGGCTTGCTTCTTTATCAGGCGTGAACGGTTGCCACTTTGCGGGCGATGGACATGAGACCGAGGACCAGCAAACCTGCCAAGCTGAGCCCCGCAGCCGATGGGGCGGGCACGACTTGGCTGATGGATGCGCCCACGGGCGATTCTTGTAACGAGAAGTCAGCAAACGGCGCTTCGGACGAGGTTGTGGCATCGATCAGCAGATCGTCGCCGGGGTTGTTGCTTCCCCAGTTGGAGGTCGCGCCGTTGGACTGGGCTCCCGAGTAGGCGAGAAGATTGTGGGTAATATTCAGCGTCACGCTGGTGTAATTGACGCCGGAACTCAACGGCGGCGCGAAGACATTGCCGACGCCGTCGAAAACCGCCGGGCCAGTTACTGAGAAATTAAATCCTGTCCAGTCGGAACCGGTGGAATTCTGGATGGTAGCGGTTGCAAATTCAATGCTCGGGGCCGCGTCCGCATCAATCTGAGTGAACGAGACGGACTGACCGGCGCCGTTGGAAAATGTCTCGGATTTATTGTCGATCAGCAGCGTAGTGGAATTCAGCAAAACGCCGGTGAGCGTGACGCCGGGATCGGTGGTGATTTGCCATCCACCCACATCCGCCGACGTGCCGCCCGCTATGTCTACGCTGATAGCAATTGCACGGCTTGCGCCAGAGGCCAGAGCCACCGCGAGCGCAGCTGAGGCTGCCTTGAGGAAAAATCCAGACATGTTCTTCTGCTCCTTAACTTCCATGACACCTGAGAGTTCAGGTGGTCAGGCACTGCAATATGGATTCGCAGCGAAAACTCCCTATTTTGCTCGCAATACTTCGCAAGCCACCCAGCTTGAGAGCGAGTTGACGACCGATAGTATAATTCGCCAGACTTTTCGATACAACCAATAAAACATACTCTTCCGTCAAGACTGTCATGATCTTGCAACAATCCTGCCGTTAACGCCCGCAAAGGCGGCTCCTTCGGGATAAACCGCAAACACGAAATAGAATGCATATCCGCTATCCCAGGAAGGCTTTAGCGGGGCACGATTATCCGTGAGCGGATATAGGGCGGGGATTAACGGCTTTGATCTGACATGGCGACCAGGATGGTCCGATAACCAGACCGCAGTTTATTTGGCGACGGGAGAGAAATCCGCCCCGGACACGGACCGTCGAGAGTCATTCTTGCGGATCGCTTCCCGGGCGTTGTCCAATTCGGTCTGCAAATCTCCGCTCAGATGGGTGCCCGGCACGACGACGCCGTCGACTTGTGAAAGATATCGCACGGCGACATCGATCTGGTGATTGTCGGCGTACGTTGAAGTCAGGCCGATCAGGATGTTCAAATTTCGGGGGTCGATCGAATATCCCTTTTGGAAAGCGGAGATGGCGTCGTTGGTGCGGCCTTCCTTGAGGAGAATCCGAGCCAGCGTATCGAAAAAGTTGGCGGTGTTGGGATCGTCGGGATGGTTCGCGATGGCCTGCAGCACCAGATTCTGGCCCTCACGAAGCGAAGCGGCGTCACCGTTTTTTCGCAGGAGATCAGCGAGGTTGTTTTCGGCGATGGCGTTCTTCGGATCGACTTTCAGGGCCTGGCGGTACGCCTGCTGTTCCGATGCGGCATCGCCAGTACCGCCGATAGCGGCGGCATAGGTGAGCCACTGGGCCGCGGTCAGTTGGCCCGTTTGCAGGAACGGCTTCAGCGCCGCAGCCGCGAGGGCGAAATCCTGCGGATCATTCTGGCGATTCGCACAGGAAAGATATGCGTCGGCCAGGGCTGCATGTTCTTCTACCGAATTCGGGTCGAGCAAAGGGCGAACCTGTTCGATCCACCGTCCGGAGCCCGCGCCGTCGCTGTACGCGGATGGAGCGATGGCGAGCCAGATAAGCCGCCACCTGGCGGAATCTTTTGCCAGCGGTTTCAGCAGCGCCGCCGCGTCGGACTCCCGGCCGGTCTGAATCAGCGCCTGGGCGTCGGTGCTCAGGAGCGTCTGGTTGTCGTCGGGGTGCGTTTTCGCATCGGCCAGGTAAGGCGAGAGGCAATCGACCGCATCCTGGGGCTGATCGACGAAAAGATCAGCGCTGGCGATAAACAGGTCGGCCGGCTGGGGATTTTCGGCCGCACGTTGGTGCCACTGACGCGCCGCAAGGAGGGCGCCGTTCCAATTGCCGGAGGCGGCATTGGCCTCGGCGGCGGTGCGAGCCGCCTCGACGGATTCGGGGAACCGATCCATTCCCTTGGTCGCCACCGCCACCGCATCGGCGGCATGACCGTCCGTGATCAGGCGGCGGGTCGCCAAGTCGTACAGCGGCTGAAAGTTGGGATATTTGTCCAGAAGCGCCTGGACTTGCGCGGTGGTGGCGGCAGGATCGGTCGCGACCGGGATGGTGTCACGGGCGGCCGGGTCCAGCGGATTCACCGAAGCCGCGTTGATCAGCGATTCCAATTCATCGGCGCGCGGGAATCGCGCCAGCGCGGCAGTGTCGCTTTGGAGATTCTTGAGCGATTCGTCATCCGGCCATCGCGGCAGCGCCACACCGATTTCACTTTGCGCTCCGCTCCAGTTGCGCTGCCGGATCAGGAATTCGATTTGGCGGATCGAGGCCGTCGGATCATTGCCGGAGGCCTTGATGGCATCCTGGTATGACTTCGCCGCGGCATCGGCGGTCCCGTGTTCTTCTTCAAAAGCGGCGAGGATCAGATCGCGCTGCGCTGGCGCCAGCGGCAGTCCGCCGAGGCGGTCGAGAAACTTGCGGGCCTCGGGCATTTGATGGGCGGCGCCGAAGAAATCGGCGGCTTCGCGAATCGTGTTGACATCAAGCTGAGGGGCGTGAGCGAGATTGAAATAGATCGCGGCTGCGTCGTTCGGCCGGTTTTCCAGCCGGTAAACCTTCGCAAGCGTCGCATCGTGCAGGACCTGGTTGGTGGGTTTGGGATAAGCCACCAACATGCTCTCGGCCCGCTGCATGTCGCCCTCGGAGGCGAGGATGGTTGCAGCCGCCAGCGCCATGTCCGGCGAAAGGTTGCTGATTCGGGCCAACTGATCGAATACGACCTGCGACTCTTCCATTTTGCCGGCCCGGTCCAGGGCCTTAAGGAGGTTGAATTGCGCCAGGGCTGATTGCGGCGAGAGGTCGGCGGCCTTGTGCCATTCGTCGAGACCGCTGGAATAGTTTTTCAGCCGATCGTAAGCGGTCGCCAGCAGAACGTGCGGCAAATATTCTTCCGGATTGCTCGTGGTGATTCCGCTGAGCAGCACGACCGCCTGGGAGGCGTCCTTGTCGGCGCCGTTGCCGCTGAGGAGCCATCGCGAATAGGCGATCTTCCACGCGGTCGCCTGGTCGCCGGTGACCGCCTTCAGGCGGTCGATCGTCTTTTTAATGAACATCCGGTTCGACCAGGCGGATTCTCCCGTGGTCAGAATCGACGTCTGAACGGCCACGTCGGTTGGATAGGCGTTCCCGAGCTTTTCCCACGCGGCGGCGGCGCCCGGATCGTGCGACACTTCGCGGTATTGGCAGATCGCTCGCTCCCAATACGACGCGTCGCCGGAATCTGTATCTTTACTTTGACTGTCGAGCAGCAACTGAAGTCCGTCGGCGGCGCGGCCGTTGTTCAGCGATTCCATCGCCCGAGCATACGCCAGGCGCGGAGTCATCCCATTTTTCCGATTGATCGCGGCGTACAGGGAATCTTCCATTCCCAGCTTCGCTTTTTGGCTGACCTGCACGAGGCTCATCAGCGCATCTTCGCCGTCGTTGCCGACGTTCTTGCACGCGCCCTTGATGACATCGATGGCTGCGGCGCGCTGGCCGGCCTGCGTGAGAAGAGCGACGTAGATGGGAAGAGTCTCCGGCTCGTAGGGGAGCTGGGTTTGAAGCTGTTTGACTTCGTCGAGCAACGATGCCTGGACCGTGGGGTCGGGTGTTGCCGAGAGCCGGGCATAACTGACTTTGATGTTCGCGACGGCTGCGCGCAGATCCACCGAACCGTTGGTGGTGGTGCCGGCGAGGGTTGCATCCTCGGCGGCGCGGCCGGCCTCGTCGCCAGCGCCCTGGCCCAGGCTGACCAGCAACAGCGCCAGGCGCACGTGCGGCTCCGACCAGCTCGGCATTTCCCGGCAAGATTGCCGCCACGATTGCAGCGCCAAGTCGGTGTCGTCCATTTGTGCGTAGGTGTCTCCCAGCAGGAAGGCGATGTACCCATTGTCCGGCTGGGCGGCCTGCGCGTCCCGGTAACGCGCCAATCGCGTCTTCAAATCCAAAGGCGGCGTGGCGAATTGCGCTTTTAATGTCGTTGACCACGCGAAGGCGATGCGGTCGTCGGCGCCGCGAGCGGCGAGCCGATCGACCAATTCGCCGGCTGACTTGTTTTCGCTCAGGCTGTACAACGCCAGAGCCTTCAGGGCGATCAACTGGGCATCGGTGGCGGCGGCGCCGGCATCAAGGTTTTTCAATCGCGAAATGATTTCATCGAATTTGCGGTTTTCCCAAAGGCGCAGGATCGATTGCTGCGTCAACTGTGGGTCGTTGAATTTGGTGGCGGCGCGGGCGAGCAACTCCTGGGCGACGCCGAATCGGCCCATTCCATCCAGCAGGCTGATCGTCGTCTTGGCGAACTGGCTGGTGGGGGGATCCTGCTGTGCGGCCTGCACGATCAGCTTTTCGTAAGCCTGGGAGTCGTCGCGCCGCTGCTCGGCCGATTGGGAGCGATTTTGCCCGTAAAAATACGCCCACGCTTTGACGATCAGGAAACGCGGATCGGCCGGATATTTTGCCCGCAGCGCGTCGGCGCGGCGTTGCATCTCCGATCCCGGCCGGGCCAGCGCCTGCATGATCTGGAAATTCAGCCTCTGCATCTCCAAGTCCGTGGGCGCGAGCTGCGTGCAGCGGTCGGCGGCGACGGCGGCCTCCTGGAACTTATGCTCGCTTACGTTGATCTCGGCGATCGCCTTCAGGGCGACCAGATCATTCGGATCGCTCCGCAGAATGTCGTTGGCCCGCGCCAGCACATCGGGGGCGTAGGTGGAGTAGGGCGTCTCCATCTCCAGCAGATGGTCGCGCTCCTGCTTGTCCTCCGGCACCAATGCGCAGTAACTCTGCAACGCGCGAATGGACAGCACGATGTAGTCGCCGTTTGAAGTCGGCACTTTGGCTCGCGCGTTGGCGAACGCCAGTAGCGCTTCGGGGTCCAATTGGCTTCCCTCGCGCTGCTGCTCGTGGTTGATATATTCGGCGAGCTTATCGACGGCGGTCTGGTAATCGCCGGACTTATACGCGTCCATGCCAACCTGCCTGTCGAGTTGCAGCTTGCTTTCGGCAATCCGCATGCGGTAGGCGTACAGCCACGCGGCGGCGCAGCTGAAAAGGACCAGACCGCCCAGCAGAATCAGAAGCCGACGCTTGGTTTTCGGACGAATCATCATGAGCGGGATACCTTGCGGAATACCTGGGTAATTGTTTTGTAGATGATCCAGAGGTCCAGGCTCCAGGATCGGCTCTCGACGTATTCGATGTCGTATTTGATCCATTCCTGAAAGTCGGAGCCACGGCTGCGCGTGCGATGGATTTGCCAGAGGCCGGTAATGCCGGGCCGGACGCTGAGCCGGGCGTCGCGCCAGGGGGGGCAAAACTGATTTTCCTTGCGGGGGCTAGGTCGGGGACCCACGACGGACATGTGGCCCACCAGCACGTTGATGAATTGCGGCAACTCGTCGAGATTGTATTTGCGGAGCAGCTTGCCGACCGAAGTCAGCCGCGGATCCTTCTCGATGTAAAACTGCGGCCCGTCCGCCTGGTTCTGCGACTGAAGCTGGGCCTTAAGCTGTTCGGCATCCTTGCGCATCGATCGAAACTTGATGCACGGGAAATCTCGGCCACCCCGCGTTTCGCGCTCGTGCGTAAAAAACCAAGGCCGTCCGTCGTCCAGCCAGATTGCCAGCATGATGATCGGGTAAAGCCAAAACGTCAGCAGCAGCACCGCGGAACTAAAAGCGATGTCGAAAGCGCGTTTGAACGCGCGGCTCAGAGCGGTGGCGTCTTTGACGGCGCGTTCCTGGGGAATGTCGTGCGGCTCGATGGTGAGCCACTGGATTTCCTCCATCGGCGGGCGAGCATCGGGGTCGTCCCAGATGATGGCGGGGCCGACGACGGTGGTTCCGCCGTCGATGTGCCGCCCGGCCCCCACCCACACCGGTCCGATGAATCGCGCTTCGGGATCGATGGATGTCTGCGGGTCTTTCCAGACCTGCGGCTCAAAAGGCTTGGCGCGGCCGATGGTTGAGTCGGGATGTATCCACGTCTTGGTGAGATCGCGGAGGAACATGGCGATTTCCCGATCGACGCTGCGGTCGAAGACGCTGCCGTCGATCGAGAGGGTGCTGCGCTCGCCGCGCCGCAAGTTGCGCCGCAACCGCCGCCATCCGGTCAGCGGGTCCGGCGACGATTGCCAGAGCTGGGCCACGTCGCGATCCGGCGTGAGCACCGCCCGCGCCAGGCGAAGGTCTTCCGACCCGTGATACAGCCGTTGAAAGCGCACGAACCGGTCCTCGCCGTCGGTGATGACTTTTTCGCGGTATCCCCGCTCGCGCTCGTCATGCAGGCGCAGAAAAAGCGCCTGCGGCTTAAGCCAGTTCAGCGTGTCGATGACGCTGATCATCCGAAACAGGACCAGTGAGCGGGGGTCGGTCAGGAGATAAAGTTCGGCGTGCTTGACGATTTCCGAAGGCTCGCCCTGACGGACGACCTGGACGCCGTGGGCGGCCCAATAGCGGTGATGCAAGGCAACGGGATCCAATCCCCAGATGGTGCGCGCGACGGACCGCGCCGGCCGATCACCGGCCGCGGCGGGCGGAGCGGGGGTGGAATGCAATGCGGTCATAGCTGCGGACCAACGTCAACGATCCTGTCCCGACGCGGCCGACCGCACCGACGACGCCACCGCGCGCGCCACGGGCCCGATCGCCTCACTGCGGCGACCATCGGTTCCCGCCGGGATCGACCCCAGCCCCAGCCGATTCGTCGAACGCTCGAAGTCCTGCGATTGCGCCCGATTGAATACAACGCCCGCGAGCCGTGCGCCGATGGCATGCAGATGCGCCAAGGCGCGATCGACAAGCTGGCGCTGCTGGCCGCGCGAGACGCACAGCACCACTCCGTCCGATGCGACCGCCACGGGGGATGCCTCGATGCTTCCAAGGATTGGGCCCGTGTCGATCAGGATCACGTCGAACTGCTTGCGGGCTTCATCGACGAGGCGGCGTACCGCCGCGGGAGAGATCGTGCCGGTGTACCCACCCATCGCCTTGCCGACGGGCAGGAACGAAAGGTCGGCCACATCGGTCGTGCGGATGAACGGCGTGATATCGCGGGCGGCCATGGCTTCGAGCACGCCGTGCTCGGCCGTGACGTTCAGACGGGCGGTCAATCCGCCGCCGATCAGATCGCCATCGACGAGCAACGTCCGCGATCCGCTGGCGGCAAAGCTCAGGCCCAGCGCCAAGGTAAGGCTCGTCTTGCCGTCGCCCGGAGACCCGCTGGTGACGGCGAAGACGCGGCGCTCGCTGCTGTGCGCTGTGATCTGGAGGATGGTCCGAATCTGGTGCACGCAGTGCGCCGCCGTCGCCGCCTGCGTCGGATCGGTTAGAAGATCGGGCAGGTTGGGCAGAATCCCCAGCAGCGGAATGCCGCCGAGATCGGAGTTGGCTTCGTCACTGTAGCGGAATCGGCCGTCCAGAAGGCTGATCAGCATGATCGCCAGCGTCGGCAGCGCCGCGCCGCCGATGAATCCCAGCGCGCCGAAGACCTTGCGGCGGTCGGTCGAGGGATCTTCCGCCAGGACAGGTTCGCTGATGGGCTTCATCTGGTGCGTGCTGTTGAGGTTCCGCAACGAAATCAGCCGCTCGTCCTCGGCATTGGTGCTGTCCAGCGAAGTTTGCGCCTGCTGAATGTCATTTTTGACTTGCCGAATCCAGTTTGAATTCCGCCCGATGTCGTCGCAAAGCTGCTTCTGGTGGTCGAACTGTTTCGTCAAATCCTCGATTTCCACTTTCAAGCCGACGATTTCCGCTTTGACGGGCGTGAATCCGTATTGCCCGGAAGGCCCCGCCGAGAGACGGTTCGACTGGCTCATGCTGGCCACGTAGGACTCAATCTGATCGTTCATCACGTCTAACTGACTGTGCAGGTATTTCATCGCCGGAGCTTCGGAGCCATAGCCGTCTTCCTTCATCAGTTCCATTTTCCGTTGGATCTGGTCTCGATCACGGCGCATCTGGTTAAGCGTTCCGCCATCAAAGGCGGCGATCTGATCTTCGGTCATCGGCGACGACCGCGTGGTGGCGCCGGCGCCAGTATCGCCCACCAATCGCTCATCGATGTCCAGCCGCGTCTTGGCATCATCCAGCTTATTGGTCAACTGGGCCAATTCCTCCATGTGCGTGCTTTGGTACGACGTCAGATCGTCTGTGCCATAAACTTTTTGGAGGTCGCTCAACTGCGCTTCGTCGTTTTGCAGATCGTTGGTGTACTTGGTTCGCAGCCGCTCCAGTTCCTGGAGTTTTCCGGTGAACATCATCGGGTCTTCATCCTGGAAGAACTCCCGGTAGGCCTTCATGAGCGCTTCGGCGCCGGCGAACGCGAGCTTCGCATCGGGGTCGCTGTAGGTGATCCTGAGAATCGCCGTGTTAGGGATGTTTTCCACTTCCAGCCCGGCGATGAAGTGAGCCAGCGCCGGATCGCCGCCCCGCATGCCGCCGGCGTCCTTCCATTCATCCTCATCCAGCGCTCGCTGGATGACCCCGTTGCTTTCAATGACCCTGATCTGGGATTCCAGGAAGAGACTGTAGCTGGACATCGCCTCGCCGCCGTACGAACCGGGGCTTTGGATCGTCGGGTCGATCAACACCTCGCCCTTGCTGGAAAACAGCGGCTTTTGGGTGAAATATCCCACGAGGGCGCCTGCGATGCCGAAAATCAGGCCCAGCGTGATCACCAGGGGATAACGCCCGCGCAGCAGACGATGAATCTTCCTCAGTCCCGTGAGTTTGGACGCCGCGCTGGACGATTGGGCATAAGCCATGTCCTGACCGGCAACGGGCAAGCCCGCCGCGTGCGCCAACTGCATTTCGTGCGTCATATTCATTTACCTCCGGGATTCCGATTCTCCAGTATCCGGATCAACTTTTCATTGGGGCTAAGAAGATCCAGAAACGCCTGGTCCCGTTCTTGTTGCGTCATTCTCGGTCCGGTCACCAGTTGAAACTCGGCCGCACCGTAATAACGCCGCTGGTAGTCTTCGCCGGACGTATACACGCTGCCGATGTCGGGGCAAATCACCCCATCCAGTTCCTTGTGCGATACCGTCACCCCCGGCACCAGCGGCATCACAAAGAAGTTGTACACCACCTGCTCCGAGTTCGTCAGGCTCCGGGCGGCGAAATGGTATTCCATCCCGGTGATATCCATGTGCGGCAGCCGCCAGGTCCGCTGTTGCTTCGACAAAAGCTTCTGGCCCTGGGCTGGGTAACAGTTCGGCGGATAATGGCCCTGCAAATCGCGGGCGTCGCCGCAGTCCACGATCAGCAGCGAAACACCCGTCTTCGTTTCGTCGTTGACGTAATCCCGGCTGAGGATTTTGTTGGGCCGCAGGAGTTGAGTTGCCGATGTCGGCACCTCCGTGTCCACTCCCGTCCAGGTGCCCGAAGCGCCCTTAATCATCACCGGAAACGCGTCGATCGCGGCGCGGCAACGCGCCAAGTGCGGCTCGGCCACCGCCGGCTGCACGTGCGTTCGCGCTTCGGCCATCATCCCGATCAGCATCAGGATCGACGCGATCGGCCACAGCCAAACACCGAAGCTCAAGTTTCTACGCCGTAACTTCAACGGATCACTCCCAAACACGCCTACTGCGACGCCAGCGTATATTCGTTCACCGGAATCATCGCCCATTGCAGCGTTTTGATCAGTCCATACAACATTCCAAATGCCAGCGGCAGCATCGCCCAACCGGCATAGGTGTGGAACGTCGGAGCGTATTTCGGCTCATATCCATACATCCAGATGGTTGGAATCACTCGAACGACGTTGCAGAAAATCGCCGCCAGCGGGCTGGTCAGCAGAATCAGCGCTCGGATGTAATTCTTCAGCGGCATCGCGAAGCAGAATGCGAATCCCACCATGATCAGCGAAAAGACCATCCGCAATCCGTTGCACGCCTCGGCAACCAGCACGGCATGGCCGTTGATCGTCAGCGCGTTACCCGCCACCTCGGTGTTCATGACTCCGAACGCTTCCAGCAGGTGCTGCGTGAGCGACGCCGTCCAGTTCTGAAGCGGAGTGGCGACCGCCAGGCGAATTCTCGCCGGCGCCGGCACCAGGAAAATCAACAGCGCAAACGCCGGGAAAAACCGGAAAATCACATTCTTTCCCAGGACCGACAGCATGCACCCAACGACCACCAGCACGGCCCCGCCATGCCAGAAGCTCTGGATGCCACTGTAAAACCCCAATGAACTGAAGAACCAGCCCACCGCCACGACCACCGGTCCGATGATCCGTCCCGAAGGCTTGCAATGGCGCAGCCGCACCTTTCGCACCCACACCAGAAAGATCGCCACCAGCGGTACAATGAAGATGTGGCTGTATTCCTCGTCTTCACGAGCGATCAAATAAATGTCGCGCCAGGCGTCGAGCGTGGCCAATACGCCCAGCGCGCCCATCATCGTGGCCAAAGCCACGTGGGCGAGGGTCAGGCGGTCGTCTCGCAGAGCGGGCAATTTCATATTTCGAGCCTCGTCGGCGCGGCCCTGGGGATACGTCCCGTGGATTCGATGCACTGATCGACGGCCTTGCGGTCCCTTCGCACGGTTCCGGCAACGACCGAGCGCACCACCACGGCGCCCATTTCCACGCTTCCTCCAGCCAACACTACCGAATCGTGAATGCGTGCGCTCGACGACACCACCGCCCCCGGCTCAATGATGGCGAACGTCGATCTCCAGTCTTCCGCCCAAGGATCCGTCACCGCCGATCGAACCGGTTGGTGCAGCGCCCGCAGCGCCGCGATGTAGTCCGATAACGACCGGATCGGAAGACCCGTCGGGCGTCGGCGTTGCAAGACGCGCACGTCGAATTTCGAGGCAATGATCGGCAATGCCTGCTCTTTCATATCGACGAATCCCGACTTCGGAATGAGCCGCAACGCCCGGCACGTGATCAGCATCAAACCGCTCGGTTCGCCCTCTCGATGGCCGATCAAGCCGACCACGCCGTGGGTCTGATGCAGGCTTGTCCATAACTCCGGCAGCGGCTCCAGCAGCACTTGCGCCGCGTTGCCGACGAGGATCATGTCGTCGTCGTCGTAATCCACGGCGATGTTCGCCAAGAGCCCACCGGTTCCGCGGAATTCCGATTTGTCCTGCTCCATGCGGAACCGGTCGCGCGGGACACTTCGCGGCTCGGCGGCGCTGGGGTCCACCAGCAGCCGCACCGGAAGATGATCTATCTCCAGCAGCCGCGCCACTTCCGCGGCTTCGTCCAGCCATCGCGCCAGAATCGTCTTGCCGTTGCCCAGCGGAAGATCCAGCACGCTGCGGCCGATTGCCATCGCCAGCGGGCTCGGCCTGACCGTGCCGCCCAGCAGCACCAGTCCGCGCAGCCTTCCACGGCTTGGCAACATGGCGCCGACGGCTTCACGTCGCACCGCTGCTTCGTTTTCCCCGGCGGATGACATTGTTCTTCCCGTTCCCAGCCGGGTGGCGATGTCGTCTACCGATTCCAACGAATCTCCGTTGGAACGGGGCGGAGCGTACTCCTGCGAATCAGGAGGCGTTTCAGCCTCCTCGAAATCGTCCTCGACATTCCGGTGCCCGGGAAACAGGCGATCGGCAATCCCGCCCGCCCCCGCCTGCAACAGCAGCCAGGATGCGAATGGAATCCCCACGACCACGTACCGCTTGAACAGCCGTTTGGGCTCTTGCATCAATCGATGGATCCACTCTAGGCCGCAGGTGCGCATCCAAAGCGGCGCCCGGCGAACGTCTCCGCACAGAAAGCTGAAGCTCACCCCCACGCCCAGCCACCAGGCGCCGGGCATCGTCCGGCGAATCCGGTCGATGAGCCGCTCCTGCTTCGGCGAGCCCAGCGCGACAAAGACGATGTCCGGCTTGGCCTCCTGTAGATGCGAGGCGATGCGCTGCACTTCCGCTTCGTCTTTTTCGAATCTCAGGGGGGGGCAGAGCTTTCCCGCGATTTTCAGTTGCGGATATCGGCTGCGCAGCACCGCTGCCGCCGCTTCGGCTGTGCCGGCCTCTCCGCCCAGAAGAAAAATCGACTTTCCCTCACCCGCCGCGGCGGCGCTGAGGCTGGAGATCAGGTCCGATCCTGCCACGCGCTGTGGCAGGGGGGTGCGTTGCAGCCGGCTGGCCCATACCAACGGCATTCCATCAGCCACCACCAAATCCGCCTCGGCGACCAACGCCGCAAAGCTCACGTCCTGCCCGCAACGGCGGAGATGATCGACATTCGGCGTGACGACGAATCCCCCTCGGCCGGCCCGAAGTTCCGCAAGGATGTGCTCAACGCACTTAGGTTCGTCGATGGCGTGGATGCGAACCCCGTGCAGCCGAATTGCCGGCAACCGCCGACGCGGTGCAACCTGCGGTATTGCGCGCTGGGTCGACAATGTCGCTAGCGCCGCCACACCGCCGCTCTTCCAACGAGATTCGCCCTCTGTCACCTGCATTTGACACGAACCTGCATCCAGGGTTGGTCTTCTCTAGCAATTTTATGAGAAACACGTGCTGGACCCACAAGTGGCCGCTTCCATGCTGCGATCCTATTGCCGACCGTGCCGAGCATTATAGGACCTTGGCCATTTCTTACATACCGCATTTTGGCCCACCCTCAGTATTTTTCGCACCGTGGGTCGATAACTTCCGCAGCGCAGTTCTTTTATCGTCATAACCCCTTATCCCCATCAATACCCGTTGGGCGCGTAATCCTTTCCCTGGCCGGAAAATCTGAGCTTGCTTGCCCCCTCATCACGCGCTAGCCGATGCCTTGGTTTCACCGCTGCGTTGAACCCGCCACACGCTTGCCTGACGCTCGTTGAGCGCCGCGGTTGACTTCGCCTTCCCATGTATCAGGCTGGCCCATTGGTATTCCGACAGAAATTTGCGAAATTCCCGATCCCCATACCGAGGTTTTCTCTGGATCATGCTTTTGAAATACCCCCATAAGATGGCCAGCGATCCCACCAGTACCGGTGGATCCGCCAAGCGACGGATCGCACTGGCAAGCATGTAACAAACTCCCGTCCCCATGAAATATTGTCCCACCCCATGCCGGACCCGGCCGGTCCACCAACTCTTGTCGCTTGTCCCCATCGGCCGCAGATGAACGAAGTTGAGCTCCGGGTCGTCCCACGACACGGCGATCCATCCGAGCATCCGGCAGCGGTGACAGTCAATTCCGTCCCACATGAGTTCCCGAACAAACCCCCCAATCTGATCGAAGCAGGCCGTCCGATAAAATTTCACCATCCCCACCGAGTTCTCGTCCCCGCACGTTTCCATGACCTTGCGGCCTGTGTCCCGCTCGACGAAGTACGGCTTTCCGCTGGCCGTGCCGATCCGAGGCTCGGCATCCATTCGCCGCATCAGGGCTTCGAAATATTTCGGCGGCAGGTCCAAATCCAAATCTAGCTTGCAGACGAAATCAAATTGCTTCGGATCGATGTCCGCATACCCGTGGTAAAACGTATCGATCACCCCGCCCCCAAGCTTGCGAAAGCCGCGGTTTTCCCGCCGCATGATGCGGATGCACGAAAATCTGGCCGCATACTCCGCGAGGATTGCCGGCGTTTGATCCGTCGAGCCGTCGTCGACGATGATCCACATCGCCGGCGGGATCGATTGCGACGTCACGCTGTCCAGCGTCCGCCGGGCAAATTGCGACTCGTCCCGGCAGGGAGTAATCAGGCAATATCGGTGGCCGCCGCTCATGTCACGATTGTTGTGCCGCAATGAAGCGGCGCTCCAGGCGATCCAAGTTCATCGCCAGCGAAAATTCCGATTCCACTTTTTTCCGTCCCGCTTCAGCCAAACGCCGGCGCAGCTTCGGATCACCCCATAGCATAGCCAACTTATCGGCAAGACCGGCAGAATCATTCGCCTTCACCAGCAGTCCGCTGACGCCATCCTCGACCAATTCCCCGATAGCCGGAAGATCGCCCGCGATCACCGGCGTTCCGCTGGCCATCGCTTCCATCAGCACCACCGGGATTCCGTCGCGGTCCCCGTTTGAATCCTGCCGACATGGCAACGCGAAGATATCCGCCTCGCCAAGCAGGGGAAAAACCTGCGCATTGCTCACGGCCCCGAGCCAACTGATCTGATCCTGACAATTCTGTTCCTCAGCGACTTTTTCCAGCCGGCGCCGATCCGGGCCGTCGCCCGCGATGGATAGCCGCGCTGGGATTCCCCGTCGATTCAGTTCCGCCGTCGCGACGATCAGCGTGTCGATGCCCTTTTTCTCCACAAGCCGGCAAACGCTCAGGATTTTCAGCGGCTCCTCTTTTCCTCTGGCCCGGCGTTCCGGGAGAGGGCCAGGATGAGCGTCCACTCCACAGCGAATCACCTCGTATTTCCGCGAAGGATCAGGCTGACGCGATGAGTACCAACCCTGATGCCACTGGCTGATGCACGCAACGAAGGCCGCGCGGCGGAGCTTGATCTTCAAAATTGAACGGCGCTGGAAAATATCGTTGGCATGGCCGGTGAAGCTGAAGGGGATTTTCAATTGCATCGCCGCGTACATGCCGATGGTGGTCGGCGCGTTCGAGAAGTGGCAATGAATGTGGCGGACTTCCCGCTCGCGTAGCCGCCGGGCCAATCCCACCGCGGCCAGCGCTTGCAGGGGAAGCTTCAGCCGCCCTTTCCACGCCAACGGTTCCCCCGGATGCATCGCGTCCCAAACCGCGATTGACAATGTCTTGAGCGATCGCAGCGGATGGAAGAATATTTCCGCGGTCGCCGACAACAGGGTCCGGCGTAATTCCGATCCGTATGCGATCAGGCGATCCTGCTTCAGATCCGGATCGTCAGGACTTGCCGCACGCGTTTCGTACAAACTAACGGCCACCAGCGGCCAACCGCGCTGGCGCAGACCTCGCACCTCGCGATAGACGAATGTTTCGCTGAGCAGCGGGAATATCCCCGCCACATACGCCAGCGGCCAACGTGACGCCCCAGTCGGTGTTGTCATGGATGGGTTCCAACCGGCTTGGCGGAAATGATCCGCGCGGGAATCCCCACGGCGGTTGCGCCGGCGGGCACGTCTTCCAGCACGACGCTCATCGCGCCGATTTTGGCGCCCCGTCCGATGCGAATCGCACCCAGCACCTGCGCGTATGCGCCGAATTCAACGTCGTCCTCGACAACCGGCGCGGGTCCGTTGATCGCGCGGTTGCCGATGGTCACTCCCTGCCGGATCGTGCAATTCGCCCCGATTTTCGCGTCGGAATGCACAAAAATATTCCCGAAATGGTAAATCCGAAGCCCCGGCCCGATCTGAGCTTCCTTCGGCAAGCTGATTCCGGTGACCGTTTCGATGAATCGGAATTTAATCCAGTAAATCCGTGTGAGCAGCGTGCGCCACGGTCCTGGCTCGAGTCGGTCGATCCGCCGTCCGAAGCGATAGGTGGCAATCGCCCAAATCGATTGCTCGCGCGCAAACGCGTGCCGGGGATAGCGCGCCAAATCCGCTGAAAAATCCGGATCGCGACTCATCGGTCCGCTCCCGCCGGTTGCCGAGGTGAAGCCTTCCACGGCGACGATCGCTTGTATTCGATCAACTGCAATCTTCCGCCTTGTGCCCGATCCCGGCGATATCTTACCTGCCCCGCAAACCACGCCCACTTCGCCAGCATCGTCAGCACACCATACGCCACGGCCGCCTGCGGCCGCACACCGCGGACCAATGCCCGTGCCGACAATCTCGCCATCTGAAGCGGCAGCGCAAAAAACACGATCATCCCGGCGGTCAATCCGACGGACGGTCCTCGGATTGCCAGGCCGATCAATCCCGCCGCGACCACCGCCGCGGGCCAGCCAGCCGCCCATAAGACGGCGCTGCGCGTCGGCTTGGCGAAGAGTCGTTCTCCGCCGACCGGGAACCGCTGATACACATCCAGCGCGCCGTATCCGCCGCGGACTTGTCGTCGCCACCATTGGCCGAAGCGAGCCATCGCCGCATCGTGCAGTGTCATCTCCGCATCCACACGAAGCAGTTTCCAATTCGCATGACGAAGACGCAGACAAAGTTGCGGCTCCTCGCCGGCCATCACGCTGGCGTCGAATCCGCCGACTGCATTGAATGCGTCAAGGCGGAACATTGCGTCGCCGCCGACGCTCCTGGCCGGTCCGATGGGCGTATCCCATTCGAGGTCCATCAGGCGATTATAGATGGAACGGCGTGGGAATCGCTCCCTCCGCCGGCCGCAAACCGCCGCGAGCGTCGTGTCCGCCTCCAGCTCCTGCCGGCCGCGGCCCAGCCATGAGTGGCGAACCTCGCAATCGCCGTCTACGAACTGAACGTATTTCACATGCGGAGCAATTACCTTCAGCCGCTCGACGCCGGCATTCCTCGCCCGCGCGGCAGTGAAGGGAATACTCGGGTCAAGATTGACAACGTCGGCGCCGATTTGCTTAGCCTTGACCACGCTGTCGTCGTCGCTGGCGGAATCGACGTAGACGAATGCGGCAGTCTGCTCGCTGACCGATTGCAGGCATCGCACGAGCCGCTCGCCTTCGTTGCGGCCGATGACCACGACGCCGGTGTCCTCCTGCCGGGGACCGGGGCGGTACGCCCCGGCTCTGTTGTTTTCGCACAGTTCCTTCAGGAAATCCGAATACTGTTTCGCAATGCCGTCCCACGCGAACCGCCGTTGCACGAGTTGCCGCCGCCGCGCGATCGCGTCGGATGATTTGTCTTCGATCGCGCGCCAGAGGGCGGTCGATACCGCTTTCTCGTCCGCACAGTTCACGAGAATGCCGCAATCTTCCAGCGTCCAGCGCGTGACTTCCCAATCGTGCGTCACGATCGGCAACCCGCTCGCCAGCGCCTCCATGTATGCGTTGGCCGAGGCTTCGTCCCGGCTCATGTGTAGGAAGACATCCGCGCAGCGATACAGCCCCGGCATCCGGTCGCGCGACAGAACAAGCCGTCGATATCGACCCGGCAACAGGCGATTTGCTTCCTCGTCCACTTCCTGCCGACATTCACCGTCGCCGGCGATAACCAAAAATAGTCCCGGCACGTTCGCGGCCGCGCGAACGCCTTCGATCACGCGCTTGGAGGGAATCAGGGCGCTGACCATCAGGGCGACGGCCCCGCTGTCCGGCAGTCCATACACAGCCCGACTCGCTTTGCCCGGCGAGAAAACATCCGGGTCCACGCCATTGGGGATCAGTGCCGAGGGGTACCGCTCGGAGTGCCGGGCGAAATATTGAGCGTTGGTGCAGACCAGGCCGTCGCAGTCGAAGAAGCGATACTCCGCGGCGCGGTTTTGCACCATCCAATCGCCGTTCTGCGTCACGAATAGATGCTTGGGAGCTTCGCCGACGCCTCGGCTTAGAATCCAATTCAGGTACGGATAGGAGCAGCCGACGGCGACGTCAAAATCACTGGGCCGATAGCGCAGCAATAAGCCAGCCGAAAACGTTAATTCTTCCCATGCGTAGTGAGATCGAAGGCAGGGGAATTTTGGCCATTTTTCGAAGAATTCGCGCGGGATGCAGGGGATTTGGTGGTAACGATACGGCTCTGACGGACGCGGGGGTCCTGAACCGAAAACCGTAACATCGTGCCCCAGCCACGCCAGGCGGCGGGCGATTTGTTCGAACGCTGATTCCGCCCCTCGCACCACCCTGTGCAATCCCGGCAGCGCAAAGGCGATGCGAAGGCGGCGCGGCATCGTCGGTCACCTCTTGTTCGCCGCTGCCGGCCAGTGCAGCAGGAACAGCAGCATCTCGCGTTGCTTGGCAAATTCCGGCGAGCTTCTCCGCCCGCGCACCAGCAGCTTCAGAAAACGCAAGCCGAAACTGAGGATGTCCACGGTGCGTAAAAATATCTCGGCAACGATTCCGTAGCAACGCCGCTGCATGAGATATCTCGCTTCCCATCGCATCGCGTCGCGGTCCTTAGGATCCAGGCGGCTCGGATCGCTGGAGGCTCCGGCCAGATGAACCACCGCCACGCTCGGATCGTACCAGATTTTCCATTCGTGCTGGCGGGCCCGGCAGCAGAACTCAACGTCCTCGCCGTAAAAGAAAAATCGGGTGTCCAATCCGCCGAGCTTATCGACGACTTTTCGGCGGATGAACATGAACGCGCCGCCGACCCATTCCACCTCGCGGGCACTGGTGCGCCGGTCCCAGCCCGGATCGTCCAGATCGGCCCAGTGGAACGCCTTGGGCCACAGCCACGGCAGGCCGAAGCTGTGGGCGGCCATGCGCAGCGGCGTGGGCAATCGCCGGGCGGTGTTCTGCACCGTGTTATCCGCGTTGAGCAGCAGACAGCTCATCACGCCGATCGTGCGGTCGGATTCCATTTTCTCATAGCAATGTCGCAGGACATTCGGCTGGACGATCGTGTCGCTGTTCAGCAGCAGAACGTACTTCGCTTCGGGATGGTCCAGCAGCTTGTCCAGCGCCAGATTGTTTCCGCCGGCGAAGCCAAGATTCTTGGATGAAGGGATCAGCGTGAACCAATTTTTCCAATCGTTGTCGACCATCGCCTTTCGCAGCAGCGGGACCGAATCGTCCCCCGACGCGTTGTCTACGACGATGACGTGGGCCTGCGGCACGTCCGCGATTTGGGGCGCGAGGGAAGCCAGACAGTCCAGCGTCAGCTTGGGCGTCCGATAATTAACAATGATAACCAGCAAATTCACGCGGCTCTCCCAAGGGCCGCCGCCCCTTTTGTTCAAATGCGGCGGTCCACAGCTTCAATCGTCCATTCGGCCGGGCGTCGATACGAGTTTATTCCCGTATGGAAAGGCACACCCGATAGGTCCGGTTCGCATTTTTCGACAAAAATTTGCGATTTCGGCTCAGAATCCATCGGACCGCGGCGACTCGTCGCGATTCATTCATGCCGACGCCGGACCGGGCCTTATCGGCTGCGGCCGGGCGGGCGAAGGTGTCAGGTAAGTGGGTCTTGGCGGCGCAGGTTGCGGCGCGCCGCGCAGCGAGAAGGCCATTCCCGTCAATCCCCCCGCGCAGAGAATAAAAATGGGGTTCACCATTGCGTTGAAGCAGAGGTCGGACATGTGCTGGGTCAACAGCACTCCCAGCGCCGCCGCGGGGGCCGCGCCGGGATGGCTCCAATAGCGCACCGGGATCCTCCAGGCCAGCAGCAGCACCGGCATCAGCAGCGAGACGGTCAACGAGATAAGGCCGATGAACCCGAATTTTCCGAAAGCGATGATCCACATCTGGTCGGGCACGCCGTGCTGGGCGACATCGCCCTGTTTTGAAAAGAGCTTCCAGCCGGTCCAGCCGTAGACGGGCTGCTGAATCGCGTGATTAACCAGGGTGCGTTCGCTTTCAAGCCTGACTTCAAGGGACTGGGCCGAGCGCGGATCGTACTGCTGGAGGAAAGCCACGAGATCGCGTCCGTTCCAGAGGTCCGTGGTGCGCACGAAAATCCAGGTGGGAGGTCCCAGCGTCAAAAGCATGATCCAGATGGGCCACTTGGTGACGCGCGTCAGCCAGAGGACGATCAATGCGATGCTCATCAAGGCGGCCGCCCCGACCGAGTGGCACGCCGCGGCCGTCACGATGAGGGCCAGGGCCGCCCATCCCATTTTTATTCCCATGATCCGGTCGAACGATTTGGACCACCAAAGCCAGAACGCGGTCATCGCCGTCGTTGCCATCCACATCGACACGGCCAGTCCGTGCTGCATGAAGACCATTGGCCTGTAACCGCCATAGCGTTTGGACTGGGCAAATTCGTACTGATGATAGCCGTAAACGATCCGGTGCAACTGCGGACTAAAGCGGATTTCAAACCAGCACAGCGGCACATAAAGCAGGCCGCCGATGATGATTCCTCTCGCCAGCTCGCGCAGACCCTGGAGGTCATTGAAGTAGATTCTTCCGATGAAGTACGGCAAGCCCCAGGTCGTGGTCTGGTACGCGACGGCCGAAAAGCCGTCGTAAGGCCCGTAACCGTTGTAATAGGAGGAAATGAAAGGACACGTACACCAGACGAACATGGGGATGTCCCATATCTTAAAGCGGAACGCGAGAATCGAATCGATGTCGAAGATGAACGCGGACATGAGCACGCCGACGCAGGCCGCGGACATTTTGTTGTAATCGGTGAAGCCGTGCAGCGGTAGGTTGGACATCGGGAGGAAAAGCCACGCGACCAGAAAGTTGTAGATGACCGCCTTGCGGGCGGGCAAAAGTGCGAAGAGCACGAAGCAGAAGGGAATGAATCCGAACAGGGTGATGGGGACGAGGATATTGCCGCGCATTCCAAACATCTGAACAATTCCGAAGCGGGCCGAGGACGGCCTTGCTCGATTCTAATTTCCTAAGCGCCGATGCGGCGGGCCGTTCTCGATCGCTCGATGGCCGTCTCCAGTGCCTTTTCCATCAATTCGGCGGCGTCCCGCCAACTATATCGGCAAGCAGTAGCATATGCGGCATCGGACATCGCTTGCCATTGCGGGTCCGATAATTTCAACACCCGAACCAGCCGGTCCGCCAAAGCGTCGTGGTCTTCCACATCCACCAGAAATCCGTTCTTTGCCTCTTCGATCGTGTCCATCGGACCGCCGACCCGTGTCGAAACGACCGGGCAGCGGCAGGCCATCGCCTCCAGCGGCGGAAGATGAAACCCCTCGGCCCGGCTTCCGCACAGCCACACGTCGCATTGCGAATAAATATCCCTGATCGTTTCCTGGCTGGGCTTGGTCGAATATTGCGCGCCCGTCGGCAACGGCATCCAGTGGCGGGGCGGTTCCTGCCCGAAGGCGATAAGCTGTAAATCGGGGATTTGCTGAGCGGCGGTCTCAATTGCTTTCAGGGCGACATCACAACCTTTGAACCACAGTCGATTATACAGGAGTCCGACGGTCGGCCGCTTCTGCCGAGATCGCGGCGGGGCGTGGAACAGATTCATGTCCACGCTGTTGGGCACGAGCGAAACATCCGCATCGCCGAACTTGTCCCTGGCGAAATCCGCGAGCCAGTGCGAGATAACGATTTTGCGAAGCGGCAACCGCCACGCGGCGTCGACCTCCTTGGGATCCCCGCCCCAGGTTTCGTAATGCTGGATGAAGAATGCCTTGGCGCCCTTGCTCGGCGCCAACCGCCAAACCCATTCGGCAGTCTGCCACCAGGTTGCGATTACCACGTCGGCATCGGGCAGATCGTGATTGGTGAACGGTCGGAATTTCGGAAGGACGGTATGCGGAACACCGCTGCCGTCAAAAAATGATTCGCCGGCCTTGGTGATTTTCGGCCAGCCGTTTCCGTGCAGCAGGGAAGAGACGGTCCTGCGAAATCCCGGCGTCGGGGGCGGCGTCGTGAAGACACGCACCTCGTGCCCGCGCGCCATCAGTTCCTGAGCCTGCGTGACGATCACCCGCGTGCCCCCGGACATACCCGCGTAAGTCATCAGGAAAGTGATTTTCATGTCTGCCGCGCGTTCGGCTTGATCCCAATCAGGCGCTTGGCCGCCCGAACGGCCTGTCCCAGGGGCGATTCGCTCAGCGTCCACTTGAAGTTCGCCCACCGCGCCCGAGGCTTGCCGTAATAACATCCGCCCCAGATGCGATTGGGAAGCCGCGCGTTCATGTACCGCTCGACATCGACTCGCTTCAAATATTTCTCCCGCACTTCCACCAGCTTTTTGCCCGCCACGTTGGTATGGAACACCGTCCAGGTGGGATCCTCCACCTTGACCAGCGTGAATTTATTGTGGCGGGCCATGTATCGCTCGAAGGACGTCTCGACGACGTATCGTTTGTTCGCTTCCGGGCCAATTGGGTTTTTCTCGATGCGGTATCCGCTGCGGATGAACTCGCCGGCGAATTCCTCCATCGCTTCCATGAAGCTCGACCGCTTCATCAGCGCGAAATTCAAGCTGCATTTGTGGCTGAAATACCAACCCGGCCAGGCGTCGTGGTGGTGGCTGGGACTGTTAAAACTCCCGCCGACCGCGAAGGTATCCGGTCGCTCCAAATGCTCGATCGCTTCGGGAAGCCAGTTGTCGTGCCCCTGGCGGAAAGGGAGTGTGTCGGATTTGAAAAACAGGATATACGGCTTGCTGGCAATCGCGCCGACAATGTACTCCTGAATATAGCAGGTGTCCCGATGATTGTCCGAGTGTTCGCTTCTGATGACCTGCAGCTTGTCGATTTTTCTCTCGTTGAACAGTTTCCAATAGACCGCGTGCGTTTCGGGGCTGCTGCCGCCGTCAACGATCACCACCTCGCCAGGACGTCCGCCGAGGAATCCGAACCAGTCTTCCATCACCGGCTCGAACGCCAGGGTATTGCCCATGTTGGCCGCGGTGAGCGAAACCTGGCTGAGCGCCTTGACGAGCGAATCTGTTCCGTTCGTGCTTTCCATTGCGATGATCGGTAATCCCTTTTTTCAGCGGGTCGTGACTTCGTTCTCAAAACTCCCATGTCGCGCGGTGCAGGATGCTTCCCTCGTAGTTCCACAGCATCTCGCCCGTTCGGTAGAAATCATCGAACTCGATATCGACGGCCATCGCGTGCTCGACATAATCGTAGGGCTTGGCGTTGCTGCGAATCTCGATGTCCATGATGTACCGCCCGGGCTTGAGCGGCAGCGAATCTACTTTGCACCGCACGAGTCTCTTGCCCGGATTCAGCGTCACGCCGCGCAGTTCCAGCCGGCTGTTCAGGCCCAGCACGCGATAGCCCTTGTCGGAATTGAACATGAATCCGAGGCAGGCGTTCTTGACCGGCTCCTTGACATCGAGCTGGAATTCAAACGTCGCTTCACCGCCGCTGAGCACGCGCTCCCTTCCCTGCGGCGGTGTCATCGAAAATCCCGCCAGCGTAGCCACCAGCCCCGGAAACCTCGGCCGCTGCAAAAGGTCCTTCTCTTCCGCGCTGACCGTGCTATTCAGATAGGTCTCAACGACGCTGTCGGCATTGCCGATCTCCGCCACCGCGCCGTTGCGCAGATAAACCGCGCGATCGCACAGATTCTGCACCGATCCCATGTTGTGGCTCACAAACAGCACTGTCCGACCGTCTCCCTGCGCCACTTGCTGAATCCGCCCCAGGCACTTTTTCTGAAATTCCACGTCGCCCACCGACAGCACTTCATCCACGATGAGGATTTCCGGCTCCAGATGCGCCGCCACCGCAAACGCCAGCCGCACGTACATCCCGCTGGAATATCGCTTCACCGGCGTGTCGAGGAATTGTTCGGTTTCGGCGAACGCGACGATCTCGTCGAATTTACGGTCGATCTCCGCCTTGCGCATGCCGAGGATCGCGCCGTTGAGATAAACATTTTCACGCCCGGTCAGTTCCGGATGAAATCCGGTCCCGACCTCCAGCAGCGACGCCACGCGGCCTTTGAGCTTGGCGTTTCCCTCCGTCGGCTCGGTGATGCGGCTGAGGATTTTCAGCAAGGTGGATTTCCCCGCTCCGTTGCGGCCGATGATTCCCATCACCTCGCCGCGCTGTACGTCAAAGGAGACATCCTTCAGCGCCCAGAATTGGCCCTCTTCCGGGCCCTTGCCGGCGAGCCCAGCGAGGCGCTGGAACGGGGCCTTGATCACCGACATGATCGTGTCGCGCAGCGTCAGATATTTCTCGGCCCGCAATCCGAGCTGATAACACTTGCCGATGCCGTCGATGGTGATCGCCGCGCTCATGAGTCGTCCTACGCGATGTCCGCGAATCGTCGCTCGGTCTTTTTGAAGTAGTACATGCCGAACAGCAGAAGTCCGGCAACTTCCACCACGGAGAGGGCCAGCCCCGGAAAATCCCAGTTCTGATGCAGCAGCGCCGAGCGATATCCGTTGATGATTCCGTACATCGGATTGAGCCGCAGGAGCCAGCGAATCCACTGGCGGTGGGGATCGAGCGGATATCCAACGGGGCTGATGAACTGCCAGGTCGAAACCATGAACGGCAACAGAAACCGGAAATCGCGATAAGTCACCGTCAGCGACGAAAGCAAATAGGCAATACCGACCGCCGCCAGCGCCGTCAGCAACACCAGCAGGGGAATGAACACCACCGTCCACGGCGGCGCCACGCGATAACATCCCATCAGCGTGAAAAAGACCGCGAAGGAGACCATCATGTCTACCAGCGCCGCCCCGATCACGGACGTGGGTACGAAGAGGCGCGGGAAATAGACTTTCGTCAGCAGGTTTTGCTGGTTCATCAGCGACAGACCGCCCGCGCTGACGCCTACGGCGAACAGCATCCACGGCAATATTCCCGCGTAATTGAACAGGGAATACGGAATGTGCCGGACTTTCAGTTCCGCGGGCAGCTTGCTGGCGAATCCCGCCACGGTTCCGAAAATCACGGTTTGGATGATGACATTCATCACCGGCTGTAAAACTGCCCACGCGACGCCGAGCACCGTCTGCTTGTACCGCACCTTCACGTCCCGCCAGGTGAGGAAGTACAGCAGTTCCCGATAGTGCAGCAACTCTTTGAAATCGATCGCGACCCATCCGCGGTGGGCGCGGATCTCGAATTCCGGAATCTCCACTGGCTCCGCCTGGACCCCCGGAGCCGGTGGGCTTATCAACGGATCAATGGGCGGAGGGTCGGCCTGCATGGGAGGGGCTGTCAAACTCATTGTGGCGGATTCCTACGCAGCAAGGCAAACGTCCAATAAAATCTGGGATAAATCTCCCGGCTGGCGCATACTAGCCGTCCGATCCCTCGCGTCAACCGGCAACATCGTCCATTCCCAAACTGGACGTGAGAAGTTGGCGACACCACCATCTTCCGCAATTATCGGACGAAAATTAAGCCCAGGCAGCGCATAAAAATAAAAAGCCCGCGGACGACTGTCCGCGGGCTGTTTCATTCAAATTTCATCCGCGCTATCTTTGCGCGTTGTCGTAGTATCCGCAGAAGTACAGAAACCGATTCTGATTCATGATCGGGATGTGCAATTCTTTCGCCTTGTCCAACTCCGCACTGTATGCCGCGTATTCGGCCTTCTCATCGTCCTGCAACCGCCGATTGAGCGGGTCCTGCAATTCGTCTTCGGTGAATTGCCGAATCTCCGGCACCGCGCCCATCACGACAAAATCGGTGTCCACGTTGATGTCTTTCTGAACGTGTCCACCCCATTCCGTCACCAGCGCTTCGATCTTCTGCCGGTCCGCCGGTTTCGGCTGTCCGGTCTGGGCCAGATCGAAGTTGCCGTACACCACGAAATTGTATTTGGTGTTTCGGTCGTACACCAAATTCGCGATCAGGTCTCCCTCAGCCAGGTGCTGGCCGACCTCCGTTTTGATGACCCTGCACCGGCTGTCCGTCGCGTACACCTGCTCTACTTCAATCGAGCCTTTTCCCACCGGAAGGTTTTCCTCGCTCAACAGGTCATCCTGCTTCGGAACCCCATCCCGTCGGTCGTATACTTCAAACGTCAACCCCGGCACCAAGTGGTCTCCCATTCCCAGGTTGATGTAAACAATGTCGTCGGATGCCACGGACGTGATCATTCCATCCGACTGCCGGAGCAACGGATCGATCGGCGAAATGCGTTTCCCCGCGAGCTTGTCGCCCAGTTCCGTGGCCAGCCTCTTCTCCTGATCCAGTTGCTGGTCCTTGGTTTCCACCAGTTGCTGGGCTCTTTGCAGTTCGGCGTTCTGCTCCCGGCGCTCCTGGTCCATTGACTGCGACATCTGCTGGATTTTGATGACGGCGTCGTTCTGGGCTTTTTGGGTTTGATCCAGCGCATCCTGCTTGATTTTGTTGGCGTCGGCCAGGTCATCCTGGGCCTTTTTGACCAACGTCTGGGAAAGGGCGATTTGCTTGGCTGCATCACCCGCCCCCTGCAATTGCGCCTGGCGAAGCGCCTGGTTCTCGTAGTGCTGGCCCGACGCATAGGCGGCCAATTTATTGATCGCCTCCACGAGGCTCATGCTGGTGGTAAGCTGCACAGACGGCACCCGCTGCCCGGCATCCGTCAAGGCATTGCGGGCCTGATCCGCCGCGGCGCTCGGCTGTATCGCGTTGGCCGCCGTCTTGCCGTTGATCAGCTCCGCCAAATTCTGCGCATCCTGAAATGCCACCTGCAAAACCGTCTGTCCCGGCCTGGGGTTCTTGGTGATGTCTTTGTAGCGCTGGCTGAGCATGTCCTGCGCCGAATAGATTTCCTTAGTGCGACTCGTTTGGGTGGTCAGGAGTTCGGTTTTCTTGTTGTCATCGACGCCAAAATAAATGGCGAAGATGGTCGCCGTCACGAACAGAATCGTGAAAACGACTACCGCAGTGATCAATCCGCCGCGAGAGCCTTGGGGGCCAACCGGTGGCATACACAACCTCCAATCATATAAACGGCGACGGCCGCGAGGCTTATGAGCCGGTCCAGAAGTTCAACCAGCTCTACGGAAAGGTAGGTTTTTCCGCCGTCCGCAGGGACCAACCACTAATTTAACGACTCGCGCCCCGCCAGGTCAAGAAATTTACGTTTGCCGCCGGGGTTGGGCTTATTCTCAACCAATCGCGACGCGAAAAGGCCATGAAAAGCTACGACAATCATCATGATTTGGGATAGCGTGGTAACAACTCCCGCGTTTTCGATAGCGCCAGGGCCGAAGTTGTCACTGTTACTGGTGAATATTCGAAAATCACTCGTCGGCCGGCTGGGTGTGGCCCGGCCAGGCGAAGACCAACGTCCGGCACGGCTCCAGCAACGATCCATGAGACCATCCCTCTATTACTAAGGCTGGAAGGTGAAAGAATTGGGCGTGTTTTTCGGCATCCCGAGCGATTTTTTTGCGGAACGCCGTTGTGACGATCCGCCCCCGAAATGCCCGCGGCCCAAGGCGGCAACTCCACCGCTCCGCCCTGCCGCCGCCTGCGTCACCTCCGGCGATCGCGCTGCCATGATCGAAATTCGGACCGCCCGATTGTTCTTCACAGGCTTGCGAAAGATCGGCATCGGTCTGTTGCCCCGGTTTAGCACGTGGTAAAATACATCAGGAACGATCCGCCGAAGCGGCCGAGCCATGCAGGGGAAATAGCCGCCGCGGTCATTATGGGAATCGACCCCTTTGCCGAACCCTTTTCCGGTTCGAGGAAGGAAGCGATATGAGTGGTGACCGGCTCTGTAGAAAAGCGTTTTTTCGCCTCCTAAGATTCAGCTAACAATGTTAACCAGCAAGTCGCCAAGGGATGTGGCGATGGTCGCGCTGGCTGCCGGCAAGGAAGCGTTCAGCGACTACTCCCA
>DATAWP010000005.1:0-47726 GCA_036267155.1 Tepidisphaeraceae bacterium
CATTGTGCGCCCCCGGCTGCGGCAGGAAAGAAAAACGGGTCGAGCGCAGAGGCCCGACCCGACAGCCGTAAGGCGATCCACGACGGCGCTCCGGTTGCTTCCCAGCAGAGCCGTATCCTCCGCGTGGACGATTTGAACGTAACAAAGAGCAAGCGAGCCGGGAAGGTCCCGGCTCAGATCCAATGACTTTGGACCGCGAAACTATACTTCAAAGTTGGGACAAGAATGGGGTCTTGACAGAGTCGAATGGAGGCGTGGGGATTTGAACCCCAGTCCCGAGACAACGTCAGAGGCGGCCTCTACATGCTTAGTCGGTCTTTTGATCTCGACGCCGGCAACGAAGATCGACACCCTTCGCCAGCGTCCAGTCGTCTTAATCTCGCCTTCTGACCAACGTCCGAATCAGAGAGCCAGCCCGCATTTTGCGGCCGACGTGACGCGGGCTTCACATCGTACCGAGGTTGCCTTAATTAGGCAGCCATGAGAACCGGAGCGGCAAAGCCGACCCGGCCTGCAACATCGCTGTTAGCAGTTAAAGTTTTGCTCGAATGATTAACCAGGCCAATCGAGCGTCCTGGGCATGCCACCACCACCGCAGCTATCCGGTCGAAACCAGTCGCCCCCGGTGGGTTAAATTGTCAAAGACCATCACCATTGTATGTCGGTTCGTTCGATACGCCAATTCATCCCCCGGCGCAAAATACGCGCTCCGCGTTCTGGGTGTCTTGAGCGAAGCAGGCGGTAAATCAAAATTTCCAACGTAAAATCGCGTCAGTGTCACAAAAGACGTCCAAAACCTTCACCCGCTGGCCACTATAATAGAGGCACATGTTTTTCCACACGACTCCATGCTCGCTGATTTCGCTCCAGTCGTCAGATGCTCACGGACGTCCCAGGGAACCGATGAAAAAATGCGCCGGTTCGGGACATTCTGGGACATCAACCCGGATGCGAATGCTCTCACGGCTAACCGGCCGGAAACATGACCTGCCAGCGCGCATAAAAAAACCCGCGGGGGGCAGAGAGGGGGGGAACTCTGCCGGGGAAACCCGCGGGCATACTGCGCATGGTAGCCGATCCAATCGTAATCAACAAGTGGTTTTTGGCCGGGTTTTTTCGTTTTTTTGGCCAACCTTGTGACCATATTAATCAACGAATAACCGACCCGATTCTGGATACGCGGCTCACAAGCCCAGTTTCCCCGAGGCGAGATACGCATCGATGCCACGGGACAAATTGAATTGCGGCTCGTAAGCAAAGCATCGGCGGGATTCGGTCAGGTCGGCTTCGGTCCAGTCCTGCGTGAAACTGTACGGATTGTCGAAATAATCGGGCTGAAGATTGATTTTCAAGGCGCGGTTCAGTTCGGCAACGAGTTCGTTGAACGACCAGGATTTCCCGCTGCCGATGTTGAAAACGCCGCTGCGGGTGCTGGTCAGGGCTTTGAGATTGGCCTGAACCACGTCGTCAACGTAGACGAAATCGCGTCGCTGCTGGCCGGCGGTGAAGATGCGCGGGCGTTTGCCGGCGCGCATTTGTGCGGCGAGCTGGTGAATCATGCTGGCCAGTTTCCCCTTGTGGCCTTCGCCGGGGCCGTAGACGTTGGTGTAGCGCAGGCCGACGGTGGGAGGGACCAATCGCGGGGCGTAACGAGCAGCGAGCCGTTCCATGGCCAACTTGCTGAAGGCATAAATGTTGAGCGGATCGGGAGGTTGTGATTCGCGCATCGGGACCGGCCCGCGGCCGTAGATGCTGCAACTGCTGGCCCAGATGACGCGAGCCTTGGTCTGTGCCGCCCACTCCAGAATTCCGCGGAAGGTTTCCACATTGTTGCGCATCATCCGATGCTGGAGGCTCTGTCCGCTGAGGTCGGTCCCGTCGCCGCCAACGACGCCCGTCATGCTGGCCTGATGAAAGATGACGTCCAATTTTCCCAGCTTGGTCATCGAATCCAAATCTTCCGGATCCTTGAGGGTGAGGACATCGCCCGGGAAATCGATGAGATTGGAATAAGGCGCGGCGAGCAGCGCATCGGCGGCGGTCACATCGTGGCCATCGGCGGCCAGACGCTTAGCCAGATTGGAGCCTATGAACCCTGCCCCGCCGGTGACCAGAATCCTCACGAGTATCTCCAGGGGTTAGCGGGATATAAGGGGGTCAATTTCGCGCTGCCGTGGCTGACAGCCGGCCAAGTTGCCGGACCATCGGACGCCCACCGGAGAAAGTTCGCCGCAGATTTTTCCCAAAATTATTCTCCGCAAATCTTTATCCGCCAGATATTAACCACGATTAAACCGGACCGTGCAGTGATGAATGACATATTTATCGGCATAGATATTGCAATATCACAACACGTCGCGGATGCAATGATGTTGTGCAAACGCGGCTTTTAAATTTAGCCCATTCTTCCCCCGATGTGAAGGATTCGCTCCATTCCACAACCCGGAGCATCCTTCATCAGCCCCATTCGAAGCCGACCTTGCCCGGGTCGGCTTTTTTATTGTGAGTTGCAATATCCGCGACACCAATACCCCTCCGACGCCGCGGCTCGGGGTTTCAACCGGCGCGGCCATTGTTGGGTGATTTGCACCAGGTGAGCCACATCTGCCGATATGCCGACTCGATGTCCCGGGTGAAGCGGTCGGCATCCATCAGGAGAGAAAACCGCATCCGCTCCCGAAGCGTGCGGCGAAGCTCGGCCAATTTCGGCAAGTCGGCGGCAAGCTTGGCCGCAATGGTAACGTATTCATCGGCCGTCTTCGCAACGAGTTCAGAGAGTTGCAGATTGGATAGCTGGCTGAATCCGGCGCGACCGACGACAGTGTTGCCGATGAGCGTCACAACCGGCACGCCCATCCAGAAAGAATCGAGGCTGGTGGTATGTCCGTTGGATGGGAGGGTGTCGAGTCCCAGATCGACGCGATGATAAAACTTCAGGTATTCGTTGCGAGGTTGGCGGGAAATGAAATCGACGCGATCGGATAATAATTGAGAAACCCATTGCCGGCGGGATCCGGACGGCGCGAGCATTAGCATCCGTGAATTCGGCACCGCATTCAGCACGCGTGCCCAAAGCTCCAGCAACGGCTGATTAATTTTACTGAAAGTGTTAAAGCAGCCGAAGGTGATTTTTCCAGCCTCAAGGGCTGGCAACGGGTTTACCGGCGGTGTATCGGCTGGTTCCAAGGCTTGAAGGTCAATGCACCAGAATGTATGCGGAAGGCGGATAGATCGCTCAACATAGAAGGCGTCGGTTTCGCCCGGAGGATCGAGGTATGGATCAGTCAGCCGATAATCGATCGTTTCCAGACCCGTGGTTCCGGGATACCCGAGCCAAGTGACCTGCACGGGAGCGGGTTTGCGCGCGAAGACCAACATGCGGTTGTCGGCCATGTGCAGGGTCAAATCCACCAGGATATCGATGCAGTCGCAGCGGATAATGTCGGTCACCTGCTGATCGGTCATCTCAGCGATATTGCGCCAAACGTCGGCGCATCCGCGCAGACGTAGCGTGAGCGAGTCGGGCGATCTGACATCGGCGTAACAGTAAATCTCGAAATTCTGATGGTCGTGCCGCGAGAAAAGCGGAACCGTAAAAAGCGACTGAACATGATTCCGGAAATTGGGGGAAACGTAGCCGATGCGCAAGCGGCGCTGCGGCGAACGATCATTCTCGTGCGGGCCAGCGGACCGCAGCCCCTCGGCGAGCTGGGCATTCCAATCACGGTGTTCCTGCAGAATCCGTCGGGCATCGTAACCGGGAAGAAAGCTCAGCAGGAAAAGCACCTCGCTCCCCACATTTTGTGGCGCCGTGCCGTCGATTGAACGAAGCGAATAGACGCGGCGATAATTCGAAATCGCCTCATCCAATTGTCCCGCATCTATGAGTGCACGGGCGAGATTCATGAGATGAGGGCTCTGCGACCGTGGCTGCCCATGATCGGAGCTGAGTTCCGAGGCGCGGCGGTATGCCGCGATCGCGTCGTCGAGGCGATCCTTCTTCAATAGCAGGTTGCCGAGGTTGCCGTAGATATTTGCTTCATTCGGCGCCAGGGCAACGGCGCGCTGGTAACAATCCATCGCTTCATCGTCCTGATCTAATCTCAGCAGCGAATTGCCGAGGTTGTACAGAGCGATTGGAGAATCCGGGCGCAGAGCCAGGGCTGCCCGGTAGGCCGCAACGGCCTCGTCGTTGCGGCCGATGTTGGAAAGAATCAGCCCGCGGTTGGCGTGGTAGTCGGCGGCGTGGGGACGAAGCGCGAGGGCGCGGTCGATCAAAGCGAGGCCTTCGCCGTGCCGGCCCCGCTGTGAAAGCAGGGCTCCCAGCATCTCCAGCGCGTCCGGTTCATTCGGAGAGGCGTTGAGAATCAGCCGATAGGTTTGCTCGGCCTGATCGATCCGGTTCGCGCGGTGATGCGCGAGAGCCGATTCCATCGCCTGGCGGACGGTGAGTTCCATTGGAAGGATTTTACGCCGGAGAATGCCGATCGGGCAGCCAATATCATCCCGGCCCACGTTGCGGTGGAACCGTGGGATTACCCGTGGAATTGGAACCGGCGCCGCCGGGGAATATCAATTCGTCGCCGTTGCGAAGGACGATGTTTTGCTGCTCGGACATCAATTGGCCGTGGGCATCGAGCTGGATGAGCTGGCGAGTTTTGCCCTCGGGGGCGCGGCGAACGAGCACGATCGTGATCGGCTCAGCGGGCGGATTGGGAAAATCGCGCGCGATGACGGTGGCGACGGTGTCGCCGGGAATAAGCCTCCGGGAGCCGGGCTTGGGGATTCCACCGCTGACCACGTATTGGCCAGAAGCCATCGTCGCGGGCGCGGGTACGCACGTGCCAGGAGAGGCATGCGACCGACACGCGACCAGAGACAGACAAAGCACGCAAGAAGAGAGAATTCGGCAATACATATCGCGGAAGCGCGGTTCCTTTCCGCTCGCGAGTATACCATTTCTCCAACAAAGCGCTAAAAACCACCGGCTTCCACAGCACGATGAAAATCGCCCAGAGCATCGCGCCATGGGCGCATGGATCGGCCGATCTGACGATGCAAGGCCTCAAGGTCCAGCACGCTGTAACCGGGCCGAACGGCTGAAGTCGGCCGTTTTTGCGCCCAGTTGGCGCTGCTTATAGAAGAGATTTCCGCGCGAAGGTTAAATACTTCCAGCGCCGCCTTCGCAAAATCGTACCAGGTAGTCTGCCCGGAATTGGTGACGTGCCAGAAACCGCTCGCCCCGCTGTCGAGCAGATCGAGAATCGCCGCGGCGAGGTCAACCGTGTAAGTCGGCGAGCCGAATTGGTCATTCACCACCGTCAGCGGCTTGCCGGCCTGGGCAGCCTGGACCATGGCGCGGGGAAAATTGGCGCCGTGGAGACCATAAACCCAGGCGGCGCGGACGATGAGCCATCGCCGTGGCGCGTTTTTCTGAAGCTCCTGCTCCCCCAGAAGCTTGGATTTGCCGTAAGCGCTCAGCGGATTCACCGGATCGGTCACCAGATACGGCCGGCGAAGCGATCCATCAAAAACGAAATCCGTGCTGACGTGAACGAGCCCCGCGCCGGCGGAGCGGCACAGCGACGCGATGTTCCCAACGGCGTAGCCGTTGATGTCGTCGGCCTTTTTTCGCTCCTGCTCGCAAAGATCAACCTTGGTGTGAGCCGCACAGTTCAGAACGAGAGTGGGATTGTGAGCGGCGAAGACTTTCTTCAGGGCCGATGGATCGGCGATGTCGAGCTGATTTCTGGTGAGAGCAACCGGCCGATGCCCGCGCGAGACGAGCAGATCAGCCAAGGCATGGCCGAGCATCCCGCCGCCGCCAGTGATGAGAATGGAGTCGTAGATGTTCATGACTCGGTTGCCAATCGTAACAAGGCATCCCCGGTGACGCGCTGGGTGGTCCAATCGCTCATGGCGACGGCGCCGAGTTTGCGGTAAAGCTGGATCGCCGGTTCATTCCAATCCAACACGGACCACTCGAGCCGGCCGCAGTTTCGCTCGACGGCGACGGCGGCAATGTGACGCAATAGCGCCCGGCCAATTCCGCGATGGCGGAATTCGTTCAGGACAAACAAATCTTCCAGCCAGATGCCGGGGCGGCCAACGAAGGTGGAGAACGTCGTGAAATAGAGCGCGAAGCCGACGGGGTTGGCGTCGAGTTTTGCCATGACAACTTCCGCTGCGGGGGATGGGCCGAAAAGGTGTCGGTGCAGATCGGCCTCGGTGGCCTTCATTTCGTAGGAAAGATGTTCGAATTCGGCCAGCTTGCGGATGAAATCGAGAACGGCCGGAATGTCGGCGGGCGTCGCGGGGGAAATGATTGGAGCGCGATTATCGGTCGCCATATTGTTGTTCGTAATATTTCAGATATTCGCCGCTCTTGATCGCTCGCCACCAATCCTGGTGGTCCTTGTACCACTGAATCGTGGCTTTAATCGACTGTTCGAAGCGATGCTTCGGCTCCCAGCCGAGTTCTTTTTTTATTTTCGTGGCGTCGATGGCGTATCTGCGGTCGTGGCCGGGGCGGTCTTTTACGTATTGGACGCTGTCGTCCCAATTCCTGCCCATTTCGCGGAGGATGGTTTCGGTGATTTTGCGGTTGGTGATTTCGTTGTTGCCGCCGATGTTGTAGACCTCGCCGGGCGTGCCGCGGGTCAGCACGGTCCAGATGGCGTCGCAGTGGTCTTCGACGTGAAGCCAATCGCGGATGTTCAGGCCGTCGCCGTAGAGCGGAACTTTTTTGTTTTCGATGAGATTGGTGACGAACAGAGGAATGACTTTTTCGGGGAACTGGTAGGGGCCGTAGTTGTTGCTGCAGCGGGTGATCAGGACCGGCATTTTAAAAGTATGGAAATACGCTCGAACCAGGCAATCGGCCGCGGCCTTGCTGGCACTGTAGGGGCTGTTGGGCGCAAGCGGAGTTTGTTCGGTGAATTTGATATCGGGACGGTCCTCCGGGAGGGTTCCGTATACCTCATCCGTGCCGACCTGAAGGAATCTTTCGATGGTGCGGGCGCGGGCGATGTCCAGAAGGACTTGAGTGCCAACGACATTGGCCTGCACGAACGGCCCGGAGCCAAGGATGGAGCGATCCACGTGCGTCTCGGCCGCGAAATTGACGACCTGGGTGACTTTGTGCTCATCGAACACGGCCGCGACGAGGTCGTGATCGCAAATATCGCCGCGGACGAAGATCGCATTGTCGCTGAGGACACCCTGCAGGTTGGCAAGGTTTCCACAATAGGTGAGCTTATCGAGCGCGATGATTTTGACGGGGAGTTGGCGCTGGACGAGAAGCCGCACGAAGTTGGAGCCGATGAATCCGGCTGCGCCGGTGACGAGGAGGGTTTGCATAGGCATCGCCAATCGCTGAATCTTTTTCAGCGTGTCGCTCATGCGTATTTGACATGAGCATCATAGGTTCCGCAGAGAACGCCCTCAACCAATCGGTCGGATGAACTCCACACGGTTGCCGAAAGGATCGCGGAACTCGAAACGTTCATAGCCTTCGATGGGAACCGAATCCAGCGGGCGAATGTCATTCTCCAGCAGTTTCGTCTTCCAGGCGGCGATGTCGTCCACTTCATACGCGATGTGGGCTTTGGTGGCCGAGCGATTGACGCCGTCTTCAATACCAACGTGCACCTGGCGCTCGCCGGCTTGCAGCCAGAATCCGCCGCGGGATTTCAGTGACGACGGTTTGACGATTTCTTTCAATTCCAGCAGGCCGCAGTAGAAATCGCGGGCGCGGGCCTCATCCGAGGGGGCGACGGTGATCTGGGCGTGATGAAGGCGAAGAATTTTCAGGGAAACCCGCGGTTCCACGCACCGCCGCTAAATTTGAAGGTCACTTCGCTTCCTTGTTCGCCCCGCACTTGGATACGGTGTTGCAGGCTTTCAGATAAAAATCGATGTTTTCGCCGGCGTCGGCCCAGAAGCCGGTGACCTTGTCGTAGGTCATCTCGCCGCGATCGATGTAGGCGTTGTTCACGTCCGTGATTTCCAATTCGTTGCGAGCCGAAGGCTTCAGTTCGCGGACGATGTCGAAAACCTTGTGGTCATAAAAATAGATTCCAATGACGGCCCAGTTACTCTTGGGATCTTTGGGTTTTTCGACAATGCGGACGACGCGCTCGCCGTTCATCTCGGCGACGCCGTAGGCGCGCGGATTTTCGACCTGGGCCAGAAGGATTTTGGCGCCCGAGCCTCGCTCGGAGAATTTTCGGCACGGCTCGCGGATGGAATGTTCGAGAATGTTGTCGCCGAGGATGAGGCAAATGCTGTCGCCGCCGGCAAAGTGTTCCGCCAGGCCCAGAGCCTGGGCGATTCCGCCGGCGCCGTCCTGGTAGGTGTAATTGAGATTTTTCAGTCCGAAGTCGCGGCCGTTGCCCAGGAGACGGATGAAATCGCCGCTGTTGTTTCCGCCTGTGACGAGCAGGACTTCCTCGATGCCGGCCTTGGCCATGCATTCGAGGGGATAGTAGATCATCGGCTTATCGTAAACCGGCAGCAGGTGCTTGTTGGTGACTTTGGTAAGGGGCAGAAGCCGGGACCCCGTGCCTCCCGCGAGAATGACGCCTTTCATGGGATCCTCAAATGCGGGTCATGCTAACTTACCACGGCCAGACTTCGCACGGATTTGGGTAATTCAAAAGAAATCCCCTCTTCCATAAGCGTGCGCGTTTCGGTTTCGCCGCCGAACTCTCTCTGGAGACGGTAAACCAGATCGCTGACGAGATGTTCGGGCGCGGACGCGCCGGCCGTCACCAGCACCGCGTGCTTGTCGTCAAACCAGTTCGGGTCGAGTTCAGATGCATCGTCGATCAGATACGCCGGCTTGCCAGCTTCCAGGGCGCGGTCCACCAATCGTTGGCTGTTGGAGCTGTTTTTACTTCCGATTACCAGAACAAGATCGACTTCGGGGCTGAGACTGGTGACCGCATTTTGCCGATTGGTCGTGGCGTAGCAAATATCGTCCTTGGAGGGATAGCGAATGTTCGGGAACCGCACCTTCAAAACGTCGATGACGCGCTGGGCATCGGAGACGCTGAGCGTGGTCTGCGTGACATACGCCAGCTTGGCGTTGGGCTTCACCTGCAAATTCGCGGCATCCTCGGGGGTTTCGACGACGATGATGGCGTCGGGCGCTTCGCCGACGGTGCCGATCGCCTCGTCATGTTTGCGATGGCCGATGAATATGATCGTGTACCCATCGCGAACATAGCGGAGAACTTCCATGTGGACTTTGGTAACCAGCGGGCAAGTGGCGTCCACTTCGACAAGGCCGCGTTCCTTGGCCTTGCGGCGAACCTCCGGCGAGATGCCGTGGGCGCTGTAAACTACCAGTCCGCCCATCGGGACCTGCTCGATGTCATCAACGAACGTCACGCCGCGTCCGCAGAAACCATCCACGACATGCCGATTATGCACGATCTCGTGATACACGTAGACCGGCGGGCCTTTCATGGCCAGCACCTTGTCCACCGTCTCGATCGCCATGTTGACGCCAGCGCAGAAACCGCGGGGATTGGCCAGGATGATCTTCATAGTCGAAGACCATGTTATCGAAAGGCGCGGGAGGAGTCCAAGGGCGATTATTCCTTGATGGAACGCGGCCCCTCGGATCGACGCCGTCGGCGGGCGAGAACGCCCATGCCCACCATCAGTGCCAACGCGGCCGAACCCGGCTCCGGAACCTCGGCCATCAGGCCATTCGCCGCGGCGAAGGCGTCCAGGGCGGCCCAATCACCGGCCGAAACCGCCACCGATGCGTTGCTCGCGGATTTGCCGAAGTTCCCAGCCAACAACCCGAAATCGATGCTGTTGACCGTGCCGTCGTAGTCGAAGTCGCCTTGATCCCAGACTTTTCCGGATTTTCCGAAATTCGCGGCGAGGTTTCCGAAGTCGATGCTATTCACGGTTCCATCCAGATTGGTGTCGCCGTAAAGAGTGTATTTGATCTCAATCTGGTTGGACGAAAGGTGAGCGGGATTGCTGGGATCGGCCGAGTCCGCGTAACCCACGCCGTAATTCGCGGTGGCCATTGAGCTGTCGATCGCCACGCCGGTTCCGTTCCACGCTCCACCGTTGTAGCCATTCTTCAGATAGCCAACGATCGTCGAGATCGGATCGGGATTGCTGCCATAGTTGATGAAGAAATGATCGTTATCGATGTCCATCGTCGAGTTGGCGGTAATGATCAGGGAGCCTTGCGAGCTGCCTCCTGAGGACGCATTGAAATGCAATACGGTTGGGCTGATCCCATTGCCAACTACGAGAGTTCCGTCGCCATTGACAAAATTAATATTGGCGAGCGGCCCGGTGACAGTGCCCTGACCCGTATTCGTGCTTCCGGGACCCACCTCGACGGTATTGCCACCGGCGGATGTCCAGGTGACTTGTCCACCGGCTGTGCCGCCTTGCGCTACGGGAAGGATATCGGTCACCGTCACGCCATGGGTCGTGGCTGTTGCGCTGGCCGATCCGGCGGCGCCAGCAGTGGCGGAGTTATTCACTTTGCCGCCATTGCCGGTCATCGCAGTAGCGGTCGCCGTTGCCGCTCCCGAAACCGAGAGTGCAGTTGCCAAAGAAGTCGCATTACCACCGTTGCCGCCGGTGAATCCGCTGCCCGATCCGTATCCGCCGTTTCCGCCGACACTATACGCATCGGCATCGACAGTGCCTGAGCCGGTGTTGCTGCCGGTGGAGGTGGAGTTGCCGTTAGCGCCGGCCCCGCCGGTGCCGGTTCCGCCGGTAATATTTCCACCATCGCTGTACCCGCTGCCGCCGCCATAATAGTTCGAAGCCGCGATGGCCGTGACGAGGCCGCTGGTGGTGCTGGTCAGGCTGATGGTCGCATTTGCAGCGCCGCCGGCGGGCGCAGTGGAATTTGAGCTGTTTCCGCCGGCGCCACCGACGGCAACGCTGCTCGCGGTCAGCGAAGAGATTTCGTTTTGGCTCAGCGTGAAATTCGACGTTGCCGTGCCTGCGGTGCCGCCTCCGGCACCGTCGCTGCCGCCGGCGTTTCCGCCAAACGCATCTTGTTCGAGTGTCAAAGCTCCGGTGGTTGTGCCGCTGACTTGATTGGCGGTCAGGGATACGCTCGCACCGTTCCCGCCTTTGGCTCCGTATTGGCCGAATCCACCGGCTCCCCCGACAACTTCTCCTTTAATCGAAACATTCCCGCCGCCCGATGAAGAGCCGTTTTGAAGGCCAATGAGCGAAGCGCTGCCGCCGTTGCCGCCGGTAAATCCGTTGCCCTGACCCTGTCCGCCGTTGCCTCCGGTCGCCTGGGCCAGCGCGGTTACAGTGCCGGCGCCGCCGTCGACGGCGTTGGAACTGGCGTTGCCGACGCCGCCCGCTCCGCCGTTGCCGGTGGTGGTAGTATTAATGAGAGAGCCTCCTGCTCCGGCGACGCCATAGGCGTCGGATACAACCGCGGATGAAGCCGTACCTGTGACCAGGGAGGTTGCCGATCCGACTGCCCCCGCGCCGCCATTGTCCGAAGTTCCCTGAATAATTGTTCCCCCCGCGCTGTAGCCGCTGCCGCCGCCGAAATAGTTGGCAGCGGCGGTGCCGGTGATAGCGCCCGTGGTGGAACTGCTCAAGTTGATGGTTGCATTGGCGGCCGCACCGGCGCTTCCGGAGAAGTTTTCGCTAGTGCCGCCCGATCCGCCCGTAGCCACGCTGGTGCCGGTCAGCGAAGAGACTCCGTTCTGAGTGAGCGAGAAGTTCGAGGTTGCCATGCCGGCAGTTCCACCGCCGGCGCCATTGCTGCCGCCGGCATTTCCGGCGTAGGCATCCTGCTCGAGCGTCAAGGCTCCGCTGGTGGCGCCGCCGACTTCAGTGCTCGTCAAGCCGATGTTGGCGCCGTTGCCTCCGACCGCTCCGCCTTGTCCGAATCCGCCTGCGCCGCCAGACACCTCACCCCTCACTGAAACGGCCCCGCCCCCGGTGGAGGATCCTGTCGGGCCTCCAATTGATGCACTACCGCCGTTACCTCCGAGAAAACCACCGCCCTGACCTTGCCCACCGCCGCCCCCAGTCGCATCGGCGAGGATTGTCACGCTGCCGCTGCCGCCATTGGAGCCCATTGAATTGGCGCTTCCGACTCCACCCGCGCCACCGGTGCCCGTGGCGCTGTTGATGACGTTTCCTCCCGCTCCGGCAATGCCGTAGGCATTGGAAGTGACCGACGACGACGAACCCGTTCCTGTCACTGATGCCGATGCCGAACCGTTTGCTCCCGCCCCGCCATTGTCGGCCGTCCCCGCTGTGATGTATCCACCGGCACTATAGCCACTGCCGCCGCCGAAATAGTTCGACGCCGCCGTACCCGTGAGGGGTCCGGTCGTCATGCTGCTCAGGCTGATCGTGGCGTTCGCCGCGCCGCCGGCGCTGGCGGAGGCATTTTCGCTGGATCCGCCTGAGCCGCCGGTGGCGACGCTGAGAGCCGTCAAGGAGGACATTCCACTTTGAGTTAGCGTGAAATTCGATGTCGCCGTGCCTGCCGATCCTCCGGTGGAACCATTGCTTCCGCCGGCATCGCCGGCGTAAGCATCCTGCTCAAGCGCTAAGCTTCCGCTGGTCGTGCCACTGACCTTATCGCTGGTCAACGATACAGAGTCACCGAAGCCACCGATCGCTCCGTTTTGTCCAAATCCGCCATTGCCGCCGTAAGCTTCGCCCCTCACTGAAACGGACCCACCTCCGGAGGAAGAGCCCGTGACGGTGGTGAGGGATGCATTTCCCCCAACGGTTCCCTCAAATCCATTGCCCTGCGCCTGTCCGCCGTTACCTCCGGTGGCATCAGCAAGCACGGTAACGCTGCCGCTGCCGCCGTTGCTGGCTGTTGCGCCGGCTGTTCCTGCGCCCCCCAATCCGCCGTTGCCCGTGGCACTGTTAATGACTTCCCCTCCTGCTCCACCGATGCCATAGGCATTGGCGGTCACGGACGATGAAGCGGTTCCGGTCACGGTTGCTGTCGCGGAGCCGGCGGCGCCGCCGCCGCCGCTGGCGGAGGTCCCCGCGGTAACCAATCCGCCGGCGCTGTAGCCGCTGCCGCCGCCGTAATAGTTCGACGCCGCGGTACCGGTAAGAGCACCGGTGGTAGTGCTGGTCAGGTTGATCGTCGCGTTCGCGCCGCCGCCGGGGTTGTCGGAGGCGTTTTCATTTTGTCCGCCCGACCCGCCCGTGGCTACGCTGACACCCGTTAAGGATGACATTCCGTTCTGGTTCAGGGTATAGTTTGAAATTGCCTCCCCTGCGTCCCCGCCGCCAGTTCCGTTACTACCCCCGGCATTCCCCGCGTATGCATCCTGCTCAAGCGTCAAGCTTCCGGTTGTGGTCCCACTGACCACATTACCGGTTAGGGATACATCGGCTCCATTGCCTCCCGCGGCATCGGTCTGGCCAAATCCTCCACTGCCGCCAATCACCTCAGAACGTACCGAAACCGACCCGCCGCCGGAGGATGCGCCCATCGCCGTTCCTCCCGATACACTGCCGCCATTGCCGCCGTGGTATCCACTGCCTTCACCTTGCCCGCCGGCGCCTCCAGAGGTCTGCGCGAGCACGGTTATACTGCCGGCGCCTCCATTCGTGCCCGTTGCGCCGGCACTGCCGGCGCCGCCTGCGCCTCCATTACCTGTTACGCCATTAATCACGCTTCCTCCCTCTCCGCCATCGCCATACGCGGTAGACGTGAGCGCTGATGAGGCGGTACCTGTTACCGATGCGGTCGCCGAACCTGTAGCGCCCGCTCCACCAGTCCCGGCGACGCCCGTAAGGACATTGCCTCCAACGCTGTAACCGCTGCCTCCGCCAAAATAGTTCGAGGCCGCAGTCCCCGCGAGACCTCCGCTGGTCGTGCTGGTCAGGCTGATGGTGGCATTCGCCGCGCCGCCAGCGCTGGCAAGCACCGATCCGCCCGTGGAGTTGCTGGCGCCACCCGATCCACCGGTGGCGACACTGAGGCCGGTTAGCGATGACATTCCGTTCTCATTCAAGTTGAAGTTTGATATTGCGGCCCCGGCGGTGCCGCCGGCGCCGCCGTTGCTTCCGCCGGCATTGCCGGCATAGGCATCTTGTTGCAGCGTCAAGCTTCCGCTCGTGGTGCCGCTGACCTGATTAGTGGTCAAAGAAATATTGGCCCCATCGCCGCCCCCGGCCCCATCATCTCCAGTGCCGCCGCTGCCGCCGATCACTTCCCCGCGCACCGAAACAGTGCCCCCTCCGGTCGAGGACCCGAAAACTGTTCCCAAGGATGCGCCGAAGCCATTGCCGCCCCCGCCGCCAGGAGTTGGAGACCCTGCTCCGCCGCTTCCGCCGTTCCCGCCGGTGGCGTTCGCCTGAATGGTGACGGAATCGCCTGTTGTATTGGATCCGGAAGCGGTAGCCGTTGCACTGTTGCCGGCGCCGCCATTTCCTCCTGCCGCGCTTCCTCCGCCGCTGGCTCCGCCACTCCCGCCGGTGCCGCCGGTGGCGATGGCGGTCTCCGAGACTGCTTCAGCAACGGGGCTGGTGGTATCGGCCGTAGCGGACGCGCCGCCGGCCGCTCCTCCGTTGCCGCCCGGACCATCGCTCACCCCGCTGCCGCCGCTCCCGCCGACGCCGCCGGTTGCCGTGGCGCTATTGGAAGGATCAGTGGATGTTGCATTCGCGGTCGCCGACCCGCCAGGGCCGCCGGCGGTTCCGGTATTGCTGCCGCCGTTTGTTCCGGCAGTACCCGTCTGGGCGACCGTTTCAGCATGGATCGGGACCGTCCACACCGTCATCGCGGCTGCCAGCGCAATGGACAACCGTGCGCTCGAAAACCGTTTGGCTCTGACCATGATTTTTCTCCTCTCCAGTGATCTGACAGCCGCAATTAGACCGATCCAACCCCCGCCTCGTCATGATTTGATTTAGCTGGGTAATCGAGACGGGTGCGACAAGTGAAGTATTCTAATAAGCTTAACTGACCGGTCAACCAATTATTGCCCGGGATTTCGGTTGGAAATTTGCGCGCTGGAGGCGTATCTTCCGAAACCCTTTAGAGGAGAGAGCCTTGGCCCAGATCAGACCCTTTGCGGGAGTTCGATATTCGCGAAAGACATGGGATAAGCTTTCCAATCTCATCGCCCCGCCTTACGACGTGCTGGACGAGGCCGCAAAGCGAGCATTGCAGTCCAAACACCCACAGAACATCGTGACCGTCGATTTACCGCACTTGCCGGCCAAGACCGTGGGGCCTGACTCGGCGTATGTCGGGGCGAACGATACGCTGCAATCGTGGCTCAGCGCCGGCATTCTGAGCCGCGATCCCAAGCCGGCGATCTATCCCTATTCGCAAACCTACACGCATGGCGATCGCACGTTCCACCGGCGCGGGGTGATCGCGCTGGTGAAGCTCAGCCCCTTCGGCGAGGGGCACGTCGTCCCCCACGAGAAAACCTATCCCGATGCGATCGAAGATCGGCTGAAGCTGACGCGGGCCACGCGGATGCAGCTTTCGCCGATTTTCGGATTGTTCTCGGACCCCAGGTCGCAGGTGACCGAATTATTGTACGAGAATCTGGGCAAGCCGGAAATGTCCGCGACGTTGGATGGCGTGCAAAACGACTTATGGACGATCATCGACAGCGAAACGGAAAATGCGGCGACCGATCTGATGGGCGCGCGGCCGGTTTACATCGCCGATGGCCATCACCGTTACACGATGGCGCTTCAATACCAGAAGGAAATCGCCAAAGCGCACGGCGGTCCCCTCCCGCCGGGGCATCCCGCGAATTTCTGCATGTTCGTTCTTGTGGGAATGCAGGATGACGGACTGCTCATTTTGCCGACGCACCGATTGATCTCGGGGCTGAAGACGTTCGACATCAACGCGATGAAGCAACTGCTCGCGCCCGTCGCGACCGTGACGGACGTGAACGTCACCGAAAATCAGTTGCCGGGATATATCAACGATGTGCTGCCCAAACAGCCGGCGGCGACGATGGGGCTGTTCGACGGGCGAACGCGCAAGACCTATCAGATTACCTTTATCAATCCGGATGTGCTCAAGAGCGTGGACCCCAATCACTCGCCCGCTTGGCGGCAATTGGACGTGGCCATCGTGCAGCGGTATCTGCTGGACGAAATCCTGAAGCCGAAATTTGCCGGCGGCGCCGAGCCCGGACGCGGATACACGGCCGACAGCAAAGCGGTGGCGGCAATGACCGATGGAAAGAAATTCCAGATCGCCCTGCTGCTCAAAAGCACGCCGCTGCGCGCGTTGGAAGAGTTGGGCAAGACCAACGAGGTGATGCCGCCCAAGAGTACCTTCTTCTATCCCAAACTGGCGACGGGGATGGTGATGAATCCGTTGTATTGACGGTGGATTTCATTGAAATACTATTATACAGTATAGAGATATAGATGCCGGTTGGGAGCTTCAAGGATCAAGGTACGGGCGACATTGCCCGCGAAGTCCACTCAAAATTCGCCAGAAAGAAACTTCCGCCTTCACTACATGACGCAGCTTATAGAAAAATGGTGTTCCTGGATAATGCCCATTCGCTTCAGGATCTGGCCCATTGGAAGGGTTTGCGCTTTGAGAAACTTAAAGGCGATCGGAGGGGCCAATACAGCATTCGAATCAACGATCGCTATCGCATTTGTTTCGGATGGAACGGGAATGATGCACTGGAAGTCGAAATCGTCGATTATCACTGATTGGAACTACCCATGTTGAAGAACAGAGTCCATCCGGGAGAATTTCTAAGGGAAGAGCTCACGGAACGGGGCATCTCGCAGTCTCATCTGGCCGCCCACATCGGCGTGGCGCCAGGCGTCGTCAACCTCATCTGCAACGGACGCCGCGGCATTTCGCCGGAAATGGCGAAAAAGTTCGCCGCAGCGCTGGGAACGACCGCCGAGCTATGGATGAATCTTCAACGCAGCTACGATCTGAGTCGAGCGGCGGAGCCGGATTTCGGCAGACTAAGAGCCTGATCCCGCGCGAAAGAAACCGCCATCGAAAATAGCGCGCAGAGCTGGCCCACCAATGCGATTCCACATCGTCCACATCATTCCGAATCCGAAACTGCATGGCCTGCATGGCTATGATGAAGTGATCCAAACCGTGCAATGGGGCCTGAACGAATTGGGGCATGAAACGACGGTGGCCGTCAATTCGGTTGCGAAAGAAAAAACCAACATCATCTTCGGCGGGCAAATGCTCACAGAGCACGCACTTCTGCGCTTTCCACCGGATTCGGTCTTCTACAATTTCGAGCAATTAGCCCGAATCCCGGAGGACCAACTTTGGCCGGTGTGGCGAGCCATCGCCCGGCAGTTTCAGGTCTGGGAGTACTGCCCGCCAAATCTGGAGGTCTGGCAACAATTTCAACCGAAGTTTTCGCCCCTGCTGGTTCCGGTTGGGTGGGCGCCGATCCTCCGGCGGATTCCCAAGCGGGACAATGAAGAAATCGACGTGCTGTTTTATGGCTTTCCGTCCACTCCCCGATTCGCGGCTTATCATCAGATCTGCATGGGGGGGATGAAGGCCGTTTTCGCGTGTGGCTTGTACGGCAAGGAAAGGGACGAGCTGATCGCAAGGGCCAAAATCGTTCTGAACATCAGCCGATTCGTCCAGAGCCGGATATTGGAAATCGCGCGAGTGTCGTATCTCCTGGCCAACGGCAAGGCGGTGGTATCGGACATCTATCCCGATTCGTTCATCGAGCCGGACCTCAAGGACGCCGTGGCGTTTTCCCCGCCGGAGGGGATTGCCCAGACTTGCCAGAATTTGCTGGGAAACGACCAGGCCCGGCGAGAATTGGAAAATCGGGGAAAGGCGGCCTTCGAACGCCGCGATATTCGGGAGATTTTGCAGACGGCGATGGAAGCGATGAAATAACCGCGGGACGGCAATCCCGCGGCTTTGCCGGCGGGCCGATGCGGGGAGTATGCACTTCCCGGCGGCACCCCTATAATCCGCAGCCCATTGCGATGGAGTTGATTTGGCGCAAGCTTTTTTTCTGCACACATTAGACAACGGTCTGACCCTCGTCGGCGAGAAAATGCCGGCGGTGCAGTCGGCGGCGATGACTCTGCTACTGCCCGCGGGGTCGGCGGGGGATCCGATTGATCGGACCGGATCGGCCGCGGTGCTGTCCGATCTCGTGCTGCGCGGAGCCGGCGCAAGAGACAGCCGGCAATTGACGGATTATCTGGACAGCCTCGGCTTGCAACGGGCCAGCAGCGTCAGCGTGCATCACACGCGCTTCGGTTGCGCGGCCGTGGCGGATCGAGTCGTGGAATCGCTGGCTGCGTACGCGGACATCGTGCGCCGGCCGCTCTTGCCGGAAACGGGATTCGAAGCGGCGCGCGACTTGGCCCTGCAGGCGCTGGAAGGATTGGAAGATGATCCCCGCCAGAAACTGCTGGTGAAGCTGCGCGAATGGTTTTTGCCGTCGCCGCTGGGAAGAAATCCGATGGGCGAGGTCGAGCATTTGCAGAAATTGACGCTCGAATTGAACCGGGAGGATTGGAAACAGCGATATCACGCCAACGGGGCGATCCTTGCTCTGGCGGGCAATATTGAATTCGATCGGATTCGGGAGGAAGCCGAGAAGCATTTCGGGACATTTGCCGGGAAGGTGGAGAAGCCGATGACGCTGATGCCGCCGCCCGGGCCTTATTACCATGAAAAGCAAAAGAGCGAGCAGACGCACATTGGGATTGCCTATCGGTCCGTGCCGGAGACCGATCCGGATTATTACGTGGTTCGGGCGGCGATGGAGGTCTTCGGCGGCGGGATGAGCGGACGGCTCTTCACCGAAGTGCGCGAGAAGCGCGGATTGTGCTACAGCGTCTGGTCCGGGTACACCGCCCTGAAATCCATGGGCACCATCATGAGCTACGCCGGCTCAAGCAACGAACGCGCCCAGGCCACGCTCGATTGCATTCTCGGCGAGATTCATCGCCTCGAAAAGGGAATCACGCAGGCGGAATTGGACCGGGCCAAGATCGGCCTGAAGGCCGGAACGATCATGCAGGGGGAATCGACCAGCGCGCGTGCCGGCACCATCGCGCACGATTATTTCATGCGAGGGCGGATCCGAACGCTGGATGAAATCAAGCAGGAAATCGATCGGCTGACCGTCGATCAGGTGAATAAATATCTCGCCTCGCACCCGCCGGGGCCGTTTACGATTGTGACGGTGGGGCCGAAAAAGTTGAGGGCCGAATAATGGCGCTGGCCTTTAAACATCATCGACTTCCCAACGGCCTGCAGATCATCGCCGAGGCGAATCCCGATGCGCATTCGTTCGCAGCGGGTCTTTACGTCAACACGGGAAGCCGGGACGAGTCGGCCGAGATCAACGGCGTTTCGCATTTTCTCGAGCACATGATGTTCAAAGGCTCGGCCAAATATAGCTGGGAAGATGTCAACCGAATCTTCGACGAAATGGGCGCGAACTATAACGCCTATACGAGCCAGGAAAACACAGCCTATTTCGCCAACGTTCTTCCGGAATTTACGGAGCCGGCGATTGAGCATCTGTCGCAACTGCTGCGGCCGGCGATTCGACAGGAGGATTTTGACACGGAAAAGAAAGTGATCCTGGAAGAGATCGCGATGTACCTGGACGATCCGGGCCATCGGATTTACGAAGCGCTGATGGAAACGCATTTCGCGCAACATCCGATGGGCAGAAGCGTATTGGGATCGGCCCAGACGGTCCGGGGGCTGCAACGACAACAAATGGTGGAGTACCTCCAGCGGCGATACGGCCCGGGAAATACGGTATTGGCGGCGGCGGGAATAATGGATTTCGATCGGATCGTGGCCATTGCGGAAAAATATTGCGGCAATTGGGAGCCTGGTGAGTCGCCGCGGCAACAGCGGCAGCCAACGTTTCAGTCGAGCTTCAAATCGATGGTGGATGAGAAACTCAAGCGTCAATACACGATGGCGCTGACGCCCGGGCCGAGCGCACAAGACGAGCGGCGGTTCGCGGCGCGTGTTCTGGCGGATGTGATTGGGGATGCCGATGGGAGCCGGTTCTATTGGGCTCTGGTGGACAATGCCATCGCGGAAGATGCGGATTTCGGCTTCTATCCGCACGATGGATGCGGAAGTTATTACATGTCCATCACGAGCGATCCCAAACGTGCCGATGAAGCCATGAAGATTGCCCGGAAGGAACTGGAGCGGGTCAAGACGGACCTTTCGGAGGCGGAAGTCGAGCGGGCGAAAAATAAAATCGCCAGCGGAATCGTGCTGGAGGGCGAAGTGCCGATGGGCCGGCTGCGCGCCATCGCCGGGAATTGGGTCTACAACAAGGAGTATCGCTCGCTGGAACAGGACATGCTGACGCTGCTGGCGATCGACGCGGATGCGCTTCGCCGGCTCATGCAGGATTTCCCGTTCGATCCGATGACGATCGTGAGCCTGGGACCCAAATGAGTTCCAAGTACCAAGTTGCAAGTACAAGTTGAAAACTCAATTCACTTTCACTTGCCGCTTTATTTCATCCCGCGCGATCCCTTTCGGAGCGTGCGCTTCTCCCACCATGTAAGCGAGTGCATCCCCTTGGCGCTGACCTTGGCGAGGATGGCGTCGATCTTTTGTTCCTGACGACGACGCCTGGCGGCGTCCCGGCTGAAACTGGATTTGGCCCAGCGACGCGATCGCCAGCCGGTTGCTGAAGCGGGCGATTCGGTCACCTCCACCGTGTGGCGAGCGGTGTAGGAACTCATGAACAAGAGCGTCCAGAAAATCAGGCCGATGAAATCCTGGCCCGCGAGGGATAGTGCGAACATCGGCACGGCCAGGATCATTCCGATGATGCAGGTGACATTCAGAGCCGACGTTCCGCCGAGGAAGGGCCAGAGGATGGACTGGAGAAGCGGTCCGCCGTCAAACCAGTAGTAGGGCAGGAGGTTGCCAAGCACCAGACCGCAATTGATGGCGGCGAAGCTCAGGAGACAGATCAAAACCGGATCGTGGCTGAGGGACATGGTTCCGAACATGGACATGCTGAAATTGGCCAGCGGATTGAGCGAGGGAACGAACCACCATCCTTCACGAAGGCGCAGAAGGATGATGCTACCGGCGGCGAGAAGGAAATTGACAATGATGCCGCCGACGTGGCCGATGAACATCGGCCTGGGGCCGGGAGGCATGCTCGGAAAGATCATTCCGCCGATGGGCCAGAGCATAAATTCATCGAGTTGCCCCCCGGCCGTCTGGGCGAGGACGCGATGTCCGAAATCGTGAAATAGCAGAGCCACCAGTAGAAGGCTGATTTGAATGGCGACGACGAGGAAGGAAACCCCGCGAAACAGGCTGGCCAGCGCGAAAGCGAAGGTGAGCAGCAGCCAGAAATGCAGCCGGACGCGAACGCCGAACCAGGTCCCGAACGGCACGGACAGGCCGAGGATGGCCGCGGGATTACTGAGATAATCCCCGGGCCCGCCGCCCTGATTGTAATCACGATCCTGCCAAACCACGCCGTGATTGTAGCAAAGCGCTAGCCGAATTGGCCAAACCGTTACGGCAGAAGGTCGGCAACGGCGACATCGGCCGCGGCCGCGAAAGGCTTGATTCTATCCTTGTCGGTGAAAATCGATTTGTCGGCGTACTGAAATCCGAATAGGGAAGTTTCGTCCGGGACGGGATCGCGGTAAACCTCGACGGTCCGATCGGTCAGATTAACGATCCAATAATCCTTGATGCCGGCGCGAGCATAGAGACTCGCCTTGCCCTTTTGATCGAACTCCAAAGAGGTATCGCTCACTTCTACAACAAGAAGTGCACTGGCGGGATGCGATTTGGCAGCATAATCGCGCGGCTGTCCGGGAACGACGGCAACATCAGGCTCGGGTTCGGAACGATCACTGAAGCGTAGCGGACCCTGGACCCGAATAACATGATTCGAGCCAAAACAGCGTCGCAACGCGTCGGCGCAAAGGCAAATGCTGCTGAAATGCTCGCTTCCCTGTGGCGCCATTTCCAATATCTCCCCGGCGATTAATTCCACTCGCTGATCGCGAAAAAAGCCAAGGTCGCCCATACGATGATACTCGTCAAGACTCCAGCGGCGGGCGGTAGGTTCAGTCGTGAGCATCGTAAACTCCGGGCCAAGCTATTGTAGCGATTATCGCCCGCGCAGGCTATCGGCTGGCGGTCGTCTCTGGAATATAATGGAGGCTATGCCTTCTTCCGATTCGCGCAAATTCACCATGGCAGATCTTCGTGCCGCGCGGGCTTCCGGCGCCAAGGTGCCGATGCTGACGTGTTACGATTTCACGACGTCGCGGCTCATGCAGGAAGCCGGGGTGCCGGCCCTGTTGGTCGGCGATTCGGCGGCCAATGTAATTCTCGGACATACAACCACTCTACCGGTCTCGCTGGATTTCATGATCGAACTGACCGCCGCCGTGCGGCGGGGAGCGCCCAAGTGCATGGTGATCGGGGACATGCCGTTCGGGTCTTACCAGGCATCGGTTGCCCAGGGCGTCAAAAACGTGATGCGTATGGTGCAACTTTCGGGCTGTGACTGCGTGAAAATAGAGTCGGCCGACAGTCAGATTCGGCTGGTCCGAAGGCTGGCGGGGGCAGGAGTGGCCGTCGTGGCCCATTTGGGGCTGCGGCCGCAATGGATTGGCCTGATTGGGCAATACAAGACCCAGGGCCGCACGGACGCGGAGGCGAAACGGATCGTAGATTTGTCCTCTCGCCTGGCGGATGCCGGGGCCGCCGCGATCTTACTGGAAGCGGTGCCGCCGGAAGTTTCCTCGGCCGTGGTAGAAACTGTTGGGGTGCCGGTGATCGGTTGCGGCGCCGGGCCGGCTTGCCATGGGTACGTGTTTGTTACCCACGATGCGCTGGGTTTAACTCCGCATCGACCGAAGTTTGTGCCGAGCCTGGATGACCTGGCCACGCCGATGATCGAAGCGTTTCGAACATACGTACAGCTCGTAGGCAGCGGGAAATATCCGGCAACCGAACACAACTATGAGAAGCTGCCGGAAAAATAAATGCGCATTTGACGTTGCCTGATTTGCCGTTGCGGCCATAAGAAATTGATAACAGAGTGCAGAGGAGTATTGATATGAAATTGATGCGTTCGGGTCTCGGCGTTGCGGTGTTGAGCCTATCAGCGCTGGCGGCTGGGTATTTTGGCGGCAGGCCGCTTCTGGAACACGTGGAGTTTGCTCGCGCCGAGGCGGACGTTCAACTGACGCGGGGGCAACTCACCACGGTTGAGGACCTTTCAACGGTTTTCCGCCATGTCGGCAAGGTCGTAGAGCCTTCGGTTGTCAATATCAAAGTTCGCAAAACGATCAAGGAAAGCGGGATGTCCGAGCCTGGAGATGAGCTTCGCCGATATCTCAAGGAACACGGCTTTGGCGATATGCCGTTCGACTTCAACAACAACGGCAATGGCGGCGATCGAGACATGGAGGAAATCGGCACAGGCAGCGGCGTCATCATGGATGCCGACGGGGGTTACGGCTACATCCTGACCAACAACCACGTCGCCGGCGACGCCAGCGAGATGGAGGTGACGCTGTGGGACGGGCGCGTCATTTCGGGCCATGACGTCAAGCTGATGGGCGCTGACGCCAAAAGCGATCTGGCGGTGGTGCAGATCAAGGCCGACCGCCTCATCCCCGCCAAGTGGGGCAACAGCGATGAGCTGGAAAAAGGGGATTGGATCATGGCGTTCGGCAGCCCGTTCGGATACGTCGGCTCGATGACGCACGGGATCGTCAGTGCTCTGAACCGCAACAGGGTCCTACCCAACAGCCAGGACTACGAGAATTTTATTCAGGTCGATGCGCCGATTAACCCCGGCAACAGCGGTGGGCCACTCGTCAATGTCCACGGCGAAGTCGTCGGAATCAATACCGCCATCGCCACGGTGAGCGGCGGCTTCCAGGGAATCGGTTTTGCAATCCCATCCAACGACGCGAAGCTGGTCTATGCCGACCTGAAGGGACACGGCAAAGTGGTGCGCGGCTGGCTCGGCGTTGGCATCAAAAGCGTCTCCGAAGATCCGGATACGGCCAGGTATTTTGGATATCAAGGCGACACAGGCGTGGTGGTGGAGCAGACATTCCCCAACACCCCAGCTACGGGAAAGCTCCAAAAGGGCGACGTGATCATCGGGTTTAACAGCGAGGCGGTCACGGATGTCTCGCAGTTGCGCAACCTCGTCGCCGACACGGCGCCGAACACCCCGGTGACTTTGCGAATCTCCCGCAACGGCAAGGAACAGAGTGTTTCAATCACCCTGGGCAATCAGCCGGATGATGTGATGGCGATGCTTGGCCACGGCCAGGACGAGAATGCCGGAGGCTCCGCGGATGAGTCGGCCCAATCTCCTGAAGCGCGGGGGATGACGCTCAAAACGCTGGACCCCAATGCCGCCGAGAGCTTGGGCATCAGCGACGTGAAGGCGGGCGCGGTGATCACGGATGTGCAGCGTGATTCCGCCGCCGCCGTGGCGGGTCTGCGCCAGGGTGATGTGATTACCGAGGTCGGCCGCACGCCGGTGCACAACGCGGAGGAAGCGGCCGAGGCGCTTAAAAAGGTGGACCCCTCCAAGGGCGTGCCGCTTTACGTCGTGACCCGCGAGGGATCGCAGTTTGTCTTCGTCAAGCCCGATGCCGGGAAATAACCGGCGACCGGACCAGAGGTTTCAGCGCGGCACGGCGGCTTTAGCCGCCGTGTTGCCGGATCATCCAAAGACCTCGATTACAAAATTGCCCAATGCATGATGCCATTCACCTGGAAGCCGGCATTCGGCATTTTTGTTTTGTGTCCGCATTCCACTGGTCACTGAGAATCCTGACGTTATAATCGCGCACGATTAGCCGGCGAGGATCGCCGGGGCCACACATTTTGGAGGATTCCAATGGCGGATTCATCCCCGCAGGATTACCCGACGATCATCGGGCCAGATGCCAGCTTCAAAGGGGAGCTGACGTTTGACAAGGGCATGCGAATTCACGGTCGATTTGAAGGCAAGATTATATCTCCCGGGCGCGTTCACGTTGCCAAGGAGGCCAAGCTGCAGGCGGACGTGGAGGCCGGCGCCGTGCTGGTGGAGGGAGAGGTTCACGGCAATTTGTCGGCCGCGGACCGGATTGAGCTGAAGAATACCGCCCGTTACGAAGGGGATTTGCGCGCCAACAAGCTGGTCGTGGAAGAAGGCGCGGTGTTTTCAGGGCATGTGAGCGTGGGTCCAGAAGCGGTGAAATCGCAAGGCCCGCGGCCGCAGGTGCAGGTGACGACAATGACGCGCCAGGCGTCGAGCCCAGCGCCGCAGCCGGCTCGCGTGGGCTGAGCCTGCTGTACTTTTTTCATGGGCGGACTCATGCGACGATGATTGGCGTGTCGATTGAAACTTCATGGCGATTCCGTTAAAGCCAATTCCCAATTCGCCCGCCGGTGACGAGCGGGCAACGATCACTTGCCTTCATTGCGGTCAGAGCCAACCCGCCGCTCGCAAAGCGATGACGGTCGTCTGCAAGTTTTGTCACAAATCTTTACGACTTGAAGACTTACCGATTAAGGACTATCAGGCGCGCCGAAGCGTCGAAACGTGCGGCGTGGTGACAGTCGAAAAAAAAGGACAGATCGTCGCCGATCGCGTGCTGTGCGGGGGAATGGTCATTCGCGGAAAGGTGAAGGCGGCGATCACGAGCCACGGGCCGGTCTTGGTCGGCCCGGACGCCGAAATCAAGGGGGATGTGCTGGCGCCCACGTTGGCCGTTGGAGCGGGGGCAATCCTTGAGGGCCAGTACCGAATCGGATACCCCGAAACATCTCAGTCTCAACAAGGATAAAAATGATGAGTCTGGTCTGGACTCATTGTCAGCTTTTGATTAAAACATGCGTTTAAATCAATAGATTGAAACCAATGATCGCAATGGAAGACGATATTCTGAACGATACCCGGCAACGATTATTGGACGCAGCGGGTGAAGTCTTTGCCGACCGGGGATTCGAACAGGCGACGGTGCGGGAGATCTGCCGCAAGGCGGGGGCGAATGTCGCGGCCGTCAATTATCATTTTGGAAACAAGCGGAAGCTGTACACCGCCGTTTTCGATTACTCACAGACATGGGCCGATAACCGCATCGATCTCCCGGCGGCGACGGATGCGCCGGCGGAAGATCGGCTGCGGGAGTTTGTCCGTCAATTTCTGCGGCGGCTGCTCGATCCCGGCCGTCCGTCATGGCACGATCGACTCATGGCCAGGGAAATGAGCGAGCCAACCGAGGCGCTCAAAACTCTGGTCGATGATGAGATTCGCCCGCGATTGACGGTTTTGCAGGAAATCGTGCGGGAGTTGGCCGGCGAGATTCCGCCGCGCGTGGTGGCCAAGTGCGCCGCCAGCGTCGTCGGCCAGATGCTGCACTATCATTTTGCCAGGCCGGTGCTGAAATTGGTCAGCCCCATTTTTGCTGATCTTGAGGAACACGTCGAAGAACTGGCCGATCATGTAACCCGGTTTTCGTTGTCCGGGATTTCAGCGATGTCGGATCGTTATCGAAAGGACCGCCTATAATGCCGCTCATGGAAAAGGTCTCGGCCTCGTTTTGCAAAACGGTGTGGGTTGCGCTTCCGCTGGCATGTCTTGGGCTCTGGGGCTGCAAGGTCGGCCCGGATTACAAGCAACCGGACATGAAACTCGCGGGCCAGTACAACGAGATCGCATCGGCGACGCGCCCAACAACGCGCGGCACCTCGCCAAGCAGCATCCAGCCGGATTACGTCCGCTGGTGGACGACGCTGAACGATGCGACGCTGAATACGCTGATCGACCGCGCTGCGAGAAACAATCCGGACGTGCTGGCGGCAGAGGCGCGGATTCGAGAAGCGAGGGCAACTCGCGGCGTCACGGCTTCGGGGCTTTTCCCGGCGGTGGACGCGAACGGGCAATATGAAAAATACCGCGAAAGCGAGAATCAGCCGGGAATCTCCCAACTTTCCGGAGGCTCATTGCAAATTCCGGGATTGGAAGGAGATCTCTGGCAGGCTGGTTTTGATATGTCGTGGGAAATCGACGTGTTCGGTGGACAACGACGGGCGCTGGAGGCGGCGACTTACAACGTTCAGGCGGCGGTGTGGGATCGCCGCGATGTGCTGGTCTCCCTTCTGGCGGAAGTGGCGGTCAACTACGTCGAATTGCGGGGCGCGCAGCGCGAGTTGGCGATCGCGCAGGGCAATCTTTCGAGCCAGCAGCAGACGCTGGATTTGACGCGCCGCAAGGCCGAGGGAGGATTGGTTCCCTATCTGGATGTGGCGCAGCAGGAGGCGGAAGTGGGTACGACCGCGGCGACGATTCCGACGCTGCAGGCACAGATTCGCCAGACGATCCATCACCTTGGGATTTTGCTGGGAGAGAGTCCCGGCGCGTTGTCGGATGAGTTGAGCGCGACTGGACCGATTCCTATCGGTCCGGCAAACGTGCCGCCGGGATTGCCGGGCGATTTGCTGCGGCGCCGGCCGGATGTCCGCCGCGCCGAGCGGCAGCTCGCAGCGGCAACGGCGCAGATTGGCGTGGCGACGGCGGATTTGTACCCGCAATTCTCGATCACCGGCGCGCTGGGGGTGGAATCGCAATCGTTTAAAAAGTTGTTCGATTATTCGAGCCGCGACTTCAGTATCGCGCCGGGAGTCACGTGGGATATCTTCGACGCGGGGAAAGTGATATCGAACGTTCATGTGCAGAACGCCCGGCAGGCCGAGGCGCTGCAGGCCTACCGCAAAGCGGTCCTCCAAAGCCTGCAGGACGTAGAGGATGCGTTGGTTGTTTACAACCGTGAACAGGTGAGATTGCAGTCGCTGAAAGAGGCGGTCGCCGCCAATCAGCGTGCGGTTGATCTGTCGATGGAATTGTTTCAGAAGGGCAGCACGGATTTTCTCAACGTACTGGATGCGCAGCGGAGCCTGTTCGCCGCGCAAGACCTGATGGCGCAGAGCGAAGAGTTGGTATCCGCCGATCTGGTAGCGCTATACAAGGCCCTGGGGGGCGGATGGGGATAATCGGGAATACGCCGCGCTCTTAGGTCGCTGATTGCTTTGCTACAACTGCCTTATGCCTAAAACCAAAGACCAATATCTCGATCAAATCGCCGGCGCCGGCGTCGTCGCGGTCATCCGGGCGAAATCCAAGGATCAACTCGTTGGCATCACCGAAGCGCTGCTCGCCGGCGGAGTGCCGGCGATTGAAGTGACCATGAGCACGCCCGATGCAATCGCGGGAATCGAGATGCTCGCCGGCCGTTTCGGAGACCGGGCGGTCATCGGCGTCGGAACCGTCACCGATGCGGCGACGGCTGAAAGTGCGATCAAGGCCGGGGCTCAGTTCGTCGTCTCGCCGGTGTTTGACGCGCAAGTGGTGGCGACTGCGCAGAAATACGGCAGGATCGTCATCCCCGGTGCGCTGACGCCGACGGAAATTATGCGGGCGTGGTCGGCCGGCGCGGATGTCGTGAAAATTTTCCCGTCGACGGCGCTGGGACCGCAGTATTTCAAGGATCTTCTTGCCCCCCTGCCGCAACTGCGACTGACGCCGACGGGCGGAGTCACCGTGAAAAATTCCGGTGATTGGATCAAGGCCGGCGCGGTTTTCGTCGGCGCGGGATCTTCATTGGTGACAAAGGACGCCCTGGCTGCCAATGACTGGACGAGCATCACGGCCAACGCCAAGGCGTTTGTTGAGGCCATCCGAGCGGCTCGGGCAAAATGACCGATGGCGGAACTGAGCACCAACAGCGCGATACAGGCGGCGACCGCGTCCCATCAGGCGGGCCGGTGGTCCGAAGCCGAGGCGCTGTATCGCCAGGTCCTTCAGGCGGAGCCGAATCATACCGACGCGATGAACCTTCTGGGCGTGCTGTTGGGTGAGCAGGGCCGTTACGAGGCGGCGGTGGATTTGATCGGCCGCGCGGTCGCGGCCAATCCCTTGGTCGCCGAGTACCACGCAAACCTGGGTGAAACATATCGGCGAATGGGGAAACTCGAACCGGCCGAGGCGTCGCTGCGCCAAGCGTTGGAACTCAACCCTCTCCATGCGGAGGCCCAAAATAATCTTGGCCTGGTTCTCAAATCACGGGGGCTTGCGGATCAGGCGATCGCCGCATTCTCGGAGGCCGCGAAAATTCGCCCCGATTTTGTGCTGGCATACAACAACCTGGGCATCGCCTGGAGCGAAAAACGCGAATTCGAAAAAGCCCTTTCGGCTTTAAAAAAATCGCTGGAACTGAATCCAGACCAGGCGGACGTCTATGCGAACGTCGGAGCATGTCTGACATGGATGAAGGAGCTTCCCGAGGCGATCGAAGCGTGCAGAAAGGCAATCTCGATCAACCCGCGGTTCGCCGAAGCGCACAACAACCTCGGCGCCTGCCTGCGAATGCTCGGCCAGTATGCCGAGGCGGCCGACGAAGGTGCAAAGGCGATCGAGCTTCAACCGAGTTATTCCGGCGCCTACAGCAATCTGGGCGATACCCTGCTTCATCAAGGCCAAATTGAGAAAGCCATTCCGCTGTATCGCCGTGCGATTGAGCTCGAACCGGAGTATGAGGAGACGCACAAACAACTCGGGACGGCCTATTTTCTGCAGGGCGATTTACCGCGCGGTTTCGCGGAATATGAATGGAGATTGACGGGAGACAAAGCGGTCATCGATTCTAACATTCCCCAGCCGCGATGGGATGGCGGCGATCTGAAGGGCAAAACGATACTTCTTCACGGCGAGCAGGGATTTGGCGATGTCATTCAAACCGCGCGGTATGTGCCGCTGGTGGCCGCGAAACATGGGAAGATCGTCATCGGATGTTACCCCGAACTCCTGCGGCTTTTTGCCGACTTGCCTTACGTCGAGAAGATTACCAGGATCGGCGAGACAGCGCCGCCATTTGACGTTTATTGTCCTTTCATGAGCCTTCCGCTGGCGTTTGGAACGACGCTTTTGTCGATCCCCGCGTACGTTCCATACCTCCAGCCCAAACCGGAACTGGTCCAATTGTGGAGCCAGCGCCTTGGACCAAGGAACGGCAAGATGCGGGTGGCTTTGGCCTGGGCGGGCCGCGCCGAACATGACAATGACCGGAACCGTTCGATTCGGCTCAACCAATTGGAATGTCTAAAGGATATCCCCGGCGTCTCCTTTTACAGCTTGCAAAAAGGCCCGCCCCGGGCACAGATCGCCGACAGCGCTTTTGCCGGGCGCTTGATTGATTGGACGGCCGATTTGAATGATTTCGTCGATACGGCCGCGTTGCTGGCAAATCTGGATTTGCTGATCGCCGTTGACACGTCGGTTGCGCATCTTGCCGGAGCGCTGGGAAAAGCGGTCTGGATTCTCTTGCCGACGCCGCCGGATTGGCGATGGATGTTGCATCGCACCGACAGTCCGTGGTATCCCACGGTCCGCCTGTTTCGCCAGAAGCGGGCGGGTGAATGGGGCGAGCCGATCTCGGAGTTGTGCCATGCCCTGTCGATGGCTGGTCAGCAGCGCGCGCCGGTCGTATGATTTCCGGACATGCCGACCAGGTTTATTGAAAAAGTCGGGCGCTCGACGAACCATTCGCTGGCCGAGTTCGGCCAATTCTGCGAATTCGTTGGCCGCACGCTGCTGTGGCTCGTGGTCGGCGTGCGCTGGAAAAACATGCGGCTTGTGTTTCCCCAAATGTATGAGATCGGCGTCCGCTCCATGCCCGTGATCGGAATCACCGGAGGATTCATCGGCATGGTCATGGCGGTGGAAACGTACAGCCAGTTCAAAGCCATCGGCCAGGAGAATCGCCTGGGGAGTGTGATCATTCTGTCGGTGGTGAAGCAGATCGGCCCTGTGCTGACATCGGTGATGCTCGCCGGACGGGTGGGCGGAGCGTTGACGGCCGAACTGGGAACAATGAACGTCACCGAGCAGCTCGACGCCCTGCGGGTGATGGGGACCGATCCGATCCGGTTCCTGGTGGTTCCCCGATTTATCGCCTGCCTGCTGCTGACGCCGATCCTGACGATTTACAGCGACATCACGGGGATCATCGGCGGGTGGTTCATCGGCGTGAAGGTGCTGGGCGTGCCGTCGGGACCGTTCTGGTATTACGCGCAGCACGGGGTGGAAATGTGGCAAATCAATGAGGGGATCATCAAATCCATCTTCTTTGGAGCGACGATCGGGCTGATCAGTTGTTACAAGGGCTTCACCTGCGGAGCGGGCGCCAACGGGGTGGGACGCGCCTGCACCGATTCGTTCGTTGCCAGCTTTATCTCCATCATCATCATGAATTTCTTCTTCGCACAAGTGGCGCATGACTGGTACATCGCCCTGTACGGAGCCCGAAGCGTCTTCGGGGTATAAAGCACGGACGCTTATGGCCCTGATCGAACTGCGGCACATTTTCAAACGATTCGGCTGGCTCGAAGTGCTGAACGATGTCAGCCTGAATATCGAAAAGGGGAAATGTCTGGTGATCCTCGGCGCCAGCGGCAGCGGAAAAAGCGTGATGCTCAAGCACATCGTGGGGCTGCTGAAGCCGGACTACGGCGAAGTCTGGTTTTCGGGCCAGCGGATCGACAACCTGCCGGAGCGTCAACTGATGAAAGTGCGCGAGCGGTTTGGTTTTCTCTTCCAGCAGGGCGCGCTGTTCGATTCGGACACGGTGGCCCAGAACGTGGGCTTCCCGCTGGTCGAGCACACGGCAAAAAAACCGGAAGAGATTCGCGAAATCGTGAAGCAAAAGCTGCGAATGGTGGGCTTGCCGGATGTCGCCAAAAAGATGCCGGCCGAGTTGTCGGGCGGCCAGCGCAAACGTGTGGCGCTGGCGCGGGCGATTGCGCTGGATCCGGAAGTGATACTGTACGACGAGCCGACGACCGGGCTGGATCCAATTCGTGCGGACGTGATCAACGAGCTGATCGTGAAGCTTCAGCGGGAGCTGCACGTAACCAGCGTCGTTGTCACGCACGACATGAACAGCGCATTCAAAGTTGCCGACCGGGTCGTCATGCTGTTCGAAGGAAAACTGATTTTCGATGGGACTCCGGATGAGATTCGCCGTACGGACAACGAGCCGGTCAAGCGGTTCGTCCTGGGCGAAGCCAGCGAGCAGGAGTTGCAGCCGCTTGAATCCACGAACAAAAAATGATGGAGTGGTGGATAAGGAAACAAAAGGATGGCCAGTTATCAGCGTAATATTCTGGTGGGAGCGCTCGTGCTGGGCGCGGGCGTGGTGTTTTGCTGGATGATTTTGAAATTCAGCAGCAAGACGGCGGAGTTGTTCGCGCCGCCGCAGATGCCGCTGCATTTCGTGACGTCACGCGCCAATGGATTGTCGCAGGGATCGGCCGTTCAATATCTCGGCGTGGAAGTGGGCCGCGTGACGGCGCTGAGACGAAATCCCGACGAGATGAGCGTCACGATCGACGCGGACGTGGATCAAAAGCCGCCGCTTCCCGCCAACGTGCGGGCTCAGATCACGCAGACCAGCGCGATCGGCGGGGCGGCGGTCATCAGCCTCGACGTGGATGGTGAAATCGCGCGCGGAGCCCTGAAAGCGAATCAAACGATCAATGCGAAATACGTGGGGCTCGATCTGTTCCCCGCGTCCTTGTCGCAAACGGCCGATCAGATCAACGGCATGGCCGAGGAAATTCGAAAGACCGCCATGGATCTTCGCGAATCCGGCGCGATCGAAGATCTGGACAAGACCATCAAAACGGTCAACATGCAGGCCAGCAAAGTGGGGCAGGTTTTCGATTCGCTGCAATCGGTGCTGGGAAATCCGCAAACGCGCGATGATTTGAAAGTCGCGATCGCCAACATTCGATCCACCACCGACAAACTGAATGCGCTGGCGGACGGCATTCAAAAGACGACGGGCGCCGCGTCGGATGCGTTCAAGGATGCGCGGCTGCGCATCGACGACTTGAGCAAGCAAGTCGGCGACCGCCTCACGCAGGTCGCGGGTTTACTCGTCAGCGTCCAGAGCATCGCGGAAAAGATCGACAAGGGCCAGGGCACCGCCGGGCAGTTGGTGAACGATCCCAAGCTTTACCAGGCCTTGGTGGACACGTCGCGCGAATTGAACGCCACGGTGGCCGACCTCAAACGCCTGATCGAACAGTGGGAACAGGAAGGCGTGAGCATCCATTGAGTTGGCGAGGTCGCGGCTAAACGGTATCTCGATGTTCTACGGAATTCCAAAAGACAAGCTCGAAACATTCGACCGAGCGGTTAAGGACATCGTGTCGATCTACCACGGCGCCTGTCACGCCAGCGACATGCTGATCACCATGAGCCGGAACCTCACGTTCACGGGCGATACCCGGTTCATGGCCAGCTTCAGGTCGACAGCCGCAAACGACCAGGAAAAAAGCCTGCTTTGGCGGCTGCACGTTTTGGCATGGGCGGCGAGCCATGCGATTCATGTTCCGGGCGACTTCGTCGAGTGCGGCGTGCTGCATGGATTTTCATCAGCCGTGGTGTGCAAATACCTCGATTTCGCGAACCTCGACAAAAACTTTTACCTGTACGATACTTTTTCAGGACTGCCGGCGGAAACATCGACGGAACAAGAGCGGCAATCGTGGAACATCACCTATTCAGAGAACCCGAAAACGTGGCTTTCCAACGTGCGGGCCGCTTTCGCGGCGTATCCGAACGTGAAAATCATCCCGGGAATTGTTCCGACATCCTTCGAGCAGGAATCGCCGGGCGCCATCGCGTTTCTTCACATCGACATGAACTCCGTACAAGCGGAAATCCTGGCGCTGCAACATCTGTTTGACCGCGTCTCGCCGGGCGGTTTGATTGTCCTGGACGATTTTGGATGGATTTCCAACCGCGATCAGGCGGTGGCGGAACTGGCTTTCATGCGCGAAAGAAATCATGCCATTCTTGAGCTGCCCACGGGCCAGGGATTGGTGCTGAAGCGTTAGCGAATCGGGCAATCGTGCAGAGGAAGGAACATGGTAAGAAATCTATTTGCGGCATTCCTCATTTCGATGATCTTCGGATGTCAATCGCATCCGGCGCACCCCGCAGCCGAGGCTCGCGCCGATGCGCTCATCAAGCAAATGACGCTTGAGGAAAAAATCAGCCTCCTCGGCGGCGACACGGATCACTACTCGACCCATGCGATTGCGCGTCTGGGCATTCCGAAGCTGGTGATGGCTGACGGCCCACAGGGAATCCGCAACTATCCGCCGTCGTGTTCCTTCCCGTGCGGGGCGGCGCTGGCCGCAACCTGGGATACGCAATTGGCCCAGGCTTACGGCAAGGCGATGGGCCTGGAAGCCCGGGCACGCGGCGTGCATTTTATCCTGGGGCCGGGCATGAACATCAACCGTGTTCCGGTCAACGGCAGAAATTTTGAATACTTCGGCGAAGACCCATACCTCGCCGGCCAAATCGCCACCAACTGGGTTCGCGCCGCCCAGGCCCAGGGCGTCATCGCCACGATCAAGCATTATGCGGCCAACAATCAGGAAACGAATCGCGACACGGTTGACGAGCAGATCGATCAGCGCACGTTGCATGAGATTTATCTCCCCGCATTCCGCCGAGCCGTGCAGGAAGGCGGCGCCGGTGCGGTCATGGCCGCATATAACCGCGTCAACGGCGCCTACTGTGCGGAAAACGAAGTTCTGCTGAATCAGATTCTCAAGAAGCAATGGAATTTCCAGGGACTCGTCATGTCGGACTGGGGCGCCTGTCACAGCACCGAAGCGCTGGCCAGGGGCCTGGACCTGGAAATGGGCAAAGCAGTTTTCTTCGCGGAAGACCGGGTCAAACAGGCCCTGGAATCCGGGCTGATCACCCAAACCGATATCGACAACGCCGACCGCCGAATCCTCCGGACGGCGATCGCGATGGGATTCCTGGATCGCCCGCAGAAGCGGACGGATCTGCCGCTGGATTCGAAAGATTCGGATCGGACGGCGCTGGAGATCGCCCGCTCGGCGATCGTGTTGCTCAAGAACGATCATGACGTGCTGCCGCTTGACCGCAATTCCATCCACCGGATCGCGGTGTATGGCCCCAACGCCCGGGAGACTCCCTCGGGAGGCGGCGGGAGCGGCGCGGTCAAACCGTTCCACAACGTCAGTTTTCTTCAGGGCATTCGCAACATCGCCGGAAATGGCATTGACGTGACTTACACCCCGGCGCCGCCGATTGACGAAAAGGTCTTCGGCAAATTCGTTCACGCATACACCGCGAACAACGGGCAAGCGGGGTTATTGCTCAACATCGAGACGCACGGCCCGGGTGGGGATGTGCAGATACCGCCGACCGTCGTGCAGTCGATCGACCTCTCATGGGAGCCGGGGAAACTCCCGTTCGCCATCCCGCCGCGGAAAAGCGCCGATTATACGTGGACCGGCGTGCTCAAGGCTTCGGAGGACGGTGATTGGGAAATTGTCTCAAAGGGCTGGGTAGACATCACCATCGGCGGCAAGGAATCGCTGTGGCGCACCGGCGCGATTGTTCACCTGCAAAAAGACAACCCGCTGCCGATCAAAGTCCACATGTGGGCCCCATCGAAAAGCGATCGGCACGAAGAGGCGAAAGTCGCGATGCGGCCCGTGACGCTTCCCGATCTTGCCGCTGCCAGGTCCGCCGATGCGGTCATCATCTGCGCCGGCTTTAACGGGGATTCGGAGCACGAAGGCGCCGACCGGGACTTCGAGCTTTCCGGCACTCAACTGCGGCTCATCGCCGCCGTCACGGCGGCGAATCCCAGGACGATCGTTGTTCTGAACAGCGGCGCGGGCGTCGGCATGGAAAGCTGGTTCGATGCCACGCCGGCGATTCTCCAGGCGTGGTACGTCGGCCAGGAAGGCGGGACGGCCCTCGGCGAGGTTCTTTTCGGCAACGTGAATCCGTCCGGCCGGCTACCGTGCACGTTCGACCGCGCGTTTGAGGACAATCCGGCCTTCGCCAATTATCCGGGCAAAACCGACCGCGATTTGGACCGGCCCGTCGAGCATTATTCCGAAGGCATTTTCGTCGGCTATCGCGGCTACGACAAAAACCACAAAGACCCGCTGTTTCCGTTTGGCTTCGGCCTGAGCTATACGACGTTCGACTTCGCAAACATGAAGCTCGAAAAAACGGCCGACGGCGTTCGCGTGTCGCTGGATGTTACCAACACCGGCCATGTCGCGGGGGCCGAGGTGGTGCAAATTTATGTTGGGCAGCAAAAATGCTCGGTCGAGCGGCCGGTGCGCGAACTGAAAGGCTTTGCCAAGGTTATGCTTCAGCCGGGGCAAACCCAAAACGTCGAGGTGTTGCTTCCGCGAGACTCGTTCTCATTCTGGAGCCCGGCGACGAAAGATTGGACCATCGAGCCTGGAGCCTTCACGATCGAAGCGGGGGCTTCGTCGCGGGATATCAAATGCACGGATGGCATCGCGATCGACTGAATATATTGGGATCTTTTGTAAAGTTCGAAGATCGCGGGCGGCAATCCCGCGGCTTTCCCGGCCTATGAGATGGAACGAAGATATCGGTTGACCACCTCGCCACCGGATTCGATGCAGCGATCGATGGCGGCGGTGCAGAGGTCGTCCGTAATCTCGATCGGTGACGTTACCAGTTTATCGCGCATCGACACGCAGCAGTTGGCGGCTACCAACGGAACATTCGTGGCTCGAACGTACAACGGCAATACGTCGGTGGTGCCGTGGGCCAGGTCCTTCAGCACCCGCGGACCGAACGTCCCGACATTGTGCAGGAGCGGAAGAGGAAACGCTCGCCGCAACCAACTCAGGAAATAGGTCCCCAGGGCCCAGTGCTCGGGATTGGCATTCCCATCCATGATCTGCTCGCAGGCATGAATGTAAAAGTCTTGAAACGGGTTGCCCGCTGAAAAAATCGACACGGCATTGTTAGCTCGAACATCAAATCGAAACCCCGCGGAGCTTCGGTTAACAGGCATGATCTCGTAGCAGAAATAGTAATCGTGGTCGGTGGGCAATTCCCAGGAGTCGGGGGCAAACACCACCACATCCCCATCGACCCAGACGGTCCGTTGGTATCCTTCGCCAAGCAATTGCTTGCTCATCATCAGCCTGGCAAGATCGGACAGCATGATCTTGTCCGTGGTTTTCGCCCGGTATTTCTCGGGTACACAGTCGAAGAAACGATCGTCGATAAATCGGTAGTCGAAGCCCCGGGCAGCCGCCCAATCCCGAACGGTCTTCATGCAGCGGTCGATCCAAGCCGGAACATCGTGCGTCCGAAATGATTGAAAGACGACGGTGTGCATATCGACGGCGAGAAGCGGTTTGGTTGCCGCCAACGCCGCCAGCGATCAGACGGGCCATGATTGAATCAGGCTGTCGCCTTCGCCGGCTGTGCCAGATGCGGCCGGACTTTTGCGACGATCGCATCGAACGCCGCGGGATCGCTGATGGCCAACTCGCTGAGCATTTTGCGGTTCAGTTCGATGCTGGCGGCAACCAGTGCGGGAATGAAGCGGTTGTAGCTGATGCCGCGGGCGCGCAGGGCGGCGCCGAGGCGGGTGATCCACAGGGTCCGGAAATGGCGCTTTTTCTGGCGGCGGTCGCGGTAGGCGTAGACGCCGGCTTTGCGCGTGAATTCAATGGCGGGACGATACAGCGTCCCGGAGGCGGCGCGGAATCCACTGGCAGCCTTCAAAACTCGTTTTCGTTTGCGGCTGTGCGTGGCGCCGCCGGTTGAACGGGGCATGAATTACTTCCTTTCCTCGGCGGACTCTTTCGCGGCGGACTCTTTCGCGGCCAACTCTCGCTCGTGCCGGATTTTGTTGGGATGAATTCCCGAAACACCCAGCAGTTTTCGCATATTCCTGGCGTGGCCTTCGAACAGCATCTCGGGCCGGCGCAGTTTCCGCCGCTTGGAGGAAGGCCGCGAACTCATCAGGTGTGACGTAAACGAATGATTTCGCTTCAGCTTTCCGGTGCGGGTGAGCCTGAGCCGCTTGGCAACGCTTTTGTTTGGCTTGAATTTATAGGCCATGGAAATCCTTGAAAAACCCTCCGGCAGGAGGGGCGGGAAATATAGCAGGAGGAGGGGACGATGTCCATTACGCCGGGCGGGCGGGGGAAATCTGGTAAGCGGAGCAATTAGCCCCCGGTGAATCACCGGGGGCTAAATGGGGGTGGTTTCGTCGTTCGGGGTTCAGGGTTCGGGCGTCTCTTTGCAGGCTTATCGCGCGGCGGGGGCGGGCGTGGCCGCCACCGCGGCCGGCTGCGGCACGGGAGCCCGTTGGGGAATATTCAAGCCGGCTCCGGCGGAGAATGCGGCGCCGGGTCGGCCGGGGGCCGTCGCCACGGGCTGCTTCGCGCCGGGCTGTTTGTGGTCCGGCTGCAGGACGAGCGTCATTCGCCGCCCTTCCATCTTGCTGTCTCGCTCAATCTTGCTGACCATGAACAGTTCGGTCTTAATCTTGGTGAACAAATCCCGGCCCAGGTCCAGGTGAGCCATCTCCCGGCCTTTGAACTGGAGCGTGAACTGCACCTTGTTCCCCTCTTTGAGGAACTCGCGGGCATGGTTGATCTTGATCATCAGATCGTGATCGCCGATCTTGACCGTTTTGAGCTTCAGTTCCTTGAGCTGTCCGGCCCGGGCGCTGGCTCGGGATTTATCGACTTTCTTTTGCTGTTGATAACGCCACTTACCGTAGTCCATGATCTTACAGACCGGCGGGCGTGCGGTAGGAGCGACTTCGACGAGATCAAGCCCGGCTTCGCGGGCCATACGCAGTGCGTCAGATGTGGAAACGCTGCCGATCTTTTCATCTTTGTCATCGATCAAAAAAATCGGCGAAATGCGAATCTGCTCGTTGTGACGGAAATTTGTAGGAATAGCAATCCTCCAAAAACCACTTCTGCCGCCGGAACGCCTGTCCCGGATCACGGCGGTGATGAGTCCAATTAAAAAAACAAACCACAGACCTGACCGAAGCGGGTCAATCGCGACTGGCCAACTCGAAGGCCAACGATTGCCATCTCATTCGGTACTCATCTGTGGTGACATTCCATATCGTAATTCTGCCGCTCCAACGTCTCTAAGACGTGAAACAGGCATTCAACAAGGTAATTATCGGCAATCGAGACGGTTTTTTCAAGGTGGAATCCGGCGATTTTTAAGCCCCGGCCTGGGCGGCGCCCCGCAAGGCGATTTCCTGCTGGCAACGCTCGATGAACTCCATGAAAGGCATCTGACCGAGATCGGTCCCTGAGCGTGTCCGGACGGCCACCAGCTTCCCGGCCACCTCTTTTTCCCCCACGATCAGCATATAGGGGATCTTTTCCATGCTCGCCTGGCGAATCTTGGCTCCGATTTTGTCCGCCCCAAGGAGGGCTTCCACACGCAGCCCCCCCTCTTCCAGGGCTTGGACGACCTCGTTGGCATAGGCATTGAATTTCTCGCTGATGGACAGGACCGCCGCCTGGACCGGCGCCAGCCACAGGGGAAACGCCCCACCGAAGTGTTCGATGAGCACGCCGATGAACCGCTCCATGGATCCAAACGGCGCCCGGTGGATCATGACCGGACGGTGGGCCTTGTTGTCGGAACCGATATAGCTCAGGTCGAACCGTTGCGGAAGCTGATAATCCACCTGCACGGTGCCGAGCTGCCATTCGCGCCCAATGACGTCTTTGACGACGAAATCGATTTTCGGTCCGTAGAAGGCCGCTTCGCCCGGCTCGGATGTAAAAGCAACGCCCAGGCTCGAGGCCGCTTCGAGGCAGGCCTTCTCGGCCTTGTCCCATTGGGCCGGCTCGCCGACATATTTGGCGCTGTCTGGATCACGCATTCCGACCCGTACGCGGTACTCACTCATTCCCAGCGTGCCCAGGACGATTTTCACCAGTTCCAGACATCCTCGAATTTCTCCCGGCACCTGCTCTTCCATGCAAAACAAGTGCGCATCATCCTGGGTAAATCCGCGCACGCGCGTCATGCCGCCGAGTTCGCCGGATTTTTCCCACCGATAGACCGTGCCGAACTCCGCCAGACGAACCGGCAAATCCCGGTACGACCGCTGCTCCGATGCATAGATCATAATGTGATGCGGACAGTTCATGGGCTTGAGCAGGTAGCCGTCGATGTCTCCCTTTTCCATGCGGTTGGCTAGTTCTGCGCAGCCGCAATTCTCTTTGGCCAGCTTCTCGAAATATTCGCGATCGATCAGCGGCGGAAACTGCGATTCACGGTAATACGGGTAGTGCCCGCTGGTGCGATACAAATCGAGCCGGCCAATGTGCGGAGTAAAAACCTGCTGATATCCCTGTCGGCGCAGGTGTTCGCTGATGAAGTTCTGAAGCTGGATGCGCACTTGCGCTCCCTTGGGCTTCCATAGAACCAGTCCTTGCCCCACTCTTTCATCGATGGCGAACAGGCCAAGCTGCGGTCCCAGCACCCGATGATCGCGCTTCTTCGCTTCCTCCAGCAGCTTCAGATGATTTTCCAGATCCTTCTTGTCGAAAAACGCGGTGCCATAGACGCGAGTAAGTTGCTCGCGATCGCTGTCGCCGCGCCAATAGGCGCCGGCGAGGCTCATCAGCTTAAACGCCTTGATTTTCCCCGTGGCCGGAACGTGCGGTCCCCGGCACAGATCGGTGAAATCCCCCTGGCGATAGATCGAGACGGTCTTTTCCCCCGCCTTGGCCAGTTCGTCGATGATCTCGTCCTTGAACTGCTGGTTTTCGCCGTGCAGGATTTCTTTCGCCTTGGCCGGCTCGACCTCCTCGCGCGAAAACGCCAGGTTCGCCTCGATGACCTTCTGCATCTCCTGCTCGACCTTGGGCAGATCGTCTACCGAAAACCCGGCCGGCAATTCGAAGTCGTAAAAAAAACCGTTTTCGATCACCGGGCCGATGGTGTACTGCACCGAATCTCCGTACAGATGCCGCAGCGCCTGCGCCAGCACGTGCGCCGTGCTGTGCCGCATGACGTACAGACCGTCGGCATCCCGGTCGGTGACGATGCTGACGTCATGCTCTCCGCTGAGTTTGTGCGACAGATCGACCAGCTTGCCATCGACTCGGCCGACGATGGCCGCCCTGGCCAATCCTTTTCCGATGGATTCAGCCAATTGCATGACGGTGCTGCCGTCGGGGATTTCCTTACGGCTGCCATCGGGTAGTTTGATCACTGCCATAGATCAGGAGATTAAAGGGAAAACCCCCCGAATGGTCAAACGCCAGCAGCCCGCGACCCCTGTTCCGGCATTCCGGCGATTCGACTTTTGCTGCTATCTTTCTGAGAATGCCACGCACCGTTTTCACGATCGGGCATTCGACCCGCCCCTGGCCGGAGTTCCTGGAAATCCTCCAGGCACATCGCATTGGGGCCGTGGCGGATGTGCGGCAATTCCCCGGGTCGCGGCGGTTTCCCCATTTCAACGCGGAGGCACTTTCGGCCGCGCTGCCCGCGGCGGGAATCGATTATCTGCCTTTTCGCAATCTTGGCGGGAGGCGAAAGCCGTTGGAAAACTCGCCCAACGCCGGCTGGCGGCATCCGGCGTTTCGTGGATACGCGGATTACATGCAAACGCCCGAGTTCGCTTCCGGGATCGAACAACTTCAGTCGGCGGCGACGATCAAGCCCACGGCGATCATGTGTAGCGAAGCGGTGCCGTGGCGATGCCACCGGTCTCTGATCGCCGATGCGATGCTGGTGCGCGGTTGGCAGGTGATGGATATCTTTGACCAGCGGCAGGTTAAGCCGCACGCGATCACGCCATTTGCCGTGGTGAGCGGAACGCGAATCGTCTATCCTTTGCACCATGAGTGAAATCAAGGTGGGAATCATCGGCGGCAGCGGGTTGGGGCGACTTTTGTCTGCTGAAAACGGCCGACGGCACGACATTCAAACGCCATTCGGTTCGCCCAGCGAGGCCATCGTTGAAACCGAATGGGAAGGGCTCGGCGTTTTGCTTCTGAGCCGGCACGGGCCGGGGCATTTGATCCCGCCGACCAACATTCCGTTCCGGGCCAACGTCTTTGCAATGAAGCAGCTTGGCTGCACCCACATCATCGCATCAGGGGCATGCGGAAGCCTGCGGCAGGAATTCAAGCCGAAGGATTTGGTCATCCCCGATCAGATCATCGATAAAACGCATCGCCGAGCGGCGACGTTTTTTGAAAAGGCGGCGGTTCATGTGGAATTCGCGGAACCTTTTTGCCCGATCCTGCGTCAGATTCTGATCGAACAGGGGAAAACGGATGCCTCGCCGGCCGTACACGATCGCGGATGTTACGTCTGCATGGAGGGTCCCGCATTCTCCACGAGGGCGGAAAGCTTGATGCACCGATTATGGGGTGGCGATCTCATCGGAATGACGGCCATGCCGGAGGCCAAGCTGGCGCGCGAAGCTGAAATTCCGTACGCGATGATTGGGATCGTCACGGATTACGATTCGTGGAAATCGCCGGCGCCGGTTGGGCCGGGCGGTCCCCCGCCGCCGGCCGAGACGGCCGAGCCGACGGCGCTGCTCGCGGAAATCCTTGCCAATCTTCAGGCCGCCTCCGCCAATGCGATGGAGTTGATCCGGCGATCGCTTCGCCGGATTGCCGCCGATCCGGCCCGGCTTTTGGCCTGCCCGGCCCGGGAGGCGCTCAAGCTGGCGATCTGGTCCGAGAAATCCCGGATTCCGGCGGAGGAAATTCAAAGACTTTCTCCGCTCTGGGGCAAATATTTCGGATAAGATTGGGGGAAGCAGGCCGCGACGAATGGGTGCTATGTCTCGCAACTTTTGCCGCATTTTCACTTCTTGCCCTTGCGCCATCGCGCTTTTGTGCGTTGGACTTTTCGTTTTCCCCTGCTCGGCGCAGATTCGAGTCATCCAGGTCCCGATGCAGCAGATGAATCGGCCGCCGGTTTTCGGCGAAACGGCCGATGACTCCGGCGGCGTTTACGTTCGGGATTCGGACATCGCGCTGGAAAAGTTCGCCCTGGCGCGGCGCATGGAGCGGCTGCACGAATGGGGCACATCCGCGGATGTTTATCAGGAAATTCTGGAGAAATATCCCGATCGCGTTGTCCCCACGGCCGAGGACCCGCAGACCCACGTCGTGACGCAATACGTATCGGTCACCGAAACCGTCAGGCAATCCCTGTGCAAATGGCCGCTGGATGGACTGATGGTTTACCGCAGCCGATACGAAACCGACGCGCAGAAGATGCTGACCGCCGCCGGGACCGAGGGATTGGACAAGCTGCACCAGATTTTATTCATGTATTTTCCGACCGATGCCGCCAAGACGGCGGGCATCCGGCTGATGGACGCTTATTTTGAGCAAGGCGATTATGCGGCGGTTGCGCAGATCGGACGGCAACTGCTGGATTGGCATCCCAACCTGGTTGCCGAGCGGCCGATGGTTTTGTATCGCACCGCCATCGCCGAAAAACTTGCCGGACAGACGGATGACGCCGATCACTGCCTCGATGAGCTTCGCCGAAATTTCCCGCAGGCGACGGGAACCGTCCGCGGGCAGGATGTTCTTCTGGCCGATTCGCTGGGAAAGGAACTGGCTGGCGCGAATCTCGTTCGCGGGGAAGCGAACGATTCGTGGCTGACGGTCGGCGGGGACGACAGCCGATCGAAGGTTTCCTCTTCCATGGTCAAGCCCGGCGCGCGGCTTTACTCCATTGCTCTGCCGGAACTGAATTGGAAACGCATCCCCGAGCAGCAGCAACGTCAACAAATCGAGCGGGCTGACGAAGAGCAGCGCAAGCGCGGCGCCGGGCTGGACATCATGCCGGCCGTGGATCGCGGGCAGCTTTTTTTCCAGGACAACACGCGCGTTTATGCGTTGGACCTGGACAGCGGCAGTCCGCTTTCCGATTGGTTCAATACGTATCCGATGCAGAATGGCCAGTTCAAGCTTCCGGGAAATCCGCCGCCGCTTCCCCTGGGCCGGCAATTGTGCGTCACCATCAACGAGAAATACGTGGCGGCCGTCATGGGATTGTCCGATCCCATCATGCAATCGCCGATGGGTCCGGACCAGGAATCCCGCCTGGTCTGTCTGGACCGCAAAACCGGCAAGGAAATCTGGAGCACGTCGCCGCGGAATCTGCCGGACTCGCAAAGCCCGCTGCGCGAGCTGACGATGGGCGGATCGCCGCTGATCGTCGGGGAGAACCTTTACATCATCCTGCACGGCGCGCGCGGACAATTCGAGGATTGTTATGTGGTCTGCTACGGCGTGGCTGACGGGCGATTCCGCTGGGCGTCATTCATCGCCAATTCCAACAGCGAGATCAACAACATTTTCGCGGATGATTCGCTGGTCATTTCCGACGCGGTGTCGCACCTTGCATACGCCAGCGGCCGGCTCTTTGTCATCACCGATCTCGGCGCGGTGGCGTCGCTGGATGCGTTCACCGGCACGATCGCATGGCTGGATATTTATCGCAAGGAAAGCACGCAGTCGATCATGCCGTTCAACCCCGCGATGAGGCGGGCCGCGTGGCAAGCGCCGCAAAATGATATCCCCATCACCGCGACGGTTCCGTGGACGTACAACCCCGCGGTGGTTCAAAACGGAAAGCTGTTCGCCCTCCCCAGCGACAGTCGATACCTTCTTATCTACGACGCCGGCAACGGAAACCTCTTCAAGCAAATTGATCTGTCCGAATTGCAGGAATCGCGCGATCCAAACGTTCCGTACAATCCGGACGTTCCGAACACGCTGCTGGCGGTGAAGGGTGATCTGGTTTACCTCGCCGGGGCGCGTCAGGTCTGGCAGGTTCCCTGGCGAAGCATCGTGCCGGACAAGCCCGCCGATTTCACGCCGGGATATTGGCGCAGCACGGATGACGGCGATCAATCGCCGCAGGTTCGCGGGCGCGCTTTCGTCACCGCCGACGCGGTTTATCTTCCGACGCAATTGTCTCTGCGCCGAATCCTGCTGAGCAGCGGCTCGCTGGATTCGCTGAACAGTTCGTTTCCCAAGACCGGCTGGGAAGAGGGGCAGGAAGGCCCCGGCAACGTGATCGTGACCGAGGATCACGTGATCATCGCGGGCGATCGGCAGGTGGCCGTCTACACGGATATCCAACGGGCCCGATCCAAGCTGGATCGCGAAATCGCCGAATCGCCAGCGGATCCCGAGGCGCGGCTGCATTACGCCGAGGTGATGTTCGCCGCCGCCGAGCCGGATGTGGCGCGGGATAAACTGGAGGAAGCGTTCCAGCTATTGGGCGGCGTGCAGTCACTGAGGCCCGGGCCGGTGCGGGACCGGGCGTTTCAGGATGCGCTGAGTTTCGCGCGGCGATCGGCGACGAAGCCGGAGGCTTCGCGGATGTTCGACCTGGCCGGCGCCGCGGCGATGTCCGTTTCGCAGCAGGTTTCCTATCGCATGGCCCGGGCGGAATTCGATCTGACCGTGCCCGATCCCGGCGTGGGCGGGTCGATCTCGCTGTATCAACAAATCCTGGCCGATCCGTCGATGCGCGTTTTTCCCATGCCCGATCCCGATTCACCCGCGGCCACCATCAGCCGCGCCGGCGCGGTGGCCGACCGGAGAATTGAGAAAATCCTCGCCACGCCGCAGGGGCGGGAGGCGTACGAAAAGTTCCAGCAGGCCGCGGCCGAGGCCCTGAGCCAGGCGAAAGCCGCGGGCGATCCGGATCAATTGCTGAACATCGCCAAGGTTTATCCCGATTCCCGCGTCGCGGCCGACGCCATGATTTCCGCCGCCGATTTTTACGAGTCCCGCGGCAACTCCCGCATGGCCACGCAGGTCCTTCGCCAAATCCTGCTCCGATTCCACGACCACAACCGCGCGGCGGTCCTGGAAGCGCTGGCTCGAAATTATCTGAAGATGCCCGGGCACATCGACGTGGCCGTCTCGCGCCTGGCGCTGGCGGCGAGCATCGAACCGGGTGCGATGCTGCATGAACCCCTGGTCCTGCCCAGCGGCGCGGTTTTGCAAGCCATCTCGCTGTCCAGCGCCCGAGATATCCTCACGCGTTACAGCGCCAACGCCAGCATCGAATCGTTGCCCGACCTTCATCTGCCGACTCACGCGCAGTCCGATGCTTTTCTGCGCGCGACCGGCCGGCGTGTCGGGCCGTTCCAATCGCAAACGCCCGGGGCCACGATCGCCAATGTGGACGCGCTGGTCATTCCGCAGGAAGGGTCCGAGCGGAATGACCGCATCGTCGCCTGGTCGGCAACCGGGGGTTTGACGGTTTATCCGGTTGGGCAAAACAAGCCGCTGTTGGAATGCCCGGCGATCAACCAATCGCCGCTGGGGGTGGCGTGGACGGGCGGCAATCTGCTCGCCTGGACGAAGGATTCGCTGATGCAGATCGACGCCGCATCGGGGCGATCGCGCTGGTCGATCGACATCGCCACGCTGCCCGCCATCGCCCTGGCGGCGGATGCCGATGCCGGTCCTCAGGGCGGCGAAGCCGAGCAGATCGCGCAGGTGAAGCCGCTGGACGACCGGATCATCGTGACGACCAGCACCGGACGGATTTTCGCCGTGGACAGCGCCGCCGGCCGGGTCGCCTGGCAAACACGCGTGGATGCGGCCGTCGATGCCCTGCTGGCCAATGACGACTTCACCGTCGTCCGATTCCAGCAGGACCAGGTCGTGCAGCTTCAGGTGTTCAACTCCTTCAGCGGCGAATTGATCGGCCGAAAATCGTTCCCGCTCGACAGCGGCGGAGTTTTCCCCGTCAACCTGGCCCTCGCCGCCGATGGAACACTCGCCTACACGCTGCCCAACCAGCTTTGCATCCAGGATTTGTTCGAAGCCAATCTTTCCGACAGTGGAATGGAACCGCGGCTCGTCACCGGCCCGATTTCCAACTCCACGCAGATGTTTCAGAACGCCAATCAGCCCGATCAGCTTTTGATCCACGGCGGCCGAGTGTTCGCGGTCGCCAACAGCGGCAAGGAAGTGCGCGTCTTCTCCACCGACACGGCCCAGGCGTGGGAATATCACTCTCCACGCGGCCGGGGCGATTTCGGCGGGATATTCCCCACCGGCTCCACCAGCCCCAACGTCACGCTGCACATTTCCGGAAACTATCTCTTCATGCTGAGCCCGCGTCATCTCACCGCTTGCCGAATCGATCCGCCGACCGAGCACTGGGAAACCGGCGACGATCCGACCAAGGCGACGAACTACGAGCAACTGTTGTTCGGCAAAGATTACGTGGTGATGGTGGATCACCCCGGCCAGCCGCTGACCGAGAGCAACCGGGCCGGCAGCCGATTGACGCTGAATTTCTTTAACCGGACAGTGAAAGACCTTCCCGACAAAGAGGCCGGCGTGCTGGTGTTCACGCACGATCTATCGATTCAGCAGGACACGTTCGCGCTGCAGCCCGTGGAAGGCGGCATCGCGTTTTTCACTGGGCATACGATCCGGACATTCCTCGGAGCCCGTGATGTGGTTGGGGACGGCCCGCCAATCTGATTCTCCGCGGCCCAAAAGGCTTTGGACGGCCCAATGTCTCAAAATGTCCCGAAATACACCATCTTTTGGCTATTTCATTTCAGGCATTGATCAAAATCGAGCGATGAACAGGTGACATCAGACGGGGGGAAAATGCCGCCCCCTGGTCCTACCCATTTTTCGTTGGCGCTGGATTTTGAAAAACGCGATGGGCAGCCTCGAACTGTTCGGGACTCTTGTAGCCCAACGCACTGTGTAATCTCTTTCGGTTGTAGAAGACCTCGATAAATTCAAAGATGGCTGT
>DATAWP010000006.1:0-7808 GCA_036267155.1 Tepidisphaeraceae bacterium
GGACATCCGGCGCGCGGTCGAACGCGGCGGCGTAAAGCCGCGCGATGTTGGCGAAGTCGTTGTTCTCGACGAACACGGTCTTGTCGGTGAATTGCAGGAACTCGACATTGACGATGCTGTTGACCCCGTCGCGGTCGGCGACCGTGTCCGTTATCGTGATCGTGCCATAATCGTTGTTCGCAAAACTGTACTGGCTCGACGCGCCATCGAAATTCAGCGTGTCGTGCCCGCCATTGCCGTTGAACGAATGGCCCCCGCCAAAAGCCGCGAACGTATCGCTCCCCAGCGTGCCGATGGTGGCCGACACCGTTGTGTTCGCGCTGACCGCCGTGCTGGCGACGGAATAGGAATTGGTGGTGTAATCGTAGAGGCCGACTTCTAGCGAATCGGTCCCCGGCGACGAGCCGCCGACATATTGGACCGTGTCGGTCGCCAGCGGATAGAACCATTGCCCATCGGCTTGGCGAACGCCGTTCACGGTGAAATAACCGGAGCCGCCGCCCTCATCCTCGTAGATGTAGATGGTGGGGGTGATCGTGTCCGCGTTCGGGTTCGAGACGGATGCGACCAGCGAGGAAGCCGTGATCGCTTGACCCTCGGCAACCGAAACACTCGATACTGCCGTGATCGTCGGCGTAACCTGCGTGTTCAGCGTATAGGTCACCGCTGTGCTGGTGCCTATATTGCCGGCTGTGTCAGTGTCATGGGCCGTGATCGAATTGGCCCCTTCGCCCAAAAGGATGACGTTGGCGCTCCAAATGCCGCTGCCGTTGACCGTTGCCGCACCAATCTGGGTCGAGCTGTCGAATACCGTTACCGCGGTCCCCGCCTCGCCCGTGCCGGCAATGGTCTGCGATGCCGTCGTTACCGTGCCGCCCGAACTAGTGATTGCCATCGAAGGCGCCGTGGTGTCGATGACGATGTCCGTGTCCTTGGTATCGTTAGCGGTGTTAAGCGCAACGCCTAAGGTGCTGATGCTGCCGCCGTTCAGGTTGATGCCCGTTACCTGCAAATCGCCAGTATTGTCGCCCGTTTGCACGGTATAGCTGAAGGTAAGCGCCTGCGTGCCGGAGCCGCCGGTATAGGTCGCCGATTCGTTGTCGTTAAGCGTCAGCAGCGGCGTCTCGCTTACCACTACGGCTTCGCTGACATTGACGGTGAAGCTTACCGTCTTCCCGGCATTGAGATCGGTTCCGCTCGGCGATGAAACTCCGATGGACGAGATGGTCGGCGGTGTCGCGTTTACCGTAAGCGACAAAACGTTAGTTGGGACACTAATATTACCGTCGATGTCCGTCTCCGATGCAGTGAGATTATGGACACCTGGAAGTAGGGCATTGCTCGGCGTCAAAGACCATGACCCGCCCGGCCCAACCGTTGTCGATCCGATGGTCGTCGCACTATCATATAATGTTATTGAATCACCTGTGTCCCCGGTGCCTATAAAGGTCGGCGTGGTCACATTGGTGGTATTGCCCTCAACGCCGCTGAGCGCAAGGGTCGGCGATGCCGGCGTAGCAGGTGTCAGAGTTACCTCGTTAAATTGCAGCGCCGGACTGGCTAAAGGTTGGAGCGTGTCAATCGCGTTGAACTGAACCGACTTTACATCATTGAAGTCGCTATCGAATTCGAATGTCTGCATCCCCGGCAAATTGTCGAGATTAAACGTTTGAACAACCGTTTTGCCGTTGGGTGTGATGCCGGTAAACGTTGCCAAAACGGGATCCCCTGCTTCCTGAGTATCGAGAGCAATGGAAGCGATCCCGAAAAACTGTCCGTCCGGTCTCGAAATTTGAATGACGCTTTGAACGTCGGGGCCAGTGGCTACGCTTAGAACATTCGCTCCATCATAAAAGATCAAGCCATTCAATGATTCCGACTGCGCCCACCCGGAGTCGTAGGAAGAGAAATCGAAATCCGGCCCATCAGGGTTAGTGTTTGATTTATCTATATTTGCAATCGTGAACCCGTCTGTGGAAATGGATCCTAAGTCGTAAAAAGTTGCCTTGGCGGATGGACTGTATTGGGTCTCAAGCAGCGGCGCGGCCCCGGATGCCACGAGGGTGGGGTCGTCGAGTGTTATCGGGGAGGTAAGGGACGCTGGCGGTGGGGGTGCGGGAGGCGGAACTGCCGTGCCCAGAACAATATTGTCAAACTGGATGCTGGTAACATCGCCGCTATTGCTGGAATGTTCGGTAAATTTTACGTCGGTCACGTCATTGAAGCCGGTGAGGACGATAGGCTGAAGCGGACTGTTTTGCGATAAGTTGAGGTTAACCACCTCTTCGGCCGTTCCCCCCGAAGCTGTCGTGCCGGTAAACACTGCGTAGTCGGTTGAATCTCCCGTGGGCCCGATATCGATCGATGCCAACGAAAAAGCGCTGCCGTCCGTTCGTTTCAGATCGATGGTATCGGGGATGGAAGGAGAAACGGGATTGAAACCCGTGGCGCTGCCAGGTGCGATGATCCCGTCGGAGGGCACGATGAGAACGTCTGGCCCGTCGTAATATTCGGATACGTTTTGCACGTTGTGGACGATTGCCCATCCAGAATCCCAGGTAATGAAGGAAACTGCAGAGCGGCTTGTGTCGGTTAATGAAAAACCGTCCGCGGTTATTGAGCCGTATTCCGTGAGCGTGTTGCCACCCGCGTCAGTCACCGTGCTGACAATGCTTAGATCGCCTGCAGCGATCATCGTGGCATCGTTGAGTGTTACTTCGCCGGGAGGAGGGGGCACGATCTCTATAACCGTTGCGGGGGACACGGCGCTGATGTTACCGGCCGGATCGATCGCTTCGGCGCTGATGCTATGAGTCCCAGCATTGAGGGATTGCGCCTCCACCGTCCATGAACCGTTGCTGAGTGCCGCTCCTGTGCCAATAATCGTGTTCCCCTCTAAGAGGAGCACCTGGTCGTATGCTTCTGCGGTTCCGGTGACGGTTGGATCGGTCGCATCTGTAACGCTTCCCCCAAGCACAAGTTGCGGTGCGCTGGGTGCCGGTGGTGCGATCGTGTCATAGATGAGCGACAGATATGCGGTATCGGATTGGCCGGATGAATTCGTTTCCGTAGCCTGAATGTAATGCCCGCCTTGCGCTAGCCCGCTCGGCGTAAAGTTCCACACGCCGGTGGAGTCGGCGGTAGCGGAACCCAACGGCGTCGATCCGTCGACGATATTCACGGTTGCATTGGGATCCGCCGTGCCGGTCAGTGCGGCGTCGGACGTGCTATAGTCGGGACCGAGGGCTGTGGCAACGCCGGTATTGTTCGCCAGTTCTGCTGTGACATGGGGTGGGCCGGGGGGTGGCGGCGGCGGTGAATTGAGCGGCGGCAGAATATTGAAGGTGAATATCTCGACGGGCGTCGAGTATCCGTCCGGGTCCGTCACATAGAAGCTGAAGCTGTCGCTGGAAACGGATGTTCCATCCTGGACATAGTTGACAAGACCATTATTGACGTCCGCCTGCGTGAAGGTGGAGGTCGTGAAGAAATTGTCGATCAGTCGTCCGTGCGCGGGCGGCGTTACGACCGTATATTCCAACTGTGCATCGTTCGAGAACAGCGTGTCGCCGACGTTGAGCGCGCTGGAGGAAATGACCGATTCGCTTCCAACCCGCGTGGTGATGGCGTTATCGGCAATCGTCGATAGCGGGTTTGGCCCTGAGGGCGAGGGTGGAGGGTTTCCCCCCGAAGGAGGCGAAGTCGTCCCCGCTACAGTTATCGGGATGACGTAGATATTATTATTTTCATTCGTTTCCGCGACTTGATTTCCATCATCGGCGGCAACAATCAAATAGTATGATCCTGCGATGTTGGGAGGCAGCGTAAAGGGTAACGAGTCATTTTGACTTGCACCTGCTGGGAGCGCTGCATCCGTAATGCCGCCGGGCGAAACCAGAACGGCCGATGAATTGAGGGTAGGTGTCGTCGATAGAAAAATGTAGGAAAGCGACGTGCTCGACGCCGCGTCGGCTCCGACATTCGATACCGTGTATGCGATGCGCCCGCCGCCGCCAGAAACCAGATTTGACGTTAGGAGGGAAGCGGTTGAGACTTCAAGGTCGGCCTGTGTCGAAGCCGGCGGAGTGACTTGCCCCGTCGTCGTTATCGTGGTCGTGGCTGAATTGCTATAATTTCCTGCGCTATCGACCGCGACAAGGGCAATTTCGTCTGTCCCCGGATTCGATGCGGTGAAATAGGCCGTGCTGAACGCGGCCGGCGAGACGTTTTCAATGACACCCTCGGTATGGACGATGCCACCAATAACGATTTCGCCCGGCCCCTGAAGCGTGTTGATGATGTTGTAATGATCGATGCTGGCGCCGCTGCTTGCAGGAGTTTCTACTGCCGCGAATAACGAAGTCAAAGAAAGATCGGTATTTACATGTGTGGAAGCCGTCGATTTCGCCGACAATATGGGTTGGGGCTGTACACTCTGCTGTTGATTTGTGGCCACAATAGATGAACTTGATAGTTCCGATTGTATATTTGCTGTATTATTTGTAAATGAGAATGTAGATGCCCCGGTTTCAATTGATAGTTCATTCAAATCTGTTTCAAAAGATTGAATAGTTTGATCCTGACCAAGCTGATTAAGAGTATTTATGATGTTCGTAACCAATGTATTTGTACTATCAATGGCACCAGCCAATGGCAATACGTTATCTTCGGTAGTAAAAGCTAGGGCCGATAAAAAATTACTGGCCCACACTTTAATGTCAGCCCAGGTATTGCCAGACACATCTGCCAAATTACTGGCTTCGTCCGCGAGTGCCTTGCCAACTGCAAAGGCTAGAAGTGTATTGTTTGTAATGGCGTCTAGTGTGTTCGTATTTATTGGGAAATTCGGTAATTCTGAGGAATAAGTTACGAACGTTAAGTAACTATTGTATGATTGGTTAATAACATTTTCGACGTCCTTCAGACCTAGACCGATAATTGCCATCGTTCTTTCTGATGAGGATAAATCATTAAGTTTACCCCAGAGCTCTTCAACTAAACCGCCGGATAATTCGGAATCTGTCAGAATATTTCCAAGTATTATTCCCGAAAAATCGGCGTCAACTGTACTTAACCATTCTAAGCCCGAAAGAGTCGCGGCAGAATTAAATTGGTTATTTAAGGCTTCTATGTATTGACTTGCTTGAGTATCATTGCCGCCGTACTGTGAATTTAGAAAGTTGATTTCCTGAGCCGCGGTATAGAGATACGTTGCAGTCGGCAACGTCACCTGGACCGGAGTTGTGCCATCGCTTCCGTAAATTTGGAAATTTTGCGGAGTAAGCGGGCTCCCATCAAGGCCGGTTAAATCTACAGTGACATTTTCAACTGCGACTCCGCCATTCGTCACAACGACGATATCGGATAAAATTGCCTGCTGAACTCCCATGCAACTTTTCCTCCCCACAACCCCCCGCCATGGGCGGGCGTGCTTGGTGTGCTTGCATTACTCTTAAAGTTGATCCATTTATGGATTACGATTGAGAGAATTGAAAAGATGCGTTTTTGTGAATATCGATGAATTCTGCGGAATTTTGAGGTTTGGGGAGTGGGGGAAACGACGCATCCGGAAACGGGCGGCCGGATCAAGCGCCTGCGCGAGGCCAGGGGGCTGTCCCGCCGCGACCTCGCCGGCGTGCTCAAGGTCGATGTGAGTTCGATCGCCGGATGGGAAGCTGGCAAGCGTCTGCCACGCAGACATCATTGGCCGGCCATTACCCGGACGCTCGGCGCCGATCTTGGCGCTCTATTCCCACAAACGGAAGCTGGCGCGCCGGTCGCGGCGGCGCTGGTGGATACGGTCGGCGCGCTTCCGGGCCTGCTCGTCGACCTCACGCGCCGGACGCGGTCGCAAATTTGCGCCCTGCGCCTCGCCGCCCCCTATGTCACGTCGGCGCATGTCCAGGTCGAATGGCGCAAGCTCATCGATCAGCGTCTCCGCGGCGGCACGCTGGCTGTCGAGCGCATTGAGATTTTCTATGAACTGCGCCGCCTCCAGGAAACGCTGTCGAACATCCTTCGCTACGATGGCCGCAATTATTGGGTCAAGACCTACTGCGTCGGCTTGAAGGAGGTACCGCCGGTGTTCGGCGGCTATTTCTTCGACGACGATGAGTTCCTGCTCGGCGCCTATTGGACGGGCATCCCGCCGCACCGTCGGCCGGGTCTCCGCGTCTCGGGGGCGCCGTTCCAACGCTTCTTTCGGGAATATTGGGACGAAATCTGGCGGCGCGGCACCCTGCTCAATACGCAAGGCGCACACCATCTTGGCGCCGTCCGCGACGTCGCCTTGACGCTCGGCCTGCCCAAGGGCGATTGGGACCGCTTCCTCAAGGAGGCGCGGCACCTCAAGGTCGGCGACGGCGCGCCGCCGCTCATTTGAATTCATCAAACCGCCCCGGACCTGTACCCGACTTGTTATTGGCGATAAAGGCGCGGTTCGTCGCTCCCAACCCCGGTCAGGACCGAAGTAGCACCTCGCGACGGGGCGGATTCTCGCCCGAACCCGGCGTTTGTGATATAATGCCAAGCATGGCGAGCAAGGTACTCAAGGAAGTCATGGAGCGCGTCGAGCATTGGCCGGAGACCCGGCAGGACGATGCCGCGCGTGTCCTGCTCGAAATGGAAGAGCAAGATTCCAGCCCCTACGGCCTGACGGATGAGCAAGCCGCCGAGGTTGAGCGGCGGCACGCTGACCCGAATCGGAAATTCCTCACGCTCGAAGAAGTACGGGAGCGCTTCGACCGTCGCCGGTCATGAAGCCGATCATCGACGACCAGGCGTCGGACGATCTCGATAAGATATACGCCTGGATCGCCAAGGATCGGCCCGCGGCGGCCGATGCGGTGGTCGATCGAATTCTCGCGGCGATCGCGAATCTCGCCCGTCTTCCGCATATGGGCCACGCCGGGAGAGTCGCCGGCACCTTCGAATGGGTGGTGCGCAGCCTGCCATATATCATCGTTTATGAAATCGTCCGGGAGCGAAACGAACTCATCGTGATCGGCGTATTCCACGGCGCCCAGGAAAAGCGGCGCCCATAGACGCGACGAACGAGGGCGTCGCGGTGCTCATCGCGGCCGAAAACGCTTAATAACGATCCGTTAGAGCTGGAACAGCCAGCCTGCTTGGTGGGCGTGGCTGTAGGCGGTGTTGGCGATGTTCTCGGTGCTCTCGGCGAAGCCGACCAGGATCTGCGCTTCGGTCATGCCGCCGCTTTGCAGTTGCCCGACCCAGTAATTGAACCCGCCGCTGTCGGGCGCGCGGTCGAGCGTGTTGTTGTAAAGCTGGGTGACGAAGGCCGCGTCGCTCAGCGAGCCGTAACGCGTCTGGAACTCGCTCGAGCCGACGAACGCCGCCGCAACGGCGGCGAGTTCCGCCGTGGCGCCGACCGTGGGCGCCTGCGCCGCGTACGTATCTTCCCAATAGTTGAGGCCCGACTGGTCCGGCAGCCGATCGAACGCCGACACATAGAGACGCGCGATATCGGCGTTGGCGCTGGTCTCGGCGTACACCGTCTTGTCGTTGAATTCGAGATACTGAATGCCGATCGCGATCTCGGTGCCGTCGCGCCCCGCGACGCTGTCGGCGATGGTCAGCGAGCCGTCCGCGTTCTCGGTAATGCTGTAATCGCCGCTGCCGCCGCGATAGACGATGGCGTCGTGCCCGCCTTCGCCGTCGATCGTCGCATCGATGCCCATGCTGACGAACGTGTCGTTGCCGGAGGTGCCGTACACCGTCGGCGTATCGATCGGGATCGTGCCGTCCGGAATTAGCCAGCCGGTCGACGGATTGTCGAGAAAATCGGT
>DATAWP010000007.1:0-77942 GCA_036267155.1 Tepidisphaeraceae bacterium
GCTACAAATGCTATAACGCTGGCGGTAGGGCCAGAGATTAGAAATCTCCGCCGCTCGGCAGGCCTGTAATCGAGTTGTGTCGGGACACGCTTTTGCATCTACACTGGAATACGTTATCGTTGCGCTATATCACAAATCTCAATTAACTGAACGGGACACGACCCTTTATTGCCTTTTCGCCCTCCCTCAGCGATGCCATGTCGATCACGAAGCGGTAGCGAACGTCGCTTTTCACGACGCGCTCGTAGGCTTCGTTGACCTTCTGAATCGGGACGACCTCGATGTCGGAGACGACTTTGTGCTTGCCGCAGAAGTCGAGCATTTCCTGGGTTTCGCGAATGCCGCCTATGGTGGAGCCGGCGAGGCTGCGGCGGCCGATGATGAGCGAAAAAGCCGAGATCGGGATTTGCCCTTCGGGTACGCCCACCACCACCATCGCGCCGTCCACTTTTACCAGGCCGATATATTGGTTCCAGTCCATGGGGGCGGAGACCGTGTTGATGATGAGATCGAAAGTGCCGCGAAGTTTGGTGAAGGTCTGCGGGTCGGATGTCGCGTAAAAATGATCGGCGCCAAGACGCTTGCCATCTTCCTGTTTTTTCAAAGACTGGCTGAGAACCGTCACTTCAGCCCCCAGTGCGTGGGCGAGCTTGACGCCCATGTGACCCAGGCCGCCGAGGCCGACGATCGCAACGGTCTTGCCCGGGCCGGCTTTCCAGTGCATCAGCGGTGAATAGAGCGTGATGCCCGCGCACAGCAAAGGTGCGGCCGCGTCGAGCGGCAGATTGCCGGGTATCCGAAGAACGTAATCCTCGTGCACCACGATCTTGTCGGAATATCCGCCCATCGTCGGCGTGCCGTCTTTCTCTCGGCTGTTGTAGGTCAACACCAGCGCCTCGGTGCAATATTGTTCCAATCCCCTCTTGCACTGAACACACGTGCGGCACGAATCGACGAAGCAACCGACGCCGACTTTATCGCCGACCTTGAATTTCGTGACTTCGCCGCCGACGGCCGTGATGACGCCGGTGATTTCGTGTCCCGGAACCATCGGGAATATGGATCCGCCCCATTCATCGCGGACCTGATGAATATCGGAGTGGCAAATGCCGCAGAATTTGATGTCGATCACGACATCTCGTTTTCGCGGCTCGCGCCGTTCGAACCCATACGGCCCCAGTTGAGCTTTGGCGGCGGCAGCGGCATAAGCCGCGGTTTTCAACATGGTCCATTCCTTTCCTGCAAGATTCGCACGATTTCACGACCGGCGCAAACCCGCGCCGGCAACTTCAAAGCGTAGGCGCGGCCAAGACGAAGAAAATAGAACAAATCCGCAAATTTTTATCCACCGTGTTGGCTGGTATGGATTTCAGCCGGCTCGCCTGCGAGCCGCGTTCTGCGTGGGGACGGGGCTCTCCGTCACACGGACCGCAAGCGGCCCGGCTAAAATAAGTCTCATTTCATCGCGAATCGGGCTTGACTTAATGGATGATTACTGTTATATATCTGTAATCACTTTGTGGCCCCATGTTCATTCGCATTGAGACATCCTCGGGCATGCCGATCACGCGGCAGATCGCCGATCAGATTCGCAGCCACAGCGCCAGCGGGGCGCTGGCGCCGGGGGATCGGCTGCCGAGCGTGCGGCAGCTCGCCAAGGAATTGGCGGTGAATCAGAACACCATTTTGCGGGTCTACGAACGGCTCACGGCCGAGGGGCTGCTCGAGCGCCGGCATGGCGATGGAACGTATGTGGCCGATTCTCTGCCGCGGGGGCGGGCCAAGGCCCAGCGCGAATTGCTGATTCAGGAATTGGATCGACTGGCGAATCGCGCCGCCGATCTGGGCGTCACATCGGAGGCGCTTCGCGAACTGATCGATGAATCGCTTGTCCGTGTTGAAAAACAGCGGGCCGTTGACATGAAAGGGCGATCCCATGAGTGAAGAGCCGGTCATTGAAATGCGCGGCGTGGCCAAATCGTTCGGGCGAACCGCCGTGCTGCGAGGGTTGGACCTGACCGTGCCGCCGGCGCAGACGTTCGCGTTTTTGGGCCGAAACGGGGCGGGCAAGACGACGACCATTCGCATGCTGCTGGGATTGCTCAAGCCGGATGCGGGGCAGGTTCGCGTGCTGGGGCTGGACCCGCAAAAAGATCCGCTGGAGATTCGCCGGCGCGTGGGATACGTCGCCGAGGATCAGGAGATGTTTGGGTGGATGCGGGTGGGGCAATTGCTGTCGTTCGTCGCGCCGTTCTATCCGACCTGGGACGCGGCCTGGGCGAAGCAACTGAGCGATCGCTTCGAATTGCCGCTGAAAACGCGGGTGAAACATCTCTCCAAGGGGCAGGGCGTGCGCGTGGCCCTGCTGCTGGCGCTGGCCCATCGGCCGGAGCTGGTGATCCTCGACGATCCGACGCTGGGGCTCGACCCGATCATGCGCAAGGAATTTTTGCGCGATCTGGTGACCTATCTGCAGGGGGAGCGCGTGAGCGTTTTTTTCAGCTCGCACTTGCTGTACGAGATCGAGCCGGTGGCGGATTCGGTGGTGATTCTCGATCACGGCCGGGTGCTGCGGCAAGCACAGACCGAGGAATTGCGGGCCAAGGTCAAGCGGCTGGTGGCCCCGGCGGAAGCGGAGGAAGTCTTGGGTGGTTTGCCGGGGATTCTGGACATCACCCGCCGCGGGCGGCAGGTGACGGTCGTGCTGGAGGACATCGAATCCGCGCGCCCCGCTCTGGCGGCGGCGGGCGTAACCGTCCAGGAGATCGATCTGAATCTCGACGAGATTTTCGAAGCGTATGTCATCGGGCGGCGAAAGGTGGATCAGAATGCACAGCCTCCTCTGGAAAGAGTGGCATGAGCAAAGCTGGAAGCTGGGCTTTGGTTGCCTGGTTCTGGGCGCGCTCGCGTTGATCGGATTGCATTCGCGCATCATCGACGATGAATCGATGGTGATGTTCGTCTGCGTCCTCGGCATCGCGCTGCTGCCGGTTTTGTCGAGCACCGGCTTGGTGCCGGCCGAGCGGAGCGAGGGAACGCTGGAATCTTTTCTGGCGCTTCCGGTGCCATCGTGGCGAATCCTGGCCGTTAAGACGGCGATGGGATTTCTCCTGACGGCTGGTCCGCTGATCTTCGCGGGACTGGTCAGCATCCTGGCCGCGGGCGGCAGGGAAATGACCACTGATGCGATGTTTGCCCTCTACGCTCGCTCGGCGCTGGCGGCGATTTCGCTGTTCGTCTGGATGCTGGCGCTGACGATCCGACTCCCCAACGAAACGCGAGCCGGCCTGCTGGCTCTGGGCCTACTGATTTTCTGGATTCTGGCGACCGGCGGATTGAGCGCTCCTTCAGTTCCGCCGCTCGTGTTCGGTATTTCGCCGTTCGCATTCGTCCACGGGAGATGGGCGGCCGATGAGCAAATCTTTGCCGCGCCGCCGCTCGCGGGGATGCTGATCGAGCAGACGGTGATCGCCGTGCTGTTGTGGGCGTGGGCGTCGCGGCGCCTCGCCGGCGCGGAGGGCAGATCATGAAAGCAACGATTTCCCTGGCTTGGAAGGAATGGCACGAGGTCCGCGCTTTCCTCTGGATTGCGCTCGGAATTTTCATTGCACTTCCGATCGCCGGCGGCATTGAAGGACTCTTCCAGGCTCCCCGCCGATTTGAAATCGTTGCCTCGCCGTGGGTGCTGACATTCGGCGGGGTGCTGGCGATTTTCGTCGCGGTCGGCGCCACCTGCCGCGATTTCAGCGGACATCTCGAAGATTTCTGGCGATCCCGGCCTGTGACCGTCACTCGCTGGTTGCTGGTGAAATATCTCGTTGGCCTGTGCGTGGTGCTGGTGGCGTGCGTCCTTCCGCTGGCCGTCGAACTCGCATTTAACCGCGAGAAAGACGCCATCCTTTTGATCGCCTGGTTCCCGTTTCTCTGGGCTGCGCTGTACGGCATCGGCTTTCTCGCCGGCTGCCTGGTGCGGCGGACCGCGCACGCCGCCATGCTGGCGTTGGCGGCAATGCTGTTGGTCTATTGCGTGCCGGTCGTAATTCCGCCATTGCAATGGCTCAACGTCAGGATTGTCACGGATTTTTCGCTCCTGCCCGGCCAATGGCCTCCGGTATTCGGCGTCCCCCAACTGGGATTCGCAGCCGGAATGCTGGGTCTGGCAATGGTCGTCTTTGTATTGGCGCTACTGGCCGTCCGTCGCGATTGGCGCATCGGCTCTGGCCGGAAGATGATGTATGGATCGGTTTCGGCCACAGCCCTCATCCTCTTTGCGTCGGCCGCGTTCCAGTTGGGCACGAATATGCCGATCCTGCGGCAAATCGACATGCCCCCGGGCGAGCCGATCGTAGATATCTACTATCAAGGTGGTGGCGGCTACGTGATAACCCGGCGCGCCGTGCCGCTGCCAAAAACAGGCTTCGAAAGGACTGTCGATTACCAATATAAATTTCGCCCAATTAAGCTCACCGAATCAGGCATCGAGCTGGGCGCTCCCATCAGCGCAGATCAGCGATTTCTGTACGCTTTTAGTTGGTATTGGACGCACGCGCCCGGGGATCTCACGACGGTCTATTACATCGGTAATGATTCAGGCTATGTCAACCAGGCGGCCTTGTGGCTGCATGTAGCTCAACTCGATAAAGGGATCGACAAGCCGGTATTGCATCTCTGGGATGTTGCGCCGCATTCCTATAGTGATTCCCGGCCGCTTCTTTGTGCCTCGGGAAACCGACTGTACGCGATCGGCACCCGCCTCATTGTGCTGGACATCACTCAGCCCATGGCGCCGCGCGTGATTTCCGATGTGCCGTTTGGCTATTCGTTCGGTTGGAATCCCCGTTCTGGCGCCGACAAATTCACCGTGATCTTACCCCCAGTGCCTGGCGTGTCGCCCAGAGAAAGAATTCGGGCAATCACCAAGGGATTCAGTTGTTTTGAAGGGGACATCCTTTGTACGTTGTCTGGAGATAATACTTTGCTTGCCTATCGCCTCACGCAACTGACGAAAACCAAGGCCGTCTTCGAAATAATCGGGCAATACAAACCGACGATGCTGGAAAATATGTTTGGCTCAATAAACTATTTCGGAGGGATGAGGCTGCAGAACGGCTTATTGTACGTCAGCGAAGGGCATCCCAGCGCTTTGGGAAATCCTCACATCGACGTCTTCGATACCCGCGGGCCACATCCGCTGCGATTGATCGGGCACTTCGCCGCTCCCGGCGTCCGGACCGTCTTCCCATTGCCCGATGGCAACGCCTTGGTCGGCGGCGACAAACTCTGGCTCATCGGCCCGCCGCCGCACCGCCGTTAATTCGGCGAAATCTCCAAATCCGGAATGGGCCGCAATGCGCTCGTGAAACCCCTGCGACGACGGCGTGATTCTTCTGTATATTCCCCTCGTGGAGTCCACAACCCATGAGTATGACACCACCGTGCCGGATACCTCCGCAGCGAAAAAGCGGATTTGGAGCGTCTACTTTCTGCGCGGCTTCATCTGGCTACTCATTGCCGCCGCCGCTTGGATTTGTTTCATCGAAGGGCTGCGCCTGCATCGCTGGGTTTTCGACATCACCGATCCGATTCGTTTCAATGACGACATCCATCGCGGCTGTTACTGGGGCCTCAAGGCCAGCGGCTCCGAGGGGTATCTCAATCAATACGAAAAAATGCGCATCGAACGGCCGGATTGGCAGGACGGGCGCTGGGACCTCTGGCTCGATTACGCTCCGCTGCGCCTGCTGGTGATGCGGGAATGGGGCGTTTGGCTGCGCGTTCATCATCCGCTGGGAATGTTCACGCCGCTCATCGACGTCTGGCAGCGGCCCTGGGCCTACACCGCGCCCGTGCTCTACTTCAACACCGCGATGGAAGCTTTCGCGGCCATCCTGGCATTTTTTCTCACGCGCCACTGGGTCATCCGCGGAACGTCCGACGAGCCGGCCTCGCATTTCCGCGGGGTCTGGCAGGGATGCGTCGCGGCGCTTCTGCTGTGGTTCAGCCCCGCCATGCTGGTCAGCGCCTACGGCTGGCCCACCTGGGATTCATGGATCGTTCCGTGGTATTTGCTCGCGGCCCTCTTGGCCAGCACCGAATGGTGGTTCTGCGCCGGACTCGCAATCGCGATCGGGGCGATGTTCAAGGGGCAACAACTCGCCGTCGCCGCCGTGTTTGTTCTGTGGCCACTGGTTCAGGGCCGAGTGGGCCCGGCGCTTCGCTGGCTCTGCGGCTTGATCTTCGGCCTGGCGGCGATCGCATCGCCCTGGCTGCTCAGTTATCTCCCGCCCAACCGCGTGGAAGCCGCCCGCCGTATTCAAACGCTCCTGCCGGTGTCGCTATATCCGCCAAACCTGTTCGCCATTCCGCGCACGGTCGACATCCCCGCGATGGTGTGGATTATCGGGTTGCTCATTGCAACCGCCGCCGTTCCGTGGATTCTGCGTAGCGAGATGCGGCGGCCTAACTCGCGCATTCGCGCGATCACGACCTCCAACTGGATATGGACTCTTGTGGCTGCCGCCATCATCGTCCTTGCGGCATATTGGCCCTGGTTTTTGCCTCGCAATCATCACGATTGGCTTCTGGGTTTGCTCGCGGCCATCGTTCTCGCCGCCGCCGCGCTTTGGTTTCGCCCTCGGCATCAGCCGTACGTCCTTGCCGCCGCGGCTGGGATTGGCCTTCTTCTGTGCATGGACGTTTTCCACGGCAGCACCGGCTGGTGGGATTGCTCGTTCCATTTCGGCACCATCCACTGGCCGTACATGATCCAGGGTCTCACCAGCAATATCCCCGGAATGCTCGAAGTGCGCTACCATTGGTCCCACATGGCCCGCGACGTGGCCTTCACTCTTCCGGCAATTGGAGCGCATTGGCCTCGGTTCATCAGTGACCGATTCTGGTGGCCCGGCGCGGCTCTCGACGTCACTTCAAAACAGTTCTTCGACACGATCTACGCGATCCTTCTTGTCATCAGCGGAATCGCAATTGGGCTTCAAGCTCGCCGCAACGATCGCCGGACGCTGGTTGCTCTGGCGACGCCGTGGCTGCTGTTTTTTGTGTTTCCGGTGCAGATTCAGGAGCGGTATCTGTTGTTCGCCGCCGGAGTCTCCGTGATCTGCATCGGCCAGAGCGTCGGCGCGGCGCTGCTCGGCATTTTTCTATCGTTCGTCACCACCGTGATGACGCTCAACGTCATGATGGATCACGGCGATGTGCGCGCCTTCGGCGTGAATCTGAGCAACGCTTTCCCCTGGCTCTTTTCCCCCGCCAGCGGCCAAATCATTCGGAAATATATCCAGGGCACGCACCCCGACATCGCCTGGGGCGTTTTGCTCGCCGCGGGCGTATTTTTCTATCTCAGCCTCGCTCCAAGTTCCAAATGGGCGCTTCACCGCGACGGGGTGCATGGTTGATTTGCATGTGACCCAAACTGACCGTTTTTACGCTGGCGGCAGAAGCGCGCCGAAAAAGGGAAACTGAATCAAGATCCCGCCGATCCCCAGTTCGACTTCACCAGCGTCGGCGGAATTGTACGGTGGCGGGAATTAGGGCTGCCAGAGCATGACGCCGATTTTCGAAGCGGCTTCGGCTAATTGCTTGTCCAGAGTACAAAGCGGCAACTCCAGACGGCGCGCCAATTCCAGATAGCTGGCGTCATAGACGGTCAGATGGTACGCGCGGGCCAGTTGAAGAACGTTAGATTCGACGGGTTGTGGATCAATGTCTGCCAGTGGACCAACATCCGCCAGAAACCGCTCGGATTGACTGGGCCCGATGCGTCCGCGCCGTTCATTCACGACCAGGATGTTTCTTATTTCGTACCAAAAGAGCGAGGGAACGATGGCTCCTTCGGCTGTCGCGGATTGCAGCGCCGCCGAGGTCCATGCCGTCCGCTCGTCAGCGAGCGCCCAGGCTGCGGCGACCGAACAATCCACGACAATCGGCATTTTAGTATTTGTGTCCGGTGTGCTTGTCGGCGATCAATTCTTCGATGGTGGCTTTGCCCTTTACCTCGGATGCCAGCTTCCGAATGGAGTCCGCCGCTTTGGTTCGCTCAGCAACACCGCTCTTACGGGTTTGCACCGAGGCCCCGGACGACGAAGCGCGTTTTTCGCTCGCGTCGATCGCCGCCATTTCATCGAGATAAGCTTCGACCGAGATGTGCCGAGCAGCGGCGGCAGCCCGCAATCGAGCGAACGTCTGATCGGGAATTTTTAATGTGGCCACGGGTAACTCCTCGGTTTATGCGATGCGGCACCGACAGTTTACCACATCTTGTAGAGGTTCGCAGCAGTTTCGTCACGATGACCTGAACAGACCGGCAAAATCCCCGGTCGGCGCAGCGCGCTGAGTGGCCGTTCGGATAAAAGCGTCTCGACGGAGGAAAGCGATAAGTAACTTGGAGACGTTCGGGAAACGCCGCTTAAAGGTCACGCTCGCTAATGTCCAGATGTTCCCTTGTCGTCAAGGCACACCCCGCGGAGGTTTGGGGACGGAACGCGGGATCACGGCGACGAAGGGTTAACCGTGGTTCGTGCGGACAATTCGGGCAGGGAATTCAAAAACTCCGGTCCGGCGCCGGCGAACCAGGCCAGGCCGTGATGCACCCGGCGCGGGCGAAGAATCGGTCGAAAGCTCAGCGACATCACGACCAGCAGCAGCGGAAGTACCACGGCCAGGATGTCGGTGATCGGGCTGAGGGCGGTTGGTTTTCCGTAAATCAGAAAACCAAACACGTTCATCAAACCCACAAGCCCGACGAGTGCATGTCGGCCCATGCGTTGCAGCCGGTGTCGGGGGCAAAGGCCGAAGCAGATGTGGATGGGCCGATCGTGGATGCTATCGGAGTTCCAACCCGCGGAAGAAAACAGGGGATACCAGGCGCTCAGGGTGGAGATTTTCTTTGAGCTTGGGAGCCCGCCGGATTCAGCATTGCATTTGAGGCAGCGAGCGGGAAGAACCGAGTCGGGCGCGATGACAAACATCATCCCATCGCGCCAAACATTCTCCGCGGCCACGCCGGCGGAATGGCAATGCTCCGGCACCTCCGCTGTTGGAAGCGATGAGATCTCGGGCGGGATGATCTGGCTCAATTGCGTCATGCAGCGCCCGTCTGCAATATCCAATATAATTCCCGTCCCGGCAAAAAATAGATAGGCTCGAACTCACTTCGGCTTGCAAAAGCAGCCCAATTCCGTCCAAGGCTCGAATCATTCTCGGACCAGGGCGGGATAGGATTCGCCTTCGAGAACGGATGAATCGCGTTGCCGGCATCTCGCATATTGTCGATGACAACGACCCCAGAATGCCGTTATAATGTGGGAAAGCCGTTAAGGAAAAGCGTCTATGCAGCAAGTTCAATTGACTGATCGACTCTACCGCGTAGCACAGCGCCGGGCGTCGGAAGCTGGCTTTGCCAGCGTCGAAGAATACATTGCCAATGTCGTGACCCAGGATGTCGCCGACGATACGGAGAATTTTGACCATTTGTTTACGCCGCAGGTCATCAGCGAGCTTGATCAAATCTCCGCCGCGGCCAAGGCTGGCGGGAAGACCTATACGTCCGAGGAAGTTCGCGAACATTTCCGTAAGAAATCGGACCAGTGGCGAGCCAATCATCCGAAATGATCGTTGACTACACGCCGGAAGCTCTCGCCAATCTCGACGAGATTTGGGATTGGAACGCGGAGCGGTATGGCAGGATTCGTGCAGATTCTTACGTCGAGTTCCTTCAAAGAAGAACGGATCGGCTATCCACCGAGTATGCTCGCGGCAGACGTATTCCGGCCAATACAAAGCTGCGTTATCGCGTGATTCAAAGAACGAAGAAGCGCCACGGCCACATCGTCGTTTACGAAGTGAACGACGACGATGTTGTTCGCGTCCTGCGTTATTTTCACACCGCCCAGGACTGGCAGAACAAGCTACAGGAAGAAGCAGAGCAAGAGTAATTCCCCTGCCTCCGATTCCGATATTATACGCTCCACGAATCGGCCTCAATTTCGTGTCGCTGAATGCTTCGCTGGATTTCACGACGCCGAGCGGTCAGGCAATGGCGCGGATGTTGGCAGTGTTCGCCCAATACGAACGTGACATCTTGTGGGATCGTGTGAAAGCGGACACTGCCGAGGCCAGGAAGAACGGCAAGCCGCACGGCAGACCCGCGACGGTGCAAACATGGGCGGCTGAGGCGAACAGTCTATTTCTTTCGGGCTTGAGCAAAAGCCAGATTGCTAAAAGGCTTGGGATCGGAAGAACATCGGTGCGTCGGCTCATTCATGGCCGCAGAGTCGGACCGACTTGTTAAACTTCCTCCTGGCCCATCACGGACTACCTTCGTCCGCCCTGGTTCGAAATAAGCTGTAACATTGGTGATTGAAGGCCACGGTTGTAAAGTATCGGAGTGACCTTCGGGAGTTAAACTCGCCGAATTCATTATGGCTGACGCCATTGGCAACATTGACGCGGTATGTCCGCACTGCAATCGGGGCTTGGATAAGAAGCCAGGGCGGAAGAAGGCGTGTCCTCACTGCGGCCAACCTATCTACGTCCGGACTCGGCCAGGCGACGGAAATAAAGTGCTCGTCACAGAAGCCCAAACAGAAAAGATCGAGGAACAGTGGTTCATTGTCCACGGGGGAACACATGACGCGTATCTCGAAGCGAAAAGACGGGTAGAGCAGGAAAAGGTGAACCTGGCAGAGCGATTTGCGGAAGTAAAGGCAATGCTGGGGGAGCGTTTTGGCGGAGAGCCAAGTGATCAAGATGTGCGATGGGGTCTGCTGAATCAGGATCTTCTTGGCCATATACAACAACGAAATTGGGGGCTGTTCCGCAATACAAAATTTGCGATGGCAGAAATTCTCAAGAAGGAGGGCAGATCAACCCAGGCGTTGGGATTCTATTTGGAGGTCTGCTACCTCGACTTGAATGGGCCGAACAACATTGGGGGAGAGACTGACAATGAATTGCTGCGGGAGAATCCGCCGTGGGATCCCCAAAGGGCGCTTTCGCTAGGCTTCACCGCCTTACCGGGCCTAGCGACGGATATGATCCGGAAGACCAGCCTCGTTCCTGCCACAGTCGAGGAAATCTTTCGCAAGAAAGCGTCCACCCTATACACTGCACTCCATTTGCCTCTGTCGCCGGCAGACGCATGGCCGCAGATCAAAAAGGCCCTGTTTGATGAAGAAAGTTGAGAGGGAACCAAAAAACAGTCTGAAGGCTTCCTCGTCGCCGATATGGTTCAACGATGCCATCTCTCAAGAGAAAGGAGATCAAAACTGAACGACGAACGGCGCATCAGTGCGACAGTTCGCGTTGAACGCTTCGCGCCGGCCGATGATGACGATGGTCCGTTCGAGGGCGAGGAGAAAATGGCACGCTCGCCGGCCGTCGCGCTTCGGTTCGACTTCGACGAAGAACTGATCGATTTCCTGAAGGGCGTTTTGGGCCATGTTCGTCGCGCCCGGGGTGGTCGCGGACGACCGCTAGGCAAGATGCCTTTCGCCGGTGGGTGGTCAAAAGAGTCGCGGTGCTGGTGGGTGCTGAGCACATATTGGCAAGAAGTAAGCCAATCGCTGCTCGAAAAGGGCATCACTCTCACAGGGCCGCTCGCCAATCCCCGGAAGGTGCAGGAGGGATTCTTCGAGCGGCAACAGGTCTGGGAAGTGAAAAAGTGTGCGTGGCGGTTAACTGCCGGGTAACTAGCACAGGCTCGCCAACTCCGCGACACCCCGCACCTCGACCGGCAACAAATCAAATGGGGGTGACAGGATTTGCACTCGGGTCACCAAACGATTTCTTCCACAGTTCGAGCACTGAGCCGGATAAGTGCCCCAAATCACTTCGGTTTGCAAAACCAGCCCAATTCCGTCCAGGTCTCGAACCATTCTCGGACCAGGGCCGCATCGGGGTCCGGGGCGACGGCGTTTGTTGAGCCGGGCCGGCCTCGGCCCGGTCTTCCGGGGCGGGAACGCCCCGGCTCTGGCTCCGCTACAAATGCTGATCGGATGGCGCGACCCAGCGTCGCGCCTTTGTTCAGAGAGGTCAAAAGCCGATAGCCACGCTCGTCGATCCGCTTGTAATACAGCGAATTGTCGTGCCGATGCACGACGACGAAAACTTTTCTCGGCCGCGGGATGGGGATGCGGCGTTTGGAGCGATGTTCGTGCGTCTGTTCCTCCATGGCGTTGCTGGCGTCGCCGCGCAGGCCGGTTTTTTTCAGGCGAACCACGTACTCGTCCAGCGGATATTTCAGTTCCAGGACGGAGATATACGGCTGCAGGGCCAGCCGAAGCTTGGCTGGGTTGTTGCCGAGAAGATCGTCCACCGATACTGCCGGATAAGCCGGGCCATCGAACGCTTCGACCTGCGCCCATTCAAACCGAACCATTTCGTATGCCAATTCAAACCGGGGCTTCACCAGGGCCGGATGGTCCTGGATGAATTGTGGAAGCCGCCGGCCGAGATTTCGCAGCGTGAACGAACGCGAGGGGTATTGCGTGAGATATTCCTTGGCGAGGCGGTTGAATTTCAATCGTCCCAGCACGGCCCGCAGGCCGGGGAAGTCATCGTAAAACGAATCGATGAGCCGAAACCAGTATTGCCGGTTATAGATTTCGATTCGTTCGAAGCTGGTGAGGCGGTCGTTGGGTTTGATGAATTCGGCCGTGACCGTCCGCATGTCGCGTTTGTCGGTCCAGGTGCTCTGCATGCGCCATCGGCGTGACAAAGGGCGCATGATGACCGCGCCGGCAAGATGTTGCAGGTCGCGCAGTTCTGAAAGCGTTTGCCGGCCGTTCCCGCGATTCATTTACGCCGTCGTTGCCGCTAAGGCGGCATCGTCCTTCTTTTCCTTCACCGCGCCGAGGAACTTCTTCGCCTTGAGCGCCTCCCGATGCACTTCCTCGAACGAGGGGATATGCGCGTCCCATTCCAGCAGCGTCGAGGTTGGCCCGCATTTGCGGATCGCATGGGCGTACATTTTCCACACCGGGTCCAGCACCGGATGATCGTGCGTATCCAGAATATATTTTTCGTATTTGCTGTGTCCCGCGATGTGCATCTGGCCGACGCGGTGGTGCGGGATGTTGTTCAAATATTCGTATGGATCGAAACCGTGATTTTTGCTGGAGACGTAAATGTTGTTCACGTCCAGCAGAATCCCGCAGTCGGCCCGCTCCACGACCTCGGTGAGGAATTCCCATTCCGTCATTTCCGAGACATGGAACTCGGCATAGCTGCTGACGTTTTCAACGATGATCGGCACTTCAAGATAATCGCTGGCTTCGCGGACGCGCCGGGCCGTGTTCCTGGCCGCGGCGAATGTGTACGGCATGGGCAGCAGATCGTGCGTGTAGGTGCCGTCCACGCTGCCCCAGCACAAATGATCGGAAAGAAACGGTGTTTTGGTCCGCTTCACCAGGGCTTTGAGGCGTTTGAGCTGATCGCGGTCGACGCGGTCGGTTGAGCCGAAATAGAGGGCCACGCCGTGCTGGATGACCTGGTATTGCTCGAGGATTTGATCGAGCACTTCCAGGGGCCGGCCGGCGTCGCACATGTAGTTTTCGGAGATGATTTCAAACCAATCGACGGTGGGCTTTTTGGTCAGGATGTGGTTGTAATGCGGAATTCGCAAACCGATGCCGATGCCGAGATCCGTAAACGCGTTGAATCGATTGGCGGGCATGGAAACATCTCCACGAAGTCAGCAAAGCGAAAAGAAAGACCCGGCCGATTGAAGGCCGGATCTTCCGTAAATCTCAAACCGATCGGGCGATCAGAGCGCGGAGCTGCCGGTGTTGCAGCCGCCCTTGCCCTTGCAGCTATTCTTGCCCTTGCAGCCATTGTCGCCGGCCTTGCAGCCGCCCTGGCCTTTGCAGTCATTCACGCCTTTGCAGTCATGCTTGGCGTTGTCGTCCATGTTACGGGCGTTGACGCCGGCTTTGCCGTTCACCGCGGCCTTGACTGTGCTCGAGTGGGAAATGCCGGTGGGGACGGTGGCGGCCGAGGCGCGGTTCGCGGCGCCGCTGATCAATCCCGCGAAAGCCGCCGCTGCGACCAGACCGACCGAAGAACCGAGAATCTTTGTGCTGCTCTTCATTGTACTTTTCCTTTCAAGATGAATTGGGACGTTCCGATTTGAATCGTCACAGTTCGAATTTAGATGCGAGTAAATCAACAATCAAAACGATCGAGTCTCGATGCCGATCTACCTCCTTTCCATGCCGTCCCCGTGACCCCCCTTCACTCCAACCCGATCGACGGCATTATACGTGATGAAGGGGTTCGACAAGCAACTGACAATCTCATGCAATTTGTTATACGGGAGACTTTGTGGGTCTGGATGAGGGGAAAAACCGGCAACTGGTCGACTTTAGGTGCGATCCAACCGCGGGAACATGGGGCCGATTCTTATGGCTGTTTCTTCGCGGCTTCTCGATCCGTCGGGGGCAGCGATTGGGCTTGAAGCTTTTCGATCTGCTCCTGGAGCTTTCGCACCTGCACGACCAGGTCGGGGAGCCGGCGGATGGCGGCCTGCTCGCGCAGGCTCTGGCGGTGCGGAAGCGCCGGCATGCCGCTGACGATTTTGAGCGATTCGACGTCTTCCGCCACGGCCGCGCACGCCGCCACCATCGCCCCGTCGCCGATTTTCACGTGATCGCGCAGGGCCGATTGTCCTCCGAGCGTCACGCGCGTTCCAAGCGAGGCGCTTCCCGCCAATCCCGCCTGGCCCACGATCACGCAGTGAGGTCCGATCGAAACGTTGTGGGCGATCTGAACGAGGTTGTCGATTTTCGTTCCCTGGCCGATGCGCGTCACGCTGAATTTGGCGCGATCCACGCAAACGCACGAGCCGATCTCCACGTCGTCCTCGATGATCACCGTGCCGATCTGCGGAATCTTGGCCTGCCTGGTCCCGTCCCAGCGGTAGCCAAATCCATCGCTTCCCAGCACGCTGCCGGCATGAATGACCACGCGCGAGCCGATGCGCACGCGCTCGCGAATGGTGACGTTGGGGAAGATCTCGCAGTCCTGGCCGATCTCGGTTTCTTCGCCGAGAAAGACCTGCGGATGAATGATCGATCCCCGCCCGATGCGGACACCTGGCCCAATCACGCAAAACGCGCCGATCGTCACCTCCGGCCCGATCTGGGCCGACGGATCGATCTTCGCCAGCGGGTCTTTCCCCTTTGCCGGCCGAGAGGGGGGACGTGCGAACGACCCCAGCACGATCGCCATTGCCAAGTCGGCATCGTCCACCGTCAGGACAATCGTTCCGGAGGCTTCGGGGATGGGGAGATTTCTTTTTACCAGCACGGCGGCGGCGCGAGTGCCGGCAAACTGCTTGATATACTTTTCGGAGCCGAGGAACGAAATGTCGCCGGGACCGGCGTCGAGAAGCGTCGCGACGCCGGTAATCCCTACATCGCCGGGCGGCGCTGCGCAGCCCACCATTGCCGCGATGTCACGCAGCGCGATCGCGCCGGAACTCTTATTCATCGAATCGGATCCGTCGGCGTTCAAATTCAATGGCTCGTGCTGTAGGTCTTGTCCATTGCGATGACCACTTTTTCGGTGATGTCCATATTGGGATCATGGAACAGGCACGAGTGTAGGAAGATGGTGTTGAAAAACGCGTTGGCGTCCATGCGGTCCGGCTCTGGGAAATCCGGCTGGGCGCTGTTGATCACGAGCGTAAAACCTTGTTCCTTCACGACGTCCGCGACGCCCTTGAGGACCTTGTCGAACAACTGCGTCTCCTCCAGCCGCTGCTTGCGCGCCATGTTCACCTGCGTTGCCTGCAGCCAAGCCTGGGAATCCGCGTTCGCCGAGGTCAGGTCTTCCATTTTCTTCTGATAATCGGCCGAGGTAGGGAGCAGAAGCTTCAATTCGTCCTGCTGGGTCTCAAGCTGTTTCTTTTTGATGTCCAGCTCGTTTTGCACGGTCTCGGCATCCTGCTTCCACTTGGCTTGCGCGTCTTTGCCTTCCTGGCACTCACGGATGACTTTCACGGGATCGCACACCGCGACCTTGAGCGCCGGCTGGTCGTCCGCCATGGCCCGACTGGTCCACGACGCCAACGACACCGCTGCTACCATCAGACCCACAACCCATACCAGTTGCGCTTTCATAGACATTCCTCTCGATACATGAAAACCTGTGATGACCAGAGCATCCGCCCTCATTTTTATCTGCTGAAGCCGAAGGAGAAGCTCAACACCTGCGTATTATCCTGTGGACTCTGCGTGATTGGGAAGCCGAAGTCAAGCGCCAGCGGTTGCTTTCCCAAAAATGGCAGGACCAGCCGGAATCCAAACCCGACGGATGTGCGAATGACGCCGAAATGCATGTTCGGCTCGTAATCGCCGACATCCACGAACAGGACCCCCCGCAAAAAGTCTTCCGCCAGGGGAAAACCGTATTCCACGCCGCCGGTGGTGAAAAAGTCGGCGCCCACGGCGTCGTCGGCCGGCCCGGATCTGGGGCTGACGCCCCAATATTCGAATCCGCGAATGGTGCCGATGCCGCCGCCGTAAAACCGCTCGTAAAACGGCGCCTTCCGCGGGTCGTCCCCCGCTTCAATGTGAACATCGATCACCGATCGCCGGCCCAGAAGGTCTTCGTTCACTTGCTGATAAGCGGACCAGGTGCCCTGAATCCGGTCGTAATCCACCGTTCCGCCCATGGCGCCGGCATCGGTGAAACTGATCGACGCGTCGGTTCCTTCGTACGTGGTCGGGCCGTGGTTGGTGGTGTCGCGCTGGAACTTGGCGGTGACGGTGGTCAGCGTGTGATGACCCGCCCCGGCGTTGATTTCCGGCGCATTCGACGAAAGCGGCAGGGCGAGATTCTTGATGTCCACATCCGCCGCTCCCAGAATCACCGAGGCGGAATAAACATAGGTGAAACGTTTGCCGAACTGAATGTTGCCGCCTGCCCGGTCGTCGTTGTAAATGGGACGGACGAACATTTCGTAATAAAGGCTGCTGCCGAAAGTGTAAGGCTGGTCGAAGAGATACGGCTCGAAAAAGCTGATGGTGGCGTCCGTCTCCTGTGTGCCGGGGTCGAAGCGGGCCGTGAAATCCTGTCCCGCGCCGGTGAAGGCCCTGTCGCTGAACGCCTCGCCCCAGCTCGTGGGGAAATTGGTGACGTCGAAGTTCTGCTGCTCATATCCAAGCTGCCCGCCGAAGCCGCCGTCGCTGTTGATTCCGATCCCGGCGCTGATCTGCGCCGTTCGCTGCTCGGTGACATCCACCAGCAGATCGCGCACGTTCGGATCGTCGCCCACCGGGGTGATGGAAACGCTCGAAAACTCCGGCAATCCCCGCAGCCGATCTTCCGCATCCTGAATCTCGGATGAATCGTATCGCTGCCCCGGCCTCATGTGCAGTTCGCGCAGGATCACCTTGTCCTGCGTTTTGGAATTGCCCTTGATCAGAATCCGCCCCTGCCGGAACTGCTTGCCCTCGCTGATTTCGTACACCAGGCGGACTTTGCCCGGTTCCTTCTCATAATACGGCTGCGGATCGATGCGGAGATAATCGGGGCTGGGCTCGATTCCCGGCTGCTCCTCGTAAATGTATCCGCCCGCCCTACTGTACGCCTTGACCATTTCCCGAACATCCCGGTCGATTCCGTCCTTGTTATATGGAACGCCCTCAACCGACTTCAGCGTCATGCGAAGTGTTCCCTCCGGCACGGCCAGATTGCCCTGGAACAGCACCTGGTCGATCACATAGCGAACCCCCTCGTCGATGACGAACGTGATCTGCATTTCCGTCATGTCCGGCGAACGTGAAATCTTCCGCCCCACCCGCACGTCGAAAAATCCCATGTCCCGGTAAAACCGAATCAGGCTCGCAACATCTTCATCGAGCAGCTCCGGATCGTATTTCCCCGGATTGAAGATGAAGATGTAGCTGCCCGTCTTGATCTGGTCCTTCAGCTTCCACGCACTGAAGGTGTTGTTGCCGATGAAATCGATCTTGCGTATGCGCACTTGCGGCCCCTCGACGATATGAAAAAACACCACACCGCTTTTTTGCAGCTCGGCGGGCGACCACGTCACGTGCGCATACGGATAATTCTTGTCGCTGTACAACCTTTCGATGGCCTGCTGCGCCAGATTGACGCGGAACGGGTCGATCGCCTCCTCCGGCTTCAGATCCACGACGTCCTGAAGGTCGTGCGTCTTCACGGTGACGTTTCCGTCGTAGCGAATTTCCTTGATTTCTTTTTGTTCGGTGACGACGAAGATGACGATCACGCCGGTGGGGGTCGGCTGAACGCGCGCCTCCACGTCGCCGAACTTTCTCATTTTGTCGTAAATTCGCTGGTAATCCCCAACGACGGTGGCTGGATCAAATTTGTCCCCCACGCGCGTCCGGACCAATTCCAGAATCACCGAGGTGCTGACCCGCGTGTTTCCCAGCACCCGCACGGATTCGACGGTGCGGCCCGCGTATTGCCCCGCGGCGGCAAGGTCACGCACCGGGCCGGGCGAGGGCTCATCCGCATGGGCACATGGCAATCCGATCCAGCCAGCAACCAGCATTCCCACCAACAGCCAGCTTAATTGCTTGCCAAACTGATGAATACGCACGCGCCGCCCGCTCGCCAAGAGTCTTGCTGCCGCTTCTTTCCCCGACGCCGGCAGTTTGCCGGAGTGTAACCGTCAACGATTGGATGTCAAAAAGCCCGAGGCGTTGCGCCGAGTCTGTTGGAGATTCAATTTTTTGCAGTGATCGGCGGCGCCGCGCGCCGCCGATCAATATGATCCAGACCCGTTGAAACGCCGGCGCCTCGCCTTTTGCCTCCGCCCGATACCCGCTATGATATTGGCCGGATTTTGCCATTCGAGCCAACGCATGCGTCTTCTGGTTGTCGAGGATTATCAGCCCCTTCGCGAATCGCTCGTTCAGGGTCTGCGCGAGGCCCGCTATGCCGTCGATGAAGCCTCCGACGGGCAAACCGCGCTGTGGCACGCCCGATCGGGCGAACACGACATCATCATCCTCGACATTATGCTTCCCAAACTCGACGGCCTGTCCGTTCTGCGCCAGCTTCGTGAGCAGCGTTCTCCTTCCCTGGTCCTGCTGCTGACGGCCAAGGATACCGCCCAGGACAAAATCACCGGCCTGGAAATGGGAGCCGATGATTATCTCGTCAAGCCGTTTGTATTTGCAGAGCTGCTGGCTCGCGTCAAAGCGCTCATCCGCCGTAAATACGACACGAAATCCACGATCCTGCGGATTGCCGATCTCGAGGTGGACGTTTCCGGCCGATGCGTGCGGCGGGGCGGCAAGCCCGTCGATCTCAGCGGCCGCGAGTACGCCCTGCTGGAATACCTCGCACACAACGCCGGCCGGATTGTCTCCCGAACCGACATCTGGCAGCACGTTTACGATTTCAATGCTTCCCCCGAGAGCAACGTCGTGGACGTTTACATCGGCCTGCTTCGGAAAAAAATCGAGCGCGCCGGCAAACCCCGCCTCATCCACACCCGCCGCGGACAGGGATATCTCCTCGCCGAAATGGAGCAACGATGATCCGATCGCTGCGGCTTCGCCTGCTCGTCCACACCTCCCTGGCGGCGGCACTGATGCTCGGGCTGCTCGGCGCGGCCCTCTATTTCTTCGTGCGGCACTCGATCGAGGCCGATTTCAATCAGGACCTCCTTGCCAAGGCCCACGCCGTTGCCGCCACCGCCGAACAACACGGCCAGACGATTATCTTCGACTACGAGCCCGACGAGTTGCCCCAGTTCGTCACCAGCGATCATCCCGATTATTTCCAGGCATGGATCGATCCGAAAGTGGTGCTCCGCTCCCCTTCGCTGAAGCAGGCCGATCTTCCCCGCCTGCCCGTCACCGGCGAGGTGGTTTACAGAGACATGGTTCTCCCCGATGGCCGTCCCGGCCGAATGGTCGGCATGTCATTTACCACCACGATCGAGCCCAATGCCGGACGGAATATTCTGCACGCGGAAAATTCCCGCACGGTCATTCTCAGCGTCGCAACCGACACGATTGCCCTTCATCGCACGCTGGAAAACTTGGGCTGGCTGCTGGTGGGATTGTGCTTGCTTGCCGTCGCCGCATCGGGAATTGTTTTGGTTTGGATCGTTGGCCGAGCGGTGCGGCCGCTCGAGCGGATCGCGCGTGACATTGACGAATTGCAGGAAAATGATCTGTCCGTCCGCCTTCACCCCCCGGACGTTCCGCTGGAACTTCAGCCCGTCGTCGAAAAACTGAACGGCTTGTTGTCGCGGCTGGATGCCGCCTTCTCGCGCGAAAAAGCTTTCACCGCGGATGTCGCGCACGAGCTTCGCACGCCCGTGACGGCGCTGCTTACCACCTTTGAGGTCTGCCGATCGCGGCCGCGCGATGAGGTCGCCTACATCGCGGCCATCGACAAGTGCAGGGGCGTTGCCCATCGAATGCAGACGCTGGTTGAATCCCTCCTTCTGCTCGCCCGCGCCGAAGCGGGCCAGCTTCCGCTGAAGCTTCAGTCCACCGATGCCGCCGATCTGCTCGATGATTGCTGGGCCATGTTCAGCCCGCGCGCCGAGGATCGCCGGATGAAGCTGCAATGGCAAGCCGACGGGCCCATCCCCATCGAAACCGACCCCGAAAAATTGCGGATCATTTTGCACAATCTCTTCGACAACGCGGTTTCGTACGCGGACGAAGCCGGCTCGATCCGGATCGCCGCCGAACTGCGCGGCAATGAATTCCGCGTCGAGGTCGCCAACACCGGCAGTCACGTCGGCGCCGAACAGGAGAAGCATCTCTTCGAGCGATTCTGGCGCGGCGACAAAGCTCGCGCCGAAGTGGGCGTTCACTGTGGTCTGGGTCTGTCGCTGTGTCAACGGCTCGCCCGGCTATTGAAGGGGAGGATCGAAGTCCAAACCGCCGAGCACGGCTGGTTCACCGTCCGTCTCACGCTGCCCGCCGGCCATGTCGAGCAGCCTGCGCCTTCCATAACAGCCCCGGTCGGTTCTGTTGCCGATTAGACCAATTTCGACGGTCACGCAGCATTCCCGATGCTTAAAAAAACCGCGAGATGGCAATCCTGCGGGCTTCGAATGCTGCACTGCCCATGATCGCAAACTATTTCGGAGTGGATGTCACGACCGGCTTCCCCGGCGCCGACACCGATATCGGCCGCGCCTTTGGCCGGACGGTGGCGATTCCCAGAACTTCATTCGCGTAACACCGAAGGATTTCCGCCACGGATAGCGCCGATGCGATCGCTCCCCGCGACGCATGGGGGGCGTCGCCGTCACACAGTTCGCAAAGCTGGCCGACGCCGTCGCCCGAAATGTACTGAAGGCACGGTTTCAACCATTCGTGGATTTTCATGACCGAATCGTCATTTCGCCCCTGCGTCCTCACGTACGCGGCCGCCAGTGGACCCAGCAGCCACGGATAAGCCGAGCCCTGATGTTGCGTCCGATCGCGCGAGACGACATTTCCGCCGTAGCGGCCCTGATATGCCGGGTCGCGCCGCGAAAGCGTGCGCAAGCCCATCGGCGTTAAAAGCTCGTTCAACACCAACCGAACCACCGCCTCGTTGCGCTGCGACGCCAGCACCGGGTACGGCAGGCTGATCGCCAGGATCTGGTTCGGCCGGATCGACGGGTCACTTCCATGGTCTTCCACCACGTCGTAACAGCAGTTCAACTCGGCGTTCCAGAATATCCGGTTGAAAGATGCCTGCGTTTTCTGAGCCAGCGTTTCCCATTCCTGGGCCAGGCCGCTTTTTCCCAAACGCGACGCCAGCGAACTGGCCGTCCGCAGAGCATTGAACCACAGCGCGTTCAACTCGACGGTCCGGCCCTGCCGCGGCGTGACAACCCAATCGCCAACCTTCGCATCCATCCAGGACGTGGGGACACCCGGCGCGCGGCTGCCGACCAGGCCGTCGGCGTCGCAGAAGATTCCCAGCCGGGTTCCTTCGCGATACGCCTTGATGATTTTCTCCACCGTCGGCAGAAGCGAATCGGCAGTTTGCTCATCGTCCGTGAGCCGGAAGTATTCACCGACCGCGTTGATGAACCACAGGGATGTGTCGGCCCCGTTGTACTGCGGCGCCGCGCCGCTTTCGGGGAAATCCGTGGGAATCAATCCATCCTGCAACTTCCCCGCCAGCGAAAGCAGCAGCGACCGTCCCTCGTCCAGCCGTCCCGGCACCAGGAAAAGCCCGTTGAATCCGATCAAGGCCGTCCGCCCGCTGGGAGACGACCAGGGATATTGCGATATCACATTCGCCGTCCCCTGGTCTGGCGGCTCGGCAGGCGAACTGACCACAAACGCATCGGCCGCCTTGAGCAATGTTTCCAGTTCCTCATCCACCTCGGACCGTACGATGGCCGTGTGCCGATCGAAATTCTCCCGCGCCCGCTCCAGGTCGGTGCAGACGCGCTTCAATTCCAGCGGCTCCATCGAGCAGGCCAGATGCACCGTTTGCCCCGGAGCCAGAGTCCAGCGGAACGATCCCGGCTTCCACAGGTCCTCCAAACCGCTGTACCCACGCTCATTCTCACGGCGGTAAATCGTGTTCAGATACCAATGCGGCTCCGACCGGAACTCGCCGTCATGCGCCAAAAAAACTTCCGGCGTCCGCGAGCTGGCCGGAATCTGAACCAGCCCGTCGCGTTTCACCTCCGCCGCGAGCCTGCTGTTCCATTGGTACATCAATTCATGAATCCCGCGCAGCGCCAGCAGCGCCTTGATCTCCAGCGTCACCGATTTCTCGCCCGTCAGCAGCGAGTACGAAAGACAAACGGTGTTTTCCCCCGGCATCAGATGCAGCGATTTTTCGATCGTAAAACCTTCGCCCTGAAAGGCCCATCTGGGGAAGGGATCGACGTTGAACGCCCGCAGATGCTGAAACCCCCGCGGATAGATCGCCCCCGGATATTCGTTGCACGACAGCGCAAATTCCCCGTGCGAGGTCCAGACCGTCTCCTCAACGTGGGAGAGGAGCACCATCCGTCGCACCGGCGGCGACATCGCCGCCACCAGCAAGCCGTGATATTTGCGCGTGTTGAGTCCGCAAAGGGTTGAGCAGGCATATCCACCCTGACCGTTGGTGGCCAGCCATTCCCGCTCGATCAGCCCCTCGAAATTCATGCCCGAGATGTTTGTCAAACGCATCACATTCCTCCATGAATCCCCAGATCATTATCCCCAGCGGTCCCGAAAGTAGCAACCAACGGATTAATTGCCCAGAGGCGGTGCATCGCCCCGATCCCTGTCCCCGTCCGCACCCCAAACAACGCGACAATCATCGTCGCGATCCGCAAACCGGGGACCGCGCCCTCCGTCCGATATCGTTATGCCCGTTAAGTGCCCTTGAATGAAGGACGATGGACGATGAGAGGGGTCATTGCAGAGTAATAACGAGCTGGGCAAGGCAGGAATTATGACACAGAAATCTATTGGCTGGATCGCGTTATACACGTGCGTGATAGCGGTCGCCGTCGCGGTTTTTGACGGCCATCGGCCAGAGCCGCAGACCGCGCAGGCCTCGACTTCGCCGCAGTCGCCGGCGGTGTCTCCCGATGTCACCCAGGCGTGCCAGGCTGTCATCAATCAGATGGTCATGATTCAGCGAATCACCGCCGACGAGATGCGCGCAACCGGCAGGAGATTCCTGCCGACGTTCGATGAATGCGTGGCTCAAGAGTATCAAATCGATACGTCAAGCTGTCCGGCCGATTTCCGATTGGCCGTATTGCATTTCGTTGCGGCCGAGGATTCCGCCCGCGTTCACGCCCACATGGACAAAACCGGCCAAGCCGAAGCGGCCCTCGCGGCATGCTTCGAAATGATGGGGCCGAGGTTTGTTTCCGCTCCCCAATCGATGGTCGGTTCCGACGCGAAAGTCGCGGATGAGCAGAGGCAGGACCTGGCAAAAATTCAGTCGGCCGGACTGGATCTGGTACAGGCTTCCATGAGATACGGCGTGAAATAGCCTTCGGCCGATTTTCGAAAACGTCGGGGCGGATGATGGCACGAACCGTTCCCGGAGACCGCGCCTCCGCATCATTTAGCAAATCAGTCTCAGGGTCGCTGTTTCCGGCGCAGCTTCCAACTTTTCTAGAGAACGCGATGGGCCCGCATCGCAGCGGCCCGCATCGCAGCTGCATTGACTCGCCGGCGAATTTGTTATATACAATAATGAGCTCGTGAATCGCTTTCGCTGGAACCATTGGAATATCGAACACCTTGCCGAGCATCGCGTCGCCCCCGGGGACGCTGAACACGTGGTGAACCTGGCGCGTCGGCCTTATCCTCGGCAAATCGAAGATGAAAAGTTCTATATCGCGGGACAAAGCCCCGATGGGACCTATTTGCAGGTGATCTACGTTTTGGACGCCGATGACGTGATCTACGTGATTCACGCTCGGCCGCTCACCGATCGTGAGAAGCGCATTTACCGCAGAAGCAAAAGATGAAGAAAAAACCGCGGAAAGCTTACTGGGACATGACTTCGGAGGAGCTCACCGAGGCCACGAAAGAGTTTGATCGGGAAGGGACCATTCTTCGCACCAAGCCGCTCAGCGCGGAAATGCGTCGAAAATGGGAGAAGGCCAAAAAGCGGGGGCGTCCCAAAGTGGGAGGAGGATCCAAACGGGTGCTTATTTCGATGGAGACGGGTCTTCTATTCCGAGCCGACAAACTAGCTCGCCGACGCGGCATCGGACGGTCCGAACTCATCGCTGAGGGCCTCAAGACGCTGCTGGCAAAAGCATCTTAAACGCCCCAAACCCAGGAACCGAAAATGCAACCGCCCGCGACCTTGGAATGGGATGGGCTCGTCACGGCCGTCCACGGCTGGCAAAGTTTTTTGGATCATCTGCCCACGGAAAGTCTGGAACGTAAATGCCTTTCCTGGCTGTCGCCCGCCGAGCGGATTCGTCACAAGCAATTCAAAACGGAAAAGCTGCGGCAACTTTATCTGGCGACCCGGACGCTGTGCCGCATGACGTTGTCGCGGTATACGGGCGTGAGCCCCGCGGCCTGGAAGTTCGTCAAAGCGGCGCACGGAAAGCCGAGGATCGCCGGGCCGGCAAAGTTCAAATCCCTGCGCTTCAATCTGACGCACACCGACGGACTCGTGATCTGCGTCGTGACCCGCGCCGGCGAGATCGGCGTGGATGCTGAACAGACCTCGCGCAGCGTTGACATTCCCCAGGTCGTCCGACATTTCTTTTCCGCGGCGGAGCAAGCGATTTTTGCGGACCTGCCGCGGAAGCAGCGCACGACATGGTTCTTGCGGCAATGGGTTCTGAAAGAGGCGTACCTCAAGGGGCGGGGGATGGGTCTGGCACTTTCGCCGGATCGTTTCACGATCGAGTTGGACGATAACGGCCAGCCGTTGCCGCTCGGCAACTGGCGGTTTGCACTCCATCGCCCAAGTCCGCGGCACGTGGCGGCGGCGGCCATACGCCGGCAGCGCGGCGCTGCTCCGGTTTCCTTCAATTGGTTTGTGGCCGACGATCTACTCGAAGCTTGCATCGCCGTCGAATGACGATGGATCCCAAACCTGCGGCTGGCGCAGGTCATCCGCCAGCGCCGGATCGGCCGCCTGATAATAAAACGGCCAGTAAGGATTTTTCTGGCGGTAGGGCGCGAAACGATCGAACGATCGCATCTTCGGCAGATCGCATCCAAGATGATCGAGGATATCGATCTTTTCCGCTGCACATCGGCGAAGTGCGGCCCGCAACAGGTCAGGCAGCAGATCGCAATCCGGTTCGACGCTCTGGTAATCGACCAGTCTCATGCGGCGCATGCCCTCCTCCCGGTCCTGCCGCTTCAGGATGCAATAGGCGCGAAGCAGCCCGTCGCGAGAAGCGGTGAAAATCCACAGGCGTCCTCTGCGCATCGGGATCGCGAAGTGCCATGAGAGAGCCTGGCTGTCCCGCCAGGCGAGCAGTTTCTCGGGGTTTTGCCGAAGGAGTTCGTCCCAGAACGAGTCGAAGCGCGAGTCGAACCTGTCCGTCTCCGCGATGACAACCGAACCGGCAGCGGCCGGCAGGGATTTGCGGAAAAGTGCATCCTTCGCCCACAGCGCACCCGCCGCGGGGTGGGCCAGGAGACCGGCAAGCGGCACGCCCATTTTCCCCAGCGCTTTGTGCGCGAAGCCGCGATAGCCAGTGATCCAATACGCGATGGTCCGCCAATCGCCGAGCGGAACGCGGGTGGCCAACTCGTTGAGCGTTCCCGTCGCCATCGGTCCTACCGTGGTATTGATGAACAGGTCGGCTCCGCTTTGGTTGAAGTATTCGTCCATGAGCAGGAGGGAGAAACCGCGATATTCGCCGGAGACAACCCAGGCCCGGCCGTTGGCCGAGATCAACTCGCGGCCACGAAATCGGTACATCGAAGGGACATTCATCACCGAGCCGACCACGTGTCCGCCGGCGTCTTCCAGCACCCATCCGATCGGCCAGTTCTGGTTGAGACGCGGCCACAGGGGGTTTTCCAGCCAGACGCCGCGCCAATCGTGCTCCGGCTGGGTGTCCAGTGAATGTGACGATTCCAGCCGGGCGATCTGTGGGTAATCATCGAAGCGCGCAAGCCGCAGTCGCGGCGGTGAGAGCCGCGGCGATTTTGCGGGTGATGGCGTCTGGGTCCTCACAGGTTCGAGCCATACGACAGCGGCAAAGACTTCAGGCCGCGCAGGCCAAGGTTTTCGCGCCAGACAAGCCGATCGCCGGTCAATTGAAGCGTTGGAAATCGGCGCAGGAGCGTTTCAAATGCGATGTGCCCTTCGAGGCGGGCTAGCGGCGCTCCAAAGCAAAAGTGAGCGGCCCAGCCGAAGGCCAAATGCCGGTTGTCGGGCCGGTCGAAGTCCAGACGGTCCGGGTCGGGAAATCGCTGGGGGTCGCGATTGCCAGCGGCCATGACCGCGATCACCGCCTGTCGTTTGCGGATCGTTTTGCCCCCGAGCGTGACATCGTCCGGGGCCAGCCGCGCGGTGTGTTGGCTGGGGCTTTCGTACCGCAGCAGTTCCTCCACCGCGGCCGGCATGATCTCCGGCTCGTTTCGCAGCCGCGCCATGTGGTCCGGGTTGCGCAGCAGCGTGAGCATGCCGTTGCCGATTAAATTGGTCGTCGTTTCCAGTCCGCCGACCATGGTGACGATGCAATTCGCGACCACTTCTTCATCGCTCAGATGATCGCCGTCCACCTCGGTGGTCATCAGTGCGTGGATCAACCCATCCCGCGGGTTCTTCCGCTGCTCGCGGATGGCGTTGTGGAAATAATTGGCCAGCCCATCGACCGCCTTGAGCACTCCGCCCAATCGGTCGGGGTTATGCTGAAAATTCCCCAGCATCTCGGCGAACGTGACGGACCAATCCTTGAGTTGGCCGTGGTCGTCAACCGGCGCCCCAAGCAGTTCGGCGGTCACGATGGCCGGCAACGGCTCGGCGAAGTCGGCCAGCAGATCCATTCGCCCGCCGCCGCGCGCGTAAATCTCATCGATCAGCTTCGTGGCGATTTCCTGGATATGTCCTCGCATGAGCCGGACTCGGGCAGGCACAAACGCCGCCCCGGCCAGCTTCCGCAGGCGAGTGTGCGCCGGCGCGTCCATGAAAAGCATCTGCTTGACCATCACCTTGGCGATGGGGCTGACTTCCGGCGCACCCAACGCTTCGAAATACTGCGGCGACGGCGTGCGCTCGGCGGAAAACCGGGTCAGGACGGTAATCACATCTTCGTATCGCGTGACAATCCAGGCGTGGAGGTACGGGTCCCAGTGGACCGGGTCGTGCGAGCGCAGCCGCTGATACAGCGGATAAGGATTCGCCAGCACCTCCGGGTCGAGAAGGTGATAAAGACTCAAGGGTTCTTCCGCCGCACTGACGGTTTTCATCGGCTTGCCTCGACCAGGCGCGCCACCGCGGCCGACAGCCCGGCGACCGTCGGCGCGTCGAAAAGCTGCCGAAGCGTTAGCTTCACGCCGAACATGTCCCGCAACCTCGCCACGAGTTGCACGCCCAGCATCGAGTGGCCGCCGAGCATGAAGAAGTTGTCGTCGATCGCAACCGCCGGTTGGCCGAGCAGCGACGCCACCATGGCGGCGATCTTCGCTTGAAGCCCGTCGTCCGGGCTTGGCGCGGCGGCAGTATCACGGTTTCGAAGCACGTTATCCGCAGTGGGCGCCGGCAGGGCCGATTTGTCGAGCTTTCCGTTGGCCGTCATCGGCAACGTCGAGATCGTCACGTAGCGAGCCGGGATCATGTAATCCGGCAGTCGCGTGGCGAGAAACTCGCGCAGGTCCGAGGCGGTGAGCCGCACGTTGCGGGCAGCAACCACGTAAGCAACGAGGATCGGCCCATCCGCGGTGTCGCAAACCACGGCCGCGCTGGCTTCGATTCCCGGATAACGGTCCAGGCAGGCGACGATCTCGCCAAGTTCAACCCGATATCCGCGAATCTTGACCTGTTCATCCAGACGGCCCAGAAATGCGATCTCTCCGCTGGCCAGCAGGCGGGCACGATCGCCCGTGCGATAGACACGCAGCGGCGGCCCGGAACGCGGCGAGTACGTCACGAATCGGCTCGCCGTAAGCTCGGGATTGTTTCGATACCCACGTCCCACGAGCATGCCGCCGATGCACAGTTCCCCCGCCCCTCCCGGACTCACCGGGCGTAATTCTTCGTCCAGAATCAGCACCACGGCGTTGGTGATCGGCCGGCCGATGGACGGCGGACCGCTGGCATCCGCGTCCGGCGCGACCGTTCCCGATGTGGCCACGACCGTGCATTCGCTCGGACCGTAATTGTTGACAAGGACGAACGGCAGCCCGGCGATCGGCCTGCGGTGCAGCGTATCAGCGCCGGTGAGCAAAATCCGAAATGCCGAATCCGCAGGCCAGCTTTCGCCGAGCAATTGTTCGGCCAGCACGGTTGGGACAAAGCTGAGGGTAATTCTTTCGGCAACGATCCAGTCGCGAAGGGCCTGCGCCGAGCGGCGGGTCAATTCATCGGCGAAGTGCAGGCTCGCGCCGGCGGTGAGGTACGGCCAAATCTCCCACCCCGCGGCGTCAAACCCCAGCCCGGCGACCTGGCTGGCCCGGTCGGCGGCGGTGACGTTGAATGCGCTTTGGTGCCACTCGATCAGATTGCACAGGTTTGCATGGGTGATCTCCACGCCCTTGGGCCGGCCCGTGGAACCCGATGTGTACACCACATAAGCCAGGCTGCTGGGAATCGGCTCGACGCAGATTGGATTCGTCGGCTGCGTCGCGATTGACGGCGCATCCGATCCGTCGATCTCAATCGCCCGCCATCCGGCCGGCTTTAATCCCCGCGCCTTTTGCCGGTGCGTGACCAGCAAAATCGCCCCCGAGTCCGCGAGGATGAACGACGCCCGATCCGCCGGCGTGGAAGCGTCCAGCGGCAAATACGCCGCCCCGGTTTTCAATATGGCCAGTGCCGCCACGACGAATTCCGCTGAACGCTCCAGCAAAAGTCCAATGCACGACTCCGGCCCGGCGCCCTCTTCCAGCAGAAAGGCCGCCAGTTGGTTGGCGCGGCACTCAAGTTCCGCGTACGTGAGATGGCCCACTCCGTCAACAACGGCCAACTGCTGCGGCGCAGCCGCGGCGTGCGATGCGATGCGGGATGTAATCGAGACGGCAGGATTCTGCGCCGCGAGCGCTTCGCGCTCCGGAAATGGCGCGCGCTGCAAAACAACAGATGACATTTTTCTCCACTCCTCAGACGTTCCCCCTCTGCGACCGATTAAAAAATCGAATTGCGGACCCCGCAAATCAACCACGGGCGCCCGTTCGAAGCGATCCCAGCAAGTGTCTAATAATATGGTGACCCGACTTCGAGAAATGTACATTCGAATTTAATGCGAAACAAGGTCCGATTGTGTCTTTCTTTGCCCCATCGGACATCCGACAACGTATCTGGGCAAAATTTTTCGTATATTAATATCAACTCCCGCAGACCCCACTTTATTCCTGTATCTTGCGTGATTTAGCTTTTCGAGAGGGCAATCCGGATTCAACGCACCCGGCAGGATTCGAACCTGCGACCGGCGGATTAGAAATCCGCTGCTCTATCCAACTGAGCTACGGGTGCTCACAATCCCTCAATGTACGCCTGCCAAGGGCTTTTTCAAACAGGCTTTTTCAAACCGGCGAGGCAAGACCCCTGATAGCGTCGGCAGCGGGACGGTGGCGTGGTATCCGCGTAGCGGCGATCGACCAGCAGGCGGTGGCGATCACTAAATAATAATAGTTGCAAAAAGCCTGCTTATTGAATTCGAAAAAGGCCAGGTACGTGAAAGTCAGGGCCGTGGCGAAGCCGGCCGGGGAATGCACCGCCCGGCGCAGACCCAGCGCGATCGCGATCGCCAGCGGCGGCAGCGAGGTCCACATCGGAAGCCTCAGTTTGTGCGTATGGTTGAAGACGAATACGAGGTAGCTCAGTGCATCAGTGCGGAACGGCTGGAGGAACTGGAATTCCACCACCGAGCGGAAAAAGGCCGCGGGATTCCAAACGAAAAATGGCAGATTGATGACGGCAACCACCAGGCCGGCTTTGACCAGCATATCGCGAAACGCCTTCCAATAATCCGGGCCATCCAGAAGCAGCGGAAGCAGCGGGATGGCCAGCACCGCATATTGCTTGGTGGACAAATACAATCCCAAGCACCAGGGCAGCGCCTTGGGCCAGCGGCAGGCGCAGAACATCGTGAGCGAAAAAGTCAGGACCAGCAGGGGCTCGGTCCAGGCGAGGTCCAGCACGTAAATCGCCCGCGGGGTGAGGAGAAAAATGACAGCGGCCAAAGGGCCGATTCGGCCCGGGCGGGCGGCGGCCATCAGGATCGCCGACAGGCCCACGGCGATCACCATGGCGTAACGCACGTCGCCGCCGATCAGTTGGGCCGGCAGGACCATCAGAAGGCTCAGGGGCAAATAGGGGAATCCGACCGTGAGCATGCCGTGGGCGTCCACGACGCCGGGACCGTAAAACGGCGTGCCCGGCGGATAAACGCTGGGATATCGGAACGTGTAAGGATTCAGCCCATGCGACAAGGCCCAGGAGCCGGTGGCCTGGAAGTTGAACACGTCGATGCCGGGGAATTTTGAGTGAGCGTTGAAAGCGATTTCTCCCGCGAAGAAAAACGCCCCGGCCATGATGAACATCAGCGGCAAGCGCAATCCGCGCAGCGGGAAGAATTGCGCCAAGCCGAGCACGGCAATCGTCGCCAGCGCAAGGGTGATTTGCCGGTCGGAGCTGGTCTCGCGCAAAAGCAGATACGCCTCGATGGCGATGCAGGCCGCCAGCGTCAGCGGCAATACCCGGCGGCAAAATGCTTCGAGTCGCGCATAAGCGGGCAAAACGACTGCAACAAGACCAAAAATGCTGCTGACCGTCAGCCAGATCAGGGCCCACTTGGTGTAGGTTCCCAGCTTGATGTTGATGGCATAACCGAGAGTTAGCGCGAGCAAGGCCAGAGCCAATGCGGTGACGGCGCGGTCCTGTGGATGGCTCTGAATCTGTCGGTTCACGCTTGGCGGACATGTATAACCGCCGCGCGGCCAAGCGTCACGTTATCGGGTCAAGACGCGTCTAAAGTGGACTCAGCGGCGGCTCGATGGAAGAGATGAGGAATACTCATGAAGCTTCACGAGAAGCCCGCAAGGGCATCCGCATCCTGTTGTGCAAACGGTAAGCCAAATAGCCGCGGCGCTTCTGACCCGCAAAACCAGCGCGAAGGCGGCGAAGATCGGCGTCTGAGCGTGATCGATCGCCGCGGCGGCCTCGAGCGACGCCATAAGACGCGCGCGGAATCAGATTATACGGGACCGGAGCGCCGCGCCGCCGAGCGGCGGGAGACGACCGGGCTGGAACGCCGACGCGGCCCCGGCCGCCGGCTGTCCGATGACCGACGCTGTGCCGAGGAGGGCGAAATGACCGCCGAGCAATTTGAATTCGTCATGGCCATCGAAACATACAAAAAGGTCAACAAGCGGATGTACCCCACCTGGACGGAGGTGTTGGAGGTCGTTCAGCAGTTGGGGTATCGAAAGGTATCGCCCCGCAGCGTCGATCTGGCAAACGTGCCCGAACCGGCGCTCAGCAAAGCAGGCTAAGCACGGGGGACGATGTTTTGTATCTGCGGGTGAAAGCCCACGGCGTCGCCGTGGGCTTTTTTCATGGCGTGCCGAGCATGTTTGACAGCTCGGGAGCCCCGGCAATCCAGCAGCCGTCGGTCGCCAGTTCCGTCTCGACTGTGTAGATTCCCGCATGCTTCCGCGCCGCCTCGGGCGAAATATTAACAAGTCGCTCGGTGACTGCCCGAGCGGCGGACCATCGCCCATTCAAAGATTAGCTCACGCAGAGACGCTGAGGCGTGAAATTTCTCTGCGCCGTGGCGACTTTCATGCCACTGCCGGCTTGGCGGCGGCGTTGAACACACATCCAGGATATCCTTGATTCTTCGCGCATGGGTCGGCTGGACGCTGCGGTCCTTTGCGCCGGATGCTTCGGCTTCGCCTCAACTCCCCGCGGGGGAATGTCCGATAAATCATCCATCTGACGATGGATACGGCCACACTGACATTCCCGGATACCGCGGCCGCCGACCGTCTGGCGGCAGTCAATTTCCGCGCCAACCTCGCGGCACTCGGCCCGACTCAATCGGGCTTGGCTCATCGCATCGGCGCCAGCCCCCCCGCCGTCGAGTGGATTTTCGCGCGGGATGGCTACCTCAGCGCCCGCACCGCGGCCGGCTGGTGGACCGGCTGTTCCGTGCCCCTGCGGGCGGCTCGGGAAATGCTCAAAAAACTGGAACTGATCGGGAGCGTGGGATGCTTCCTCCACCCCACTCATGCCGCACAAATCCGCGCCTGTTTTGAAAAACTCGGCGAGTCCCAGGCCCTGATCGCCGTCGTCCCGGACCTCGACTCGCTGGGGATGATTCTGCATTGCGAGGATTTCTCATCCGAGATCACCGCCGCTCGTCTTCATTTCGTCAGCGGAGACGATTGGGCGAATCAACTCGGCGATCTGTTTGCGCTGCATCCCGGCTTGCCGCTGCCGCAGCAATTCGTCCGCACCGTGCTTTTGGATGATGCGGAAATGGCTCCGTTCAGTTGCGAAGCCCAGGCGATCATTTCACGGGAAACGTCGCGCCGGGCCGAGCGATTGACGGAGATTTTTGCCGGCGCCGCCAAACGATCGCGAAACGGGCGTGTGATTGTGCTGGCCGGATCGCGGTTTAACCTCGGCGATCTGTCGAATGTCGCGCTGCGATCGGCGCTTCTGGCCGAGGGGAATGATTCGTCATTTGTGCCGTTCGATCCGGATCATCCGTTGACGGCTTCGCCGCTGGCGCTCGCGGAGGCCGCGGCGGAAGCAGACGCCATCGTTGCCGCCGATCTGTTTCGATCCGATTTGCCCGGCATCGTTGCGCCGCAAACCGCGTGGATCACATGGCTCACGAATGGCCGGATCGTCGCGCCCGATCCGCAGAACCCGATGGATGGGCTGCTGCTGGCCGATCCGCAATGGCGTCAGAGCGCGCTGGACGGCGGCTGGCCAGCGGAACGGGTCCGGGTGGCCGCCTGGCCATGCGTCGTTCCGCCACCGAATAGGCCGCATTCCACCGGCATCGTCGGGCTGCTGACTGATATCCGCGCGATTGAAATTCCGCAGCATGTGAAGGACTTTTCGAGCCAACTGCTGTTGTGGGAGATGATCGAAAATGAATTATCGAATCGGCCATTGTCGCTGGGCGGGAATCCCGAGGAATATCTGCTGGCCCGCATGAAGCGATTCAATATTGCCGACGAAGGCTTCGACCGCGCCCTATTTTTCGAACGGCTGATTGCGCCCGCCTACAAAATGGGACTTGCGCGTTTTTTGTTGCGCGGCGGGATTCGCCTGGCCGCCTTCGGACGAGGCTGGAAAGAAATTCCGGAATTCGGACCCGTCGCCAGAGGCTCCATCGCGAATCTCGGCAATCTGGTTGATGCGATTTCGGAATGCGATGCCCTGCTTGAGCCATTCCCCGGATGCCACGCAACGGTGGAGCCGTTGCCATTGCCGGTCGTTCGACCGATGAGTTTTTCAGCCGACGCTTTGAAAGGAGAAATTCACCGAATGTTGAATTGCAACTCTCCATCGGCGTCTGCCCGCCTCAATCCGCTGAGTCGGGAAATAATTCAGTCCCTGCGGCGATAGCTCGACCTCGAAAAACTAGCAACTCTCACCCCATTTTGTACCATCATTGTCATGCACCGCCGGCTCATTCAGGTCATCCAGAACCTTCCGGCCAGCAATGTGTTGCTTGTCGGCGACATGATGCTGGACAAATATCTCTACGGCAACGCCGAGCGCGTCTCGCCCGAAGCGCCGGTGATGGTGCTTCATTATCAGAATGAAGAACTTCGTCTGGGCGGGGCGGCGAACGTCGCGTCCATGCTGGCGACGTTGGGAGCAAAAGTCCGGCCGGTCGGGCTGGTCGGCGACGACGCGGCGGCCGCGGACCTGCGGCGGCTCATGCAGGCCGCTCATATCGATCCAAGCCTCCTCGTCACCGCCGATGATCGGCCCACCACCTGCAAGCTTCGGCTCGTCGGGGCGGCTCAGCATCGCCATGCCCAGCAGCTCATGCGGCTGGATTATGAGAATTCCCACGTCTGCTCCGAGGCACTGGCGGCGAAGATCCTGGCCAACGTCGAGCAGGCATTGGCGGCCTGCGACATCGTTTGCATCGAAGATTACAACAAAGGCGCGGTATCAACGGCGGTTTGTCGCGGGGTGATCGCCGCAGCGAAGAAACGCGGCGTTGCGGTGCTGGTCGATCCCGCTTCGGTCAGCGACTATTCAAAATATGCCGGGGCCACGGCGCTGAAGCTGAATCGCTCCGAAGCGATGCGGGCGGCAGACACGACGATTGAGGGACCAGACGATGTTCAGCCGGTCGCGGAAAAATTGCTGAAGCAACTCAAGCTGGAAGCGGCGATCTTGACTCTCGACCGGCACGGGGCGTTTTTGGCCACCAGTGACGGGGAAAGGCGATGGCTCAAACATGCCAGGCCGCGGCAGGTGTTCGATGCCACCGGGGCCGGGGATATGGTGCTGGCAATGGTGACGGCCGCGCGGGCGGGCGGAGCGGATTGGGCAGAGGCAGTGGCGCTGGGAAACGTCGCGGCGGGGCTGGAAGTCGAACGTTTCGGCACGGTCCCGATCACCCGCTCGGAAATCATCGCGGAGTTGCAGGCCGAGACCCACGATCACCCGGGAAAGGAACGGACGCTGGATATCCTGCTGGCGGAACTGGCCGTGCATCGCGCCAGCGGCAAGCGGATCGTCTTCACGAACGGGTGTTTCGATCTGATTCACCTCGGCCACATCAAATATTTCCAGTTTGCCCGCAAGCAGGGCGATCTCCTGGTCGTCGGGGTAAATACCGATGCGTGCATCCGCCGGCTCAAGGGGCCAAAACGTCCGATCCTTGGTGAGACCGATCGCCTGGGCATTTTGGAAGAACTGGAGAGCATCGACTATCTCGTCCGCTTCGATGATGACACGCCGCTGAGACTGATCGAACAAATTCGCCCGGATGTGCTGGTCAAGGGGGCGGACTATCCCAAGGAAAAAGTGGTGGGTTGGGATATCGTCGAATCTTATGGGGGGCGGGTCGCACTGGCGCCGCTGGTGGACGGCAAGAGCACCACGGCCCTCATTGACCATATTCTCCAGACGCACCGCTGATTTTTACGCCAAAATGTCTGTAAGTGAGTTCTTGTTTCCCGTCTTCAAGCGCATCGAGGGGGATTTTTGCCATTATTCGCCGCTCTGGCCCGCTGTATGCTCGTATCATTGAGTTGAACAGCGTTGAGCTTTGCAACTTCTAGTCTTGTGAAAGGAGCGTCTTATGTCACGTATCAGTCACGCGCACAACCCGGAACATGAGTCGGATGCGGGCAATTCCGCCGCGGACGATTTGAAGCACAAAGCCGCCGAGGTCGGAAAGAATATCCGCGAAATGGGCGGCCAGATCGGCGATGCCGCTCGCGAGCAGTACGAAGGTTTCCGCGATCGCGCTTCGGATTATTTCGACCAGGGCCGAAAAAAGGCCAGGAAATGGGAGCATGGCGTGGAGAATTACATCCAGGAGAAGCCGGTGCATGCGCTGCTGTGGGCGGCGGGCGTTGGAATGCTCCTGGGCCTTCTGTGGCGTCGCCGCTAAAATACCGGGATGAGGCGATGGTGAGCCAGCCGGAAAGTCCCGAGAAACCCGAGGAGACTCGGCAGCGGCCGGAGGACAAACCGCCATCGGCGGACCCCTTCGCCGCCATCCGCGAAACAATCGCGGAGATGCTGGATTATTTCCTCTATTACCTCTCGGCCCGGATCGACTCGGTTAAGTTCGCTATCAAGAAGCAGATCTTCGCCGCATCCACCATCGCGGTGGCGGTGCTGGCGGGAGCGGGCGCAATCGTCACGGCAGTCGTGCTCCTGTGCGAAGGACTCTGCGACGGACTGTCTGAATTATTGGGCCGGCGCTGGGCGGGCGAACTTGCGACCGGAGGTATCCTGGTGATCCTTTTTGGCGTGGGCGCTTACGTCACGCTCTCGCGTTTGGTTCGGCGTTCACACCAGAGAATGATCGCAAAGTACGAAGCCATGCAAAAGCGGCATGAGGATCGATTCGGCCACGGCGCCGGAGACAAGACCCGAGACAAGACCGGAGCCAAGAGCGGAGCGAGCCATGGGTGAGGCGCAATATCTCCATGAGCAGAGCGAACGTGCGAAGGCGGCGATGTGGGCCGCACTTCGCGAGTTGAAACAGGACGCGGGCCAGGCCGCCGATCCGCGGGAATGGGCAAAGACCCATCCGTGGATGACTGTTGCGGCGGCTGCGGCGGCTGGGTTCGCCGTTGCAACGACGATCGGTAAGCCGGCTCCGGCAGAATCTGACCACGCGGAGCAACCCCACGACTCGGCCACGCGCAGATTCCTGGCCATGGCAGAGAAGGTCATTTCCCTTACCAAGCCACTCCTGACGGCGATACTAATGGCGCACACGGCAAAATCGCACCTTGACGGGGATGCGGATGGCCATCCCCAGCCCGAACCTTTAGCGATGTGAATATAAGTAGAGCCCCGAATGCCCGGCATCCCTTACCTGCCTTGCCAGCTAAACCAAAGTGTATCTGTCGCGAACCAATTTTTATGTTGGCCGAATTCACCCATCGCGGTAGGCTTGTTTTCGAACTGGTCTTGCCGCGTAGGATCAGTTTCGCTCGTTCGCTTCAGGAACAAAACATGGCACGCATCATTCGCCGATTCATCTCGTCGGGGTTACTCGTGTGCGTGATAGCCGCTTCGGGCATTCGTGCCGATCAGCCGGTCACAACCGCCCAATCAAGCGCTCAAGCACCGGTGCAACTCTCGTATCGTCTCATGGAAGTGCGTCTGCGCCGACTGCATCTGGCCCGGCCGGATTTGATCCCCTACCCCATTGCCTACGAATTCATCTGCTGAACGCCCCGAGGCATTGCCTCTTTGCCGGCCAGGCCCTCCCGCCGAGCCGTCGCGGCAATTTCCGCCAGCGCATCCGCCGCAAAATTAATGTCCTGTTCGCTTAAAAACGGCCCGAAACTCAGCCGCGTCGTGCCGCCCGATGTCGCGGTTCCAATCGCCTGGTGGATGAGCGGAGCGCAATGAATCCCCGAGCGGGTGAGGATTCCATAATTCGATTCCAGCACTATTGCCAACTCGTGGGCGTCCAGGCCATCCACATTCACGGAAAACACACCGACGCGATTTTTCACGCCGCGCGGACCGTAATAGGTAAGCCCCTGCACGCCGTCGATTCCATCGATGAATGCTCCGCACAGCTCGGCCTCGCGCGCGGCCAGCGTTTCCACTCCCTGCGATAACACCCACTGAACACCTTCGGATAGTCCGATAATGCCGATGGCATTGTGGCTGCCCGGTTCGTACTTGTCCGGGAGGAAATCCGGCTGACGATCGCTCTCGCTGGCGGAACCCGTGCCCCCTTCCCGGATCGGATGCAGAACCTTTTCCATTCCCGGACGGATATAGAGAAAGCCAGTCCCCAGCGGCCCGAGCAAACCCTTGTGCCCCGGAGCGGCCAGAAGATCGATGCAATCAGCCTGCACGTCGATGGACAAATGCCCGGCCGATTGCGCCGCATCCACCACTAGCGGAATGTCACGGCCGCGCGCGATTTTCCCGACCTCACGAATCGGCTGCACCGTGCCCGTCACATTGCTGGCGTGGGTGAGAACGATCAAACGGGTGTCCGGTCGGATCGCATGGGCGATGTCGTCGGGATCGACCAGACCGGTGGCAGGATCAACGGCGACGCGGGTCTGCTCGATGAAGCCGCCGTCCACCAGCGCGTTCACCGGCCGCAAAATGGAATTGTGATCGACCTGCGTGCAGATGATGTGCGATTTGTCCTTGGGATCAATGAGCCCCTTGATGGCAAGGTTCAGGGCATCGGAGCAATTAAGGGTGAAAACAAAATGCTCGCTATTTTCGCCATGGAAAAGACCATTCAACTTTCGGCGGCATTCGCTGAGCAACTCGCCGGTCTCGACGGCTTCGCGATACGCCCCGCGCCCGGCGCTGGCGCCGAGGCGCGTGGCATAACGGGCCATCGCTTCCATCACCTGCTTCGGCTTGGGGAAGCTGGTCGCAGCGTTATCAAAATAAAGCCGGCGAGGTTGAACAACCGGATCAACTGCTGGGGACATCGCTGAATCATAGCGGACCAACGCCGCGAATGTCATTACCAGAACGCCCAATCGTGCGTGTGCAGGACATAAATGCCCAGCAGCAAATTGGTAACGCCGTGCGCAATGACGCACGCGCCCAGGCTTCGCGTGCGCACCAGAAGCCACGCGATCATCGCGCCCCAGACAATGGCCGTCATCCACTGAATGTGCACGCTGGCGAAAGCCAGGGTCACGATCACAAATGCTTTCCAATCCCATTCCCCTACCCGGGCCAATTTGAAATCATTGGGCGCGACAACCGTTCGCCACAGAAAATCACGCCAGAAATATTCCTCCATGAACGGCACCACCAGCGTCGGGCCGAGAATGCGGATCGCGATGAAAGACCAAAGCAACGCCGGCGAAGCGATCTGCGTGAACGGGTCGATCGGCTCGGCCCCGGGCCGGGGATAATTCGGCCAGAGGTGCAGGAGCAGTTTTTCCATGCCAACCCATTGCACGACGCCAACGATTCCGACAATGACGCCAAGCCACGCATAACTCCAGTTTATTTTCGTGAAATACCGCCGCAGGAGAATCAGCAGTACTCCCGTGAGAATGGTTTTGATGATGTAGCTGGGGACAAAAAAAGAGGGCCATCGGCCACCCGCGAAGGTGAACAAAAGAAATACCGCCATGGGCAACACATACGCCGCATCGTCGCGGAGCCACGGATAAATGCCGGGCGAATCGGATGCCGGTGAGGATGGTTCCTGGGAGCTCATTGAACTGGAGCATTCTCGCGTCCGGGCGGGCTCGCTGGCAAGAAGCCTTCGAGCAGATGGCTGACCAGAATTTTCTTCACCACGTCCAGCGATGGCGCATTGCGTCCCAGAATTTTCCCGATGCTCGTGACGCCCCGATCGGACAAACCGCAGGGAACGATATGCGAAAATCCGCTCAGATCGGTCGTGACATTCAGTGCCAGGCCGTGCAGCGAAACACCTCGGCGGATTCGCACGCCGATGGCGCAGATTTTCGCCAAATCATCGCCGTCCCACACCCAGACGCCGACGGCTTGCGGATCGGTAAACCCTTCGATGCCCAGTTCCGCCAGGGCCGCGATCACGATCGCTTCCAGCCGGTGCACGTATCCGCTGACGGAAAATCCGTGGTCGGCCAGGCGAATGATCGGATACGCCACGATCTGCCCGGGCCCGTGATAAGTAATGTCTCCCCCGCGGTCGCTGTGGACGAGTTCGACGCCAAGCCGGGCAAGCTCCGGCGGAGGCGTCATCAGGTTTTTGATCGATTCGTCCCGCCGACCCAGCGTCACGACCGATGGATGTTCCACGATCAGGATTGTTTCTTCCCCGCCCTGCACGACATTCTCGTGGGCGCGTTCCTGTGCGTCCCATGCCTGGCGGTACGGCATGAGGCCAAGATCGGCGATCCCGATGGGTTTCGACGTTCCGCGCATAGCATCATGCACTCGTCGCGTTCTTAGCCCCGCATGTACATGCAGCGCTTCAGGCGCGCGGTGCGTCACATCCACCAATTCAAATCGATATTCTGGAAAATGCTGTCGTGCTGGTCCATTTCCTGCAATTCGGTCTTTCGCACGGCGGACAACTCACGCCCGGCCGCGGCCTCCTCGGCCATCAGCGTCGCGCGATCGAAATTCGTGGCATGGCCCGCGAACCGCTGAATCCCGTAATCCACCGCCCCGTGCGAATGAACCACAAACGGCCAGTCGCTGGCCTGCAATAACAGCAGTTGCCGCCCCGCACGCCGCATCAATTCCCCGACGCCTTCGCTGGTCCTCCACGGCAACTCGTGCAGGAGCTTGAGCATTCGGTTCTCGGCACGGTATTCGATCTCCCACATCCATCGATTGCGATCGTTGATCCAGACGCTGTGGTTCCCTTTCTCTCCCCATGAGCCTTCCGGCAGCCGCATGACCTTGTCCGCCGGATGGTGATAGAGCGCCTCCTCGGCGGTCATCAGATTCACGCTCTTGTCGTTGGCGAGGGTGAGAACCACATCCCGCAGAAACCGCGGACCCTCGAACCACCAGTGCCCGAACAGCTCCGCATCGAACGACGCGACGCACACGCCGTGGCGGCCGGTCCGGTCCCGATGCTCGCGAAGCACCTCCCGCACCACGTTGCAGAAGTGCTGGGCGTGCTCGTAAACCTTCGCGGCCACGTCGTCGGGATAATACGGGTCCTTCGCGCCGAGGCCGGCCTTGTTGTGCGTCACTTTCCAATATCGCAATCCGCGCTCGTTGTGCTTTTTGTGAAATTCCAGATAAACGCCGTTGCCGGGATAACCGCTGGAGCCGCTCCAGACCTGCTCACTGACCCGGGGGTGCCGGCCGAAGGCGAAACATTTGGGCGGCTCGGGTTGGCTGACGACGCCGGTTGGCTCCAGAACATCCCGCCATCCCCGCCGGGTGTCCCAATACAACTGCGCTTCGTTGACGCCGTGGAAATTTCCCTGGTCGAACGTCCCCATCGGTTGGCCGCCGGTGATCAGATGCGTATCGACAAAAAAATGCGTCACGCCGGCGTTGGCGATGAACAATTCCAATCCCGGCCGGTTGCGGGGATTGTCGTACAACACCGACGGGAGCCAGTGGTCCCACTGCGGGCGATAGGCGCATTCCGGCAGCCACATGCCGCGCGGCTTAACCCCCAACCGCTGCTGGCTGACGGCCGTTCCCGCCGACATCTGCGCCGCGATCGACTGGTCGTTCAGCATGAGCGGCAAATACGCATGCGTGGCATTACTGGTCAGAATCTGGATGTGTCCCTCGCGGAAACGCTGAGCGAATTCGGTGGGGATATCCCGTTTAATCCGATCGAAATGGGCCAGCCGGTCCTGGTACCACTTTTCCCATTGCCCGGCGAGATAGGCGAAGTGCAGGGCCCCGGATTGCTCAAATTCTTTCCGATCCGCGGCGGCGCGGCCGGCACGCTCCGTCAGATAGTCCGCAAACCCCGCTTTGAACCGATCATGGGAAAGCTGCTCAAGCAGCACGGGGGTCAAACCGATAGTCAGCGCTGGCCGTGCTTTGAGGAGGGCACACTCGCCGATCATGTCAAGGATCGGCAAATACGTTTCCGCGGCCGCCTCAAAAAGCCACGCCTCCCCATGGGGATACGAACCGTGATTCAGGACATAGGGCAGATGTCCATGTAGCACGATGCACAACGTGCCGAAGGCTTCGCTCATGCACGGATGTTAACCGCCGCGTCCATGCGTGCCTATGTCTCACTCGGCGGCAAATTGCGCAAAGACGATGTATTGGGCTTGTCAAGAACATGTTCGCAAGGGTAAACTTAACTCCGCACGAGTCGGCAGGATCGGTTCGCGCATGGGAACTTGGTCGAATGAGACTGAGGGCGCCCAGATGCTGCAGCAACCGCACGTCTTTCCTCCAATGCCCGAAATCGGCAAGTCGGAGTCTTACTACGCCAACCTCGCCCGTCAGGCCGACGCGGATGGAAGCATCTACGCCCACGAAGCGGCGAAAGTCGGCCAGTACGTCACCCTGGCGCTCGACACGCACTTGGATTGGCCCGCGAAATTACGATATTTCGAGCATGCCTTGAAGCGCCACTGCGTTCTCCCGCCCGTCCCGGATGAGCCGGTCTGGGTTTTCTACCGCGATCTGGCGGATTTGGTGCGCCAATACGCCGGTCACGAAGCCCTTCGGCTGGCCAGCGCCGAGGACGATCTGTACGCAACTCGCCTGGCATTGGGCTCCGACCGGGAATCGGTCGAAGCCGACGCCGAGTTATTCTTCTCCCAGCTCCTGGGCACCGGCGACAAGCACCCCGAATGGGTCAGCGAAGACGATTGGTTTCAGCTCAAGTTGATCCGCGATCAGTGGATTTGAAAGAGCCGGGGCGTGTCGCCCCGTTTGGGCCGTCCCGGCATCTGGCCGCTCATTTTACCCGCGCTTCTTTGGCTGAGATCACCGCGCCGCCGTTGGTGTTGATGACATGATCGATCCCGCTGCCGGGTTTTCCGCCAAACCGAAGCGTTATCATGTGGTGCATTTGGATTCCCGAAGAAACGGGGGTTTCGATTGCCGTCTCGGCGATCACCGGGGCCGAATAGAACACGCAATATACGCCCAACCCCCATGCTTCGTGCGTCGTTACCGCATCGCCCACTTTGTATGAAGCATATCCCCTGACGCCGCCGTGCGACCAGGCAGCCTCGCTTGGTGGATCGTACGGCATCTCCGACTGGTAAAGATAAACTCGTCCGCCATTGCCATTCCAAATGGTCTGATACTCCTGACAATGTTCAACGAACAAGCCATACAGCGTGACATCGTTGCCGTTCACGATTAAGCCGTTGCGATTCTTGTTTGAGTTCCAGCCCGCGCCTTTGCCGTGATCCGCGCGCCAAAGCCAGAAATTGTCGCCCACGACATGGTTGGAGTTGATGGTGACGAATGAACTGGTCGTTCCGACCGCTGCGCCTCCGGCTCTGCAGAAGATGTCGTAAAGAAAAATAGGGTCGGTTGAATGGGATGCTGAAGCGCCCGGCTCCCCGACCTCCAGCAGCGCCGGTGATTCGACCGTGCCCGCTTCGAACAGCAGGCCCCCCAGTTTGACTCCGTCGACGTCGGAAACCACCATCGCGGGGCGTCCTCTGTCCGGCACGAGCGTGGGATATCCCAAGCCCAGAACCACCGTGCCAGCCCGGGTTACGCGGATGCTGCTTTGCAAATGATAAATGCCCGGCGTGAACAGCAGGTTTTTTCCGGCGTCCAATGCGGCATTGATGCTGTCGGCATTGTCCTTGCCGGGATGCACCAAAAAGAATTGGTCAATCGGGATCGGCTTTCCAGGAGTCGTTCCATGAGCCCAGGTGATTCCCCGTGTGCCGCTGGAATTGAGGCTGGGAACCATCACATAATAGTGACCGCCGCCGTCCACAAAGAGATACGGCTTTTCAGCAATGATCGGAGTTTCCTGGATAACCGTGTACGGCTTCAACGGCCACGTGCCCTCGGGCGGATTGCTCGTGCCGACAAAAACCATGTTCCAGCCTCCGCCGGTCCAATCTCCCCACTGGGCGTTCCTGGAAATCCATTGTTGTTGCGATCCGGAATCGACCAGCCCGTCAATTTTACAATCAGCCATGAAACCGCCGCTGGACCATCCGTTGTCTGAAAGTTTCAAATCGCCCTTCACGTGTATGCGGCGAAGTGCCGTCCCCTGCGAAACGGCCCAGACATCGGCGTCTCCGTCCCGCGTCGGAGTTACCGAAAGATTTTCGGCACACCTCCAGAAGTTGCAGGTGGCATTGCCCTTCCTCCAGGTTGCCTTGGATCGCACCGCGCCGGTGATGGAGACATCATCCGGCGATTGCCCCAACCCCGCCACCTGCATGTAGAAACCAACCTGAACGTCGAGGTCGTAATGTCCCGGCTTGAAGAGAAAGGCGTAGCGATTGGAACCGAACTCACTACGTTCCTGCGTGGCGAAGACGACATTCATCCGTTGCTGGATGGTGGTCATCGACGGATCGAAGATCAGCACATTCGGACCAAAATCCGGATCGGCCGCGTGACCCAATCCAATCGACGGCATCCCCGCACCGAAGGCCGAAATACTTTGAACGGAAAATATCAGAACGGCCAGAAGCGAAACGGCTGATTTCGATTCCATGATTCTGCCTGAACGGAAAATGCCCCGCCGGATCCGGGATTCTCCGGATCACCTTACCCGACTGCGCAGCCGAGCGGTGGACGGCAAATATACCGCCATCCCGCCGCCGCGGCTCGCACTTTTTTGACTTTTGAGATCGTAAGGGTTGGTGAACGTAGCTCACTGGGCGCAACCGCGCACCACAGACGACCAATCAGCCATTCCGCACCCGCCTCTCTAAAAGGCGGGTTCTCTAGATTTGCGATCGTCGTGATCGTCGCCCAAGAATTCCAATTCCGGCAACGACCATCAATCCGAGAGACGCAGGCTCGGGAACATCGGCCATCAGGCCGTTGGCGGCCGCGAAGGCGTCGAGTGCGGCCCAATCGGCGGAGGTTGCCACATCGGCACTGCTGCCAGCTGATTTGCCGAAGTTGCCGGCCAACAGGCCGAAGTCAACGCTGTTGACCACGCCGTCATAATTGAAATCGCCCTGGTCCCAGACCTTGCCCGACTTGCCGAAGTTCGCCGCCATGTCGCCGAAGTCGATGCTGTTCACCGAGCCATCGAGATTGGCGTCTCCATAGAGCGTGTACTTCACTTCGAGTTGGCCGGAGGTGATGCCGCTGACGCCGCCGTCGGCGCCGTCGGCATAGCCGATCCCGTACTTGGTACCGGTTGGAGAAGAGGTCACGATGCCTCCCACCCCATTCCATGCGCCGCCGGCATAGCCCGCGGCCAGATAACCTCGGATCGTGGAATCGATGCTGCCATCCGGATCGCTGAGGATGAGGTGGTTATTGGTGATATCCAGGTCCCCTCCGGTGTTGATCACCAGACCACCCTGCGTGCTTGCGCCGCTGTTGACGGCCAGTTGCAGCGCACCGCTAACGGTCAGAGTTCCCGTACCGCTGACCGTTCCAACGGTGCCGTTGCCCGTGACCGACATCGATCCGTTGTTGACCAATCCGCCGGCCTGGCTGAAGTTGACCGCGAAGAGGCTCATCCCGCTGTTAACGGTCGTTACTCCCGAACCCGAGAAGTTGCCGCCCGCAATCGTGTCGTTGATAACGAGCGAACCATCATTGGCCACGTTCCCGCCGATCGGAAGCGATGTGCCCGCGGTCGAAGAAAGCGTCAATGTAGCGCCGGTATCTACTGTCGTGCCGCCGGCGTACGTGTTGTTACCCGAAAGTGTGAGCGATCCGCTGGCAACGACCAGCGCCGTGGCATTTCCGGCCGAACCAGAGCTGTCGTTGATGTTGCCGATGAAGTTGCTCGGGTTGGTGTTGCTCCCGCCGTAGGTGAGAGTGGCGGTGCCGGCGAGGGTGCTGGTGTTGATGATCTGAGAAACCGCGCCGAGCGTCGTGGTATTGGGTCCGGTGACCTCGGTCAGGCTGCTGACCGTTGCGTTAAAGCTGTTCAGATCGAGCACGCCCGACGGAAGGTCCACGGCACTGAGCGTCAGCGCCGTGCCGATCGGCAATGCGGTGGATGATCCCAATTGCAGGTTTCCGCTGTCGACGATCGTTCCGCCCGCATACGAGTTGTTGCCGCTGAGGGTCACCTCCGCCAGAGTAAACACGCCTCCGCCGCCGAGATCGTCCGTGGTCAGGCTGCCGGACCCGCTGATGTTTCCGGAAATGACTATGGTGTCGCCGTGGTTGACGACCGTCACGTTCGTGTTGGAATTGAGCACCACCGGCGCGGAAATGGTGTGGGTTCCACCATAATCCGTCACCGTCGCCGTATTGGCGCCATCGTCGAACGTCAACGTGCCGCCCGTGCTGGCGATCGTGTATGAATTGCTGTCACTGAAGCTCATCGCGCCAACCGAATAGTTGGAAGCCAGCGAAACCGTCGCGTTCGCCGTCGCGCTGGCGAAGCTGGCGCTGTCGCCGGCGAGATGTGGAATATATCCGTTCGTCCAGTTCGTTGAGGTGCCCCAATCGCCGTTGCCCGTGGCGATCCACGTCCCGTTGGGAAGCGACGGAACATTCACGGAGAACCAGCCATCGTTAATGCCCGAAAGATTGAATGTCCCAGCGCTGGGCCCGGCCAAACCGCCGGTGAGGCCCGTCCCCGAGACGCTCGAGGTTCCCACGGGCAACCCCGGGAGAAACTGGTTGGACAGGCCGCCGTCATTCCCGCCGTTGATGTCGGCCATGATCGTGATGTTCGACCCCGCCGCCGGATTGCCCAGCGCGGCCAGGGGGATTCCAATCTCCAATCCAGTGGTCACCGCATCGGCGGCGGTGGGGTCGGCCGCGGTGCCGGTCCCGCCGTCTCCGACGACGCCCGCCGCATTCGTGTTATTCAGACCCACCTTCAGGCCTGTCAAATTCTGGTTGTTGCCGACGCCACCGGTCAGTGGAACGCTGCCCAGATAATTCGCGGTGTTGTTCACCAGATCGTATTGATCGATGTAAAGCGTGTTGCTGTAATCGTTGGCGTCGATCGCATACGTGGCGTTAAAACCGGGACTGAAGACCGAACCATTCATGGCTGATAGCGGTCCGGATGCGGTTGAAGCGTTCAGAACATTCTGTCCGTTGGCGCGCCCGTCGTCGATGAAGATATCGACGTGGTTGCCGTTGTTCTCAAAATTGCCCGAGAAAAACAGATAAAGCTCGCCGTTCTGCACGACGCCATAGGCGGCATCCAATTCCGAGCCTGCGGCGGAGGTGCCATCCCCCACCGTGCTGTCGCCATAGCTGGTGTTCACCGTCTGCGTCGCCAGAACACTGCCGTATCCCGCGTCGAGCGTTCCATCAACGGCAATCTGAGCGCTGGCATGTTGCGCCGCTCCCGCCAAAGCAAATCCTCCGAGGCACAACGACAAATTTTGTATCCGTGACCGCTTGCGCATTGATTTCTCCCTTTACAATATGAGATGACCGTAAAAAAATTCGATTTAACGTGTATTGTGAAATTGCGCCGGGTCCGGACCCGAATGTGTCCAGCCCGCAAAATGAGTTAAACGGTTAACTTCCCTCCTCAAAAAAAAGCAGATGATGAATCTGCCTCCACGCGCCTTCATCCACGCCTCCGATTAATTCGCCAAGCAAAAACTACCGCAAACCGCCGCTGCCGCCAACGTAACCTCGCTCGCGACTACCCGCCCAAGATAGCACGCCACCCCGCCGACGGCAAGAAAAAAGTTTACCAATCCCCCATTTTCGCCTCATCCACAATCGCCCCAAAAAACAATCAGGTTAATCGCTTCACTAATATGCTGTTACGGGTGGCTTGTCTGCTCAATGGACGGCATGTCCGTCAATACCTTGAGGAGTTCCGATGAAGCGCCCGGCATCAGCTCCGGCATCAGCTCTTGCCGCCGGTCATCGAAATGTTCTCCACGAAGTATCGCTGGGCGGCGGCGAACAGCAGCAGGCACGGAATCATCGTCACGAAGCTGGCGGCCATCAATTGGTTCACGTGTGAGACCCCGTATTGGCCATTAAAGCTGGCCAGAGCCAGGGCCAGCGTCCGATTCTCCGGAGAGTTCAGATAGATCAGCGGATTGAGGAAATCGTTCCACGTGTTCATGAACGTATAGATGGCGGTGATGGCAATCACCGGACCGCACAGGGGCATCATGATTTGCCAGTAAATTCGCGCGGTGCCGGCGCCGTCGATGCGGGCGGCTTCCATCAGCTCCTCTGGAATCGCGGCGAAGAACTGGCGGAACATGAAGACGAAGAACGGGCCGGCCAGCCAGGACGGCACGATCAGCGGTAAAAATGTGTCTATCCAGCCCAGCCAGCGGAACAGAATGAACAGCGGGATCATCGTCACCTGCGCCGGGAGCATCATGGTGCTGAGCATGATCATGAACAGCACGTTGCGGCCGCGGAACCGGAACCGCGCAAAGCCGAAACCCACGATGCTGCTGGAAATGATCTGGCCCAGGACGCACAGGACGCTGATGACGACGGTATTGGGAAGCGTCCGGCCGAGGTCCATCTTGTCCCTGCCGAGGGCGTCAATGTAATTGTGCCACTGAAATGTGCGAGGCAGCATGGTCGGGGGAACGTGCTGAATCTCCGGATCGGTTTTCAGGCTGCTGCCAATCATCCAGAGAAACGGAAGCAGCATGGCGACGGCGCCGATGATCAACATGGCGTAAATCGCGGCCGTCCAGCTGTGACGGCGCCAGCGCATGGGCATCCCCCGCAATCCGGGCGTGACGCCGGCCACACCCGAGGCGCCGCGCGCCATCGTCAAATTCGTCGTTGCATCGCTCATGCCTTGAGGCCTTCGTAGTACACCCACCGGCGGCTGCTGCGAATCACGATCACCGTCAGTGCCAGGACCAAAATGAACAGGACCCACGCAAGGGCGCTGGCATATCCCATGTTGTGGAATTCGAACGCCTGGCGATACAGATACAGCACGTAGACCAACGTTGCGTTGCCCGGTCCACCATCGGTCATCACGTACACCTGGGCGAAGATCTGAAAGCTGGCGATGATGGCCATGATGAGGTTGAAGAAAATCAGCGGCGAGATCATCGGGATGGTGACGTTGACGAATTGTCCGATGCGGCTGGCGCCGTCGATGTGGGCTGCCTCGTAGAGCGAAGCCGGCACGTTCTTCAGTGCGGCCAGATAAATGAGCATCCCCCCACCGACGGTCCACAGAGCCATGATCGTGAACGCCGGCACGCCCCAGCGGGCGGCATCGTCGCCGACCCAATCGGGAGGCGTGAAATGAAACAGGTGGCCGAAGGGCGCCAGCATGTGGTCGATCAATCCGTAATCCTTATTGAACAGCCACAGCCAGATGGCCGCCATCGTCACCCCGCCGACCAGCGTCGGGATGTAGTAAATCGTGCGGAAAATACCGATCCCTTTCACCCTTGTGTTCATCAGCAGCGCGACGGCCAGGGCGGCGATCTGCGTCAGCGGAACGGCCAGCAGCGCATAGTACGCCGTCACCCGCAACGACGGACCGAAGTCGTCGTCATAGCTGTAGGATTTGAACGCCCCGCCCATCATGTGGCGGTAATTGTCCAGGCCAACGAATTGGGCGCCGCTCACCGGCGTCATCGCCGTCCAGCGCGTCATCGACAGCAGCAGCGACATCACCATCGGCCCCAGCGTCAAGGCCAGGAACCCGATAAACCACGGCGAAATGCAGAGCCATCCAATACGCTCCATTTTGCGATCAATCGACCCGAGCTTTTGACGCCGGCTGAAATACCAGGCGAGTGCAATCGCTGCCGCGATGGCCAGGGCACAGACGATGCCCACGATCTGCCAGTTCATCGGCGGGAATTTCCCGGTCTTCAGCGGCGAGGCCTCTTCCCGTAGCCATCTCGCCTTGAGATTTTTAGCCGCCTCGGTCGGCGAAATCTGGTTCTCCGTCAGGCATTTGGAGATTTCATCGTCGAAATACTGGGTGAATTCCCGCTCCGCGGGAATCTGCGATATCTCGGCGTGCTTGATGCTGTCGAGGAACACCTGAGCATGTTCGGGTTTTCCGGAAAGAAACGCGTCGCTCTTCGCCACCGCCTTGAGAGATGGGATGGCCAGCCCCAGCCGCGCCATCATTTCCTGGCCCTGTTTTCCGCACAGAAATCGCAGCAGCTGGAATGCTTCCTTCGGATGCTTCGTGGAGCTGGACATGGTCCACGCGACGACCGCAATATCCGAAACGGTGCGCGTTTCGTGCGGAAGGGGAACGACGTCCCACTGAAAATCGGTGATTCCCGGATCGCCCGGACCGGTGCCGCGGAAGTGCGGCGTTTCCCAGCGTCCCAGTGGGCCGAGACAGCCGACTTTGCCGGTGAAAAACAACTGGTAGCCGTTATCCCGTTCGGCCGGACCCGTGGCGTGATAGGCCACATCGTCGATAAAACGAAGGCGATGCACCATCGTCATGGCGGCGATGGCCTGAGGCGAATCGAGCGTGACGTTGCTGAAATCGGCGCCCTTGAAAAAATCTCCGCCGTAACACTGAAGGATGTTCTGCAGCACCAGCGGCCAGGAGGTATTCAGCACGGCGCCGTAATCTCGCCCAGCCGCATCCGGCGGAAGCGCGGAGATTTTCTTGCAATCCTTTTCGAATTCGTCCCAGGTCCAGCCGTTGTAGGGCAACGGGATGCCGGCCTTCTTGAAGAGATCGCAGTTGACGTACATCACCATGGTGGTGAAGTCTTTGGGAATGCCGTAGAGCGGCCCGCGCCCGGCTTCGTGGCCGTCATAGCGGAAAGCATCGAGAAGCAAGGGATAAAAACCGTCCAGCCACTGTTTGCCATCCGGCAAACCCGCGATGAATGGGTCCAGGTTCGCCAGCAATTTCAGCTTCGCGAATTCCGGCACGTACTCGTAGCTCAAGTAAAACAAATCCGGAGCCGTTCCGGCGGCGAGCATGGTCTTGAGCTTGGAATCGTAATCCGCCGCGTGGATGCGCAGGATCTTGATGTCGGGATGCTCGCGCTCGTATTGTGCGACCAGGTCGCGGACGATCTGTTCTTCGGAAGCGTCTCCCCATTGCAGAATGACCAGCGGCGTGCGGTGATCGCGCGGATCGTGCTCGCGCCACAGCCGCAGGCCGACTTCAAAGAACGACCAAATCACCACCAGCGTAGCGCCCCACGCCAGAAGCCAGCGAACCGCCTTGCCAATCGTCATCGCGCTTTCGCCTCGCAGAATCGAATCCCGATTCAATGGGTTGTCACATCGCGTTCCGACAGGATCATCGCGCCCCACGGTTTGAGCAACACGGTCGCCGTGCCGTGTCGCGCCAATGCCGCCGGTGCAGCGCCGTCGATTGCGGTAATCGTCGGTCTGCCGTCCGGCTGCTGAGGCGAAACACCGGCGAGACGCGCTTCCGCCGGATCGAGCCAATCAATCAATGCAACATTCTTGTCGGGCGGACCGAACGCCAGCCGCTCGGTGTGTTCCTGATTGCTGCGATTGATCACGACGCAAATATGATCGTGACCGAGATCCCGGCTGAAAGCATACACGCCGTTCGCATTGTCGGCCAAAACCGTGTGCGCAAAACCCAGTTGCAGCGCTTCAATCCGGCGATGGATCGCAATGAGCCGCTGATATTGATCAAACACGCCCTGATTGAACGTGACCTGCGGATCGTCGTACGGCTCGAGATCCTTCCAGATCATCGGCTCGCGATCGGATGGATCGCTGGGGCCCCACATGCCCGCCTCGTCTCCGTAATAGATCATCGGCGCGCCCACATACGTCATTTGCACGACCAGCGATTGCTTCATCCGCGTCCACTGTACAGCCCCCGGCTTGGCGATGTCGTAATCGGGATTGTTGTCCTGGATCCTGCTTTTCCCGTTGAACGGCAAATCCGGATTCAAAAAACGCGAAGCCCATCGGTCCGTATCGTGACTGTCCAGCAGGTTCATTTGCACCAGCGACACCTGGAATGGATAGACGAACGTAAGTCGCTGAAGGCGCTCGGCAAAGATCGATGGGTCGATGGCCGTCGCCCGATCGACAAAGAACGACTCCATCGCCTCTGCGAAGGGATACTGCATGGTCGCATCGAAGGTTTGGCCGTCGAGCCATTGCGGCGCGATCGACCAGATTTCGCCGCTGAGATAGGCGTTGGGCTTGATCGACTTCACCAGCTTTCGCCAATCCACCCAGAACGGACGTGGAATGTTTTCGCAGGCGTCGAGGCGGAATCCATCCACGCCGCGGGATGGATCGCCGTCGGGCGCCAGCCAGCGGCGGGCGATGTTCATGAACAGCTCGCGCGGGCCGTGCACGAGCCCGAGCTTCGGATCCTTGCGAAATTCCGGCAGCGCTCCGTCCGGCGACCCGCCCCACCCGATCCAGTGAAACGGCTTCCAACTCGTGATCTCGAACCACCCGGCATATACGGAATTCCGCCCGTTCTTCTTCACATCCTGAAATGCATAGTTGGCCGTGCCGACGTGATTGAACACGCCGTCAATGATGACTTTGAACCCCTGCCGATGCGCATCGGCCAAAAAACTCAGGAAAAGCCTGTCGGTTTTGGTCCACTGCCACGTGGATGGATCGTCCGTCTCGCCATGAAGCTGCGCGATGTCCCCGACGAAGCCGAAGTGGTCGTCGACGTGGCGATAATCGGTCGTGTCGTACTTGTGCGATTCCTCAGCCTTGAAAATCGGGTTGAGGTAGATGCAGTTGACCCCAAGGCTGCGAAGATAAGGCAGTTCGGAAATGATCCCCTGGAAATCCCCGCCATATCGCCGACTCCAGACATCGTGATAAAACTCGCCGCTTTCACCGGGGAGAGTCGAAAACCATTTGCTGGTCCAGCGTTTGGTGTTGGGCGGATCGTTGCTCGGATCGCCGTTGCGAAAGCGCTCCGGGAAAATCTGGTACCAGACCGCATGCTTGGCCCAATCGGGGGTCTCGAATTTCGGCCGCATCGCGCAGCGATACGCGTTGACCTGCGCGTCGGTCAGCGACGGATAAACTTTGCCGCCGGCCAGGTAAGCGGTCGTGGCGCCGTCGACCAGCCGGAAAAGATAAGAAACCGGACCATGATCGACGGAAATCAGCCCGTCGAAATTTTCAATGCCGAAGTATTCACTGACCGGGTACATCTCCTGCTCGTTCCACGCGGCGCCGTCCGTGGTCCACAGAATCGCCGCCGCCTGGATATTGTTCGCCTGTGCGCGGAATCCAAGCCGAAGCATGGTCGGGGTGACCACATTGCGATTGCGAACGTCGGTAGGATCGTGCCGAAGCAGCGCTTCGACGATCCGCCCGGGCGGCGGAGGGGGAAAACGGCGGGCATCCGGACCGATCAAAACAGCCGAATTTTTCCCGCCGAAGCCATCGGACTCTTCCAGTTCCGCATCGCCGTTCGGATCCTTGGTCCATTTCCCATCGACCAGGAATTTGTAGGGGTGCACACCCTCGGTCATGTCCACCGTGACGCGGTAGTCCCCGTCGCTTTGCCGAACCATGGGCGTCGCGTCGTGCGACCAACTGTTGAAGTCGCCGACCAGCATGACGCGATGGCGTCCACCATCCGGCGGGCGATAGGAAAAGACGTGCGGATAAAACTTGACGTCGCTGCCCGCATCCGTGGCACGAGCCCCGGCGGAACCGACCGCCCAAGCCGCCAACAGCAGCGATGTCAACACGCGCAACGCAGACAGCCGATGTAATCTGTTCATGGGAGTATGATGATTCCGACGAAAACGATGCGCATGGACTTTGTCCATAGCGCGTTTTTTCCCTTTGCTCAGCGTTGGGCCGCCATGGCCGTGGATTCGCGCACAACGAGGTGCGTGGGCAGAACCTCCGCAACGCGATCAACCTTTCCGCGGATACGCTCGATCAGCCGTTCGCACGCCAGCGCGCCGGCTTCGTACAATGGCAGGTGAACGCTGGTCAGTGACGGATTCACGAACGCCGCCTGCTGCATGTCGTCAAAGCCGATGATGGAAATATCGGCGGGAATTCGGATTCCGCGCCGGCTGCAATAGTGCATGGCTCCCAGGGCCATCTTATCGTTGCCGGCAAACAGCGCGGTGACATCGGGCGCCGCCGCGAGGATCCGCTCCGCCGCCGCCGCCCCGCCTTGTTCCGTAAATTGCCCGTCGTCGATCCATTCGGGTCGTGCCTGAACCTCGGCCGATTGCAGCCGCTGCTCGAAAACCTCCAGCCGGTCGCGCGCGGTCCGCACTTCCGGAGCCGCGTTGATGAAGCCGATTTTCCGATGACCAAGCTGCAGCAGATAGTTCATCACCTGATCCGTGCCGGCGCGATAATCGCAAACGACGTAGTCCAATCCCCACTGCTCGAGATAGTTATCCACGACGATCAGGGGGTAACGCCGATCCGTAAAGTCGGCCAGGAAGTGGTGGCGATCGTTGCAGCCCAGGCAAAGAATTCCGTCGATGTATCGGCGCTCGTAGATCGCAATGTGCTCGTGACTTTTAACAAAATCCGGCTTGGCCTGTTCGAGCATCACCTTGTAGCCAAGCTTCCCGGCACGATCGCAAACACCGCTGATCAACTCGCCGAAGTAAGCATCGCCAAACCCGTGACGGAGGGCCGGGAGCATCACCGCAAGAACCCGCGTGTACCGGCTGGAAAGGCTTTGCGCCAGCCGATTGGGACGATACCCCATCCGATCGATCACCTGCTGAACGCGCATTTGCGTCGCGCGGCTGATGCGCGGGTTTTCGTTCAGAACCATCGAAACGGTTGCAACGGATACCTTGGCGCGCTTGGCCACATCCCGAAGGTTCACGGGCTTGCCTTCTCGTTTCGAAGCGACCTGAGCAACCTCCACTGCGAATTCCGGTGATGCGCCGCCCTCTATCATAAACCTATTCCCGGGGGTAAGCCTACGTTTGGCTTCATGCACTCATGCCTTCATTGGTTGAATCAGTTTACCATGTCGATAAACAAGTTCAAGATGATTTTGCAAAATCGCTCGATCATCGCGGATAACGATATATATACAAGTAAGATAATGACTTACGATTATACAGGTAAAGCTCCCCCTCTGTTGAAAGGACCCGGCACGTCCGTACCTGAAGAACCCGATAGTTAACCGGTATTTTTTTGTTTGACATTTTATTGAAACCAATTATTCTATCGCAAAGTTAGAAGCACCTGTCGCATTTGGCGGAACGTGGTTACTGGCTGTTTTTCGAACAACTCCATCGAGGATTTCGATTGAAACCAGTTTGAGCAAGGAGAGGTTTTGAAATCAGGTCCGTTAAATTAACCGGTTAACTTGCGTCTCTGATTGTGCGGGACGGCCTGGACGCCGTAGCGGCTGGCCGTGACCTGCAGCAATCGCCTTGGGTCATTCAATTCGACCTGCCTTTGGGCCGGATCGATAGAAAGGGAGAATTTATGCGGAAGAAACTCGTTCGGTCTTCGCTCGTGGCCGCGGCATGCGTGGCTGCCGGCATTACAGTGGGCGCCCGCGGCGGCGTTGTTGTCGATGGGACCATCAACGGCGCGGAGGGATACGGCGGACCTATCGCCACCCAAACCGTCAACACCGGCTTCGGTGACAGCACCGTCGGTGACGGCACGTCCGGGGGTGGGTCGGAACTTGATGCTGCCTATGGCGTTGTGCAAAACGGAAACCTCTACGTGTTTCTTTCCGGGAACGTTGAGGACAACGGTAATCACGTCAACCTCTTCATCAGCGACGGCCGCGCTGGGCAAAGCACCCTTAGTGTTCCGGCCACTGGAACCCTGCAAGCCATGAACGGGTCGGTTTTCAGCCCCGGATTTCAAGCGACATACGCGATGGACATCAATGATTACCTGGAAACGGACTATGTCGAAGAATACACCTATTCCGGTCCGGGCGCCCTGTCCGGCGGCTACATCGGATCGATTCCGGTAGCCGGTGGAATTGGCACCGGCACACCCGGGATCGCAACGATCGGATGGAACGACACCAACGCGGCGGGCGTGAATGGCAACGCCGGCACCGCCGCCGATCCCGTCGCAGCCGATGCCGTAACCACCGGAATGGAAGTCGCCATTCCCCTTTCGGCCCTCGGAAATCCGGCAAATGGGACAAGCATCCTCGTCTTGGCCGACATCAATGGAGGGGGAGACACCTATCTCTCCAACCAATTCCTTCCGGGTTTACCGGTTGGAACCGGCAATCTTGGTACGCAAACGTTTAACTTCGGGGGCACCCCAGGCGAGTATTTCGCCATAACCGTTCCCGAGCCGGCGTCCATCGCGGTTCTGGGCGGGGCGGTATTGATGCTCTTTTCCAGGCGCCGCCGAATGTAAGCGGTGTCCGGAACGATACGTATTGAACTAAACATATGCGTCCCGCGCAGCACCACCGCTGCGCGGGTGCCTTGTCTAAGTTAATTTTCTTTTAACTTCGAGAACCCTCCGGTATAATGCTCACGTTGGCGAGGAAACTGAATTGATTTGGTTAATCGGTTCACTATGTTTAAACGCGTTTTTGGATGGGGCACGTTGAGCCCGCTTTTCCAACAGCAAGTTGGGCGGTTCGCCTTGCTTCGTGCAATGGCCTTGGCCGCCGGCGTCGCGTATGGGTTGGGGGCGGGCGTCGCTCATGCTCAATACAGTGTCTCCGCCCCGGTCATTTTGCAGGACTTCAACAGCAGCTACCTGTCGATCGAAAACAAGATGCCGGACATTTTCCAGAGCGGCTACGGAGCCGTTTATCTTCCTCCCCCGGGATACAGCACGACCAGCGAGTCGGTTGGCTACGACGTTTACAACCGATTTGATCTCGGTACCGCCGCCCAACCGACCACCTACGGCACCCAAAACGAATTCGAAGCAGCCGTGCAGGGCATTCATTCCTTCGGAGCCAAGGCGTATATCGACCTGTTATGGAACGACTCCGGCAGCATGAACTCCAACACGCCCGGCTTCGCCGCCTCGGGGGGATACCCCGGGCTGGCCGTCACGTTGCAAGACACCAATCCCAACGCCCCTGGATACAACACGCTTGGCTACAACGAAACCGGCACAGCCGGCGGACCAAGCTATGTCGATCCGGCGAACGGGCAGACTTACTACTATCAGGGCGATTATCACGATGACAATCCCAATTCCAGCGGCTATGAACCCGCCAACGGCACCGACGGCACCGTCGCGGGTCTGGACGACATCGCGCAAGAAGAGAACAACGTTCTCATCCGCCAACCCACCACGGCGGGGAATCCGCTGAACATTCCGGCTGGCACGACGCCGTGGAATGGATACCTGGCGAATATTCCGACCCCGACCAACGCCCAGTACTACCCCGATTTGTCCATGACCCCCAAGACGGTCTATGACGCGGCCTTGAATCAAACCTTCACGGTCTATCCGTATAACACGACCGATCCCATGGCCGGCACCGCGGTGGCGGAAAACTCCACCGGATATTTGATGCGCTACACCCAGTGGATGATTCAGGACATGGGCGTCGATGGGTTTCGCATTGATGCGGCATACAACATGCCCACCTGGGTGCTGAATTACTACGACGCGGCAGTCTACGATGAATCCAATCGCTACCTGCTCAATGGCCAGCAGGAACAAATTTACGGATATTCCGAGGTGTATTTCCAGAACGCTCAAACGACCGAGCAATACATCAATCTCAGCGATACCAACAATGGAGCCGGCAACACGATCGAGGGCGACCGCGACGCGATGGATTTCCCCCTCTATCAGGCGATGTATAACAATCTGAACGCGTTCAACGGCACGTACGGCAACTCGAGCGGAAACAACTGGTACAACGTCGTCACGTCCAGTCTCGACTACGCCGATGACGGAATTCTTAACGGCAGCGAGGGCGTCAAGTTCGTCAACGACCAGGACGGCGGCGCGCCCGCGCCGGGGCTCGTGCAGGTGGCCTATGCGTACATGCTGATGCTTCCCGGCCAGGCAGAGGTTTATTACAACGGAGAGAATTTCAACAACGAAAGCGGCAGCGGAAGCAGCGGGTATTTCCCCGAGGGAGGCGCCAGCGACCCGAAGGATGGTGATCTGGGCGCGTTGGGCGGCGTGTTTGATACCAATGTTCAGAACTCCGCCTATTCCAACACGGCCATCACCACGTTGGTGGACATCCGCAACCGCTACGGCCGTGGCAATTACCGCGAGGACTGGATCGAGACCAACCTGCTGGCCTACGAGCGCACAGGCTCGGCCATCGTGCTGGTGGATAACGCAACGACCGTTGACACCAGTCTCCCCAAGGGCGTGGACTATGAGACGCGCACGATGAGCGTCTCGTTTGCGCCCGGCACCTGGCTGGAGGAACTGACCGGCAATGCGACCAGTTCCTATTCCGATCCCAATGGCGAAATTTCGCAGTTCCTGCAAGTCCAGAGCGGCGGCGTCATATCCGGAGGCGGTTTGCTAACCGCGCGCTTCCTCGGCAACGCGGTATATGCCAAGGGGAGCAACACCACCGTCACTTCCACCAACGACGGATATCTGATCTACGGCCTGCCCACGCCAACGGGTAATCTCAGCATGACCAATGTGGCGTCGGTGATGGCAAGTCAAACCGGTCAATCCACGACCCCCGGCGGATGGGAGCCCAACGCAAACTACAGCAACGGCGTGGACCGAAATTCCACGGTCAATGTCGTCACCGCCTCGTCGTTTCAATTGAATCTTTCGACCAACGCCGCTTATTTGCAGGTCACGCCGACGACGCAGTACTACGACCAGGCCGCCGACGGCGACAATGCCCAGTTCACGATCGACGGCGGCTCGATCACGGTCGCCCCCACCGGCCTGACTTCAACGACGCCCGGCTCCAACGGCGAAGACACCAACCCCAACGACGTTTCCTACGGCTATCAGAACTTCGCCAGTTCCTCGCCCGGCTATTACAACGCCAACGGCAACGGCGCCTACTCGCAAACGATCGACACGGCCGACCTGTCGATCGGCTATCACTACATCGAGGTGATTTCCTTCCGCCACGCCGCCAGCAGCAGCGCCCCGCCGGTTTACAGCGACTGGTATGATACGATCTACGTCGATCGCGGCACGCCGCAGTCCAGCATCCAGAGCTTTGCCCCCTTCGCATCTGCCCCCTCCGACTACACAAGCCGCCAACTCGACATCCAATCCGACGGCACCACCAACAGCGAATACGTCTATCTGAATCTGCCGGTTGGCATCACTAATTCCCAGATTCTTAGCATGATCGGCACCGGGGACAACACGATCAACGGCGTTACCTACAACGGCGGGTCTGCCGGACAAACCGATCAGAACATCTTTGCCTACGGATTTAGCGATCTGCAGAACGGCAACAACGTGGCGACCGTCGTGAGCTACCGCCCCGACGGCAATTACAGCATCCAGCGATTCACGGCCAGCGACGTCTCCGACCTTGGCGATGCCACGGCCAACGGCCTGGGCCTGGGCGACCTGAACGCGGACGGACATATCAACACCACGGATGTTTACGATTTTTACAACGACGTCCTGAGCAACGGCCAGGCGTTCAATCCCGCCGCCGACATGAACGGCACCGGCCTCAACGATGTCAACGATTGGCTCCTCTTCGACGCGGAGTTGCAGCAAAACAACACGCTCAATTCGTCGAGCCCGAACTATGTCTCCAGCAGCACGATCTCATATTTCAACGCACTGTCTCCGAACGTATCGCTGACGCTCCCGACCGAGACGAGCTACAACCTCCAGGTTCCCGTCGCGGCCGCCGTGCTGGGAGCGTTGTCGATGAGTTCAGGCGCCATGCTGAATGTCGCCGGTACCGGCTCCGGGCCGAATACCCCGTATTCCGTGACGTTTGGCGCGACCAGCATCAACGGAAATGTCACCTTCGATGTTTCCAATAACGGCGCCGGCGCGGGGACTCTGAACCTCGGCGCGCTCAGCGACCGCGGCGTGGCCAGCTCGATGGTCTTCGGCGGCAACGGAACGGTTAACCTAAACGCCTCCGGCAGTCTGTTGAGCGCAACGATGGCGGGAATCGCCGCCGGCGCCACCGTCAACGTCAATGTCAACGGCGCGCTGGGAACCAACGGCATCAGCATCGACAACGCCGGCCTGCTCGCGGTCAACGGCAACCAAATACTCGGCACCGTCAGCGGCACCGGCAGCGTGATGGTCGGCAACGGCGTAACAGCCAACATCCTGAAGTTTGCCGCCGACACCACCGGGATTTCCATGGCCGCCCTGACGATCAACGGCAACTCGGCCCTGGATATCAACAACAATCATCTGTTCATCAATTTCGGTACGAACCCCGACCCGATCGCCACCATCCGGCAGTATCTCGTCAACGGCTACAACGGCGGCGCGTGGAACGGACCCGGCGGCATCAACAGTTCCGCCGCCAACTCCAACTACGGCGTCGGCTACGCCGACGGGTCCGACAGCATCGTCCCCAATCTCTTGCCAGGCACGATCGAGTTGGCATTTACCCTCTACGGCGATGCCAATCTCGACGGCGTGGTCAATTCCATAGACTTCGGCATCCTCGCGGCCAACTTCGGCAAGTCGGGCAAAGTCTGGGACGGGGGCGACTTTAACTACGACGGCGTGGTGAATTCCATCGACTTCGGTTTGATGGCCGCTAATTTCGGCAAGTCCGCCAGCGGCGCCGACATCGCCCTGCCCAGCAGCGATTGGACCGCGCTGGACACCTTCGCTGCCGCCAACGGCCTGTTGGCCTACGTCCCCGAACCGGCCGCCGGTTCACTTTTTGCGCTCAACCTGTCCGCCCTGCTGCTGCGCCGGCGGCGAAATGCAAAGCAATCACGTCATCGCCAAAACGCCGATCGATCGGCATCCATTCTTGGGAGTCATCAATGAAACGCGAAAAAGGATTTTACGCTGTCGAACTGCCCACCGTGAACAAGAGCAAACGCGCAGCGTTTACTCTCGTCGAGCTGCTGGTCGTCATCGGCATCATCGCCCTGCTGATTGGCATTTTGCTCCCCGCTCTGAGCAAGGCCCGGGCGCAGGCCCAGCTCGTTCAGTGCCAATCGAATCTCCGCCAGATGGTGACGGCGGCGATCATGTGCGCCCAGGACCACAAAGGATACCTGCCCACATGCACCGATACGTATTGGGCAATGGCCTATGATGGAGTCCCCCAGGGCCTCCCAACCAGCAAATTCAGCTATCGCCAGGGTACTCCCGCCGACGCGCCGAAATGGGGGCACGACTGGTTCGTACAGGATTGGGCCAGCGCGCTCATTCCATATTTGGGTCAAGGCCAGGCAAGTGGTGGCACAACGGGCAACAGCTTCCTAACCAGCGCAGGTGCCGCGAAGCAGAGCAAAGTATTTCAATGCCCCAGCGACGTATGGCAAACCGACGCCAATCCAGGTTATTCCATGGTTAACAACGTCGTCGGCACCATTACCTCCCCGGCCCCGTACTCCTATCAGCCCATTTCATACGGCATCAATGCGGATATCACAATGATTACCGATGCAGTTCCTGGCGATCCCAGCGAAGGAAAGCCGGTGTTTCTGGGCAATGCCAGTTCCGCTTACAACATATACGCTGGGCCGACGAGTCCTCAAGGAATCACCCAACCCATGTGCTGCCGCCTCGACCGGGTCTACAGATCCGCCGAAACTCTGCTGTTCGCCGATTGCGGAACCCGGCCGTACAAAGCGCCGTCGCCCAACTATCTCGGTAGCGACGGAATAGCGGGCAATGATTGCCTCTATTACACGACCGCGGAAATGAGCTATCTGGCAGTCGTGATGAAGGTAAACCCCGGCGGCCGATTGTCTGACATCGCGGCAACGCCTCTAGGCAACCGCATACCGCTGGCCAAGGCCCCGTACAATCCGTCCAAAGCGGATCGTCATTCCGGCGGATTGATGAACATCGGCTTTTGCGACGGCCACGTGGAGGCGCTCGGTTACGGCGATCTCAATCAAGTCCGCGTCTCGCCTTGGCAGTATTGAAAACCATAACGCCGTGGCAATCGCCTTTCGAATCGATTGAAATCATTACAAATGAATGTTGGCTCCTCAACCCCAAAGAACGGCGCCCCTCGCGCGCGATTTCGGCTCTATCGAAAACCATCGTCCCGGCGCCTCTACGGCCGATTCGCATTGGGCTTGACGCCCATGTCCTGCGGCGAAAGAATCGCGACCGTGAACCGATTGCGCCCTCGTCTTATAACCCTTTTTGTTCTCGCCGCGTTGACGCTCCCGGGCGCATTTGCTCGCGCGGATTCCGGTGTTGATGCCCAAGTCGGGGACGCGACGGTCGAAGCGGCCGTCGCGGCTGGGGGAGCGCTTCGACTCACCATCTGTTTCGACCGCAAACCCCACCCTTCGCACAGCGTTTATCTGGATCCTCATCCCGCGGCCGTGGCCTGGACAACCGTGAAAGACGGCCACTGGACCGGCGTCAAGGACGACCACGGCGAATTGCTCATCGACGCCGGCTCTGGAATGTGGACGCTCCGCAATGCCAAAGGGGAGACGATCATTCCGCCGGGGCCGATTGGGGAGCGGACGAGCAACGTTCAAAACGGCAAGCCGTTTGTCCTGCTGGATGTTGGCTGTGCATCGGATCAGCCGTTTGAAGTGTACGGCTGCGGAGATGGCAGCGACGCGCTGCTGCAGGACCATGCAAATCCGGCGGTGGGCAATGGACATGCGGTGGTACCGCACTATTGGAGCAAGGAAGGTTACGCCGTGCTCGCGGTGAGTTCCGACGACAACTCCCCGCCGGCGTGGACCGTCTCGACGCCTCTGGGGCGAGTCATCTGGACTTATCCGGGAAACTCGGCGGATTTGTACCTGATGCCGGCCACGAATCTTCGGGATGCGGCGGCCGCGTATGCGAAATTGATTGGGGCTCCCGCCGTCCCGCCGCGGTGGACGTTTGGATATTTGCAGAGCCGGTGGGGATGGAAGGACCGCGCTTACATCGACGATGCGCTGCATCAGTTTATTTCACGCCGTTTGCCGGTCGATGCGTTCATTTTTGATTTTGAGTGGTACGCCACCCGCCCGGATTACGGACTCAAGCGGAATGGGCAGGCGGATTTCCCGGATTTTTCGTTCAATCCCAAGCTGTTTCCCGACCCGGCCAGTCAGATCGCGGCAATGAAAGCCGACGGCGTTTATTTCGTCGGGATTCGCAAGCCGCGATTGGGCAATAGTGCGCTGCTGACGATGGCGCGATCCAAGGGTTGGATTCTGCCCCCGCCCCAGGGAGCACAGGATTGGATTGACGCGCGCGATCTGGATTTCGCCAATCCAGCCGTCCGGGCGTGGTATGCCGATCAATTGGTGCACCTGCTTCAGCAGGGAATCGCGGGTTGGTGGGACGATGAGGGGGAATTGACCTACACCCTGTATTACTGGTGGAATCAGGCCGAGGCCGATGCCCTGGCGAAAGTGCATCCGGGCATGCGGCTATGGACGATCGACCGGGCATTCGCCCCGGGCGTGCAGCGATTCGGCATCGCGGCCTGGACCGGCGACATCCGCGCCAACTGGAACGAACTTGCCAAAACGCCCGCCCATCTCCTGAACTGGAGCGTGGCCGGAATGCCGTTCGTCGCCTGCGACATCGGCGGGTTTGCCGGCGAAACGAACCCGCGGCTCCTGACCCGCTGGATGGAAGCCGGCGTTTTCTTTCCAGTGATGCGAGCCCATTCGGAATTGACCGTGACCCCGCACTTCCCCTGGCTCTTCGGGCCCGATGCCGAAGCCGCCATTCGCAAGGCCCTCGATCTGCGCTATCGGCTCATTCCGTATTATTACAGTCTGGCTCACGAGGCGCACGAGACAGGCATTCCCCTCATGCGGCCGCTGGCAATGGAATTCCCCCACGATTCGCGCTGCGCTAACCTGTCGGATGAGTGGCTCATGGGACAAGGTCTGCTGGCCGCGCCGATTCTCGACGCGAGCGATCGACGAAGTGTTTATCTGCCGCCCGGCACGTGGTACGCGCTGAACAGTTGCGACCCGATCAGGGAAAAGCGGCGCATCGACGTGACGGCCACGCTCGATGAGATTCCCGTCTACGTTCGCGCCGGCACGATTCTGCCCCTGGGTCCGGTGATTCAGCACACCGACGATCTCCCCGGCGGCCCCCTGGAGGTGCAGGTTTATCCCGGAAAAGATGCCCGTTTCACGCTTGTCGAAGACGACGGGCTGACGACCGCGTATTTGAACGGCCAGACTCGCCGCACCACATTCACATGGAACGACGCCTCGCATACGCTGAGTTGGAAAATCGACGGGGCGTATGCGGGCAAGGATATCTTCACCGACATGACGGTTTCCGTGATGGACTCCGGCGGCGAAAAACACGCGAGCGGATCGATTCTTGCCAACGGTTCAATGGTGATCCCGCGGTAGCGTCGTAACTGTTAACCGCAAAACGGAATGGGTCCTGACCCCAACAGGGCAGTTTCGGCGTGCGGCGCAGCGGATTTTTATCGGTTGCAGTTTTCGTCACGGCCGAATTCGCCCGCTCGAATATCAGAAATCGCTACCGCCGCGAACGTCGTTGGCTGGCCTGCCAATGGTCCGGCAAGCCGTCTGCGGATGAAGAGCGCTCGCCGCCTCCGGCGCCAAGCGCGGCGGAGTTTCGAGCACGTGCTCGACCTCAACCGTCCGTCACGCCCGCTTGCCCGATCTCACCTTAATTGCCCCAGGAGCCCGCACACGATGCGTCGGTGGCCATCACCGCTGAATGTTCACGCGGAGGTCGGACGAGCGGGGCTGTGAAGGACGGTTGAGGTCGAACGTGAGTTCGAAACTCCGCTGAATGGCCGCGGAACGCGGCGACTCTTGAGTTGCAGACGGTTTGTCGGAACATTGTCAGGCCAGCCAACGACGTTCGCGGCGGTAGCGATTTCTGATATACGAGCCCACGAATTCAGCCGTCAAGAAGATCGTAACCGATCATCCTCTTCTTCATCCGTCAGCTCGATATCGCAATATAGATGATATGTGCGCCCCCCGATTGCAGACAGTTATGTAGCATGCTCACACCGCCTGCGCTTGCCGCGACTTATCCTGCGAATACGCCAGCACCGCCCGGCAGAATCCCAGAAACAGCGGCTGCGGACGCAACGGCCGGCTCGTCAACTCGGGATGCGCCTGCGTGCCGACGAAATAGGGATGGGTCTCCGGCGGCAATTCCAGGATTTGCATGATCGGCTGCGTGGGATGTTTGCCGCTGAAGATCATGCCGTGCTCTTCCAGCGTTTTGACGTATTTCGGATCGACTTCATACCGGTGCCGGAAGCGCAGGCGAACGGTGCGGGCATTTTCGAATAGCTGGGCGGCAACGGTTCCGGGCTTCAGCTCGACATCTTTACCGCCGAGCCGCATGTTGCCGCCGAGACCTTCGATCTTCTTTTGCTCCGGCAGGATATCGATGACCGGATTGCGGCAATTTTTCTCGAACTCGGTGCTGTTTGCCCCCTCAATGCCGCAGACATTCCTGGCAAATTCAATCACCGCCATCTGGAAGCCGAGACACAGGCCAAGATACGGCACCTTGTTTTCGCGGGCGAATCGTATGCATTCGATCTTGCCCTCGGTGCCCCGCACGCCAAATCCGCCGGGAACAATGATGCCGTGACAATCGGCCAATCGCTTGGCCACGTTGGCCCTGTCGATGAGGGTGGTGTCGATCCATTTGAAATTGACGTTCATGCCGAGATGAACGCCGCAATGCTCCCCCGCCTTGATGATCGACGCATACGCATCCCGCAGGGAGGTGTATTTTCCCGTGACCGCGATATTCACATCCTTGCGCGGCTTGTCGATCCGCTCGACAAACCATCGCCATTTCGCCCGTGCCTGATCTTCCTTGCCCTGGTCCACGCGCTCGTGCAGCTTCAGCAAGGTATGCACTTCGCGGTCGATTCCCGCCGTCCGCAGCGCATCGGGGATCGTGTAAATGCTCTCCACATCGTGCATGGAAACCACGCGCTTCATGGGCACGTTGGTGTACATCGATATTTTCTCGCGAACTTTCTCTTTCACGGGGTTGGAAGCGCGGCATGCGATGATGTGCGGCATGATCCCGGCTTCCATGAGCCGCTTGATCCCAAGCTGGGCCGCCTTCGATTTCTGCTCGCCCAAGGCGCCCGGTTCCATCACGTACGTCAGAACGACGAAGCTGACCGAGTTTTCGCCTTCCTCGTAAGCAAGCTGGCGACACGCTTCCAGATAAGCCTGGTTTTCAAAGTCCCCGACGGTGCCGCCGACTTCCACGAAGACCACATCCGCGTTGGTCTTGGCCGCCAACTCGCGCAAACGCAATTTCACTTCCCCGGTCACGTGCGGAATGAACTGCACATCGCGGCCGAGGTATCCCCCCTCGCGCTCTTTTTTCAGCACGGCGGAGATAATCTGGCCATTGGTCGTGAAGTTCGCGGCAGTAAGGTCCTGATCCAGCATTCGTTCGTATGTTCCCAAATCCATGTCGGTTTCCATGCCGTCATCCAATACGAAAACCTCGCCGTGCCGATACGGGTTCAGTGTGCCGCTGTCGATGTTGTAATAACCTTCCATTTTGATCGGCGCGACGCGCAGGCCCTTATCCTGCATAAGCTTTGCCAATGACGATGAGAAAATCCCTTTGCCCAGCCCGCTCATGACGGTGCCGACGACGACGACGTATTTGTGGTGCCCGCGTCGGTATCCTTCGGGCATGGGGGTGTAGAACTCCGTCTCCTCTGTGGATTGCCCGATCTTAAAAAGCAGGTCTTCGTTGCTCATGGTTTCAGCGCGTCGCTTGCGCGGCGACTCCTCTTTGATTTTTTCCAAAACGCCTGACAAATTCCTCGTACTGCTGCGGCGTGTCGATTCCGTGAACCGCCCGCGGCGTCAGGATCACATCTATCGACCGGCCGTGCTCCAGGACGCGAAGCTGCTCCAGCTTTTCGCTCAATTCCAGGGGCGTCGGCGGCCACGACGCCAATTGCAGAAGAAATTCACGCCGATAGGCGTAAATCCCCTGATGTAAATAATATGCCGGCCGCGAGGGGCCGGCACGATCTCGCCAAAATGGAATGGGTGACCGCGAAAAATACAACGCTTTGCCGTCGAGCGCCACGACCACCTTCACCAGATTCGGATCCGCCGGATCGGCCCCCGCCGCGAACGGCGTCGCCGCCGTCGCCATGTCCGCCCCGCTGCTCTCCAGCCGCTCCACCAATGCATCGATCGTCTGCGGTTCAATCTCCGGCTCATCACCCTGCACATTCACAATGATCGAATCGGAAACCGACCGCGCCACCTCGGCCACGCGATCCGTCCCGCTCGCGTGCTTCGGCGAGGTCATCACACATCGCGTGTCGAACGGCCGCAAAGCGTCGATGATCCGCTGATCGTCCGCCGCCACGATCACATCGCTGAGCCGCTTGGCGCTTCTGGCACGTTCGACGACGTGCTGCACCAGCGGCTTGCCGGTTTCGGAGACGATGACTTTGCCGGGAAAACGAGTGGAAGAGAAGCGTGCGGGTATAACGGCAATCGCAGCCAAAGCCGATCCTCAGTAGTCGATTCGGGTCAACTCAGAACTGCGGAGCGAGAATACGATGGACCGTAGGGGTGTGTCAAGAAACGCGGATTTCGGGTAATGGTGCAGTTTGAAATTAAACAGATTTTTCGGCGATTTTTTCTATGTTCCGACTCGCACGCAGAAGATTGGTGTGTATTGTCCCCCAATGGCGACAAGGGCGGCCGCAGTTATAAAGAGCTGCCATGGATAGTGCTCTCTATCGATGAATGCTCGGGAAAAGAGCATCCCTATGCCTATATCTCTCAAGGCTGCTGCGAAACCGATGGTTTGCGCACGATTGAGATTCAATGACATATTCCACCTCGTCATCAGTTGTGTCTTTCTGGGCGATTAACGATTATAGGCAATTGTACCGCGCCTCAGTCGATTAGCTTCAGTAAATCCTCAATTTCCCAAACCGTCTTTGACAGGCCAGCGGCCATCGCGGGTGTGACGCGAAGCGTCGAATGGATTTTGGGTACTGGTGCAATTTGAAACTAAATCACTTTTTCTCGGCGATTGTTCCGCATTCTGGGCAGCGGTCTGTGGTGGCGCGAAGATCGTAGCCGCATTTGGGACAACAATTCGTTCGGGCGTTTATCTCTGCCGTTTGTTCGATAAATTCTTTTCTTCCGCAGATGAGCCCATACCCAATTCCACCGAAAACAATCGTCGCGTCGTAGACCAGCGCGATCCACAAGTAGAATTCTATTCCGGACATTAATGCTTTGACGATGAGCAAGATAATCCCAAGCAATATCCCAAGAACGGCAGACGCGCAAAATCCTCCTATGAAAAACTGGACCAGAATCGCTTTCCAACGGTGAGAGCGTTTCATTAGCGGAGTTTTACCGCGCGTCAATCGATTAGCTTCACCAATTCCTCAAGCTCCCAAACATGATCGGTCAGCCCAGACCCCATCGCGGGCGTGATTCGCGTGGCCTGGTGAACCCGGGATTATTGCAGTCGTACGTTTCTCTTTGCTTCCCTTGGACGGTTAGGGGAAGTGGAATGGGTGGTGGGGGTGTGGGGGCGGCGGGAAAACCCTTGGGGCCTTATGGGTGTTCCCGCCGCCCCCACATTCGCATTTCAGAACTTCAGTTCGTCCCCGGCAGCGCACAAAAACTTGCTTGGCCAGCCTTATCGCGGTCGCTGGCCGTTTTCAAAAGAAGAGGCCGGGATCAACCTTGAATCGACTCGCCAGCTTGCGGATATGTGCCTTGCTCAGTTCACGCTTGCCATTGAGGACGAGCGACGCGGCCGTCTTGCTCCCCAGCACCTTGCCGAGGGCTTCGCTGTTCATTTCATTTTGTTCCATTAGATGCCGCAGCGCCCGGAGCGGTATGTTTTTGCCTCGCGGAAACGGATGAACGCGATCATCGTACTCTCTCACAAAGATCGCCAATGCCTCGGCGTAGTCCCGCTCGCCATCTGACAAAACACGGCTTTCCCGGCCAAGTAAACGGCTCAGGACCTTCACCGCTTCGGCATGTTCATCATCGTTTCGAAACTTGCGCAGGGGGAATTCCTGAACCATTTTTAGATAATCATCAGTCGTTGCAGTTGGATGGATCTTGATCTTTCTCATAGCCGCCTTTTCCAGTCATTTTTACTGTATTGGGCAGGTGTCAACACTTCCCTCACGATGACGACCGACAAGCCGAAATTGACCGTCGCAATGAGCCGATATTCATTGCCCTTAATATTAAAGACCGTGGCGATGACGACTTGCCCTCCTGATATTTTAACCGGCACGCCGTCTGCCGCGCTAGCTCGGCTCTGTTTTATGGCGCCGTCATTTTCCAATAAACTGTATATCTTTCGTGGTGGACCGCGTATAGCGGAATCATCGTCGCTTCCACGGGACTGCCGACGCCGACCGTTTCGAACGTCAGCGGCTTATTCGGCACCGGCTTGAGCCAGTCTTGCGCGTTCTCGTCACTCGTGGCCAGGAATGGAACCGTTACGTTGGCAACCTGATTGAATTGATTCTGATCGCGAGCTTCCTGTGTGACCGGCATGTCGTCGTGACCAAACTCGCCGGCCAATACGATTGGGCCATACATGATCGCCACGTAATTCTTCAAATCACTGGCGTGATGCAGATGCAGGCTCATTGGCATCGACATTTCCACGCGATCGCCGTCCTTCCATTGGCGATCGAGCGTCAAATAACTCTCGGGGCTGGCGCTGATTTCCTGCGGCTGTCCATTCACTTTCACCGTAACGCCGTGTGTCGCCCAATACGGCACCCGCAGATTCACGGCCAGTTGCGTCGGCTGCGACATCTGGAAAATCAGCGTGGTCCCCTCTTCCTCCGGATATTTCGTTTCCTGCCGAAGCGTGATCCCCTTTTCACGCCAGTTTAATACGGACGGAATGAAGAGGTTCACCCAGAGCGTGGCGTCGTCGTGAAAATAAATGCTGTCGCCGTACTTGGCGTGATTCTCGACGCCCGTTCCCGTGCAGCACCAGAACGATTCCGTCGGCGTGCAGTACACCTTGAAATGCCCCGGCGCGAGGGACAGAAAATACATCATCATTCCCGTCTGCGGATCGATCGACGCCAGGATGTGGTTGTACAGTGCCCGCTCGTAATAGTCGGCGTACTGCGGCTTGGGATCCCATTCGAACAGGTGCCGGGTGAGCTTGAGCATGTTGTATGTGTTGCACGTCTCGGCGGTGGTCGGCGAAAGTTGGCTGGCTTCCACGCCGGGCGGTGCGAAGTGTTCGGAAAAACTGTTGGAGCCGGTGACGAACGAATGCCGGCCGGTGACGATCTCCCAGAAATGAACGGCCGCATCGCGGTATTTTGTATCGCCGGTGAGCTGGTAATGCCGCGCGAAGCCGTCCACCTGGGGAATGTGGGTGTTAGCGTGCAATCCCGCAAGCCGGTCCTCTCCTTCAGCCAGCGGCACGGCCAGCCAATCGCGGTCGAACAGGTTCGCCAATCGAAGCGTTTCCGGATCGCCGGTGATGCCGTACAGGTCATGCAGCACTTCCGACATCCCGCCGAATTCCGTCCCGGGGCCACTACCGCTGGTGTGAAAAATCCTTTCGATTTGCTCCGGAGACAGACGCGACAACCGCCGGTCAAAATAGCCGGCCATTTTCTTGTCCATTTCCAACGCCCGCTCGTTTCCGCAAAGCTGATACGCTTGCAGCAGTCCGGCCATGATCTTGTGAATGGTGTAATACGGCGCCCAGACGTGCTCGCCCGATTCCAGGCGGTCGAAATATGAACTTGGAAAGGCTGACAAATATCCGTCGCCCAGCGCATCCTGGCATTTGCCCATTTCAGTGACCAGATAATCGACGCGATTTTTCCATTGTTCGTCGCCGGTGCTTTTGTACATCAGGGAACAGGCGCTGAGATAATGCCCGACAAAATGCCCGCGAAGCTCGCAGGCGGGCGATTCCCAGCCGCCCAGCGGCTTGGCGCTCGACGGCAATCCGGCGTTGACGCGGAAATTGTGCAACAGCCGATCCAAATCCAGCGACAGCAGGTATTTCGCATCGGCCTGTTGGGCGGTCTTGAATGGCCCATCGAGCAGGCGCACCTCGCCCAAGTCAAATGGCTGAGCTTTGAGCGGCACCACCGCCGCGAACACCTGCCCCACCGCAAAAAGGCCCAACACCGCAATCAGCAGAATTTCCACATGAAGTTTTAACATTCGTCCTCCCGAACCGGATTATACTAAAACTTTCGACGTGAAAATAACTTTGGCGGTTAAAATGCCGCCGTGATATTGAGCCTTTGCCGGGACCTGGCCAACTTCATTTACCCTCCGCGCTGTGTTGGTTGCCGCGGCACTGCTCCGAACGGAGATGCGGTGTTTTGCGAGCAATGCCAGTCCGCGCTTTCGCTGCTGGCGATCTCCCCCACATGCGAGCGGTGCGCAGCCCCGCTACCGAGGGGCAGCGCCTGTCCACGCTGCGGTGGAGCGGGCGTGCATCCACTGGGCCGGATCGTCGCGCTGGGGCCGTTTCGCGAACCGCTTCGCGCGATCATTCACTCAATGAAATACCGTTATCGCTGGCCCGTGGCTGAAATCCTTGCCGACCAGATGCTCCGCCAAGATCGGATTCGGCAGCTTCTTGACGAAACCGACGTGCTGGTCCCGATTCCACTGCACTGGTCGCGGCAGATTTGGCGCGGATACAACCAGGCGGACGGGCTCGCTCGCCGACTCGCTCGGAATCGCCGGCTCCTCGGGGTTGCTTATCCCATCGTTCGACTGAAAAATACGGCGGCGCAAACGACGGTTTGCTCCATCGCAGACCGGGCTGACAACCTGCGTTTCGCCTTCGGTCTGTCGAATCCCCGTTCCATTCGCGGCAAGCGGATCGCATTGGTGGATGACGTAAGCACAACGGCATCGACGCTGAAAGCCGCCGCCCGCGCGATGGGCGAAGCCTCGCCCGCGGCCATCAATGCCGTGGTCATCGCCGTGGCCGATCCGAGACGGAGCGATTTTCAGGCGATTTAGCATTTGCCCGATTTAGCATTTGCATTGCCCCCCCGCCACCGCGCCGATAGCATGATTTACCGCTATGTCCCGCAGCGATTCCGCATCCCAGCTAGCGCTTTCGGCCAAGGCCCGCCGCACCGGCGAACAGCCGATCAGCTTTCTCATGGCCGCGGCGCTGGCCGATCCCAATCTCATCAACTTCGCCGCCGGGCTGGTCGATCCGCTGACCCTCCCGGTGGAAGCGACTCAGCAAATCGTCAAAACGATTTTCGCCAATGAGCGCCGGGCCCGCGCGGCGCTTCAATACGACACGACGCTGGGTTTGGCGTCACTGCGGCAGGCCGCCCTTCGGCATCTTGAAAAGCTCGAAAAAAAACCCGCCGCCGATTTCGGGCTCACCGAACGCGACATCGTCGTCACCACCGGATCGCAGCAGGCGCTTTATCTCATCGGCGACGTTCTGATCGATCCCGGCGACATCGTCATCACCGCCAACCCCTGCTATTTCGTTTACACCGGCACTCTCGCGTCGCTGGGCGCAAGCGTCATGACCGTCCCGATGACCGAGGACGGGATCGACGTCGAAGCGATCGAAAAACTTCTCACACGGCTGGAGCGAGAGAATAGGCTCGACCGCGTAAAGCTGATTTACACAACGTCGTATTTTCAAAACCCGACAGGCCTGACGCTCGGCGCCGCGGCGCGGCCGCGACTGCTGGAGATCGCACGGAAATTCAGCCGGCGGCAGCGGATTCTCATTCTCGAAGACGCGGCGTATCGCGAGCTGCGCTACGACGGCCCGGACTTGCCGTCGATCAAATCGCTCGACCGCGACAACCATCACACGATCCTTACCCAGACGTTCAGCAAGCCTTTTGCGCCCGGTTTGAAGACGGGATACACGGCCATGCCGACGGATTTGCTGGAAGCCGTCCTGCATCAGAAAGGCAATCACGATTTCGGTTCCCCAAGCCTTGCCCAGCACATCGCCGCGGAAGCCATGACCAGCGGACTGTACGACCAGCACGTGCAGCGGCTGTGTGCCGCTTATCGCGCAAAGCGCGATGCGATGCTGGATGCGCTGCGGCAGCACATCCCCGGCGCCGCGGGGGTGACGTGGACCCACCCTTCGGGGGGGCTCTACGTCTGGGTCACGCTGCCGACGGGAATGGATGCTTCCCGCACGTCTTCGCTGTTTCGGATGTGCGTGGAGAAAGGCGTTCTTTACGTGCCGGGCGATTATTGCTTCCAGGCCGACGAGAACGGAGTTTTGCCGCGGAATCACCTGCGGCTCAGCTTCGGGCAGGTCGCTCCCGACCAGATCGGACCGGGAATCCAGCGCTTGGCACAAGCGATCGCGGCGGTCGTGGGTCAGCCGGCCCCAACCCCAAGCGCTCCACCGAATTCTCCCGCATGAGCAAGACGCTTTTCTGGTACATCTTCGGCAACCTTTTGCGGGTTTTTCTCCTGACGACCGCAGGACTCGCGGGGATCATGAGCTTCGCGGTGCTGCTGCGCCCTCTGACGGAAAATGGACTGGATTTCGGGCAGGTCAATCGCCTGCTCGTGTTTTCGCTGCCCGCGGTTTGCGCCTATTCGCTGCCCGTGTCCGCCCTGTTCGCGACAACCATGGTTTACGGCCGATTCTCCGCTGACAACGAACTGACGGCCATGCGGGCTTCTGGCATCAGCTATTTTTCGGCGCGGCGGTTTTCGGTGGCGCTGCCGGCGCTGGTGCTTGGGTTGGTGGTCGCCACGATCAGCCTGTTGATGCTCTGCTTCATCGTGCCGGTCTATTCGCTGAAGGTGGAGGAAGTGATTTACTCCAACATCGCCCGGGTGATCGCCAACCGGATCGAGCGCACTCACACCCTGCAATTCCAAAGTACCGACCAGAAATTGTTCAACGTCTATGCGGACGAAGCTCGCCTGGTTCCATCCGACCCGTCCAAGCCGTCGCTGCAGCAGGTCGAGCTATTGGGCCCGGCATGGATGACCTATGACTGGTCAACCGCGGATCCGCGGATACTCCTCCCCAAGGAATTCTGGATGGCCCGCAGCGCGCTGGTCTCCATCGACCGCGCTTCGTCCTCCAAGCCGTCGATGGTAACGATCTCCCTGGTGGACGGAATCAAATTCCCGCGGGTCTTTTTCGGCAACGTGCAGGTCGGCGTCGGCACCAGCGGGTTTGGGCCGTTCGAAATCCCCTCGCTCATCAGCGAGAACGTGAAATTCCTCAACATTTCGCGCCTCACCCAGCTTGCCGAGGACCCCGGACAAAGCGAGAACGTGCAGATCATCATCCGGGACCTCATCCGCCGCGAGCAAAACCAGGCGTATCTGGCCCTGGTGGCTGCGGCGATCGATCATCACACGGCCGACGGTACGTCGAGCTTTCTTTTCGCCGGCAGTTCCCCGGAGAGCGACACGTTCGACATCGGCGCCCAGGATGTCACGGCCAAATGGACGGGCAACGACCTGGTGCTGACCGCGCCCGGCGCCCCCGACGCCCGGACCGTTTGGATGAGTCAGTCTCACGGCTCCCAACTGACTCTTTTCGTTCACGCCAAGGAGATGCACATCCGCGCGCAGCCGAATGCTCCTGTGGAATCCAGCACCGGCCCTCCGGCGGATCAAATGAACGTGAACATCGAACTTTTCAACGTGGAACTGAGAACGCAGGACGGTGTGGACACGCCGCGAAGCAGCTTCTCGCGCAGCTTTTCCGTACCGATGCCCGCATCAATCCGAGCCATCGGAAACAAGAACCTCTTTGATTTTATGCACGACCCGGTGTCCGACCCGACCGCTGGACCTGGCGATATCCAACATTGGAAGATGAGCACCCCCGACGTGTTGAACCTTCACCACGAACAAGTCCGCGCCAACAATGCCGCGCGCAGCGAGCTGCATGGCCGGGCCAGCTTTGCGGTGAGCTGTTTGACGCTGGTGATGGTGGGCTGCGCCCTGGGCGTTTTGTTCCGAAGTGGAAATTTCATGAACGCGTTCGCCGCCAGCTTCGTGCCGGCTTTGCTGTGCATCACGCTGATCATCAGCGGCCAGCAGTTGGCCACGCACGTTCCAAACACCATCGGCGCCGCGTTCAGAGACCCGCTGCCGATGGCGCTCGTGTTTATCTGGATCGGAAACGCGGCCGTCCTGACAGCGGCGATTTACCTGACCGTCAGGCTTCAAAGACGATGAGCCTCCGCACCCCTGTTCCCGCACGTGCGCCTTCGAGCCCGGCCTCCCGCCGCGACTCCCTGCTTGGGCTCTCTTCCCGCGGCCTCGGGGCGCTGTTTCTGATCTGGCTCCTGAGCGGCTGGGTCTTTGACGCCCTTCGCGAGCTGGTTCCCGACGAAGCGTACTACTGGACCTGGTCACGCCATCTGGCGGCGTCTTATTTCGATCACCCGCCGGTCACCGCATACCTCATCCGCCTCGGAACAACCCTTCTGGGAAATACCGAGCTGGGCGTGCGCTGCCTGGCCGGGGTGATGACTGCGGCGGCGGTTCTGATCCTGACACAGGCCACGCGCCGGATCGTCGGCGATTCCCGAGCCGCCAGCTTCGTTCCGATCGCCCTGCTGCTCAGCCCGATGATTGCGGTCATCGGCTCGATCATGACGCCCGATACGCCGGCATGTTTCTTCCAAAGCGCGGCCTTGGCGGTGATCATCGGAATCTTCGCCCCCAACTCCGGCAACGCCCGGCGTCCATGGCGGTGGTTGATATTCGGAATCCTCATGGGCTTGGCGCTGGATTCAAAATACACCAGCGTTCTGCTTGGCGTCGCCGTTCTTCTGGCGATGCTTTCATGTGCCGAGGGCCGGCGGCAGTTTCTCACGCCCTGGCCTTGGCTGGCGGCCATTCTCACGGCGGCCGTTTTTAGCCCCGTCCTCATCTGGAATGCGCGGCATCAGTGGGCGTCATTTCGTTTTCAGCTTTGGCACGGGATCGGCTCGGGAAATTCAGCGGTGTGGCGCAACCTCGCGAATTATGCCGGTGGGCAAATCGCGGTCTGCACTCCCGTACTGCTCGGAGTCTGCCTGGCGGCTCTGCTGATCTACTGGCGGCGAAAAAATAACCCGATGTACATCCGCATTCTGCTGTTTGCCGCCACGGTGCCCCTGGTATTTTTCGGTTGGTCCGCCACGCATCGCCGCGTCGAGGCCAACTGGCCAATGTTTGCTTACTTCCCGGCGATTATTCTGTTTGCGCAATATTTAGCCGAAAGTTGGAGCCCTCGCCGCGTGTGGTGGGCCAAGGCTGCCGTCCTGATTGCCTTGGTCGCCACCATCACCATCCATTTCCCCGAGTTGGCCTGGAAGCTGTCTCCGAAATTGGGCAACCCTCAGTGGGACAACCTGTTCGGCTGGCGTGATCTGGCGGTGCGGGAGGTGGAGCCGTTGCGTCTCGGCTCCCCGGTCTTCACCGCCGACTATGAGTATGCCGCCGAATTGTCGTTTTATCTTCCCGCCCAGCCCGACATTCGCCCGCTCGCCGATCCGGCGCGGCCCACGGCATTCGATTTCTTCGGCAAAGTTCCCGCGCCGCAGTCGTTTGCACGCGTGGTATTGGTTCGCCGGCTGCCAAGAGGATACGATCCGCCCCCACCGTGGCCGGCGCTGGGGCCGGACTTCAGCGTTACCGAGATCGCAATTCCCAGCGAATACCGATTGGGCCGCCAAATCCGCCGAAGCCTGATCGAAGTCGTCCAGCGAAACGAACAAGCCCATCATTCACCATGAAGATCATTGACCGCTACGTTCTGAGTATGTTCATCAAGAACTACCTGATCAGTTTCATGGTTCTGATCGGGATGTATGTCGCGCTGGATATGGTCTTCAACTTTGCCAATCTGACTCAGACGCTGCCGTCGACCGAACTGACGATTGGGCGAATCGTTTACGACATTTCGGATTTCTATTTTTTTAACTCGTTTCTCTTCTTTGTGCATATGTCGGGCATGATCGCGGTGGTTGCCGCCGCATTTACCGTGGTGCGCCTCGGCCGGTTTAATGAGATGACGGCCCTGCTGGCGGCGGGGATGCCGCTGTATCGCATCGCCATGCCCGTCATCCTAGCGGGAGTGGTGCTGAACGTGGTTCTGTTGCCGATTGATCAGGAGGTGATTATCCCCCGGATGATTCCCGAACTGATGCGGAGTCACGGAGACGTTCACGAAGCGGCTCTGAAGATGTATCCCGTCCACATGATGGAAGATTCGCGCGGCGACCTGTTGAACGCGGCGATGTATTCACCCCCAAGGCCCGATTCGCCCGCCAAAATCCAGTATCTGGACGTCATCCAGCGCGACGCCAATCTGCAGCCGTTGTCGCATTTGTACGCGGACCAGGCCGTCTGGAACGGTCCGCTCAAGCAATGGGATTTGACCAACGGCTTCATCGTTCCGATCGCCGCTCCGAAGGAGCAGGTCGTTCTCGCCCACGCCAGGCCCCAGTCCGTCTATCGAGCTGCCATGACCCCCGATGAGATCGCCCTCAACCTGGGGAAGGACTACATTCAGCTTTTGCCGCTTCAGAAAATCAATCAATTGCTGGGCCTCAAACGCTACGGCACGATCGATCTGCTGCGGGCAAAAAACCTTCGCGTCACGCAATGGCTGCTGAACGTATTTATGCTCCTTCTGGCGATTTCGACGGTCTTGACGCGCGAGCCGGGCAAATTGAAATCGTCGGCTTTCAACTGCTTGCTGCTGACGGGACTGTGCATGGGAAGCGTATTCGTGACCTACCAGATGGCCGCCAGCCCGCCAACTCCGGATTGGGTGGATCTCTGGCCGGCCCTGATGGCGTGGATGCCGATCTTCCTCTTCGGGCCGCTGTCGATCTATTTAATGTCGCAGATTAAAACGTGAGCAGATCCACTGGGACGCGGCCAAGCCTGCCTTTGTCCGTAACCGTTTACCGTCCGGGGGGGGCACAAATCATCTATATTGCATTGCGATATCGAGCCAACGGATGAAGAAGACGATGGTCGGTTACGATTTTCTTGACGGCCGAGATCGCGGGCTCGTATATCAGAAATCGCTTCCGC
>DATAWP010000008.1:0-3872 GCA_036267155.1 Tepidisphaeraceae bacterium
CTCTCGACATTCATATGGATGTCTTCGAGCGCCCGCTTGAACGCGAATTTGCCGGCCTCGATGTCTGACAGGATCGTGTCTAGACCGTGAGCGATCTTCTTCGCATCTTGCGCCGTGATGATGCCTTTTTTGGCGAGCATGGCGGCGTGCGCCTTGCTCGCGGCGATGTCCTGCCGGTAGAGATGGCGGTCGAAATGGATCGAAGCGTTGATGTCCTCCATGATCGGATCAGGTCCTGAATCGAACCGTCCGCCCCACATCTTGTTGCTCATGACACGTTGCTCACGAAGCCCTGCGCCGGAATTTAGTCTCTTATGATCGACATGACTGAGCCGTCCGCCCCGTCACCTAACGAACCTTCTCTGCGCAAAATCGGCCGTTTGCGGCTTGTTTCCGCAGCGGCTGCCATTGCGGTTCTGGTTGTCCTGGCGGGGGTATACGGGATGGAGCATCTGCGAAGCAATCCGGCCGATGCCGCCTGCCGCCCCGCGGTTAATATCGCCAACAAACTCGCGCCCCTGGCGCATGGCGAGGTTGCCGCGCTCGCTTTGGCGCAAACCCCGTTCCATGTGCCCGATCTGGCGTTCAAGAACGCGCAAGGCGCCGAAAAGACTCTCGCCGATTGGCGCGGCCGCACCGTGCTCCTCAATCTCTGGGCCACCTGGTGCGTGCCGTGCCGGAGCGAGATGCCGGCGCTCGATGCGTTGCAGGCGAGGCTCGGCGGGCCCGATTTCCAGGTGGTTGCCGTCAACATCGATACCCGCGACCAGCAAAAGCCGCTCGCCTTCCTCAAGGAGATCGGGGTCACGCATCTGACCTATTATTCCGATGCGAGCGCGCATGTTTTCGAGGATCTGAAAGAGGCCGGCAAAGCCTTCGGCATGCCGACCACGGTCATCATCGACCGCAACGGCTGCGAGATCGGCGACATGGCCGGCCCGGCGCAATGGTCGAGCGACGACGGCGTGAAGCTTGTCAGCGCGGCGATCGCCAGCCAGTAGTGCCGCAAGTTGAGTGGAGCGAGCGCTCGGCTACATCGCTACGCGGTAATGTCGAGGGTCGTTCCGGTCCCGGCGGCGGCGTTGGCCGGTGGATTACCACCCTGCTGCGCATTTGAATTGCTGCCCTGCTGCGCATTATTCGCCGTGACGGTCGAACTGGAATTGCTCGCGGTCGAATCGACAGGCTGCGTCGTATGGGCGGTGTTTGCCGTCGAACCGGATTTGTCAGCATTGGAATTTGCGTTGGCGGACCGGGACGGATCGCTGGAATGCGCTTGAGCTTGAACGGCCTGGGCGCCGGCGTAAGTGATGCTTGTTATATTCATTGACCATACTCCCGAACTCAACACACCGCGGCGCGAGCGAATATTGGCGGTCACGCTGATGGCCGCCGCCGCAGCTTCATAATGCCCTGCAGCTATGGCGACACGCGGCTCGCTGCCATACGTAGTAGCCCTAGACGTTCGGCAGCCGTCGAAGCGCGGACCGATGAGCGCGCAATCGATTCAAATGGAAACGATAATCGCCAACGCCGCAGAACGAACCTATATCCGCTCGCCTTTGCTGACGGCCTGCCACTGCGGCCACGTCATGAGCTTCATGCCGAGTTGGCTGTAATCGACTTGGAGATAATCGTCGAGACGGTCCCGCACGACGGCTTCGGGATGCAGCAGGGCCACTTCCTGAGCCATCACGCCGACATAGACGGTGTCGCTCCAAACGTAACGATAGCGATAAAGGCCGAGGCCGTTATCGAGGCGGGCGACCAGAACGACGTCACGCTTGAGACGGACATCGGAAGGCGCCGGCGGCGATACGAAGGAATAGACGGCGCTGGCATCGTTGCCCCAGGCGCCGCCGCCCTGGCCGCCTGCGTACAGGCCCTGCCATCCGCCTGCGGAATTCCTCCCTGCCGGCGAAAACAGCCAACTGATACTTGCGGTGAAGACTTGGAATTGTGCGTGCGCATTCGCGCTTTGAGCCAAGGAGTCCGGGCCAGCAACCGTTATCGAGGATGCCAGATTGACCGATCCGAGGTCGACATATTGGTATTGAACGCCGACGATGAGGTTGGGCGTCCAGCGATAGTCTATGCCGCCGCCGGCGACCCAGCCGGTCTTCATCGAGGACGTTTGCGTATTCAGGGAGAGCGGAGCGGCGGGCATGCTCATGCTGCTGTTCAAAGCGACCCTGCCGTAGGCCAAGCCAGCCGAGCCGTAGAACAGAGCAGGGCCTTGGGTCCAACCGAGGCGGCCGCGCACGGTGCCGTACCAATTAACGTCGGCGTTCGTGCTGGCGGTCGTGAGCCCGTCGGTCAATGCAGTGTTCATTGCGCTGTTGAGATGCATCCCCGATATGTCGGCCTCGATACCGTAGACCCACGAATTGCTCTGCCAATTGTAGCCGGCATGTCCACCCCCCACCCAACTGGTTGCGCTCGCCGAATTTGATCCGCTGCCAAATACCAGCGCTTGCGCGGACGCAGACGATATCGACATTGCAAGCATCGCAACGGCTGCGATGACGATCTTCATCTTCATGATTGCCCCCTGATCGCCCGATCGATGGATTGGCCGAGACCCGATAAATCAGGCATTTCCGACATGCGCCGCGGTGGCGGCCGAAGCTGAAATCACTAATCGCAACAACAATCGAATCACCAATCGAATCAGCAATAGCATAAAATAACGGCCTACGGATTCGCGGAATATCGATCCCGCATCCAGGTCTCCTGAATTACCCGTATTTGTTTGGACTAAGCTGTGACGTCGAGATTGGCGAGACCCGCGGCGGCCTTGACGAGCGAATTGGCGTTCTGTTGCGCAGAGTCGATCAGTTTCACGATCGAGGAACCGTCTCGCTGGTTCATACTCGTTATGTCCGCCGCCATGGCAAGCTGCAGCATGCCTGTCTGAGCGCCGACGAGAGCCGTGGCGAGACTTGAAGGATTCATTGTGAGGCGTTTGAGCGGCTGGAAGTTTACATTAGGTAAATTACAACAATATTTGAGCGCACCCTATTCATTCATCTCAACCTTCTTAAGAATTAGCTTGGGGAACTAACTTGTCGACCTCCCTAATCAGATCCCTGTTTTTAATATCCGCCGCGTCCCAATATGGTTTCAGCTTTCTGATGGCATAAATCACCTCCTCAAAGCCCTCCTTTGCACAGTACTTCAAGAGTCCAATATCCTTGGATATCAAATAAAAATAATATCCGAACGCATCCATATCGTTGATAGTTATCGTCCTGAGTTCAAAATGCGCATAGGCAATTCTCCAAAGGAAATTAAGGTAGCTATCCACCGCGGTACATTTTGCTATTTGCTCATCAGAAACGTCTGCAAGGCCGGTTTCATCGATATTCGCATCATCATCTGGCATCATGATTTCAAGAAACTTTTCTGTCGTGAACTCTTTACTTAAGTCGCCTACGATCCGATTTGCCTCCTGTAGCGCTTCGTCCGTCTCAAAGTAGCGCAGGTTGTCGAAGATAAATTTTGTGCGCTCCAGGGCGAGCTCACTGCGTTTCGTAAGCCCATACGAAATTATCGCCCACGCCAATCCAAGCGCCGCGATGGTTCCGGTCAGCATTTGGGAGGCTGGCGATAGCATTATGTGACTCTACACTCATATCCAACCTCGCTCAATCATTAGTTGCGCGGCTAGGCGGGGTATTGCTGACTACCGCAGTCTTGACTTGCTCACGGACCTTCTTATACTAAACCACATGGTTAAGTTTTCCGACGCAAGCCTCGACCGCACCTTCGCCGCGCTGTCCGATCCGACGCGCCGCGCCATGGTCATGCGCCTTGCCGAACAGCCCGACCTGTCGGTCAGCGCGCTGGCGGCACCGTTTCCGGTGTCGCTG
>DATAWP010000009.1:0-3611 GCA_036267155.1 Tepidisphaeraceae bacterium
ATAGCTGGCCCGGACAGATGCGCACGGTCTATGGCGACCATCAGCGCTTCATCGACACCTATTTCTCGGCCTATCCCGGCAAGTATTTCACGGGCGATGGCTGCCGCCGCGACGCCGACGGCTACTATTGGATCACCGGCCGCGTCGACGACGTCATCAACGTTGCCGGCCATCGGCTCGGCACCGCGGAAGTGGAATCGGCGCTGGTGGCGCACCCCAAAGTGTCGGAGGCCGCCGTGGTCGGCTATCCGCACACCATCAAGGGCCAGGGCATTTATGCCTATGTCACGCTGATGGCCGGCGAGCACCCGACCGAGGAACTGCGCAAGGAACTGGCGAACTGGGTGCGCAAGGAAATCTCGGCGATCGCCTCGCCCGATCTCATCCAGTTCGCGCCAAACCTGCCGAAAACGCGCTCCGGCAAGATCATGCGCCGGATTTTGCGCAAGATCGCCGAGGACGAGTTCGGCAATCTCGGCGACACCTCGACGCTGGCCGATCCCGCCGTGGTCGACGACCTCGTCAACAACCGGCAGAACAAGAGCAAGGAAAGCGCGTAGGGAGGGTTGGGGTGAGGAGACCCTATCCGCGGGGCACGGAATTGCGGTACCCCAAACCCGGTTGACCTGGCTCGCGTCGAAACCACCATCCGCATGTGATTTAGCCGACAATTCTCGCACCGGCGATCAATGAATGTTAGGGACATAGTACAAATACCAGTATTTTTTCTCGATACGAGCGCGCCACTGGTATCCAGCTTGCTTCAGCTTTTCGTTTATATATTCCAGAGGCACATCCTCTATCTTGCTCGAGCGAATCTTGGCTTCCTGTCGGGTCTTCTTGAAATACTCTTCCCTTATTTTTACGACGACCTGTTGGCATTGAAGCCATCCTGCAGTCGCGCCACCAGCGCCGGGATACTGGACGCCGAAGTCCGGCGTTTGCCCTTGTGTCTCTAGATACCGGATATAGCCGGACTGGGCCGGAGGAAACCAAATATTGGTTCCGTCAACGGACCCACCTTCACCGCCAATGATTGTTCCTCCGTCGCCGTGGATAACACCGCCGCCACCTTCACCTCCACTGCCCACCCCGCCGAGGCCCACATTTCCTCCTTTGCCGCCAATGATCGTTCCGTCGTTACCGAATATCTCGCCACTTCCACCTTTGCCTCCTTCTGCTGCTTCATCCTGATGGGGTGGTGCCGGGGGAGTTGTAGGTTGCGGTGTATTGACTATGAACGGCCCCATACTCGCGTGGCGGATACTGTTGACGGCAATATCGTTCCGCCTCTCGTGGCTACCAAATTTGTTGATGATGCCGCCAGATGCTACACGCTGCACCTCGACGTTGACGAAATAGGAGGATTGATTGACCAAATAAAACACGGTCGAGTTAGAGTCGATCCGGTGGCGATTGAACATTTCCTTTATTTTGCCGATGGGAATGCCGCTGTAATTTGATATTTGTCCAGACGGGTCTGGCTTGCGAATGTTTTCTATAACAGTCACGTCAAGCGTCAGCACAGCATCAAATATAGGTTGCTGTGCCGTTAGTTCGCATTTCCAACCGAACGGAGACTGTTTTGCTGCAAGCCAATTTAGCGGTTCCCCCGGTTTGCCTTGATAATTCATCGCAGTGATCTTCACACGATTTACATCGTCATTGAAAATCACAAAAGCATCCATGATCCGACCATCAGCTGGGACATACATAGGCAAGAACGTATCGGAGCAATCTGCCAGAATGCTCACGTCTTGAACCGTCGGCTGAGCGGACGCGGTACCCGGTGACTTTGGCGCAAGGAAAAACGTGATAGCACAGCCGCCGAAGACCAGAGCACCCAGAGCCATTCCCCCAATCAAAAGCATATTCGGCCCCCGATGATGCGACTTGGAGTACATCCAAGCAAAATCACTCAGACCAATCACCAAGCTGACTAAGATAATCGGGAATCCAATCTCAGGCCCGATGTGAGGCAACATGGCCGTCACAACTATCGGGATAACAACTGTAAAGATGTAGCCTGCGATTTTGCCCCCCATCGCGCGAAATTACATCGCTTATGACGCTTGCGCCATGCGGGCGGAATTTCAGCGCTTAGAACCGCGGATAGACCCCTCGCCCTCGTTCGCTGCCCTTACTCGACCTCTCCCCGCCGCGCGGTCGCCGCGCGGGGGAGGTGAAAGTTCCCGCTATTGCATCCCGAACACACCCGGCGAAAAATTAGCGAAAACCTTACTCTATTGCCGCCGCGTTGCTGAGCCGCGCTGGCAATTAGGCTAAGATGGACCTTCTGGCTTATGACCCCCGAAATGGGGTCGGGTGGGGCGAACGTCCGTCAGTCAGGGAAAGTGACAATGCGTCGGAAAATTCTGCTTTCGGCTGTGCTCGCGGTTGTTGCCGCGTTCGCTTTGGCGCCCAACGCGGCGCAGGCTCATGGCGAGCTGGTCTCAGTGCGGGACAGCTACCTGCCTGGCACTATCGTCATCCGCACCAACGAACGCGCGCTCTATTACTTCGTCGGCCCGAGCGAGGCGATCCGCTATCCGGTCGGCGTCGGCCGCCTCGGCATGCAGTGGAGCGGCACCGCCTTCATCGACGGCAAATACATCAGGCCGGCCTGGGAAGCGCCGGAGTCGATCCGCAAGGACTATTCCCGGCTGCCGGCGATCATCCCGGGCGGCTCGCCGCAAAATCCGATGGGTGTCGCGGCGATGACACTATCGGGCGGCGGCCAATACGCCATCCACGGCACCAACAATGAAGGCTCGATCGGCAGGTTCGTGTCGCACGGCTGCATCCGCATGCACAACACCGACATCACCGATCTGTACAGCCGGGTCTCGGTCGGCACCCGCGTGGTGGTGACCAGATAATCAGGGATCAGTGGATCAGTGGATCAGTGGATCGGGAAACAAGCGAATCCTGATCCCCGACTTTCTGATTTCTGATCCCTGCTACCCGCACCAAGAACCGCGCCGGCCGCCGTCGTAAGCCCGCGCAAAGCCGCCGGTGAGCAGCGCCGCCGACACGTCGGCGGTGGTGCGCGTCGCGATCGTCGCATCGATGCGGCCGCCATATTTATCGATGCCGACGCGCGAAATCGTCACGCCGCCTTCGTCGAGGATGCGCACCAGCGCCACGCGCGCCGCTTGCGCTTGCGCAAGCTCGCTGTCGCAGCGCGCGTGCAGCTCGGCGGCGTCCACGCCGCGCAGCCGTATCTTGGTGTCGACGTCAAGCCCCGGCCACACCCGTACCCGCGCTTCGAATGTGTCGCCGTCGATGATGCGGATGACCTCGGCCGGATAGACGATGTTGGGGTCGAGCCGGTGTGCCAGCGGGATATCCGCGGCGGCAACCGGAGCGGTCTCGTTCATGGCGGTCGGCTCCGTCACTACGGGGGACGTCGCGCCATGCGCCGTCGTCGCAGGCCGGAGCGATGCGCCGGCGGCAAGCCCGACCCCGAGAACCAAGGCGCCGCAGAGCAACGTGCTGGCGCGGCGCGACTGGGCGAAGCTAGCAAAGGGAAAGACGTGCCGCACCGCTGTCCGCCTCTCTTTCGAGGGACCTTTCGGGGACCTGCTCGACCGGCGAATATCGGATTATAT
>DATAWP010000010.1:0-2717 GCA_036267155.1 Tepidisphaeraceae bacterium
CTGCAGCCGGCGCGGATAGTCGGCTTCGCCGGCGGCCACGAGACGCGCGCCGATTTTTCGGGCGCCGGCGATTTCGCGCAACGCCTCATCGCGCGAATAAATCTGCGGCGCGGCATTGCCGCCGCCGCGCCGCGCTAGCCCAGGCAGGGCTTCGAGCGCCGCGTGCGCGCCGCCGAAATGATTGATGAGGGCCCGAAACGTTCTGGGGCCCGGTATTATGGCGCAAACGCCACAAGAATTTCAGCAGCCGATAGCCTAGCTTTGGGGGCATGAACCCCCGTTTCACCCGTGACCCTATCGAATGGCTCTTGATCGCCTCTGGCTTCATCGCCTTGGCGATTGTGGTCTATTTGCACTTTCGATGACGCCATGCCCCACGCCTTCAATGCCTCGCCCGATCACCCCGCCGTCGATTACCTGGTCCGACTTCATGCCGACCTAGGCGGCAAAATCCTAGAGAACCGGAAAGAGGCCAAGCGCCTCGCCGACACCATGATCCATGTCGAGGCGGTCATTCGGATATTCGATCCGGCCTACAGCGTCCGGGCCATATCGGCCCGTAGGCGCCAGCGGACCAATCCGTGGTTCAAGCGAGGCACCTTGTTCCGGGAGGCCCTAGGTGTGCTGCGGAAGGCCACAGGGCCCATGACCGTACGTGAGATTACGGACGCGGTACTAGCCGCCAAGGGCGTCACCGGGGCCGACAAGCGTCAACGGCTAGGGGTCGAGGCTGGGGTACGGTCGTCACTGGAGGATCATTCGGGGAAGGACGTACAGACGGTCGACAACATGGTGCCCAAGCGATGGAAATTGGCGTAAACCATTGATATGTACGGATGTGCCCACACTGATAGCCATCAAGACATTGTGTCCTGGTGACAACACGGTGCCACAATGGCAACCCTATATCCGTTTCTGAGTTGTCCCAAGCCACATAGTGTGGATAGGTAAGGAACGATAAGGGAAATAGGCGCAGAATCGCCTTCACCCACGGGTGTAGCCCATGACCAGACTCCTCCAATACTGTGCAGATCAATGGGTTGGGTTTTGGTCGCCGCAAGCGGTGCCGTCCAATCAACCCCCTGCTGACATCAGCTATGATGAAGTATCTCCGCAGCAAATTAGCCGCATGAACGAGCATGCGCGCGACAAGTTTGCTAAGGGAAATTGGGTTACCGAAACATTAGAAACATGATAGTTCCACACCTGTATGGTGTGGACTGATCATCCCTTAGGAACGTTACCCATCATCGGCACCATCCTCTGGTGCCGTTTTCCTATGGGAGGCAACCCAATATTCCTGGCGGTGAGCACCACCCTGTTTTGGTTCTGGGCCGTAGGATCGATATCGAAAATCGCCTGGGCCGTCTGATCGTGGCTTACGGTACAGGGACCATCAAAGAAGATACGCGCGCCCATCTCGATCTCATCATTCCTGAGGCTGAATATGCAGCGCACGGATTGATGAAACCGACCCGCTTTGATTTGGCAGATGTGAATCGGCTTGACTTGGAGTGGTCTGACAAGTGGTTCACCGTTCCTCGGAGTCAGCCCAAAATCGTAATCGGAAAGTTGAGCGATGCCTCGATAGAGAGGCTGAAGGTGATTCTGGCTTGGCGAAAGAAAAATAACCGGACTGATTAGCTTTCGGATACGTGCCTCTGCCAATATCCGGTGAAATCCACTGACGGCTTTTGCGTCATCGCCAGACCCGCAACGCGGCTCGCCTGTTCGCCATTCGATACGCGGCGGTTATCCTCCCGCCATGACGCCTCTTGCGCGTAGCGGAGCAAATACGCGCCAGCGATATGATGGTGATGGCCGATCTCGGCGCGGCGCATGCGGCTGAAAAATTCCTCCGCCCAATTCGTGCACGCGCCATCGAGGCTATACGCCTCTTCGTGATTGATCCGCTTCATTTCAAAGCGGCTATGCAATTCGTTCCAATTCGCGCTTTCGTCCGCGTTGACGACCGTTCCCTTGGCGATGCGGGAGCGAACCCAATTCAACGCTTGCCCTTCGGTGCGGAACACGGCCGGGAGCGTGCTGCCGTCGCGTTCGCGGATCACGACAACGGCCTTGCGCTTGCCGGACTGGTTTTCGAGGAAGCGCCGATCGACGCGGCGGGTGTGAAGGTTTGCCGGTTTGACGTAGCCGCCAAAATATCCCGCGTCGACCTCAGCGACCTTGCCTTCCCCGCCGATCACGCGGCCTTTCAATTCTGCCGCCATCGCCTCGCGAAGCTTGTGCAGCAATACGAAGGCGCATTTATAGGAGACGTTTAGATCGCGGCTGAGAGCCAGCGCCGACTTGCCTTTGACCTCATTGCAGAAGATCGCGATGGCCGCGAGATAGCAGCGCAGCGGCAGCTTGTGGCTGGCGAACAGCGTCCCGGACGTGATCGAGAAATCCTTGCCGCAAGCCCGGCAGCGGAAGCGTGGTGCGCCCTTCAAGCGGCGGCAATCGTAAGCATCGGTCCCGCCGCAATGCGGGCAAACCGGCTCGCCGTTCGTATCGGCCCAACGGATACGGCGGAACGTGGTTTCCGTCTGCTCGTCTTTCATGGTGAAAACGGTCGCCAGCGAAAGGCTCTTGGCGGCGGGGGAAAGCAGGAAATGTTGGGCCATCGGGATACCTATCGTTTATGCAAGCTATCATATCCGATAGGCATTGACAGTCAAGCGCAAAATATCATATGTGATAGGCTATCGCATGCG
>DATAWP010000011.1:0-20306 GCA_036267155.1 Tepidisphaeraceae bacterium
CTGCTCGCTCACCAGCTTGCACGCCTCCAGCCGAAACTGCTCGGAATGTGAACCTTTTCGTCCCATGACGCTCCATCCTTCCGCCGGGAATACTACCCGGCTTTGAGCGCCAACGAATCGTGGGTAAGACCACTCTATATATGGGCGCATTAGGTGAAAGTTTTGGACGTGGTTAAAAAGAAAAAAAACAAAGCGTCCGGCCTCCGTGCCGTTAGAAGTTCCGCTTATTTATGTCCCAAATCCTGCACTCGTTGCTGCGCGCTGGTCTTATCTTGGTTGAGTTTGTCTTTGTCCACCGTCAATTTGATGGTGTCCGGCCGCTGGTATCACTTGATACCGCATGGAACCAGCCGCGGTAATATCCAACGCCGGCGGGCAGAACGAATAGCACAACGAGCATGCCCAGAAACCGAATCATCTGAATCTACCACCCGTAAGGCAGCACGTTGCAGATCATCAATATCACCAGGATCAGCAGAATTAGTCCCAGACCTCCGCTTGGGCCGTATCCCCAATTGCGGCTGTAACCCCAGCGGGGAAGGCCGCCCACGAGCAGCAGGATCACGAGAATTAGTAGTATCAATCCCATAGAAGGCTCCTTTCGGAAATCTTGAGAACGGAGAAGACCATCGCCGTGAACGTCACGACGCGGCAGTCCCGTGCGTGGTTAAACAGGCCGGCGACGCCTTCGAAGCGTGCGGCCTGGTCCTTCCCTGGTACTTCGCAACATTTACCGATGCCGATCCTTCGCGTTCGATCCGATTGAGGAGTGTGCCGACGGCGGCATCGCATGCGGCATCGGAACCGGCGTTGGCGCGGGTCAGCGACAAGAACTTCTTGACGCCACCAACGATGGACGCCCGTTCGCTCGTGCCGACGCCGACTTCCTTTCCATTACGCGTGATCGACCAACCGCCGTCCGATCGGACGACAAGCAGCCAATCGGTTCCATCAATGCCGATCGACTGAAACAGAGCTTGGGATGTACGTCCTTTTTCCATGGCTATTTTCACTTCCTTTCCGAATCAAGCCGCCAAAAGATCATCGCGTTATGCGCGCGGGGGCGGCGCCGGCGGTGTCGCGGAGCAACTCGCCGGGGCAGATTCGTTCCCGGACTTCCGAACGTTGAACGGGAAGGTCGGAACGAGCCTTGATGCCGAGCATTACAACCCCATTTCTGAGATCGATCGCGGTCACTTCGAACAGGGGCTCGAATCCGTTGGACCCACGGACTACGATCGCTTCATGGCTTCTTCTCGACAAGATCAACATGACACCCTTCAGGGCGCCTTTGTCTGGGACTGGGTCTGGGTCTTGCCGTCCGTGTTCTTGATCGGATTATGCGTGGTTGTAGTCTCTTCATGGGTCTGGCCGCTGAAGACACCCGGCTTATCCGTCTCCGTGTGGGAGGTTTCCCAACCACTCGTATAGAAACAAGCAGCCAAGGTTGCCGCCAGTGCCACCACATGCATCGGCTTCATGAGATCTCCTGAGAATTAAAGATTCCGATGCGGGGCCTCAAGCGTGACCTACGTCGCGACATGAGAATACGTCTACCCGTGGTACCTCTCTTTTCAGCGAGACTGAACTGGTCCGGCGAATCCAAGGAAACAAAAAAGCCGACGCAACCAAATCCCGATGTTTCGGGAATCAATTGCGTCGGCTTACTCGCTACCGGGTCTCCCGGCCATCGGCCGAGTTACCCATTATTTAGTCTTCCGAGGACTTCGATATTCCGTGGGGAACCGATTTACTTAAGGCTCCGCCAACCCGCCATCATACACTTTATGACCGACAAAGCAAGCAAATTCTCTGAATATTGGGTATATTATTGTTGATTCCGATGAAGACCCAGGGCGAAATCGAACGCGCCATCTCGGAGGCCATGAGCCGCCTCGAACAGGATTACATGGGCCGAGGTCCCAAGAACATTCGCGTCCACCTGATCGATGATCTGGTTATCGTCCGGCTCATAGGCGTTTTGACCGCGGCCGAGCAGCATCTGGTCAAGACGGCTCCGGCCGAGAAAGGCAGAGACCTGCTCAAACAGGTGCGGACACATTTGATCGAGACAGCGAAGCCGATCATGGCGGCAATCATACAGAAGATCACCGGCATCCAAGTGGTGAGCTTGCATCACGACATCAGCACGGCGACCGGAGAAGAGTTAGTGGTGTTCACCCTGGCCGAGCCGCCTCTGTTGCGAGAGACGCAGAAAAAATAGGGCTTATTTTGCCTGTTCCGCCGAACGTTCACTATTGCCCGTTGCTGTTTTTCAGCCAAGGCCCTAGGGTGTAAAGTAGTGTGGGAACGTATCGCTCCCGCATGAAGAATAAGTCCAGGTCGTCGGACGACTAGATAAAAGGCACCCCGGTTCGCCGGGTGGCCGGTTGCATAGTAAGCCGACGTGGTGGAATGCCTTTCGGGTGTTTGACCACGTCGGTTTTTTTGTGTTCGGTAATGGCCGGCTTTAATCCGGGCGGAATGGGTTACTGAACTAACTTCCCTGCAAAGGAGACCGCAATGCACGAATTGCTCCTATCAATGTTTACCGCAAATGCCCCCGTTCTCGCCAATTTTATTTGGGTCGGCGGCGGCTCATTGGGCCTTATTATTCTCATCGTCATTATCGTCCTGGTCCTGCGGCGCTGATATCGCCAGAGGTTTGCCCATGGCCAAATGCATGGAGAGTGATGCCCCGGTCGCGCTGGAGTCAATCCTGTGCACCGACGAATTGAATCGGCGTCCGTCGCGCCCGCCGGATTACGAGACCGAAAACCGCGCGCTGGTGGCGCTGGGCCAGGCACTCGCCGACTCGCCGGGAACCGTTCTTCAGAAGTTGGCTGAAACGATCCTGGGCGTCCTCCGGTGCGGCTCGGCCGGTATCAGCCTCATGACGGAAGATGGAAAGCGGTTCTATTGGCCGGCGATCGCGGGGGCGTGGACGCCACACATCGGCGGCGGCACACCGCGCGATTTCGGTCCGTGCGGCGACGTGCTCGATCGCAACATGCCGCTGTTGTTCAGGCGTCCGGAGCGCCGTTATACATATATCCGACCGGTGACGCCCCCGATCGAAGAGGCCCTTCTTGTTCCTTTCCATGTCAAGGGAAAAACGGTGGGAACGATTTGGGCGATCGCGCACAATGATCGCCGCAAGTTCGACAACGAAGACCTGCGGCAACTGAGCAGCCTGGGCCGGTTCGCCGCGTCGGCGTATCAGGCGCGGGCGGCGTCGGAGACCCTGGAAAAGTACGGCGACACCCGCGCCGGGCTGGCCGCGATCGTCGATTCTTCGGATGACGCCATCGTCGGCAAGACGCTGGACGGCGTGATCACGTCCTGGAATCGCGCCGCCGAAAAAATATTCGGCTACACGGCCGCGGAAGCGGTGGGACAGAATATCACCCTCATCATTCCCGCTGAGCGGCGGGCGGAAGAGGAAGATGTGCTGGCGCATCTCCGGCGCGGGGAGAAAGTGGATCACTTCGAGACCGAGCGCCAGACCAAGGATGGCCGGCGAATCAACATCTCGCTGACCATCTCGCCCATCAGGAACGGCGCGGGGGAAATCATCGGCGCGTCCAAGATTGCGCGGGACATCACCGAGAGTAAACGGATGGAAGCGGCCCTGCGGGATTCGGAGATTCGCTACCGGCGGCTGTTCGAGGCGGCCCACGACGGCATCCTCATCGTCGACGCCAAGACCGCCAAGGTGGTCGATGTGAACCGCTTCATGCTCGACCTGCTGGACTTTCCCCGCGAACACTTCCTCGGCAAGGAATTGTGGGAGTTCGGAGTGTTACGCGACCAGGACGAAAATCGGGAAGCGATGCGGAAGTTGCAGCGTGAAAGCTCGATCCGCTACGAGAATCTTCCGCTGCAGGACCGGGACGGGCGGCGCATCCCCGTGGAGTTCGTCAGCAACATCTACCAGGAAGACCACCATCCGATCATTCAGTGCAACATCCGCGACATCAGCGAACGCAAGCGCTTCGAGGACGAGGTCGAGGCGCATTTGCACAACGAGCAGCTCCTGCGCATGGAAGCCGAGACCGCCAACCGCGCGAAGGACATATTCCTCGCCACGCTGAGCCACGAGCTGCGCACGCCGCTCAGCGCCATCGTGGGCTGGACGAGCATCCTGCGCCGCGAAGGTTGCGAGGAAAGGGATATTAAGGAGGGCCTCGAAGCCATCGAGCGGAATACCAAGGCGCAGGTTCAACTGATCGACGACGTGCTGGACGTCTCGCGCATGATTTCCGGCAAGCTGCGCCTGGAAATCCGCCCATACGAACTGACGGACGTCATCAACGCGGGAGTTGAAGTAGTTCGGCCGGCGGCGGACGCGCGGAATATTACCCTGGACGTGCAACTCGACCCGTCAGCCAGCCGCGCATCGTGCGATCCGGCGCGGATTCAGCAGGTGGTATGGAATCTTCTCTCCAACGCGATCAAGTTCACGCCCAAGGGAGGAACGGTCGGCCTTACGTTGGCGCGGGAAAAGTCGGATTTGCGAATTCAGGTCAGCGACAGCGGGCAGGGAATCGGTGCGGATCTGTTGCCGTACGTCTTCGACCGCTTCCGCCAGGCCGACAGCAGCACGCGGCGGCGATTTGGGGGATTGGGGTTGGGGCTTTCCATCGTCAAGCAGATCGTCGAAATGCACGGCGGCACGGTCGAAGCACAGAGCGGGGGGGACGGCAGCGGCTCGATGTTCACCGTCCGGTTGCCTATCCGCGCCGTGCAGATCGACGAGAGCGGCGAGGAACCAGAAGAGAAAAAGCCGGCTGATGGCGGACAGACGGCGACGGCGGGTGGGCCGCTCGTGCGTCTCGACGGCCTGCGCGTGCTGGTAGTGGACGATGAAGCGGATGCCCGACGGATTCTGGTCAAAGTGCTCAAGGATGCCGGGGCGATCGTCACGGCGGCAGGCAGCGCTGAAGAGGCGCTGGAGGCGCTGCCCAAGGCGCGCCCGGAAGTGCTCATCAGCGACCTTGGGATGCCGGACGTGGACGGCTTCGACCTGATCCGCAGTGTGAGAGCCAGCGGGCATTCCGCCAAGGACCTGCCGGCCGTGGCGCTGACGGCCTTCGTCCACAAGAAGGACCAGCGGCAGGCGCTTCTGGCCGGGTTTCAGGTACACGTCCCCAAGCCCATCGATCCGCACGACCTTTTGGCAGTGGTCGCCAGCCTCGCCGGACGGACGGGTTAATTCGCTGCTTTTGTATTCGCTTGGTTGCCGTCGGTTGCGGTAAGCGCCTATGCGCGGCGTCCGCGACGTTTTTCGTTTCTCAATCAGCAATCTGGAAGCACAAGCGCTTGCTCGTGCGGGGGTGGTCGAAGGCAAGGTGAACTGCGGTCAGGTGGAGACCGGATTTATCTGGTTTACCGGCGTATTGCGTGTCCCCGAGGATGGGGAAGCCGGATTCGGACAGGTGAACGCGGATTTGATGCTTGCGGCCGGTGTGGAGGGTCACCTTTAGGTGTGCGATGTTGCCGTGGCGGCTGGTCACGACGAAATCGGTGACGGCGGGTTGGCCTTTGTTGGGTTGGTGCGTGGAATGGACCGAGCCGTCGGCGCGCTCGATGAGGCGGGAATCGATTCGGCCGGCGTCGGCCTTGGGCGGTGGGGAGACGAGGGCGTGATAGATGCGCGCGACCGTGTGGTGGAAGAATTGGGTTTTGAGAGAGGCGTAAGCGGCGGGGTTTTTTGAGAAGACCAGCAGGCCGGCGGCGTCGCGATCGAGGCGGTGGATCAGGCCGACGTGGGCGGCGGGGTCGGTGGCGCGAAGGTATCGGGTGACGGCGGCGAGAGCGGTCGGCCGGCGTTCGCGAGGGACGGTGCTGGTCAGTAGTCCAGCGGGCTTGTTGATGATGAGAATGTCGCGATCTTCAAAAATGATCGGGAAGGGAAGAGAGGGTTCGATTCCTTTTTTCTCGGGAACGATCGCAATGCGGTCTTCGGGGCGGATGGGGTGGGTCAGTTTGGCAGCGGGAATGTTGTTGATCAGCACGCGGCGGCTCTGGACCATGCGCTTGAGGGTTTGTCGTTTGGCGGTGGGGAATTGCTCGCGGAGGCGATCGAGGAGAATCATAACATGGGGACGGCGGTGTCGAGGAATCGGAGCGTGCGGCTGGCGACGTTGGGGTCGTTGATGGCCTGATCGTCGGTCATGTCGTCGAGCCAGAGAAAACTTTTGGGCGCACTGGCGGATTCGAAGAGGCTGCGGCCGAGGTCGAAATCGATCACGGGGTCGCGGCGGCTGTGGATAAAGAGAATGGGGCGCGGGGCGATTTTTGCGGCGGCCGTGGCGGGGGAAAAATCGTATAGATCGGCGCCGGTTTGGACGCAGGCCAGTGGGAGGCCGATGCGGACGACGAGCCATTGGAGCAGAGGCTCACGGTAGATTTGGGCGGCGGAAGCGGCGAGGTGGTCGAAACGGTCGTAGCAGCCGAAGACGGCCAGGGCGCTCAAGGCGCGGCCTTCGGGGGACGGTTCGGCGGCGGCGGCGAGGAGCGCGGCGGCGCCGGTGTCGATGCCGACGGCGACGATGCGCCGGCAGGCGGCGGGTTTGGAATCGCGCAGCCAGCGGACGGCGCCCAGAACATCGCGGCGTTCGTGGTCGCCGAAGGTAATGATCTGGCCGTCGCTCTGGCCGTGGCCGCGGAAATCGAAGGTCAGGACGTTGTATCCGTTATCGAGGAATTCTTCGGTGAGCAAGAGATAGCCGGCCTTGCTGCCACGCGAACCGGGGCAGATCAGAAGTGTTTGCCGGCCCCAGTTTGGATTGGGAATCTCGTTTTCCGGCGCGGGTGGCGCGGGAATCCACAGGCCGGTGATGTCCAGGTTGTCGGTGGAGGCGAAAGAAACGGGGGTTGCGCCTAAGTCAAACCAGAGGGAATCGATTCTCTGAATCGTTTTGGGCCGGTAGGTGGCGCCTGCGATAATCATGTATGGCAGGCCGATGAGGAACAGGAGCAGAATGCGCAGGGCCTGTGCGGCGGTCTGGCGCTGCGGGCGCTTCCAGGAGCCGATGGTGGTGAAGAGACAGAATCGCGCGCAGCGGTCGAAGGCGGCGTCGAGAAGTTTCAGGAAACAGATGACCGCGGCGATCCAATAGCAGGTCAGGAGCATTTGGCCCGGCGTGACGATGCCGCCAAGCCAAAGGTCGTAGACGATCGAGGCGGCGAAGCCCAGGAGCAGCGCGGAAGCGATGGCCACCGTGGTGGTGGGGCCGATGCGGGCGGCATCGGCGGCGCTGCGGCGGGCACCGGCGAACATGACGATCAGCGCCGCCGGGGGAAGCAGGATGTAGAGCCAGATCAGGAGAATGTGGGCCAGGGAAAGCATGTTGGCGTCTGTCGGCAGGGGATAGTTATAACACGGAGGAGCAGGAAAATTCGAAATTCGAAATTCGAATGACGAATCAAATTCGAAATTCGAATAATGCGACGGCTTTGTTTCGAATTTCGTCATTCAGACTTGATTCGAATTTCGAGTTTCGAATTTCGAGTTTTTTAAGGAGTTCCATGATCCTTCCCCCTTCTGGGCACGAGCCGGTGATGTTGCAGGAAGTGCTGGAAGCGCTTTCGCTGCGGGCGGGGGCGACGGTGGTGGACTGCACGGTGGGCCGGGGGGGACATGCCATGGAGATCGCGCGGCGTCTGGGGGGTGGTGGGCTGCTGATCGGCCTGGATGCCGATCCGCGGAATCTGGCGTTCGCGGGCGAGCGGCTCAAGGGTGTGGAATGCCAGGTCAGGCTGTTCCACGCGAATTTTGCGGAGTTGGGGATCGTATTGGGGGAGGTGGGCAGATCGTCGGTGGATGGGATTTTGGCGGATCTGGGGATCAGCACGAACCAGCTTTTTGACGCGGGGTATGGATTGAGCTTTGAGCGATCGATGCCGCTGGACATGCGGCTGGACCCGCGGCTGCCTGAAAATGCGGCGGATTTGGTGAACAAGCTGCCGCAAGAGCAGTTGGCGAACGTCCTATATGAATTGGCGCAGGAGCGTTGGTCGCGGCAAATTGCGAGAAAGATTGTCGAAACGCGGCGCCGTTCGCCGATCAGAGACACAGAGACATTGGCCGAGCTGGTTCGCTCGGCGATTCCGCTGCGAAGGGCGAAGCCGTCCGGCCGTCGGGGCGAACCTGCGGGGCGGATTGATCCGGCCACGAGAACGTTTTTGGCGCTGCGGATGGCGGTCAACGAGGAGATGAGCAATCTCCGTGCTTTGCTCCGACAAGGGCCCGCGGCGCTTGGGCCGGGCGGTCGGATGGCGGCGATCAGCTTCCAGTCGATGGAAGATCGGTCCGTGAAGCAGGCGTTTCGGTCGTTGGAGCAGACAGGGGTCGTGAGAACGATCACGAAAAAGCCCCTCTCCCCCTCCCCCGAAGAAATCGCCCGTAACCCCCGGGCCCGCTCAGCGAAGCTGCGAGTGATAGAGAAGAAATGAAAATGGCCACAGATAAAAATCAGATGAACACAAAAGGATAGTGCAAGTACAAGTTGCCGGTGCAAGCTGATTACTCTGCAACTTGTACTTGCAACTTGCACTGATCCGTGTGCATCTGATTTTCATCTGTGGCAAAAATCCCGTTCGGGAGGTTTGCCATGACGCGAGAGACGAAGATCAGTTTGCTGGTTGGTTTAGCATTCTTCATCGTGATGGGGATACTGCTGACGGACCATCTGCGATTGGCGGGCGAGCCGCCGCAAGCGGCGTTGGCGGATGCGGGGGCGGCGGTGCGGCAGGCGGTGAATGCGCCGGGAACGGGCGATCCACCGATCCGAATGGTGCCGGCGACCGATGTGCCGCCGACGGAATCTGTGCCGACGCACGATGAGTTGACGCGGCCGGCGCCGCCGGTGATTCCGTCGAGCAATTCCGGCAACAATTCGCCGGCGACCGTGCAGGAAGATCACGGCGCCGATGCACCGCAGCATTCGCTGAACGAAGTGGCCCAGCGGAACGGAGAGCCGCTGGTGCCGGCGAACATTGACGGGACGTCGAGGAACCCCGACCCGGATCGATCTGATATGTCCAACCCCCCCACCGTTGCCGGGCCGGCGCAGTACAGGGCCCAGGCTGGCGACACGGTATCGCGCATGGCGGCGAAATTGCTGGGGACGAATTCGCGGGCGAATCGGCAGGCGATTATCAACGCCAATCCTTCGCTACGGGATGATCCGGATCGGGTGATCGTGGGGCAAACGTACGTGATCCCCGAAGCCGGGCGAACGGTAATGGCTCCGTCGATATCCAGCGCGAATCCCCCTGCCGCCAATGGAAGAGAATATTTCTACACGGTTCAGGAAGGCGACAGCCTGTGGCAGATCGCCAACGACGAGTTGGGCGATCCCTCGGCGGTGGATGCGATCAAAGAGTTGAATCAGTCGGTCCTCAAGGGGAAGGACCATGAGACGGTGATTCCGGGAATGAAGCTGCGACTGCCGAGCAAGCCGGTGGCGACGGCCAATTCGTCAATGTGACATGCTGAAGCTCGTGTTGTGCCTGATGTGCGGAACGGCCACGGCAGTGGTGATGCTTGAGTTGCGCGAGCAGCATCTGAACCTGACGTTTCAGACGGACAAATTGCACAATCAGATCGAAGCAAGCCAGGCGAAAATGTGGAATCAGCAATTGTCGATCGCGGTGGCGACGGCGCCGAACGCCCTGGCGGCCGAGGCGAAGGGGCAGGATTTGAAATTGACGGAGGGGAAGGGGCCGATAGGAAGGTCGTGGGTGGACGATCCGGATGCGGGGAAATAGGAACAGTGGTATAATTCCGGCATGACGCTGGACACGATCGAAGAACTGCTTGCTCGCCGGCCGTTCGAGCCGTTCCGCATCATCACTAGCAGTGGGGATCGGTACGACGTTCGCCATCCCGAATTGTTGCTGCGGGTGAAGAACGGCCTGTACGTGGGCCACGGGGAACGGGGGACCGTTGCTGACCGCGCCGCGTTCATCTCGCTGTTGCATATTTCCGCCGTCGAAGCTGCCGGAAACGGGGTAAGACCGCGTAAGTGATTCTCGGCAGGGCTTTTTTGTTGAGCAGAGCGTCAATCCGCCGATGAATTATCGGACGGAATTGCGCCTGACGCATTCCAGTTTAAGAGCGCGCTTCACCCAAAACCCCGGATGTACATCCGGGGCTACGAGAAGCGCAAACAACTTGACGATCGGCATGGCTTCTTTTTCGCATATTCGAGCACGGGCGATTTTATCGCTGATCGTTGCGCTGTTCTTGGCGCTGCTGGGGCGGGTGGCGTACCTGCAGACCTATGGACGGGAGGCGACGATCTCGCGGGCGGATCGGCAGCAGCATCTGATCCTGACGCTGCAAGCCCGACGTGGGGACATTTACGACCGCAACGGCCTCATGATGGCGGGGTCGATCCAAACGCACAGCCTGTTCGTCGATCCGAAATTCATGCAGGATTCTTACCAGGAAGATGGGCACAGCCTTGTCGAAATGGACGAGGCGCTGGATCGGCTGGCGGGCATCATCGGCAAGGACCCGTTTGAACTGGCCAAGCTGCTGGGAGACCGGGCGACCAGCCGATTCGTGAAGGTCGCGGAAGACCTGGACGATTCGACCGTGCAGCAGATCGACGCGTTGAATTTGCCGGGGGTGGGGATCGATTCGAGCAGCGCGCGGTGTTATCCGATGGGATCGCTGGCGGCTCACGTGCTGGGGGGATGCGGAGCCGATGGGAGGGGTCTGGACGGTCTGGAATTGAAATACAACGATTTGTTGTCGGGCCGGCCGGGGTTCGCGCGCGAGACGAAGGACGCGCAGCGGCGTCCGATCGGGGTGGCGGCGGAGGATTATCTTCCGCCGCAGCATGGGCACCATTTGGTGCTGACGATCGACGCCAATCTGCAAATGATCGCCGAGGAAGAGTTGCGCGATGCGGTGGATCGGGTGCACGCGCCGCGCGGCGAGTTCGTGGTGATGGATCCGTATACGGGGGACGTGCTGGCGCTGGCGAATTATCCGACGTTCAATCCGCAAACATTGAGCGATTCGACGCCGGATATGCGGCGGGACAGCGCGCTGGTTGCCCCGTATGAGCCGGGTTCGACGTTCAAGCCGTATCTGGTCGGCCCGGCGTTGATGTGGGGCGTGACGACGGAGTCGGAGGTCTGGCCGATTCCCGGCCGAACGTGGTTCACGCCCTACGGACGGGCGATCACGGATGTGGAGCATTACGGGAACCTCTGCACGTGGGATGGGCTGGTGAAATCGAGCAACATTCTCATGTCGCAACTGAGCGAGCGGATGGGAAACGCCCGGCTTCGTCGGGCGATGACAAGCTTCGGATTTGGCCGGCGGACGGGAATCGATCTGCCGGGGGAAAACGCCGGGGTGGTTTATCCGTTGTCGAAATGGACGCGTAAGAGCACGGAATCGGTGGCGCAAGGGTACGAGCTTTTGGTGACGCCGCTACAGTTGGCGCGGGCGTTTTGTGTGTACGCGAACGGGGGCCGGCTGGTGACGCCGCGGCTCCTGCTGGGAACGGTGGATCCGGATGGGAATGTCCTGTCGCGGAGAAAGCGGGTGGATTTCGATTCGCTTCCGCGGGTGGTCGATCCGGAATCGGCCGCGGAAATCCGGCGGATTCTGTGCGACGTGGTGATCCGGGGCACGGCCGCCGGTCAGCGCAGCAAAATCTGGAACGTCTCGGGCAAGACGGGCACGGCTTTCATCGCCGATGGGCACGGATACAGCAAGACGCGGTACAACAGCAGCTTTACGGCTTGTGCGCCGTACGAAAACCCGCGGCTGGTGGTGGTGTGCGTGATTCACGATCCGGACCGGAAGATCGCTCATTACGGCGGCGACGTGGCGGCGCCGGCGGTGGTGAAATTCTTCGAGCGGGCACTGACGTATATGGAGGTGCCGGCTTCGCCCGACCTGCCGCTGCCGCCGCCGCAAGTGGCCGATGTGCTGTTCGATTATTCGGAGAGAGCTTACACCGACCGAAGCGTGGGGGCGATGAAGGAAGACGAGCAGGCGAGCGAAGCAAGCGCGAATCCGTGATGGCCCGTATTACTTCGGCTCGACGGTGTCGGCAGAAGCGTGGACTTTTTCTGACGTGCTCTCCTCTTCGACATTGCGCTCGGAATAGGGATCGCCGAAAATATCCTTCCACTTGTCTTGATTGGGAAGAACTTGATAATCGCGAATCTCGTTACGCTGTACCGAATAAAACTCTGCCGAGGTTGCTTTTGTTATTTGGTGGTACGTCCTCTCGTTGATAATCTTGCTCGGAACAACGAAATATTCGGGAAACGAACCGCCGCCGTGGGCCTTCAAATTCACCAGCACATAGATATGAGTTTCAGAACCTGGATAGGGCTTGCCGACCAACCAAAAAGAGGAAGCACCTGAATTGGTTTTTACTTGGACGGTAAAGGCGCGCCTACATGCTTGGTCGGTGACAAGAATATCCGCCGCCGCCGCGCTACGGGACGTGGGTGATGCGATAAAACCGCGACGAGACAGTTCGGCTGCAACCAAATAGACTCCGCACATTCCCGTAAGCTGTGCTTTCATTTTTGTTCCAGCGCGGACATGCTATCAACGCACTTTTCGTGGTGCAAATTCTTGCATCACTCGCTTCATGCTGGCGTAGCGGTGCAGTGTCCTTACCGGGGTCGGCTGCGCTTGCCTGCGCGTTTGTGCATCCGGCGCATTGTCGTTGTCAGTGGCTTGGATTTCCGAAGGGCCACGAATGGCACGTCATATCGCGTTGTGGCGTTGGCCAGTTCAGCGGTATTCATTTGATCGTATGGTTTGTGTCTTTTCATCACCCGATGATAATCAATTATTGCATCCGTTCTCCTATTCAAAGATTAGCTCACGCGGAGGCGCAGAGGATTGGAGTTTCTTTGCGCCTCGGCGCCTCTGCGTGAGCTCATTCAATCAGCATCGCGTCGCCATAGCTGAAGAAACGGTAGCGCTGGGCGATGGCGTGCTGGTAGATGCGGCGCTGCTCGTCGAGGCCGGTCAGGGCGGCGACTAACGCGATCAAGGTGCTGCGGGGAAGATGGAAATTGGTGATGAGCGCGCCGACGTGGTTCCAGCGGTACGGGGGATAAATGAAGATCGAGGTTTGGGAATGCGTCGCGGTGAACGGCTGATCGGGGGAATGGCTTTCCAAAACCCGGGCAGAGGTGGTGCCGACGGCGACGATGCGGCGGCGATCTTTTTTGGCGCGGTTCAAGGCTTCCGCGGCGGCTGGGGTGATGGAAAAACTTTCGCTGTGCATGCGGTGGTCGGCCAGATTGCCGGCGGTGATCGGTTTGAATGTGCCGGCGCCGACGTGGAGCGTGACCATGACGCGGGAAATTCCGGCCTCGTCGAGGCGACGTAAAAGGTCAGGCGTGAAATGCAGGCCGGCCGTTGGAGCGGCGATCGCGCCGGGGGCGGCGGCGTAAACCGTTTGATAGCGGGCACGGTCCAGATCGTCGCGCGCATCGGCACGCTTTTCACGTTTGATGTACGGCGGCAGAGGCATGCGGCCAATGCGGGTCAGCAGATCCATCGCGGGGACGGAATCGGAGATTTGCAGGAGAAATTCGCCGGCTCCGCAGCTGGACAGGATCGTGGCACGAAGCGATGGATCGGCATCGAAATGCAAAACCGTTCCCGGGGGCGCGTGGCCGAGATCGCGCAGCAGCGCCAGCCATTGGCCGGGGGCGGGCTCGCAGAGAAACAAGCCCTCGATCTGGCCACCAGTGGTTTTTTTTAGCATGAAGCGGGCGGGGATGACCTTGGAGTCGTTGAAGACCAACGCATCGGTCGGACGCAGGATGTCGGGAAGGTCCGAGAACGATCGGTCGCACATCGCGCGATCGCTGCGGACGTAATGGAGGAGGCGGGAATCGCTGCGGTTCGGCGGTGGGGTCTGGGCGATCAGATCCGCGGGCAAATCGAAATCCAGATCGTCGGTTTGCATCGTGTTGCTGCCGTCGGGGATCGTCGGATGTGGCGTTCGGACATCATCCGTCATAAACGGACCAGTTTCACAGTGGTAGGATTGATCGCATAAAACTTTGTTTACCGCAATATTCCAGCGGTTTTTTATCGCTGGCGCAGGATCGGCACGCGACCGGCGGCAGCATTTGCTGACCTCCCATGCGTGGCATCGACGAGCAGCATCAGCCTGATCGTGGCAACCCTGGGACTGCAAGAGGTGCAGTCCGTGCTGGCCGCCATTCGAACTGCCGATTTGCAATCGGCGGCGAGATTATCGGGCGGGGTGGCGGCGGCGCAGCCATGTGATCGGTATTGTCCCGGATCGATTTCGCCGCAGGCGCGCTATCTGCCCAGGCCGGTGATTCATCCGACGCCTCGATATTTGCCGAGGCCGGTGATTCATCCGCAGCCGAGAATTGAACCGCAGTGCCCGCCCCGACCGGAGACCAAGGCACCGAACATCACTCCGCCTCCGCCATCGCCGTGGAAAACATTGCCCTGGCAAGAACCTGTTCCCGCTCCAAACGTAATAAAGATGATTATCCGACCGCCCGATATCGCTGGTAAGGGCATGTTGATCGATCTGTTTTTGTAGGATCATCGTTGAAGGGTGTGCCATGTCACAGTCGCAGGTTGAAGAATTGATCCTGTTGGTTTCCGGACTGGACAAGGCGTCGCTGCTTCGGCAATTCCGGGAATATCCCGCATCGTTCCCACTCGATTTCACACCTGATTTTCTGGATCAACAGCCGCTGGAAAGGCTGCGGCATCTGTTCGTGGCGGTTTGTTTGCAGTGCAAGAGAATGCCGCAGGGTCCGGCCGAAGCGGCATAGGACATCGCGTCCCGGCGCGCCGGGACGCGGCTAAAAGGGGTCCCATAAATCAGAAGCCGTAAACGAAGCGATCACGCGGCGCGCATCCGAACGCCGATGATTGGGCGGTGCGCTCGAACAAACCGCCTTCGCAATGCCCGTTCCTCGATCGAGGGGACGAGCGATGCTCGGACTGTTTCCGGTTGGAACATTTGAAGCACGCGTTTAAATTCTGCTTCGGCCGATACAAGGCGTGTCCGACGTATCTGCAATTACAGGTGGAAAGACGGATACGCGGGATAGAATCGCGGGCACGGGAGTCGAGCCGTGATGGAATTGAATCGCCCATCCAAGGCGCGGTCGCCCAAAGCGCGGTCGCCGCTATCGACTCGGATTAATCAGCCGCGGCTGAGGGAATTGCTGATCCATCTGGCGGCGGAGCGGGGGCTGGCCGAAAATTCGCTTCATGCGTACCGGCGGGATTTGGAAAATCTTTGCGATTTTCTGGGGGAACGAAATCGAACGCTTATTAATGCGGAAGTGAACGATTATCGAGAATACCTGCACGCGCAGAGCCGGGGCGGGAAATCGACGCGAACGGTGGCGAGGCGACTGGCGGCGATCCGCGTGATGCTGCGGTTTTCGCCGGAGAATCAGAAACGGAAATCGGCGAAAATTCTGGAGCAGCTCGACCGGCCCAAGCCGGAGCAATCGTTGCCGAAAATCCTGAGCCGCGCGCAGGTGAATCAGTTGATCGCGGCGCCGAATCCGAAATCACCGTTGTTTTTGAGGGATGTGGCGATATTGGAATTGCTGTACGCCAGCGGACTGCGGGCCAGCGAATTGTGCGGGGTGATGATGCGGGATTTGAATTCGTCCGTGGGCGTGGTGCGCGTGCTGGGGAAGGGATCCAAGGAGCGGATTGTGCCGGTGGGTCGGATGGCTACTGAGGCGATTGCGCGATATCTGGCGGATTGCCGGCCGAAATTGGTGCGGATGAACGATGAGCATCTATTTTTGTCGCGGACGGGTCGACCGATGGAGCGGATTGGTTTGTGGATGCTGGTGGAGAAATACGGGCGCAGGAGCGGGATTCTGCGGGAGGTATCGCCACATACGCTCCGGCATTGTTTTGCGACGCATTTAATCGGCGGAGGAGCGGACCTGCGCGTGGTGCAGGAACTGCTGGGGCACAGCGACATCAGCACGACTCAGATTTATACGCACGTGGATCAGGATCGGCTGAAGGCGGTGCATCGGAAGTTTCATCCGAGGAAATAGCATTCATCACCGGCGGCGTTTATGGCCATTGGTAATTACTTCCAGCGCCGTCACCAACAGCAAATCGACGATTTCAAATGAGCCGTTTCTTAGATAAACGGTCGCCGTTCGGTGTTTGGGGGAATAAGCCAGCATTTCGGGGTGTAGCACGGGCAGCCTCTGGCCGTCGCCAAGGCGAAGAAAAAAAGGGACGAACGGACGGGTCGCGTGAACTTTATATAATTTTTCAGTAGTCACGCGTCTCAATTGTAGCGATTCTGAGAAATAAAATCGTCACATTGCTTGAAGTTCCTTAGTGACGCCTTCGGATTCGGATTCTTCCGGGCGCGCGGCGCCCGCGACGGTTTTGTAGGCTTTGATCAGCGGCCTGCCGAGCGGATCGGCGAGCGCAACAAGAGGGATGAAGACGCCTTGGGATTGCTTGGGGGAAAATAAGTGGTGCGCGACGATTCCAATGCGCTCGATGCCTTTGGCGTCGAGCGGAAAATCGGCGTTATCTTCGGCAGCGGTGAAAATGCAGCGCAAGATTTCGGACGGACGGGCGGGCTCGTTGAGCAAATCGGCGATTTCCTCGATCAGACCGGGAAGAATCAGAAACAGTTTCGCGGAGCGGGCGGCCGGGCCGGGTTGGATGGCGACATAGGCGAAATCGCGCAGCGGGCGGGCGTGACGAAAGGGGCCTTTGCCCAGTTGCGACAACTGCTCGATGAACGATTTGATCTTGGCGGCGGTCTCGAAGCGCAACTCGGCGGAGGCCTCCTGCATGCGCTGGATCTGTTGGCGAATCATCTCACGGGGATCGGCGAGGGTGTCGGCACTCCACTGGATCATTCGTTGGTACTGTTCAATTGAGATCGAACCGTCGCAGGGGGCGGGACATTTGCCCATTTCTTTGTAGGGACAGGCGCGGCCGTCGGGGGCTTGGACCAGGATGTTGTAATAACGGCAGAGGTCGAAGGCATCTTCCATCAGTTCGATCAGGCGGGCGGCGGCGTGCTTGTCCTCAACCGGACCGAAGCAGAGTCCGGATTTTTCCGCGATGTCAATCGTTTTGGCATAGCGCGGAAATTGGGCATCTGGATCGACGTGAACGAACCATGCGGGGCGAAAGCCTACCATTGCCTGATACGTATCCGGGAAAATCCTGTGGGCGACATCGTGGTAGACCCAATCGGCCTCGAAGGCGCTGTCCACGCGGCGCCATGAAATTTGGCGGACGATCTCGCGGTAGTTCACCCGTTTGGTGAGGCACAGGGTCTGATCGCCCTGGAGGCGGCGCTTGAGGCTGGCGCGGAGATTTTTAACGCAGAGCAATTGCAGCGGCTGGCCGGCGGCGTCGGCGAAAAGATAGACGACCCATTTGGCGGGAGCCTGCCGGAGAAAAGTCTCGAAATCGCCGGCGGGATCGAATTCCAGATGGTGATCGAGGATGCCGGCGATTTGGGCCATGACTCTATTCATGGTAGGATCGCCGGGAACAAAAACAAAAAAGCGTGAAGAATATGAGCGAAAAGCGAACGAAAAATCCGCTGGTGCTGGTCGTCATGGGGAGCAAGTCGGATTGGGAAGTCATGCAACATGCGGCGCAGACGTTGTCGCAGTTTGGCGTTGCGCACGAATGCCGGGTGCTGTCGGCGCACCGGACGCCGCGGGAGACGACGGAATATATTTCATCGGCCGAGGGGCGAGGCGTGGAGACGATCATCGCAGCCGCGGGCGGGGCGGCGCATCTTGCGGGCGTGGCGGCGGCGCACACGGTGCTGCCGGTGCTGGGGGTGCCGATGCAGAGCGCGGCCTTGCAAGGATTGGATTCACTGCTTTCAACGGTGCAGATGCCGGCGGGGATTCCGGTGGGCACGGTCGCCATCGGCAAGCCGGGCGCGATCAACGCGGCGCTGCTGGCGGTTGCGATTCTGGCGAACTCGCGGCCGGCGCTGCGGGAGAAACTGCACCATTATCGAGACGAACAGAAGCAGAGAATTCTCAAGGAAACGTTGCCGTGAGGGGCGGGCGCGGAAATGCCCTGCCGAGTGAAGTCGGCAGTCCGCGCTGGATTTGCTAATATACGGCCATGAACGACATCACATTAGTTCCAACTGGAATCGACGGGGCAAGGCTGACGAAGCTCACGGTATGGGAAGACGAGCGGGGATCGTTCCTGGAGGCGTTTCGGGCATCGTGGTTTGTTGAGAAGCAGCGGTGGGTGCAATGGAACGTCTCGCGATCCACCGGATCGGTGGTGCGGGGATTGCATTTTCACAAACTTCAGACGGATTACTGGATGGTGGTGGCGGGGAAATTGCAGGTGGCCTTGGTGGACCTGCGGCCAAAGTCGCCGACGTTTAAGGAAGCGAAATGCCTGACGCTGGACGCGGCGGAGCCGCAGGGTTTGTACATTCCGCCGGGTGTGCTGCACGGATACCGGATCGCCGAGGAAGGGACGATCATGTACTTAGTGGACGTGGAATATACGGGCAAGGACGAATACGGGGTGCGATGGAACGACCCGGCGCTGGGGTTGCCGGCGGAGTGGTACGAAGGCCCGGAGCCATCGGTGTCGAAGCGGGATGCGACGGCGCCGCTGCTGAAGGAGTTGAAGGAGCGGGCGTAGGGTGAGCGGGTTGCACAAGATTTCGATTCGTGGCATCCGGGAATCCGATCTGGCCGCGTACAAGGCGCTGCGGTTGGAGGCGCTGCGTGAGCATCCGGAGTCGTTTGGGACGGATTATGAAGAGGACGGTGCGCTGCCGGAATCGGTGTGGGTGGAGCGCGTGCGTAAAGCCGTCGAAGACCCGGGCGGCCGAATTGTACTGGCCGATGCCGGCGACGAATTGGCGGGAATGGTTGGTGTACACCGAAACCCCGGCGCGAAGACCCGTCACGCGGCCAGCATCTGGGGCGTGTACGTCCGGCCGCAATATCGCGGCAAACGAATGGTCGATCAAATGATCGAGGAGATTTTGAACTGGTGCCGGCCGCGGGGCGTGCGGATTGTACGCCTGAGCGCGACCCCCACTGGGCCCGCGGCTCGGTGCTACCAGCGATGCGGATTTCAGGTTTACGGAGTCAGCCCGGAAGAAATCAGGGTGGGGGAAAAGTATTATGATGAGCTGCTGATGTGGCGAAGGGTATAAGTCCGAACTCACGCGTCGGGATCCGGCTCCTCGTCATCCTCGTCATCGAAGAATTCAAACCGATCATCCTGATCATCCGGATCGACCGGAAAGATGTCGAAACCAAATCCCTTTCCGTCGCAGCCTTCGATGGGGCAGCACCAAAAGCCGTGGGGATTGCCGTCGACATCGGTTTCGATGCGCCATTCGATGCGGTAGCTTTCGTATTCCTCGCCGCAGTGGATGCAGGCGACCAGCGTGGGTATGGCCGGCGGCCCGAAGGGATCGTTCTTGGGATCAAGCGGATCGTGGTCCTCCATGGGCCGTCCTCCAAGCGGTCAATAGGATATCTTGCCCGCATGGGGCAAAAAAGAACCCCGGTCCTTGTTGAAGGGACCGGGGTTCTCGATTAACGCTGGCAGTGACCTACTTTCCCGCTGAAGCAGTATCATCGGCTCGGCAGGCTTAACGACCGTGTTCGGAATGGGAACGGGTGTGACCCTGCCGATATAGCCACCAACGAAAATCCCGACATCGGTTTCCCGATATCGGGATTGAGATTTCAAGTGAATTCGAGGTTCGTCCGCGATCGTCGAACAACTTTTTGCCCCGCGTGTAAATGCGGGGATTACGATGATCGATAAAAGTGGTCAAGCAATCGACCGTTAGTACCGGTAACCTGAAGATCTTTCGATCCGTACAGCTCCGGCCTATCAACCGAGTGGTCTACTCGGGGTCTCTCGGGAGCAAGCTCCCATGGAACCCTCGTCTTGGCATAGACTTCACGCTTAGATGCTTTCAGCGTTTATTCGTTCCGGACATAGCTACCCAGCGGTGCCGCTAGCGCGACAACTGGTACACCAGGGGTCCGTCCTTCCAAATCCTCTCGTACTATGGAAGAGGTGCCGTCAAGGTTCCTACGCCCACAGCAGATAGGGACCGACCTGGCTCACGCCGGTCTGAACCCAGCTCGCGTACCGCTTTAATTGGCGAACAGCCAAACCCTTGGGACCGCCTTCAGCCCCAGGATGCGATGGGCCGACATCGAGGTGCCAAACCGCCTCGCCGCTATGGACGCTCGGAGGCGATCAGCCTGTTATCCCC
>DATAWP010000012.1:0-100130 GCA_036267155.1 Tepidisphaeraceae bacterium
CCCGTGATCCCACCACAACCCGACAAACCACAATGGGGGTAAGGGGGCGGTGCGCTCGCCTCAGCCGGTTTTGGCCGGTCCGTGACACAAGACGGCGATTCGCCGGACTTTCAAAGACACTCGTGAATAATCCGGGCTAAAACAAAAGCGGCGGTCAACTGTTTTTCAGAGACCGCCGCCGTGCTGATATCTCAAAAATAAAGGAACTACGCCACGTACCGATCCGCGTTTTCAAGGATGCTCCCGGGCTTGGCGAACCGTTCCCAGGATTGGCTATGGCACTTGGGACAGAGCCGTGGAGCAACCACCGTGTCCTCCGGCTCAAACCCGCAGCACCGGCACTGCAATCCAAAAACGGCTACGCGATGCACGCTCTGAACGTATGGGTCGAACGTCGCAAAATGGCCTTCCGAAGCAAACCGCTCCATGCTGATTGACATAATTGCTCCTTCTCACAAAGTCCTGATTTCCAACAAGTAAGAAGGAGTAGAGCAACCGCTATGCCGGACCGAGGAAAAGGCCGACTTCGATTTATTTTGTGCGTTTTACGGGGATGTCGTTATGCCCGCACAGATCAAACGCGAATGCTTCCGTCGCGGAACGGGCCGTTTTGTCAGGCCTGCGTCAAAACGTCGTCAGAGAATGCTTTCCCCTTGCCTTCTACCTCATATTGACGCAGTTTTCGTTGCAGCGTGCGAACGGAGATCCCCAGTTTTCCAGCCGCATGGGTGCGATTGCCGGCACATCGGTCCAGGGCATTGGCGATCGCCAATCGCTCCAATTCTTCGATGGTCAGACCAATCGGAATTTCCTTCTGTGATGTGGCAGGCAACGACCCCGCCGCGATGCGCTCCGGAAGGTCGCGCTCCGTCATCACCTCGCCCTCGGCCAGCACCAGCATGCTCTCAAGCGTGTTCCTCAATTCCCGGACGTTTCCCGGCCAGCGGTAACTCTGAAGCCTCTCCATGACTTCATGGGATACTCGCCGAACGGCCGTGTGCTTCTGCTCTGTGATTTCCTTGAGGAAATGCGCGACCAAAATGGAAATGTCGTCCAACCTGTCGCGCAGCGGCGGCAACGTGATCGACACCACGTTCAGCCGATAGAACAGATCCTCGCGAAATGTGCCTTCCTCAACCATCTTGCGGATATCGCGACTCGTGGCGGCCAGCACCCGCACGTTCACCTTGTGATCCTCGTGCCCACCCACGGGGGTTACCGTCAACGACTCCAGCACGCGCAGCAACTTGGATTGCAAGCCCAACTCGAAATCCCCGATCTCGTCGATGAAAAGCGTTCCGCCATCCGCCTGTTCGAATCGGCCCATCCGTCGATCGGTCGCTCCCGTAAACGCCCCGCGAACGTGCCCGAACAATTCGCTCTCCACGAGCGTCGCCGGAACCGCCGCGCAGTTGACCGCCACGAACGGACCTTTCTTTCGTGGACTGTTGTGATGCAGGGCCTGAGCCACCAACTCCTTGCCGGTTCCGCTTTCTCCCAGGATCAGCACCGTGCTGTCCACCGGCGCCGCCCGCTGAATCTTGTCGAAAACATCCTTCATCTGCCGCGACTGGCCCACGATCCGGTCCAACCCGAATTTCTGATCGAGACGCCGGCGAAGATGATCGATTTCCTTGTCCTTGGAAACCGAATCAATCGCCCGGCGAATGAGGACGATCAACTCGTCGGCGTTCACCGGCTTGGTGACATAATCGAATGCCCCGCCTTTGATCGCCTCCACTGCGGTGTTGATGCTGCTATGACCCGTCAGAAGGATGAACTGCGTATCGGGATTTCGCTTTTTCCACAGATTCAGCAAATCCAGCCCGCTGACATCTCCCATGTGGAGGTCGCTCAGCACCACATCGATATTTTCATCGACGTACCCCAGCGCCTTGTCCGCGTTTTCGGCCCCAAAAACGCTCAGCCCCTCGGATTTCAAGATGGTGCTGAGCGCTCGGCGCTCCGCCTCCTGGTCTTCCACGACAAGTATCCGCCCGGAGATTGCCATGAAATTCCTCGGCTTCCTGGTACGACGAACCGCGACACCGATGCCGCTTCCCCTTAATATCATACCTTACAATAGGCTGACAACGGACGAATTGTCGGACAAAATAGGTCGGCTCCCGAAAACCTGAACGGCCCGCTCATGTTTCAATGGCTGCGTAACCTCCGCATTTCCCTGGCCGCCAAATGTCAAATCCTTTTTGGCGCGGCCGTCGTCCTCATCATTGGAGCGGCCCTGTATGTGCCCTGGAAACGCATGGATGACCTGATCCTGATGGTAAACCTCCAAACCGCCGAGGGTTTGGCGTCGCAGGCAAAATTGGAGCACGTCGCCCGAGAGGAGCAAACGCTCAGGACCAGACCCACCACCGAGCCGGCATCGCTCCAAGACATCCCCATGCTGGCATCGGGATTTTTTGAGCCGCGGCTTATCCCCATCCATCCTCCTAAATCCATGCCCCTCGGCCGGTTCGAGGTCGGTGCCCTGGGATATTTCTGGACGCATCCGGCTGAATCTCACTATGCCCGGACCTACCGGCTGGACGATTCCGATCGCTACCGATTGGCCATGCCCCTCTACGCCACCGACCAGCCATCGTGCATCAAGTGCCACGCCGGTACGGCCGACCCAATCGCCAGCACCCGTCCGTTGCCCGCAGCCGAATCCACGCTCGCGGCGGAACGAAAACTCCTCGGCATCGTCGTCACGGACATCCCTTCCCAGGTCAACGAAAACCAACTGTTTCTCAACCGCGCTTTCATCCTCATGGCCGGGGTAATCGCCGGCACGCTCGCCACGGGAGTACTCTACATCATCACCACCCGGCTGATTCTCCAGCCCGTCCGCGTTCTGCAGGAAACCGCCGAAAAAGTCAGCCAGGGCGATCTGAACATCCGCTCCGACATCAGCACCGGCGACGAATTTGAGCAGCTCTCCAACACCTTCAACACGATGCTGACCAACCTCAAATCCAGCGACGATCAGCTCCGAACCATCAACAAAGCATTGGATTTGAAGCTCGGTCAGCTCGCCGAGACGAATGTCGCGCTGTACGAATCCAACCGGCTCAAGAGCGAATTCCTGGCCAACGTCAGCCACGAGCTGCGTACGCCGTTGAATTCGATTCTGGGCTTCGCCGACCTGCTGCGCGAAAACGCCGACCCCAAGGCCGCCCGTTATGTCCAGAACATTCTCACCAGCGGAAGAAACCTGCTCGATCTGATCAACGATCTGCTGGATCTGGCCAAGATCGAGGCCGGCCGGATGGACGTACGCTCCGAGCCGCTCCCCCTGGCCGATCTTTTCGAAGGCCTGATTAACCTGCTCAAACCGTTGGCCGAAGCCAAGGAACTGGCGATTGCTTCCACCGTCTCGTTAGACGTGCCAATTCTTCAAACCGATCCCGCAAAGCTTCAGCAGGTTCTGTACAACCTGCTTTCCAACGCGATCAAGTTTTCTCCGGTGGCCGGCCGAATCGACCTGACCGCCCAGACCGAGGGCGCCGAGCGCGTGCGCGTCACCGTCAAAGATCAGGGACCGGGCATCGAGTCGGAGAAGCATGAAGTGATCTTCGAAAAGTTCCGCCAGATCGACGGCTCCGTCACCCGCGAGCACAGCGGCACCGGCTTGGGTCTGGCGATTTCGCGCGAACTCGTTGCCCTGCTTGGCGGAACGATCGGCGTGGACAGCGTTCAGGGCCAAGGCGCTTCCTTCTGGGTGATCCTCCCGATCAAGACCCAGCCAGGCCAGCGCGATGTCCGCGAAAAATTGATCCTTTCCTGAATCGGAGCCCGGGTACAATGCCGGTCGTTCCCGAAACAAAGGAGATAATTGTGCCCACACTAAAGGACGTCGCCTTCGCCGATCTCGAACGAGAGCTTTCCGTCACCCGCAAAGTTCTCGAGCACCTTCCACCCGACTACTACGGTTGGAAACCCCACGAAAAATCCATGACCCTCGGCAAGCTTGCCCTGCACGTCTCCGATCTGCCCCAATGGGCGTGCGACTCGATCGCCCATGATGAACTGGATGTCTCCCAAGCCCCGCGATCTCCCGACAAACTCACCGACCGCAAAGAGCTGCTCGCCCGATTCGATCGCGCCGTCGCCGCGCTTCGCCAAGCCGTCGCCGACTTCGACGCCGCCGATATCGACGCAAACTGGACCCTGCGCAATGGCGAGCAAGTCTTCGTCGCCCGCCCCCGCTGGACCGTCTACCGCATCTGGTCCCTCAATCACCTCATCCACCATCGCGCCCAGCTATGTCTCTACCTCAGACTCTTAAACATCCCGGTCCCGACTGTCTATTTCAACACCGCCGACGATCCCACCTGGGTTTTCGAATAACCGGCTCGAACCATGGCTGATGTCCCCGACCAAAAGACCTTTTTTCTGATCGTGGGCCTGCCGCGCAGCGGCACCTCCGCCATCGCCCAGCTTCTCGATCACCTGGGCGTCTATTTCGGCGACCCCGCCCATTTCCTCGACGCGAAGAAATTAACCCACAATCCCATTTTCTACGAACTGCAATGGGTCAACGACTTCAACAACCGCGTCCTGAAGGCCTGGAACTGCACCTATACGGACGATGCCCTGCCGATCGAATCTGATTTTCAGCACCCCCAAATGGCGGGCCTGCGAGAGGCGCTTCGCAATCAATTGGTTCAGGAATTCGCCAGTCACGCGATCGTTGGCGTCAAAGATCCGCGCATCTGCTTTACATTTCCCCTCTGGCGAGCCGTCGTTACAGAGATGGGATACGCGCTCAAAACCATTTTGACCCTCCGCAGTCCGTCGGCCGTCCTCAAATCAATTCAGGCTGTAACCCCCGGACGCGCAACCCGCTGGCAGCGATTTTACGCTCGTCATCTCCTGGCCGTCCGCTATTTCACGCGCGACGTCCCAGTCTGTCAGTTCGACTACGACCAGCTGATGCAACAGCCCGTTGCCTATGCCCAGCAAAGAGCCGCCGACCTCGGCCTGCCGATCCCTGATCCCATCCACGCGACGCGACATTTGACCCGTGACCACTATCATCATCAGCCCGACGAAGCCGGCGCCGGTAGCCGTTGGGTGGACCAGATCGATTCCGACATCCGTGCCGGCCGGCTCGATCCCAGCGACTATCTCACCTTCCGCGAGATTGCATTGCTCTTCACCGAAGAGTTGCGGGCGTTGGAGCTTCACCCGCCGGCAGGTATTCCGGAATGGTTTCGCCAGCATCAGCAATTGTTGGCGGTTTTCCGCAGAGGCGGCCGCTTCGAAGTAACGCCCCAGCCCAATGGCACACTCAGGATCAGGGGTCTTCCCCCGCCATAGCCGTGTGCGAAAACTTGCGTAGTTTGGTATATATGACACCCCCAAAAGCGGGGTGCCCCAGTTTGCGTAATCCCCATCACAATTTGCGACTCATTCAATAGCTCTTCAAATATAAACGAGCGACTAATTCTCAAAAACATGTAAATAAGTGATTTACAGCACCATATTAATATCAATTTGTGGTCCTGCAAATTATTGTCATAAAATAATGGTTGTTTTGCCGCTTTCATTGATTCCTTCATACGCCGTCGATCAGGCCTTGGTACATCTGCTTTCCGTTTCCGGAGGATTCCAAGTTTCACTCCGCGCTGTATCATCGCCGGACTACGTCCCCCGATGACCCCACAAAAAGGAGCCCAGCTTTGCCAATGGCAAAAATAGAATCGAATCCGACTCCATCGAACGCCGATTCTCCTCGCAAACGGGCGACATACTGGTTTCGCCAGCCGATGTTGATGTACATCACGATGGTGACCGCTTTCGTCATCTGCGCGATATTTGTGGTCCATTACGTCATCGTCGCCCAAGAAATGGGCCGTCCCTGATTGGACGCAAGTGGTCTGACTGATCTTTGTGGTCCTAAGCGGCACGGGTGTCCCAATAGCTGTCCCACAGATCGCTGTACTGCAAACAACGCAAACTGCCCATCCGCTCGGCTCGACGCGGCGACCACCGCGCACCGTTCAGTTTCAACCGAGCACCCAGGATCGTCTTGCAGCCGCCTTCGATCAATCCGCTGCCAATCGGGCGGCCGGTCGCCAAACGCTGGCGGTGCCACATGCGATCAATATTGTCCGACAAATAACCCAGTAGTTTCTTCAATCCGTCGCGACGTTCCGCCTTCGACTTAGCGCCGATCAGTTCCTCAATGTGCCGGACCAACCCCGGACCGCTTTGTTCCAGCAACAGCGTGAGTTTTTCTTCGGCCCACGCCCGCGCCGCCCCGCCTTCGCCCAGCATTCGTTTGCCGCAGTCGTGCAGATGCTCGCTGACATGGTAGACGTCCACTACCCAACTGGCATTGGCCCTGGGCAGGCGAAGGCCCGCCTGTTCCCAGATCCACTTGGCTCCATCGGCGATTACGCTCAGCGATCCTTCTTTGCCGACGCCCAGATGTTTGAACATTGCCGCCCAGAGTGCTCCGATCAGCCGGCAAGGTGCGATCTGGCACCACGCCAGCCGCACCACGCCAGCCGCACCACGCCAGCCGCGCCGTGCCAGCCGCGCCGTGCCAGCCGCGCCGTCGGCTTCGGCAGCACACGGTCCGCCCACTTTTCCGGGCCGACCCCCTCGGCCGATTCCCGCTTGTCCAGCACGCCCAGCCGCATCTCCGCCCAGACGCATCTCCGCCCAGCCGCCGTGGTATTAATCTTCATCCCGTCGCTGCTGAATTCCAATTCTCCGGCGGCTTTGGCCAACTTCTCGGCCGGAGCCTTCTCTGATCGTGCACATCGGCCGGCACGCTCCCCTTCTTCATCGCACTCGGCGCGGATCGTGTCGTTGCTCACCCGCATCCGGCACAATTCCAGCAGCTTCGCCGACGCCTGCTCGAATGACCAGGTGCTTCCCGCCACCACGATCACACGCCGGGCGTGTTCGCTGGCCATCCGACTGCCGATGCCCGTCCACGTATCCAGCGGCGTCTGACTCAGCCCGCAATCCCCGCACGCGTCATAACGACGGGCGACCCTCATCTCGCCCACCGTCGTCAACACGCACTTGGGCGAGACGCGTTTGAATTTGGCTTTGCCGCCGCAGGAGCAACGCAATCTCGAGACCCCTTTTTTTGCGCCTCGTCCTGGGCATTGATCACTCGCTGCAAGGTGTTCCGCAGCAACTCGTCCCCGTGCTGGTGCACCGCCTGCTGGTGGCCACGCTGCAGGCCGACGCGGCACGAAACATCGAGGCGACGCTGCGCGTGCAAGCCCAGGCCGACGAGAAGAAGGCCCAAACCGAGGCGGCCCGCAGCGCGGCGGTAGCGAGCTTCATGGAGGACATGCTCAAGGGCGTCGGTCCGTCGGTTGCCCTGGGCCGCGATACAACCTTGCTGCGCGAAATTCTTGATCAAACGGCCAAGCAACTCGACGAGCTAAACGATCAGCCCGAAGTCGAGGCCGAGCTGAGAAACACCATCGGCGAGGTTTACCTGGCCCTGGGCGATGCCGTCAAGGCCGAAGCGATGCAACGCGAGGCGCTGGCGTTGCAGCGGAAAAGCGCGGGCAACGACAATCTCGACATTGCCGTCACCGAGTACGATCTGGCCAGGGCTCTGCTCGAACGGAACAACGCTGAATCCGAGTCGTTGCACCGCGATGCGCTGGCGATTCGCAGAAAGCTGTTGGGAAACGAAAGTCCGGTTGTGGCCGCATCGCTTGACAACCTGGCTCGAACGCTCCGTTCCGAGGGCAAATTCGCCGAGGCGGAATCCATGCAACGCGAGGCGCTGTCGATTCGGAGAAACCTCCACGGCGAAGTGAATGCCGACGTGGCCACATCGCTGCACAACCTCGCCAACCTCCTCAGCGACCAGAACAAGTTGGTGGAATCCGAAAGCATGCACCGTGAGGCATTGGCTATTCGCAAGACGCTGTACGGCGACGAACAACCAGACGTGGCCTCATCGCTTTACGACTTGGCCCGAGTGCTTCGCGAAGAAGGGAAACTGGTAGAGTCAGAAACCACGCAACGCGAGGCGCTGGCGGTTCGGCGAAAACTGTTGGGGAACGAGCATCGGCGTGTGGGCGATTCGCTTGAGGAGTTGTCACGCACCCTGTTACAGGAAAAGAAATTCCCCGAGGCAGAGTCCGCGGCCCGCGAGTGCTTGGCGACCTGGGAAAAGAGGTATTCCGACGTCTATTCTGTATTCGTCGGTCGAAGCCTGCTGGGCGGCTGCCTGCTGGGTGAGAAGAAATACGTCGAAGCCGAGCCGCTGCTGCTTTCCGGTTACGAGGGCCTCAAGCAGCGTGAAGCAACCATGCCCGCGCAGAACAGGCCTCGCTTGAAAGAATCGCTTGATCTTCTGGTACAACTCTTCAATGAAACCGGTCGGCCGGACCAAGCCGCCGCGGTAATGAGGACGGCGGAGAACAAACAGCCGTGAACCCGAGTTGCCAGGAACTGCTCTTCGACAAGCAATCGTCCTGCTCATTCGAAACCCACAACCCGAATTTAGTTCGACGTTCATAATTCATCGTTTCCCCAAAATGCTGTGATGACGGCTCAAATCTTGCTGAATCCGCGCACGTCACCCAAGCGGCGTTCCGAAAGTCGTGAGTTCGACGCATTGACCCATCTCGCGAGCTTCGTCGCGCAGCCGCAGAAGCTGTGGGCGCTTCTTGGATCGCTCGGCTTAAGAGTCTCGTAAAATAAATTCGGGACCGTAGGAAAGGGGATGGGGGAGACCCGCCTTGTATTGTCTTATACGAACAGTTTGATGCTTCGCGTCCATTTCTCATACGAAGCCCGACATTCATTCAGAAACGCGGATCCGAGCGTCATTGGCATCCCGCTGGCTCCAATCGGCTCGCCGCATTGCCCACCGCAGGTGTCACGCGACGTCGAAGCGATCAAGGTTCATGACCTTATTCCATGCCGCCGCGAAATCGTGGACGAATTTCATCTGGGCGTCGGCGCTGCCGTAAACCTCGGCCAGGGCGCGCAGCTGCGCATGGGAGCCGAAGACCAAATCGACTCGAGTGGCGGTCCATTTGATGGCTCCGGTGGCGCGGTCGCGGCCTTCGAAGAGACTGGCGTCGCCGGAGGTTGGCTTCCACTCGATGGACATGTCGAGGAGGTTCAAGAAGAAGTCGTTGGTCAGCGTCTGGGGTCGTTTGGTGAAGACGCCGCTCTGGCTACTGCCCTCGTTGGCGTTCAGCACGCGCAGGCCGCCGAGCAGCACCGTCATCTCCGGGGCGGTGAGCGTCAACTGTTGGGCCTTGTCGATCAGCAAATGTTCGGCGGGGATGGAGACCTTGTGCTTGAGGTAGTTGCGGAAGCCGTCGGCGACCGGTTCCAGCGGCGCGAATGAGGCGACGTCGGTCTGTTCCTGCGACGCGTCCATGCGGCCGGGCGTGAAGAGAACGCGCACCTCGTGGCCGGCGGTGGCGGCGGCTTGCTCGACGGCGGCGCAGCCGGCGAGAACAATGAGGTCGGCCAGCGAGATCTGCTTGCCGCCGGTCTGGGTGTTGTTGAACGCGCTGCGGATTCCTTGCAGGGTTTTCAGCACCTTGGCCAGTTGGGCGGGCTGGTTGACTTGCCAATCCTTCTGGGGGGAGAGCCGGACGCGGGCGCCGTTGGCCCCTCCGCGCAGATCAGAGCCGCGGAAGGTGGAAGCCGACGCCCAGGCGGTCGAGACCAGTTCGGAGACGGACAACCCGGACGCGAGGATACTCCTCTTGAGTGCGGCCGCGTCCTTGTCGTCGATCAGATTGTGATTGACGGCGGGGATGGGGTCTTGCCAGATGAGTTCCTCGGCGGGCACCTCCGGGCCGAGATAGCGGAGGCGCGGGCCCATGTCGCGATGCGTCAGCTTGAACCACGCGCGGGCGAAGGCGTCGGCAAGCTGGTCGGGGTTGGCAAGGAACCGCCGCGAGATCTTCTCGTAAGCGGGGTCGACGCGCAGGGCGATGTCGGTTGTCAGCATCGAAGGGGCGATCCGCTTCGACTTGTCATGCGCGTGGGGGACGGTTCCGGCGCCGGCGTTGCCCTTGGGTTTCCACTGGCTGGCTCCGGCGGGACTCTGGGTCAGTTCCCACTCGTAGCCGAAGAGGTTCTCGAAAAAGTTGCTGCTCCATTCGGTGGGCGTGGCGGACCAGGTGACTTCCAGGCCGCTGGTGATGGCGTGGGCGCCTTTGCCGGAGGCGTAGCTGTTCTTCCAGCCGAGGCCCTGCTCCTCGAGGCCGGCCGATTCGGGCTCGGCCGCTACATGGGTCGTCGGTGCGGCGCCGTGGGTTTTGCCGAAAGTGTGACCGCCGGCGATGAGGGCCACGGTCTCTTCGTCGTTCATGGCCATGCGGGCGAAAGTTTCGCGGATGTCATAAGCGGCCTTGAGTGGATCGGGATTGCCGTCGGGGCCTTCGGGATTGACGTAGATCAGGCCCATCTGGACGGCGGCCAGGGGATTTTCCAGTTTACGGCTGTGGATGTCCCCGTCCGCCTTGTCGTCGGAGACGGTCACGCCGCCGTGCTTCTCCGCGCCCGCAGAGCCGTGGGCGTAGCGAATATCGCCGCCCAGCCAGGTGGATTCCCCACCCCAGTAGACGTCCTGATCCGGCTCCCAGGTGTCCTGGCGCCCTCCGGCGAAGCCGAAGGTCTTGAAGCCCATCGTTTCGAGGGCGACATTGCCGGTAAGGATCATGAGGTCGGCCCAGGAAATCTTGCGGCCGTACTTCTGCTTGATCGGCCAGAGGAGGCGGCGAGCCTTATCGAGGCTGACGTTGTCGGGCCAACTATTGAGCGGTGCGAATCGCTGCTGGCCCCGACGAGCGCCGCCGCGGCCGTCGCCGGTGCGGTAGGTGCCCGCGCTGTGCCACGCCATGCGAATGAACAAGGGCCCGTAGTGGCCGAAGTCGGCGGGCCACCAATCCTGTGAGTCGGTCATCAGGGCCGCGAGATCTCTCTTCACTGCCGCCAGGTCAAGGCTGTTAAACTCCCTGGCGTAGTCGAAGTCATTGCCCATGGGATCGGACTTGGAGGAATGCTGGTGGAGCAACTCGAGATTCAACTGTTTCGGCCACCAGTCACGGTTCGTCATGCCACCGACGGCAGAATGGTTAAACGGGCACTTGGACTCGCTCGACATCGGTTGGACTCCTTCGGTCAGTTGAATGGGCCGGGGTCTGTTCGTTGACGCAGGCTGGCGACGCAGGCTGGCGACGCAGGCTGGCGACGCCTCCCGGCGACTCATTTGATTGCATCCATCAGGGTACGATCGTTCACTAGCTATCTCCTGAGCCTGATCCGGCTTAAATCCGATCGCGGCATCCTAATCGCCTGCGGAACGCTAACATACTAGGCCGAAAGTCGCCTGGGAAAAAGGTGACACGCAGGCTGGATCATGCGTTTTGCCTATACGTCTAAGTTTGCGCTCATCGCCTGGCATCGACACGTCAAGCGATTGCCCGAAAATCGCCTAGAAACGCGGTCGGGAGTTATATTGCCGTCCCGCTGGCTTCACTTCGTTGCAGTCCGGCGAGTTCCGGGTGAATTTTTGAGCGTACCTCCACTCCGCGTATTTGAAATAACAACGCTGCTCATCGGCCGGTCATTTGCTCCAGCTTTTCGGGATACCGGGCCCCTTGCACCGTGATTTTTGAAGCCGCGCTGTCGATCTCTCGGAGATCGTCCGGGGTAAGTTCGACTGCGACTGCTCCAATGTTCTCGTCGAGGCGATGCAGCTTCGTGGTGCCGGGAATCGGAACAATCCACGGCTTCTGGGCCAGCAGCCAGGCGAGCGCGATCTGTGCGGGTGTCGCCTTCTTTCGTGCTGCGATGCTGCCGAGCAGATCGATCAGGGCCTGATTCGCCTTCATCGCCTCCGGCGTAAAGCGCGGGAGCGTGCTGCGGAAGTCAGTGCTATCGAGCTTGGTGGTTTCGTTCATCGCGCCCGTGAGGAAGCCCTTGCCCAGCGGGCTATACGGTACGAAGCCGATTCCGAGTTCCTCCAGGGTCGGGATCACTTCCTTCTCGGGGGTTCTCGTCCATAGAGAGTATTCGCTTTGGAGAGCGGTGAGCGGCTGGACGGCGTGCGCGCGGCGGATCGTCTGCACGCCAGCTTCGGAAAGGCCGAAGTGCTTGACCTTGCCCGCCTGAATCAGGCCCTTCACCGCACCGGCAACGTCTTCGATCCCCACGTTCGGATCAACCCGGTGCTGATAGAGCAAGTCGATTGTCTCGACCTTGAGCCGCTTGAGCGAACCTTCGACGGCCCGCTTGATGTTCTCGGGCCGACTGTTCAAGCCGGCAGCACCGGGCCGATTATCACTGCCACTCAGGTCGAACCCGAACTTGGTGGCGATCACGATTTGCTTGTGGAAAGGCGCGAGGGCTTCGCCCACGAGTTCTTCGTTGATGAACGGGCCGTAGACCTCGGCCGTGTCAAAGAAAGTGATGCCGCGATCCACAGCTGCGTGGAGAAGGGCCGTCATTTCCTGTTTGTCCTTGGGGGGGCCGTAGGAAAAGCTCATTCCCATGCAGCCGAGGCCCAGGGCCGACACTTCCAAATTGCTGTTACCGAGTTTTCGCTTTTGCATGGTTTCTCCTTTGAGAGTTGCCGAAGCCTTGAATCAGGCGCGGTACTGTTCGTCGGAGACCTTCTCCATCCAGTCAACTACTTTGCCGTCGAGCTTTTCCTGAATGGCGATGTGGGCCATCGCGGTTGTGGCCGTTGCGCCGTGCCAATGCTTTTCACCTGGCGGGAACCAGATCACATCGCCCGGCCGGATTTCCTCTTTCGGGCCGTCCCATCGCTGCGCCCAGCCGCAGCCGGCCGTCACGATCAAGGTCTGGCCGAGCGGGTGTGTGTGCCATGCGGTGCGGGCACTCGGCTCAAAGGTGACGATCGCACCGCCGACACGCGCCGCATCGCTGCCTTGAAACGGCGAGTCGATGCGAACCGTGCCGGTGAACCAATCTGCCGGACCTTTGCTGGATGGTTGAGAACCAATGCGTTTGATCTCCATCTGTTTTCTCCTCGTTTCGTTTGACGGCGGCCAAGTCTATCTAAAACCGCTTAATGCGGGGCGGGCATGGATTCGTTTAAGCGCTGGAATGTCGCGTCGAATGTGCCGCTCTCGGCGGTGAAGCGCAGCGGCTTGACTCGCTCGACGCACACCTCGGTGGCCGACGGCTGCGTTTTGAGGAGCTGCATCACCTCCGTCAGATAATCCTCGAGCGGCATGGCCCGCGGGTCCTGGGCCTGCTGCGGGCCCATCAACTGCGTCGCGACGTAGGGCGGGATCAGTTCGATAACTTCCGTCGTCGTACCCTTCAATTGCCAGCGGAGGGACAATGTGTAGGAATGGATCGCCGCCTTGGTCGCGCAGTATGTCGGCGTCATGGCCAGCGGGAGGAAGGCCAGCCCGGACGAGACGGTCATGATCGTGGACCGCGGCTGGCGGCGCAGCAGCGGCAGCAATGCGGCCGTCAGGCGCATGGGGCCGAGCAGGTTGATGGCGATCATTGCCTCGGCGTCGGCGAGGTCCTGGGATTGGGCTTGCAGATTTTCGGGTCGCATGATGCCGGCGTTGTGGATGACGACGTTCAGCTTTGGGAATTCGGTCGCCATCCGGGCTGCCACGGCGCGGATGCTGGCCGGGTCTTCGATGTCGAGCGTGACGGCCTTCATGCCGGGGTTGGCGGCTGTCACTTCTTCCAGCGCCTGACGCCTGCGGCCGGCAATGACGACCTGATTGGCCGCCTTTTGAAAGGCTTCCGCCAGCCCGCGTCCAATGCCCGACCCTCCGCCGGTGATGAGGATTGTGTTGCCAGTAATGTTCATGTGCGTTCTCCTTTGTCAGGGACGATAGGAGCGCTAATCTCTTTTGGAAAGTTGGCGCCTAAACATATTCGTGGGGAGGCGGTCGAATTGCGTCTTAAATTCCCGCGGTTAAAAGGTCACTTCCGACTCCGCGCGAACATTCCCTGCATGACGCCTTGAAATCCGCCCGCGGTGTCGGTGCTGAGAACGCTTCCGTCAACGTTCTGCTTGAGCGGCTTGAATTCGGCGTCGCCGACGCGATAGAAAAACGAATAGGGCTTGCCGTCGGCCTGCTGTTGCGGAGATTTCAGCAGCGTCGCCGCGTCGTCGGTTCCGCTGTAGTTGAAGGATTCAAAATTCACCCAGGAAGTCCTGGGATCCAGCTTATTTTCCGCCGCCATGCCATTCACCGAACCGATCATGAGAAACACCATGGCCGCCGCTCGCGCCACCATTGCGCACCAAGCCGGGGTTTGCTGTGCCACAACGGGAAACTATGGGCGATTGCGTTGAAACGTTCAACTGCCTTGGTTGGGATGGATTGCATTCCGGCGGGAAGAAGAAGTTGATTGGCCGGAGTTGAAAAGGGAATACCGAGTCGGCAAACTAAGAGCTTGGATCAGCTCTTACTTGGCGCTTACCGAGGAACTATCAGCGATGCGAGCTTCAACCCAAATCCTCTTACGGACAGCTTTGTGTTCTGGGATGGCGGCGACTTTGCTGGCGGCGACGCCGATCGTGCGCGGGCAGGCGGAAACCCCGCTCACAAACGGCGGCGCCCCTACGTCGCGGCCTTCAACAATGCAATTCAAGAAGTTCGTGATCATGGACGATCCGAATTACACGGGCATGGAAGTCACGCGCGGCCTTATGCCGATGGATTGGACACTGAAGGGGGGCCCGGTGTGGAATCTGGCCGATGGGCGGCCGATGCAGTTGCGGATTCATTTGAGCGACCCCCAGGATGTCGCGGCGTTTGATGTTTATCCGAATCATTTCTTCTATTGGAGCAGGCAGGCTGCGAACCAATGGACTCAGCAGGAATTTCGGTACATGGGAAGTTTCGTCGAGAGCCCGCCTGCGGATCAGTTCCAGGCGTTTACCCAGGTGGTTGTGGCGCGGGATCGGCCGGACTTGGCGCAGGCTCATATCGTGAAGCAGGAAAGGTTGCCCGAGGTCGCCAAGGCGGCTTACGCCAGTCTGGGCCAGAACCCCAACTACGTGAAGGAAGCGGCGGCGGGACGGATCACGTTTGAATATGACCTGAAGGGGCAGGCCGTGCAGGAGGAGTTTTACATCGTTTACGAGCAAGCCGTCAACCAGAGGCTTGGCTTCATGGATTGGCAGGTGATCAACGTGACGAGCACCCGCGCGCCCAAGGGGACGCTTGACCAACTGAACGCGTTGCGGGCCGTGATAACTCGCTCGTGCCAGCCGAACCTTGCGTTCTATACCAAAGTGACGAATTTCGTTCTGAATCGCCAGCGGTTGACCCTGCAAAGGCTTAATGACCAGGAACAACAGCGGGAGGTGCTGCAGAATGCGCGGAGCGACGCCAATGACGCGGAGAAGCAGGCCTACGACCAACACATGAATGATCTCGACCGGCAATCCGATGCCGAGGCCGACGTCCAACGCGAAGTCAGTCCGTGGAAAGACAGCGACGGCACGACGTATAAACTTCCGACTCAATACGGCAATGCCTGGTCGGGCGCCGACGGGCGGATCATCATGAACAATGATCCGCAGTATAACCCCAACAGCGATTCGAGCCTGACGCCCACGAACTGGACGCCGATGCAGCAGGCCGGAAATTAAGCGAGTAAAATGAAATCCGGATGCATTTCCGGGCGTCGATAACGTGAGGTGTAGCTGGTTTTACTGCGCGCGGCTGATCCAGGCCGCTATGTCGTCGGCAATCGGAGGCGTGGCGAGCGTCAGCGGCTCGGAGCCGGTTGCGCTGACCGTTTCTTCGGATAGAACTTTTGCAGTATGCGTGTTCATCCAGGCGACGCGATATGATCCAGCCGTCAATCCCGGGACGCGCAGCGTTCCAGAAACCGTCTGGCCATTGCTCGGGACACGATTGTAAATCCATAGGATGGCCATGTTCTCATTTCCCTTGGCGAGAACGGCCAACTTGGGTGCGTACGGAGTCAGGACGAATTCGCTGATGTGAGCCCAATCCGCGCCGGTATTCTCCAGGCGGATGATGTGCTTGCCCTGGGAAACGGGCAATTCCAGCGTTGCGTTTGGGTGCGGGTTTCGAGGAGGCAGCGGTCTGCGGTTGGGTCTGACCGGCGGCGGCGCGGCGGGGCCGAGGTCGAGGGTTGCCATCGGCTGGCCGTCGAGCTTCACTTCCAGACGCGCGCCGGCCGGCGTGATTTCGTCAATATGCACGGAAAAGGTTCCCGCGGTGGGATAATCGACGTGCAACACGGCGAGGGAAAACTTCCGTTTGTTCTTGTTGTTGCCTTGCAGATACGCCGACATGCCGCCAATGCCATCGACCACGCCACCGGGTTCGATGGTGAAATCGGTGAGCTTGGCGGGCGCCCAACCGGTGCCGGGGCCGAATCGCAACGGGCCGAGGCTGGGTGTTTCGGGGATCACGTCCATCGGCTTGAGGTCTTGTTGTTTCAGCAGTCCCGATTGGGCGATGAATTGTTGCGCGGCCGTGTAGTTGGACAGCAGGTTGTTCGGCTCCACGACGTCCCAAAACCAGTACTGAGCGGCTCCGCTGGACCGGCTCATCAGGCTTCCCCACAGCCCGCGATGCAGCACATTGCCGCTCTTGGGGTCTGGGTCGTCGAACGATCCGAACTCGCCGTAAAAATAGGCCCGGTCGAGGTGATCGTCATCCAGCACCGCAATGGCCGAGAGAATATCCGGGGGATAAACGTGCGCGTCGTAATAATCCATGGATGTCCAGAGCTTCGGCTCGGTCACCTCGGAACTGGTCGTGATGAGGTGATGGTATGGGTCCTGCGCGCGAATGAACCTGGCCATTTCCCGATGCCAGGCGGCGACGCCGTCGAGGTCGTTTTTGAACGCATCGGTGTTTTCCACTTCGTTGAAAAGCTCCCACGCCATGATGGCGGGCGAATAGCCCCAGCGGGCGATGATATAGCGGAACTTGCTCTTGGTCAGGGCGATGGCCTTGGGATCGGTGAAGAAATCCTCGGGCTTGGCGAGCCATCCGCCGTTGGCCTTGTTCCAGGGATTCAGTTGCCAGTTGGCGTCGGCCCCGGTGCTGTATTCGCCGTGGTGCTGAAGAACGAGATGGAAATGGACGTTGGCGGCATCGGCGGCTTCGACAATCTGGTCCCACAGCGCGGCAACGGGGAGCATTAAATAACCGAGCTTGGGCTGCGTCTGATTTTCGTTTGCCCAATCGAGATTCTTGCCATCCCAATAGCACATCCAGATCCGCGTCCAATTCACGCCGGCATGGCCCATGCGCGCAATCGATTCCATCAGCGACGGTCCGCCGAGGTCGCGCCAGCCGAGGTTGTAACCGACCGGGTAATACGGCGATCCATCATCCAGCACAAACCGCATGTTGTCGTGCGGATCCAGACGAACAAATCCCGCCTTGGGCGTGCCGGCCACGTCGAATGCGGTGGGGTGAAGATTTTGCGGCTTCGCATCGCGACCATTGAGCGTCACGGCCCCGATGGTGTACTTCCCCGGTAAACTCGGCGTATGGCGCACGCGCCAGGTTTGTCCGCCATCGAAAAATGCCGGAAGGGTCACTTGGCTTCCGTCCGGATTAACGAAGGTCACCTTCACGTCGTTTTGCGTGAAATCGAACGGATTGCCGTGAACCTGCGGCAGATTAAAGGCGGCTTCCAGCCTCTGATACGTGCCGCTGGCGGCCAAGATAGGATGAGGGACAAAGAGCATCACCGAGAACCCAAGATAACAGAGCAACCGCCGATGTGCTGAAAACATGCATTTAATATACATGAAGTGCGTGTATAACTGAAACCAAATTCTATTCAGCGGATTGCCGAGGGTGGCAGGGATTTCATCGCGTTGAGTCTTCGCCGCCCATCTTTATAATCCCCTCTCCCGTTTACAAGGCGGAGAAACAGTGGTTTGGGCATGGCGTTGATTGTTCAGAAATTCGGCGGCACCAGCGTCGCTGATGCACAAAAGATCCATCACGCGGCCGGACGGGCCATCGCTGAAAAGCAAAAGGGCAACCAGGTCTGCGTCGTCGTCTCGGCCATGGGGGATGCCACCGATGATTTGATCCAATTGGCCCAGCAGATTTGCCAGAACCCGCCGAAGCGGGAAATGGACCAGCTTCTGGCCACGGGCGAACAGGTGACCATCGCCCTGATGGCCATGGCCATCCACGCGCAGGGCCACGAAGCGATCAGCTTCACCGGCGGACAGATCGGGCTGGTCACCGACAATGCCTTCAGCAAGGCCCGGATCCAATCCATCAACAAGCAGCGGATTTTCGATCAGCTTGCGGCCGGCAAGATCGTCATCATCGCGGGTTTTCAAGGCGTGACGCCTGAAGGGGATTACACCACCCTGGGCCGGGGCGGGAGCAATGCCACGCTGGTGGCCATCGGCGCCGTGCTGAAGGCGGATGTGTGCGAGAATTACACGGACGTGGACGGCATTTTCACGGCCGACCCGCGGATCGTCAAAAATGCCCGGAAGATCGACCGCATCAGCTACGATGAAATGCTGGAACTGTCCGCCCTGGGCGCCAGCGTCCTGCAGACCCGGGCGGTTGAATTTGCCAAGAAATACAACGTACCGATTCACGTGCGAAACAGTCAGAATGACAAGGAAGGCACCTGGATCGTCGCGGAGACTCCTCACATGGAACACATCGTCGTATCCGGCGTGGCGCTGAAAAAGGACCTGATCCGCGTGACGGTTAAAAACGTCCCGGACCATCCCGGCGTGGCGGCGAAAATCTTCGGCGACATCGCCGCCGCCAACATCGTCGTCGATGACATCATCCAGAACGTCATGGACGACAACACCGCCAACGTCAGCTTCACCGTCGAGCACGGCGACCTGGAGGAAATCAAGCCGGTGGTGGACCGCCTGCTCAGGGAAGTCGGTGGAAAGACCTCGCCGATTTATCAGGATGGGCTGGCCAAGGTCAGCGCGGTCGGCGTTGGCATGAAAGTACACACCGGCGTGGCCCAGCGAATGTTCAAATCGCTGGCCGACGCGAAGATCAATATCCAGAACATCACGACCAGCGAGATCAAGATCAGTTGCATCATCGACCGCGAAGACGGCGATCGCGCGCTGCAGATCGTGCACGATGCGTTCGAATTGGGAAAGACGAAGTAGGCCGGGAACGACCCCGAACTTGCTGTCCGTTTTTGCTACAGAAACACCGACGGATTCACCCCAAAGTATGCCGCCGCTGCGCGAATGTGGGATTTGCTCATCTCGCGCTGGCCCTTGAGGATCATGGTCGCGGCCGGCCGGCTGCCCAGCACGTCGCCCAGGTCTACGGGAGTCATGCCCCGCGCCTCCATGAGATGGCGCAGAACCTCCGGCGGCGTGGCTTGTCCCATCGCCGTCAGCACGTGCTCCTTTTCGAAGTCGTCGACGAAGCGGCCGAGTGCGCTCAGATAATCGGTTTGTCCGCTGGTCAGTCCCTCATCTCCCTTAGCCGACAACTCGCCGATCATCGCCAACGCTTGCCCATGCTCGGATTTGGAGCGAATTGGGCGCAACGGAAAGCGCCGAACAAGGCGTAGGTAGTCCCTTTCCACTTTTGGTGCGGCACGCACGATCGCTTTCATAATTTTCGCCTCCATTGATTCTTGTCGTACTCCGCGTGCGTGAGGAATTCGATGATCGCAACCAGTTCGGCCCGATATAGGATCCGCGTCAGCAACCGATAGTTGTTCCCGCGGATATTGAACACCGTCACAGTTCCACCGGATGCGACGGCTACGCCGTCGGCAGAGGGGTAAGTTGTTCGTACCTCGGCGATGCTGTGCCAGTCGGCTTCCTGGACAACCCTGAGCCATGCCCCCAACGCAGATGCGGCGTCAGGGTGCCGACGGGCGGACCTGGCGAGCACCTCGGCGTTGGCGATCCGCACAGTTCACATTATGTAAATCGGCGAAGGGGCTGTCAAGATTGAGGTTTAGCTGAACAAAGCGGGAGATCAATTCATCATCTCATCCGCTTGATTGGAGCCGACCAGGATCGAACTGGCAACCTCCGAGTTGCAAACCCGGCGCTCTCCCAATTGAGCTACGGCCCCGAAAAGTCTTTCAAACGTCAGTCTATCGCACGCCCATCAGCAGTTCCATCGTCAACTGATCGAGCCGCTCGTACGGCAGCGGGGCGGCGGCCAATTCAATGCGATCCAGTGGGGCATCCGACAATTTGATGGCGTTCGCTTTTGAATACCTGGCCGACAGCTTGGAAAGCGCGGAATCCTGCACGTTGATCGACTTGACGATCCGCTGGATTTCGCGGTCGGCGTTCCATCGCCGGGCTTTTTCTTTCAGGATCATGTACGTCCTCATGCAGCCGCGGGCGAATTCTTTTACGTCGGTGTAATCGCTCTGGCGATAGGCATGGGCGTCGAAGTGGCGGGGGCCGTCGTAGCCCTGATCTTCCAGCAGTTTTACGAGGAAGAATGCGTGCTTGAGGTTCACGCTGCCGAAGCGGAAATCCTGATCGTAGCGGCCGAATTCCTGATCGTTCAGGTCGATGTGGAAAAGTTTTTTGGCTTCGAGGGCGGCGGCGACCTGATGGACGAAATTCAACCCGGCCATGTGTTCGTGGGCGACCTCGGGATTCACGCCGCACATTTCGGGATGGTCGAGCGTCGGAATGAAGGCGAGGTAGCTGCCGGTGACCGCGAAATAAATGTGGCCGCGCGGCTCGTTGGGCTTGGCTTCGAATGCGAATCGGTAGCCATATCTCTGGTCGATGCTGTATTCGCAGAGGAAGTTGATGGCTTCGCGGAAACGCTTAATGGCATCGACGGGGTTTTTCGTGGCGTCGGATTCAACGCCTTCCCGGCCGCCCCAGAAGACGTAAATCTTCGCCCCACATTCGGCTCCGAGGTCCATCGCCCGCATCGTCTTCTGGATCGCATAAGCGCGAATCTGGGCGTTGTTGCTGGTGAACGCGCCATCTTTGAAAACGGGGTCGCTGAACAGATTCGTGGTGGCCATCGGGACGACCAGGCCGTTGTTCTTGAGGGCCTTCTTGAAGCCCCTGACGATGTCGTCGCGCTGAGTGGAGCCGGCGTCGATGGGGACGAGATCGTTGTCGTGGAAATTGACGCCATAGGCGCCGACCTCGCCGAGCAGATCGCAGATTTCGATCGGGGAAATCACGTCGCGCACCGGCCCGCCGAACGGATCGCGGCCGATGTTGCCGACCGTCCACAGGCCAAAAGTAAACTTCAGTTTCGGATCGGGCGAATAGTTACTGGACATCTGTCGATTCCTTTTTTGTGGGACGGCATTCTTATGCAAAGACGGTTATCATGCAACGGGGATGCGAAGCCAGCAAATACGCGTCGAGGTCGATCTAGCCCGAGTGCGGGAAAACGCCGTTTCCATATCAAAACGGGTGGGTGTGGACGTCATCGCGGTCGTGAAGGCCCGGGCGTACGGGCTGGGCGCCAGGCGGGTGGCCGAGACGATCGGCGATTTGGTGTCCGGATTTTGCGTGTTCAGTCTTGAGGAAGCGCGGACGGCGGCGCTCTGGGAAGTGGCTCGCAAACCTATTCTCGCGCTCGGGCCGGCGGGTGATGTTGCGCCGGAAGATTTAATCCAGGTACACGTTCGGCCCGCAGTGTGGACGGTGGGAGAAGCCAATCGCCTTCGGGCGGCACGGCCGGTGCTGTGCGTCGATACGGGAATGCAGAGATTCGCGTGTCCGCTGGCGGACGTTGACGCGGTTCTCAGAGCCGGGGAGATCGACGAGGCGTTCACGCATGCGATACGCCTGGAACATGCGCGGATGCTGGCGGGGGCGCTTGGTGGGAGGGGATTGCGACTCCATGCGGCGACGTCGGCGCTGCTGGATGAGCCGGAGGCGCGGCTTAATGCGGTTCGGCCGGGGATGGCGCTTTATCGCGGAGCGGTTCGCGTGGCGACCCGGCTGGTGGAGGCTCGCGACGGCGCCAGCCCGGCGGGGTATGGGGGATTCGTCGCTGAGCGATTTGGCGTCATTCTATGCGGATACTCGCACGGCCTGCGGCGCGGGCCGTGCCTCGTCGGCGGAGCGCGGCGGTCTATTCTCGAGGTCGGGATGCAATCGGCGTTCGTTGAGATCGGGCCCGGCGACCGGGTTGGAAGCGAGGTCGTTTTGCTGGGGGATTCGCTGACGGAATCGGACGTCGCGACAGCCTGGAGCGCCAGCGAGCAGCAGGCGCTGCTTGTCATGGCCAGTATGGGGGCTGGGGCCGATGAATGAGTTTTCGCGGCGCTTACATGCTGCTGTTGACCGAGTTCCAACGCGCAAGCACTTTTACGCCGAAGGAACCGATCACCGCGATTGCGCAAATAGAAATGAGGCCGGCGACGATAGCGTATTCGAAGACTTCGCCGCCAGTGTCGTCGCGAATAAATCGGGTCAGTTTGGGGATGAGAGACATGGGATTGGCTCCATTTGATAAGGTCTCATAAGTTGCTGGAGCGCCGCTCGTACATAAAACCTTCCGAAGGGGTCATCGGCGATAAAGCATGTGAGCTTTATTGCCATCACGAAACGACGCCGGAGGGCTTTTAGGCCCTCCGGCGTGCGTGCTTATGCTGTTGGTTAAGGAGGCTCGTTCTTCAGGCGCGGACCGGTTTGCGGGCACGCAGCCAGGAGAAGGCGGCCATCAGGGCCAGCCCGGCGCCGGCCATTTCTGAAGAGACTGGGGCCGGCACCGACGCGGGCGTCGAATCGCAGTTGCCCGGAATCGTGTTGCCATCTGATGGCGTGGTCGGATCCGTCGGGATTGTCGGGTCCGTGTTGTTGTTCGTGTTGTTGTTCGTGTTGTTGTTCGACGGCGGCGTAATGGTGATCGTCTTGATCGTCACGGACGGGCTGCTGACGCGGCAATCATACGAGCGGTAAAAAACCGATCCCGTCGAATTGCTCGACGCGGCCGAGATACCCGGAAGCATCAGAAGAATGCCCACTCCGCTTACACGCAAAAACGTCTTCATAAACAGCCCTCTCTAAAAAAATCTGTTCAGAACGGTCACATGCAATCTGATGATCGAATTTACAACTACTTCAATCGTCTTGCGGCACGCCTGGGCGCCGGAATCACTTGCATGTCCGAAGTGAACGCACCTGGAGTTTAACCCGGATTTGGATTGCATGCGGAAAAATCAAGGCTTTTGGGAGTCGTTCGGCGGTTGAGTTGCTTAAATTGGGGGGACTTTTTCCGTAGGTACGACCTGCGGGGGATGGCGGCAAGGCGGGTTGGCGACGCACAGAAGGCCTTTCGTTAAAATGGTGAAAATGCGGCCGATCTCCGGCCGGGGCGGAACGCTTCCCGCCGTGTGGGGGTGGCAAAATTTGCACTGGCTGGGTGGAAACAAAAAGGCCGGGAGGCAACGCGCCTCCCGGCCGAGTAGGGGATGCAGAATCGGTGATGCGGAATCCGTGATCAGGCGGCGATCGACCGGCGAGACCGGATGAAGGTCATCAGCGCGATCCCGAAGAGGCCGGCGCCGCCCATGGCGGAAGAGGCCGGGATCGGAACCGAGGCGCAGCAGCCGTCGGGCTTGCAGCCGTCATTGTTGTGGTCGCAGCCGTCGGTTACCAGATCGCAATGGTTGCCGTTCTGGTTGTCCTGGTCGCAGGAAATGTGATCGTGCTTGTTGCAGGTCCACTCGATTTTGCAGTCTTTGTCCTTGTCCTTTTTGCCGTCCTTGCAGTCTTTGTCTTCCTTGCAGCTCTTGTCGTCCTTGCAGTCCTTGAGGTTCTTGTCGTCGCTGCAGAAGTTCTTGCTGCAGAGGTTCTTGTCGATGACTTTGCAGTCGTCGAGCTTGAAGCACTTGTCGTCGGACTGCTTGTTGTCGCAGTTCTTGTCGTTCTTATTGCACTTGTCGTCCGTGACGCATTTGTTGTGGCTCTTTCCATCATTCCCGTTGTCGATGCAGATTTGAGACGCGCGGGTGACGCCGGAAAGAACGAGCGTCAGGCAGGCGATGCCAAGACCTGTGTACTTAACCATTGCGGAAGCCCTTTCGAGAAGGTGACCGGCTCCAACCACGGGATGCGCGAACGTCGCACCTCGCCGCGTGTCGGCAGTTTCTTGAACAGCCCAGCTTGCACTTTGCGAGTCGCTGGAAGTGTTAAACAGTCGAGAGGAACATAGCCCACGATTTCAACGCATGCGGCAATTCCAAATAAAATTTAGCTTCACTAAAGGTTCCGGCGCGTGTAATGGGGAAGACCGAAACGACCGTGAGTTTTGTTAGGTAAATGACGGCGGGGCGTTATCAGACGCCTTGGGTTTTCGGTCGTTTTAATGCAGGGAAGGCCACAAAAAGAAGTCCGCGGACGCAACTTGCCGATACATAAAAGCAGCCACCGCCAAGGCAAGGATGACCATGAGTCAGATTAATCCCATTACCGGCTCGATCCTTCAGGCCCCGACCGTGCAGCGTCAACAGGAGTCGCAGAAGGCGAGCCAGATTCGTCAGGCCCAGGACCGGCACAGGAATTCAGCCACCGCCGACGAGGAGGAAGTGGAGGAGTCGGTATCCAGCGCGGATGGATTGCAGCCCATTGGCGATGACCAGCAGGGGCATCCGCAGGGTAAGGGAGCCTATTCGCGCGGCCAGCCGAAGGATTCCGACTCGGATTCGGATGGGGAACGCCTGGATCTGCAGGCGTGAGAACGCCGCATGGGCGACAGCCGGCCGCCACGAACAAGGCAACCGACAAGAATCTATTCATCACAAAAAGTTCCGATTCACCAGTTTGGTGGCGACGATGTTTCGGTCAGATGAAACAGAAACACCGCGGCGGCGACGGCTACGTTGAGAGAATCGGTCCCCAATTGCATTGGAATAGTGAGACGCCGGTCGCAATGGCCGATCGTCGCCTGATCGAGTCCCTGGGCTTCGTTCCCGAAGACGATCGCCATGCGCCGCTGGGGAAGAACGCTCTTGAGGGGCTCGGCATCGGTTGAAAGGACAGCCGCCATTCGCTGCACGCCAAACTCTCGCGACAGAGCGTCGAGATCGCCCAGCAGATCGCTGGAGCGAATGATCGGCAAAGCGAAAACCGCGCCCATGGAAACGCGGATGCTTTGGCGAAAGAACGGATCGCAGCATCGCTCGCCGAGCATCATCGCGTCGGCCCCGAAGGCGGCGGAAATGCGAATCAGCGCGCCGAGGTTCTCCGTATTCGCGATCTCCTGACAGACAGTGAGCAGGGCGGGGCTGCCTGGCGGAGGTATGACGGCCGCTAATCCGGGCGAAGCCGACCGGATTCCACAGCCCAGCACGCCGCTGTGAAACTCGAAGCCGATGACGCTCTCGATGAGATCATCGCCGCCGACGAAGATCGGGATGTGTGCGGGAACCAAAGGCTCAATCGCGTGGCGTTTTCGCTGGGCGATCAGCAGCGATTCAACCGGAAGCCCGCTTGCCAGCAGCCGCCGAACCACGTTTTCCCCCTCGGCGATATATCGTCCCCCGTCGCGGGCCAGTTCCTTGTCCTTCAAGTTGCGGTACGGCGCCAGCAGCGGATCGTCGAGGGCGTGGATGGCATGAACAGGCATCGCACGGGCATAATTGCAAATCCTGTCGTCGAGTGCCAGCGCACCGGGATTGTCCGAAAGAAAATATCGAGTCTAATAGCGGCGTTGAGCACCGATAATTCCCAGAACGCCGGCATTTCATTGATTGATGCCCATCCGCCGACGCTTCATGCGTTGCGTTTGGGGGATTACGTTCTGCTCGCCGCTTTCTGTGCGTTGCTGTTCGGATACGTCGCCGTCAGCGGACGGCCGATGACCTTGCACGAAGCCCGCCTGCCCGAATGCTCTCGCGAAATGATTGCCCAGCACAATTGGCTGATTCCGATGGACGGCACGCGTCCCTGGCTCGAGCGGCCGCCATTTCCGCATTGGTTCATGATCGCCATCAATGCGGCCATCGGACAGAATTGCGATACCGAATGGTCCGCGCGGATTCCGCCGGCCTTGGCGGGATTGCTGATCGTGCTGATGGTGGGGCGGATCGCGGCGGGATTTTTCGGCCGTGGCATGGGCGTCGTTGCCGGGCTGGCGCTGGCGACCCTGGTGGAGTTTTACACCTACGCTACCCTGGCCGAAGACGACATTTTTCTCGCCCTGCTCGTCGTTGCCGCCTTTTTTCTGTTTGTGCAGTTGGAGTTTTCTATCGATCCGGAGGTGGCCGATCGCAGATTGGGCTTTGTTTCCAGGCGTCCGTGGCAGGCGATCGCATTCTTCATCGTGCTGGGCCTGACGAACCTGGCCAAGGGGCCGATCGTTGGCGCCGCCGTGGTCGTCGGACCGCTTGCCGTGTTCCTGCTGATTCCGCCGATCCAGTGGCGGCGTATACGTCGATACGTTTGGCTCTGGGGCATTCTCATCGCCACGGTCATCGCCGTCAGTTGGCACGCTTACGTCGCCTGGCGATATCCCGGCCAGGGCGGTTATCTCGCCAACCTTCATTACGATTTTTCGGGAACGACGGAGTTTGATGAGCCCTGGTGGTATTACCCGCCGACGCTTCTGTGGGCGATATTGCCGTGGACGCCGGCGGCAATCCTTGGCTTGGCGATCACCGCCCGGGCCGCCTGGCGCGGCCACGACCGGGTTGTGCAATTTTTATGGTGCTGGGCCATCGTCCCGGTTTTCGTGTTGTCGATCCCGCATCGGAAACATCACCATTATCTTGTTCCGAGCCTGGCCCCCTGGGCGATCCTGGCGGCGCTGGGGGCGCGGCCCATCGTCCAGCACATGTTCAAAAGCCCCGCATGGTCACGCCGGCCGAGGTTTGGATTGCTTGTGTACGGACTGACGGGCACGGCGCCGCTGGTGGTACTGGCATGGAAGGGGCTGTTGGCTCCGACGCCCGATCCTCGCGCCCAGATTTCTTCAGCCCTCATGCTGATCGTTCTGTGGAACGCATCCGTTTGGGCGTTCTATCACGGGCTGTGGAGGAAAGATGTCCGCTGGCTGCTGGCGGCCATCGTCATCGGGTTTGGCGGCGCGTACAGTTGGAAGCAAACGCATCTTCGCGATGACACCGTGGCCGACACCCAATTTCTTCGCCAGGACGTCGAGGCGGCCGTGCCGAGGGACAAGCTGCTGACCATCAACGCCGCGGTGGGGCCGCTCGATTTTTTCCGCATCCAGTTTTATCTGCGCAGCGATGCCGTGCTCCTGCACAACCTGAGCTATCTGCGGAGCGATCAGATTCATGCGTCCGATGCGTACGTGGTCGGGCGAATTCAGGATTTGCCGCTGCTGCAATCGCTGGGGAATGTAGAAACAGTTGCGCAATCCTGGCGGCCGAAGAAAGTGAACGTGCCGCAGTTGGCGTTGTTCCATTTGATCTTCTCACGGGACCTGAAGCGGTATCCTCCTCCGCCGGTTTCGCCGATGCAGGCGATGATGCGTCAGCCCGGACCTTGGTGCGGGCCGGAGCTAACGGCATCGCCAAAGAGTTATTAGCCACAGATAAAAGGCAGATGAACACAGATAAAGCAAGAAGTTCAGATTCGCGCCTTTTTATCTGTGTGCATCTGATTTTCATCTGTGGCTAAAAATGCATTTTTCAATTTCTCCGCGACTCGGCCGATGACCCCATCCCAATCGCCCCGCGTTTGCTGGCGAAACAACTTCATCGTCGGATACCAGGGGCTGTCCGGACGATCCAGCATCCAACGCCAATCCGGCGGAAATGGCAATAGCAGCCACACCGGCTTGCCCATCGCTCCGGCCAAATGTGCCACGGCCGTATCCACGCTGATAATCAGATCGAGATTCGCGAGCAACGCGGCGGTCTCGGCAAAATCCTTGAGCAGATCAGACCAATCCGACATCGGAAATGGCGAGTTCGCCGCTCGAATCGGCAGTAGGCTGTGAAAGTGAATGCCGGGCTGATGTCCAAGCGGCGAAAATCGTTCGAGTCCGATGGAGCGATTGCGATCGTTACGGTTGTCGGGCCGGCCGGCCCACGCCAAGCCGATTTGCCGAACATCCGGCGAAGGTTTCATCCGATCTCGCCAGGATTCCACCATCGCCGCGCTGGCCGTCAGATATGGAATCGGCGCGGGAATCGACTGCAATGTCGTCCCGAACAAGCCGGGAAGGCTCGGCAACGCGCATTGCACGTCAAAGTTCGGCAACGGTTCTCCCACCGGCACGATGCGCTCTATACCGCGGTATCCCCGAAAAAGCCGCAGCAAGGGAATCGGACATTCCAGGATCACTCGCCCGCCCAAACCGGCCACCAGCGGTGCGTAGCGGATGAAATGGATCGCGTCGCCGAACCCTTGCTCGCAGTAGAGCAGAATCGTCTTGCCGTCAATCCGGCTTCCATCCCACCTTGGCTGCGGGAAACTCCTTTGCGGAAGAATATCGGAACGTTTGTGCCGCCATTCATATTCGGGCCAGCCGCGGTCCAAATTGCCCAAGACCAGTTCCGCCAGCGCCACATTTAAATGTGCGCCGGCCAATTCCGGCTTGAGCCGGATCGCGTCGTGGGAGGCGCGGATGGCTTCCTCGAATTTGCCCAGCGATTGCAACGCCGCGCCGACGCTCTGATGGGCTTCGGCCAAATCGGGATTCAAAGCGATCGCTCTGTTTGCGACGGCGGCGGCTTCGTCCAATTTCCAGCTCTGGCGCAGAGCGTTGCTCAGATTGACGTGCATCTCCGCCATTTCCGGTTGCAGCCGAACCGCTTGCGACAATGCCTGGATGGCGTCGTCGAGCCGTCCCTGCTTGCTGAGAAGGGTTCCGAGATTGGTATATGCCTGAAAAAAATCCGGCTTCAGACGGATGGCCTGGTGATAGGCATCAATCGCCGCGTCCGATTGCTGGGCTTCGGCGAGGGCAAAAGCCAGCAGATAATGCAATTTCGCATCATCCGGAAATCGCGTCAGACTTTGCCGGCAAATGTCCGCGGCTTCCAACGGTCGTTTCGCCGCCAGGCGTTCGGCGGCAAGCTGCATCGATTGTGAAGCTGAGTCTTCGGTCATCACGTGCTAATACTCTCAACCAACGCTTTGGAAGTACATACTTCGTTTTACTTGACGGATTTCATTTCACCGGAATAATCCGCTTCGCACCGACTTGGTTTATTCTGGAGAAGCATGGATCCGACGCGAACCGATCCGATTCCCAATCCGGCCGTGCGCCGATTGAGTCTTTATCTGCGCCAGCTTGAGAGCTTCAAACGCAAGGATCGCCGCACGGTTTCCAGCAAGCAACTGGGCGAAAGCCTCAGTCTCACCGATGCGCAGGTGCGTAAGGACCTGGCGTATTTCGGCCAGTTCGGGCACCCCGGCATCGGATATCGCGTGGACGATCTCATCGCGCAGGCCCGGCGGATTCTGGGGACGGACAAAATCTGGAATGTGCTGCTCGTGGGCGCGGGCAATCTCGGCCGGGCGCTGATGGCGTACAACGGTTTCGACGCCAAGGGCTTTCGCCTCGTCGCGGTGTTCGATGCGATGCCGGCGATGATCGGCAAGCGGCAGGGGCCTTTCTCCTCGCCCCCGGGCGGCGGTTCGTCCCAGCCAAAACGGTTTTTCAACATCCAGCCACTTTCCGAATTGAAATCCACGGTCGAAAAAATGGGCATTCGCCTGGCGCTCCTGGCCGTTCCGGCCGACAGCGCCCAGGATGTGGCCGACCAATGCGTCGGGGCCGGAATCCGCGGGCTGCTGAATTTCGCGCCGATCTCGCTGAAGGTGCCGCATGAAATCGCCCTCAACTCCGTGGACTTGGCGGTGCAGCTCGAACAGTTGTCGTTCCAGGTGAATTTCCCTCCGCTGGGACAGACGGCGTAACGCCCGACCGCCTCGCCAAAACCCTGTCAACACACACCACCACCAAGGCCAACACCATAAACACCGCGGTCAGCATCGCCACGCTTGCGATGACGCGCGCGTATCCCAGGCTGGCGGCGTCGAGAAATGGATACGGATACCAACCCGACCATGCCCCGCGCACCTCGGTAATGAGCGCGAACGCAAGCGGATAAGCCAGCCAAAGCACAATCTTGCGCCATCGCAAAAAACTTTTCTGCATCATCGCGATCCAAAAGATCGGATAGCCGATCGGCGTGACATAGTGCAGGATCATGTCGGCGGCCCACTGCAAGCCGGTCGGATTCCATAGCCGGCGCAACGCGAGGACATAGATCACTCCGACGACAAGGATGTAAACCACCGCCGAGGCGCCGATGCGCAGACCGACCAATTCGGTCTCCCGGTCGGGCGCCGGCGGCCACGCCGATATGGTGAGAATCGACGCAATGAACAGATTGGTGAGGATGGTGAAGTAGCTGAAATAATTTAAAATGGACAACGTGATCTGGTGCTGGGAAAGCCCGGCACGGAGCGTGAGGTAGAACTGGATTGCCAGTCCGGCCCAGGCGATTGCACCTAAAACGCCGGCCACGGTGCGCGCGATGATCTTGCGATGATCAACCATCTTTTGCGGGAGCTGCGGCGGGAAAATTCCGCACGATTCCCAGGTACATCCTCATCCCGACGGCCAGCGCCGCATCCGTGAAGTCGTAACCGTCGGTATGCAGCGACGGATAATTTTTCTGGCCCTGCGGCTCGACGCCAACAAGGAAAAAACATCCCGGCGTTTTCTGGAGGTAATAGGAAAAATCCTCCCCGCCCATCGATGGCCGGCCGATGGGGATATAGCGGTCCGATCCCAACGTCTCCCGGGCGGTCTTGGCCACGTAGTCGGCCATGGCCGGATCGTTGATCGTCGCCGGATAGCCCTCTATCCACTCGATTTTGGCGGCGCATCCGGACGCGGCAGCGATGCCGGCGACTCTGCGGGAAATCGCCGACTTCACCAGCGCGCGGGACGACTCACTCAACGTGCGCGCGGTGCCCTCGATGGTTACCTGATCCGGAATAATGTTGGTTGCCGTTCCACCGTGGATCATGCCGATCGTGACGACAGCCGGTTCGGTCGGATCGAGGTCCCGGCTGACAATCTGCTGAAGATTCACGACCGCTTCGCAAGCCGAGACGACGGGATCGGCGCCAAGATGCGGGTATCCGCCGTGACAGCCTTTTCCGAGCATGGTTGCCTTGAAGACATCGGTGGCCGCCAGAAGCGGCCCGGATTTGCCGGCGACGCAACCCAGGGGCAGGCCAGGCCAACCATGCAATCCGAAGATCGCGCGCACGGGAGGCCCGATGCGGCCGTCGAGCACACCGGCGCGAACCAGCCGTCCCGCTCCGCCGCCGTCTTCTTCCGCCGGTTGAAAAATCAATTTCACGCAGACCGGCAGTTCACCCTGCAATTGTTTTAGGATTCCCCCAGCTCCCATCAGCGTCGCGGTGTGCCCATCGTGGCCGCAGGCGTGCATCCGATTTGGATGCGTGCTGGCATACGGCAGGCTGGTCATTTCCTGGATCGGCAGCGCATCGATATCCGCGCGCAGCGCGATGCACGGCTTGGCCGGATCACCGATCACGCAAATGGTGGCCGTGAGGGCATCGGCCACGCCGTCGATGTGCGCAATGCCGAGCCGATCCAATTCGGCTCGGATCATCGCGGCGGTGCGGAATTCCTGGAACGCCAGTTCGGGGATGCGATGAAGGCGATGACGCAAATCCGCCGCTAGCGCGAAATGGTTTTCAATGGCGGAGTCGAGGTTCATTCGACCAACATCATACGCTTTTCACGAAGCACCGCATGTACATGCGGCGCCGCGGATCGCGCATCATTTTTCGGGGATTGATATAAGCGTAGGAAGCAGGCCGCACGCAACGGCCTGCTTCGAGTTTCGCTGCCCCGGCCCTTCTGGCGAAAGGCCGGGGCAAAAAGACGCGACGCGTCTTTGGGATTTTCTAGTCGGCTGAGCCGCCGCCGGTCGTCTCTTCCAGCATCTTCCTCAGATAGGAATTTTCGCGGCGGGTGGCTTCGAGATCGAACACCAGATACTTGATGCTCAGCCGCAGGTAATCGAGACTCTCCTGCAAACTGCTGACGGTTTGGCGAAGGCGCTCGTGGCGGGCGCGAGTTTCGTCGGCCAGTTTCGTCAGCTTGTCTCGTTCGCTGGCGGGCAGCGTGCTGATCTCGCCCATCAGTTCAGCCAGTTTCGTTTGGAATTCGTGCTCGTTCATGTCGGTGTCTCCCGCTATGGGAGGTTGTTTGAGCAAAGGTCGTTCCACATCCCTGTCCGAGCGTCGATCCATCTGAATGCCGACCACGCAGCCGGCATTTTCCCGCGTGCAAGCCAATGGCTGGACCCTGCCGGCCGAATCGGCTTTGCGGCTTGTTGCCGCTTCGCATCATTTACTTGACGGCGGCGATGTAAAAAGGCCGCGGACCAAACCCACTGTTGCGTTGACACCGCATGGCCAGAGGCGTTGCCTCCGAGGTCCTTGGTTATCCGACCCAAACCGCGGCGTAGCCGACGGCGTTGTCCGGCGTCTGCGGTGCGACGGCGGCAAGGGTCTGGTAACTGCTTGTGTGCCGAAGCACCAACGCCTTGCTCGCTCCCTGTTCCAGACAGGCGGCCATCATAGCGGCAATCGCACCCGCGCCGCAGGCGTTGTTGTGAGTTCGCACCTCCAACACGATTTTTTCCGGCGTCATATCCGTTACAAACCGCAGTAACCGACGATCATTTTCCATCGCCCATCGCATCGCCACTTCGCCAACCCCCGCCGGCACGAAACGGTAATGCGGGCCATAGTGCGTCAGATCACTGCTGGCCAGATACACCGCCGACAATCCCGCCGACGCAATCGCCCGCGCTACCGATTGACCAAGCTCCATCGCCGCCGGCTCGGGCGGAACCTCGATGGGCAGAATCTGGGCTCCCGGCCACGCCAACTGGATCAGGGGCAATTCCACTTCCACCGCATGTTCGCGCTGATGAAAGCGGTCATCCGTGACGAACTGCGCCGTGCTGGCGGACAGTTGCTCCCGCAGCGAAGTCGTCACGCTCGATTCGCCGCCGGGCACGGCCCAGCGCGCGTGCGAGTCGAGCACCCCGCGGTCGATCGGGATCGGCGTGTGAATCGCGCCGAATACCACGACGACATCCGCTTCCGCACGCTGCCGGGCCAGCGAAAGAATCGATTCGGCAGCGACGGCTCCGCTGCAAATCCATCCCGCGTGCGGAACGATGGCGCCGATCCCCGGCTTATTTCCGAGCTGCGCCGACTTTTGCGCAATCGCCGGACGGACCGAATCGAGCAATTGATTCGCCGCCTGCCGGCACGCGGCCGCGTCCGCCGGGTAAAACATTCCGGCAACCGCCGGACCCCGCACGGAGGGACTTCCGATGGACTGGTCCCTTGGCCCGGCCATGGTGGTTACTATAATCCTGGCGTTGGATGGCTGGTAAGGTTGTTTATTTTGGCAACAGTGCAATAACTGTTTCGCATGACCCAGCCGAACCATAACGACCCCGTTTCGGCGTCGTCCGAAAACTCGCCGCCTGACGCCAGTTCCCCACCTATCGAAGCTCGCCCAGATTCTCCAGCATCACAGCGCGCACCTTTTCCGGCGATTCGGCCATTGGAAGCGCCGCTGATTCCGGTGCCGGGATCGATTCGTCCTCCGGCGCCCGATGCGCCGCGGCTGCCGCCCAAGCCGTCGGCCGTTCCGCCGCCGCGCTTGCGGCCCGTTGCGCCACCGGGATCGCCGAGTAATATTGGACCTTCATCCGAAACATCCCAGGCTTCTTTGCTCACCGATGCTGAAATCTCTGCCACCCAGGAGATTGCCGATGCCCTGTCCAATGTGCCGTGGACCGACGGCGACGACGCTCAGCGAAACGCCGACGCCATCCCCGCCAGCGCCGCTGCGAATGTTTCCAAAGCGCATTCTCGCACCGGCCGCGGCGATCCGCTTTTTTTCCGCAGAACCATCATTCCAATTCTTCTGACGTGCGGCGCGATCCTGGCCGGAGCGGGCGCGCTGCTCCTGTTCGGCGGCGAAGACAACGCGCTGTCTGATCTGTTCCCAACCTGGACCCCGTTCGTCTTCTTCGTGCTGGCATTCATCTTTCTCGGATTCGGCGCGCTCAACGTGCTGGCGGTCAAAAACGCGAAATCAAACTGAAAGCGCGGCAATTGGCTGTGGCCAAAGACAAGCACAGAGCACCCGGAGGACCCAGAGAACACAGAGATGCATCGTGGATTTTCTCCGTGTCCTCTGTGCTCTCTGTGTCCTCTGTGCCAATGGCTTTAACGTCAGCCGCACAGGGCCGGCGAAACGTCGCCGGCGAAACGTCGCGTTGACTCCCGCGCCGGGCATTTCTATTATCCAGCAGCTTATTTGAGGAGAATGACATGGCTGGCAACAACGTGATGCAAATTACCGACTCCAATTTTGAACAGGAAGTGCTGAAATCGGACAAGCCGGTCCTGGTGGATTTCTGGGCCGAATGGTGCCAGCCATGCCGCAGGCTTGCCCCGACTATCGAGAAGATCGCCACCGATTACGCCGACCGCGTGAAGGTCGGCAAGCTGGACACCGATTCGAACCACGCCACCGCGAGCAAATTCGGCATCAGCGCCATTCCCACGGTGATTGTTTTCAAGGGCGGACAGGTCGCGCAGAAATTCGTCGGCCTCCGCGGCGAAAAGGACTTCCGCGACGCCCTTGATGCGGCGCTGTAATGGGAAAAGAATTTTTGCCGCAGATATAAATCAGATTCACACAGATAAAGGCAAAGACTCATCGCCTTTGTTTTCATCTGTGTGCATCTGAATTTATATCTGTGGCAAATTGTATTTATTGCCCGCCTGACGGCTGCGTGGCCGGGGCGGCGGTTCCTTCGGCTTGCTGCTTGAGTTGCTGAACCCTTTCCTCCTCGGTCTTCATGCGGCGCTCGGCTGCGTCGGCCTTCTTCTCCGCCGCCAGCTTTGCTTCAAGGTCCGTTAACTCCTTCTTCTGATCGTCCGTCAACACCGCCATGATGTCATCCTGCTCCTTCTGACGAATCTGCCTTTCCTGCTCCATCGTCTGAGCGTGGATGTCCCTGATCTTGTCCTTCTGATCGTCCGTCAAATCGGTGAGCTGATTGAACGGCGAAACAATCCGGCTCCGGGTCGGTGTCCGCATTTCCGGCGACGGCTGCGTCGTCGAATCATCGGCTATGGCAATCACACAAGCACCCACCAAAACGGTCGCCGCCAGCGCGGCAAGGCATGTCCTGACATTCATGGTAAATCTCCTTTTTTGAGATAAGGTCGATACCCACAGATACGCACCCCAAGAATACCAAGGAAAACGGCGACATCGCAAAAGAAACCACCGTTCTTCAACAGTTCCGTGAAACCAAACGCGGAGATATCGCCGCTTTTGTGCTTTTTTGTGCTTTTGACCCAAACTCCTGCCTTACGGCTTGCGGGCCGGGGCACTCTCGAAGAGGGGATTATTGATCTTCAGCTTCCCCACCGGGCTCGGAGCCTTGGTATTCGCTTGCGGCTGCGTCGCCTGCGGCTGCGTCGCCTGCGAGTGCGTCGCTTGCGGCGGTGCCGCCGGCAAAGCCGCGGATTCGCCCGGCCGATCCTCCGGAATATCGCTCGGCGCCACGTCCGGCCGATACAGCCGGCCGTTGAACGCCTTCTGATATTCCGTCCAATTCGAATCCACCGAGGATTTACCCTCCCCCCTTGTCAGCGACAACGCCATCATCAGCTTCGCATCCAGATTCTCGATGACATGCACCGCGATCGCCTCCGGCGTCGACGGCAACCGCGCCGCCCCAAATTCCGGCTCACCATGATGGCTCAGAATAATATGCTGCACCACGTCGATCACCGGCCGCGGGATCGGCTCGCCCAGAATCCGCTCCGCATCCTGCGCCTTCTTCTCCACCCAGATCGCCCCCTTGACGATATGCCCCACCAATTGCCCCCCGTCGGTGTACGCGAACGCATTCTCGTAGCTCAGCTCCCACGTCTTGGCCAGATCGTGCAGAAAGACTCCCGACACGACCAGATCGCGATTCAGCTTCGGATAAAACTTGCAAACCGCGTCGGCCACTTCCATCGCATTGAGCGTGTGCTCCAGCAATCCCCCGATAAACGCATGATGAAAGGTCATCGCCGCCGGCGCCCGGCAGAAATTGTTCATCAGCTCTTCATCATCCAGATACGCCCGCACCAGCGCCGCCAGGTGCCGATTCTGGATCGACCCGCAGATGTCAAACAACCGCTGACACATCTGATCGACATCGCGCTCGGTGTGCGGCATCAGATCGGCGATGTCATACGACCCCTCCTTGGCCGGCCACATCTGCTCGATGATGAGCTGCAAATTATTCTGATAATTCTCCACCCGCCCGCGAATCCGCAGCGTTCCCCCATCCGGCATGGCCGCGAACATTTCCCGCGTGGCATTCCACATCCGCGCAGTCATCTGAGCCGTGCGATCCGAGCAGAACGCCTTGATGTAATATTTCCCCGAAGCCGTGGCCGCCAACTGCTTGTTGGCGATGATGAAAACATCTTCGACCACATCGCCGGGCGCGCAATCGCAAAGAAACAAACGCCGCATGGGAGGGGAGTTATATCGTCTTTCGCCGGACAAGGCCACTGGGGCGGAAATCCGAAACCAGAAATCCGAATGTTAAGCCTGCGAAATCCCGGCGTGCGGGGAGCGAATCAAACTCGAATGACCGAATGAAGTCCGGTTTTCGTTTCGGGCTTGTGGTTTCGGATTTGATTCGAGTTTCGGGTTTCAGATTTCTGGTTTCGCGGTATTGTCCGCGCTTCAGTTATTCGGCACCACCAGCGTTTTCAGATACCGCGTACTCGGATCGGCATTGACGCCGTTGCGATCGACAATATACGCGAACCGCCGAGTGACCACCGGCTGGGCATTGCCCGCACCGACATTCTGCCAACCCTGAACGACGATATAGATCGTGAACGTGTCGGACCGCGTGGTGATGAGATTGCTGATGCGGTCGAGGGTGAGGCAATCCCATTGGTAATCTTCGGGAATCCCGGTAACCGTCGTTGACGCGGACGAAGTCTCAAACTTCGGGTCGGCCGGGCTGAGCAGGCCCGTGGCCGAAGTTGGAGCAGTCGGCTGCGCAGGTGCCGGAACTGCCGCTGGCGGGACCCAACCGACAGCGGTGCCGCTCTGGAAACCAGGAACCTGATTCAAATCAAAAATGGATGTGAACGGACCGTACGTGAGCCGGTAGTTGACGATGTTCTGAGCGATCTGTTGATCCACGGCACTATTGTTGGGCACAAACGGCAACATGCTGAGGACCTTCCACGACGCCGTATTGATATTGATGAGTCCTTCAACACCCACATTGTCTTGGGCGGTCTGGTCCGTCGCAGCGGCGTTGGCGGTTAGAGTGGGTGTCGGTGGAACCGGCGCGGCTGCATTTTGCGGCGGATAGGCGAAGTTTCCTGCGTTGCTCGGAGTCCACCCATATTCCGCCGACACATTCGGATCAGAATTCGGCAGGTAGGCGTCTGAGCTGGACTGGACCGTCAAATAATTGAAAAGATTTCGCGTCCACGCATAATAGTCCTGGCCGACAGGCGGCGTTTGGGTATGAGCTTGCACGGCCGCGATCTGGATCGCGTAGGGATAGGTCGCCGCCATTGGGACGAATCGGCCGATGTTCTGAGCTTCTGCCATCGGGTCGGGGGATTTGCCGCTAGTGTCAGTGATGGCGGCCAAGGAACAATCCATCGTCACCGTATTCAACTCGAGAAAAACACCTAGCGGACTGGGATACGTCAGAGAATAGGTCGTGACACCGCTAATCGTGTTGGGGTTCAGCGCACGAATTCGGTAGGACCCGATGAACGGAATATCGAGCATGCTACCGTTTCGCGCGAAGCCACCAAGAGGATAGGTGTATGGTGTTGCCGTGCCGGTCGCCTGCTGTGGCGAAACAATGGAGTTGGGGAAATGCATCCAATCTTGCGTGGCCGCGCTGGTACCAATGGCAACATTGTCAATCTGAACGGGTGGAAAATCGTCCGGGTAGCAGGCCGCGCTAAGCATGCCGAAATAGGGCTGCGTGCCCCCGCCCGCGGCGGGCTGCGGTGTCCACGTGGGTGACGTACCATTGGGAATGGTCGGCACAGGCCCGCCTACTGGTATGGTTGTTCCTGTCGGCAATGCCGTCCCTGATTCCCGCGGCTGGCCGGGAACATTCAGGTTTCCGATATATTGGCCCGGGTAAGTGCCCTTAAAGAGATACCCAGTTCCTTTGCCTCGAATATAGCTCCAGGCGTAGTACGAAGTTTGAGCCGTTGTTATTTGGAGGTTGGTGAAATCGTACGAATCGATCGGAACAAGGTCCCAAAGATTATTCTCATTAAAACTCTCACTGCCAGCGGCATAGATTTGTTTGGGATCATTAGCGGGGTCAAAGTAGGTCGTGAGCTGTCCGTCGGACTGTCGCGGGCGAAGCAGCACTAATTCACCACCTGCCGACAAAGTCGAACCAGTCGGCGGCAACGGAGTGCCAGCGATGACGTTTTCGAGATACGGAACGTACAGGTCGAGGTAAGAGGGCGGATTAGCGGGGGGTGTTGCGGGACCGAGCCAAACTCCCGTGGCGGGCATCTGAGTGTCAGTCGGACGATAGGTTGCGGCATATGGATCAGCGGCGGGGCTGGCCACCTGAAGTTGAAGCGCACCACCTGCGTTGTAATTCTCCATCAGCAGATAGCTGTACGCGGGAATAGTGATCGGAACCGAAAGGGTAGGCGGCATCGCCGAGGGGTTGCCCGCAACTCCAAGTGTTGCGATTGCTTGTAGTTGAAGTTGCGGATATGGCAAATTCGGAGCAGTCGGTGTAACCGATGGGCGGTTGACGAACGCGAGTTTCCAATTGACCAAACTCAATGGAACGGGATACGGATTGAACAGTTCAACCGCGACGTACCCGGCACTATTGGTGCCGTTGACGGTTGTCCCCGTGTCCGTATTAACGTACACCTCGGAAATAATCGGCTGAGGCGCGCTACTGTAGACGCGAACCTCAACAGGGGTTTGAGCCGCGGCCGTCCCAGTGCCGGAAGGGCCGCCGAATACCCAAGCATTATTGAGAATGATCGTCTTGCTGATGATGTTCTGGGTGTTGTCGCGCATGCCAAGGGTATTCACGGCAGCCAGAGCGGCGCGGAGCAACATGGTGTTTTGATAGGTCGCAGGGAGCGCGTTGCCGGGAGGCGTGTCTAGTTGCGTCGCAGTTGCCGGCGCCGAATTTATCGGATCGCGTAGAGGGGAGCGGAACATATATTGAGGATTGTTGTTAGTGCTATCGTAGATGCCATTGGCCATTGTATCAGCGACGGTAGAACCGAATGGCGTGACGTTGGAGGGATTGCCAGCCATAACGGACCAGAAAGCGCGGAACAGCTCGCGGAATGTCGCAGTATTGACGTTTGTCTTCACCGCGTTGCTCGGCCACGGTTGAAGTTGCCAATTGGCTAGTTGGGCCGCCGTGGGCACCGCCATCGTATTATTGGCGGTTATGGTGGCGGGCGGCGGTTGACCGACCCCAACGCCCGCCGGGTTTACGCAAATAAACGTGTAGCTTGGCCCACCATACGTGATACCCGGCGTGGCGCCGGTAGCGGGGTTAACAGGCGGATTTGGACCGGGAAAGACAACAATGTCGTTCTGGTAATAGGTGGCTGTATTATTCCATGCTCCCCTGGCATGTGGAGCCGGCGCTCCGCTATTCGTATTCGGCCCATATGGCAGCATGTAGTTGGGAAGAATTGGATCAGAGGTATATGCCGTTCCGCCATTGTTGTTGTAAAGCTGCTGAATGTAATTCGACACGGGATTGTGCGTGACAAGCAGAGCACGGAGGGACATCGGCGCCGGGACCGCGTCGGATCCAAGCGGATATTTAAAGTTGGTTGGGTACCAGCCGTTGGCGGTATTGACTTGGGAAGGATCGTACGGCGTGTAAGGAACGGAGCTCGCCGAGATCGAGGTTCCTCCGCACAGAGAGTACGGCAAAAGCGTTTCGATGACGGATTGGGAGAGGCTGTTGGGGTTTTGTAGGCAAAAGTGATACGCCAATGCCGCTTCATCTGACCAGGGCAGCGCCTGATATCGCGCTCCCACAGGCGGCGTTCCGCCCGCGTATGTGTTGTATCCGGGATTGGCCATTCGGCGGGTAAATTGCTGATAGAACGCTTCGCCCTGGCTGATGAACTCATAATCCTTCGAGCCGTTCATTCGATCAAATGCCGCGGGGGGCACGTTGGTTTCTATGGCGGATTCATCGTAAGGATTCTGCTGGGCCGTGGGATTGGGCAGTCCTCTGGCGGCGTTAGTGTCATCGAATCGATAAGGATTGAGCGCGTTGAGATTCGGTTTTCCAGTCACGCTAAAGTCGGGGCTATCCGACGTGTTGATTAGTTCCTGTAGTCCGACGCTGGTTGGGAAGAGATTCCAAATGTTGTTGATGATTCCGGCATACGTGTAATCCTGGTCACGGCTCCAGGCGGTGTTGGCGTTGATCGCGGAGTTGTCGTCGATGATGCGAATCGCGGCATACCAGGTCAAACCGTCCAGGCTCATGCCAGGGATGCGGAACAGCAGCGAATCAGCGATTCCATCTCCATCGGCATCGCCGGCGAGAAACACCGTGCCGTTGGCATTGCTTAACGCGGGTAGGTTGACGCCGTTCAGCGGGAGGGAAGTCGGCGTCATCGGTCCAACCAGCGGCCCAGCGGAGAGAGCATTCGGTGGAATGGGGCCCGTCCTCGGATCCTCAAACGATGTCCCAAGGATCGACATCGGGGCCAGTGCGTATGTGCCTGCGGATGGCGAGTAGCCCTGAATAGATTGGCTGAGAAACTGCCACAGCGGCGTGCCGGTGCCCGCCGGATCGGGGATTCGATCTGCCAGCCAGGGATCAGTGCCGTTGGCCGTGAAGGGCAAATGACCGTTCATCACCTGCCAGCCGATGGCCGGATTTGCTGAGGGAGCGACGGCGGTGCCTGTTGCTATCGTGGTACCGCCTTGCGGGCTGTTGTAGAAAATAAATGGGTTCACCGCATCATTGACAATATCTCCCGGACTGTAGCCACCGGGACTGGCGGGAACATCAGGAGCAACCGGGGGCGTGACTCCAGCCTGTCCCTGATAATAGCTCCGATTAGCGATCGTCGTATTGCTCGTGTACGCCGTGTTGCCGTGCAGGTCGCCGAAGGTGTCGTTCAGATCATCGACAATGATTCCGTCGCAGATTTTGGCTAGGCCGTTGAGGGTGTCGTCCACGTCGTCGCTGAGGACGTTCTGGGCGGAGGCGACGCGAGCGGAGCGGGTCGTGGAAATGTACGTCGCGCCCAGGATCGCCAGCAGAAGCAGCAGGACGATCACAATGATCAGCACCGATCCCGGCCGCGAGCGGCGCAAGCGAGTGGCCAGGCGAGCGAGAAGTTTTTGGGGAAGCAGCGTCATAAGGGCCTCAAAGGCATCGTTTACTTGTACCGATCACTTGCACTTCTCGAACCAAGTTCAAGCACCAAGTGGGAAGTGCAAGAGGGAAGTACAAGTGCCAAGTTGCAAGTACAAGTTGAATGATTCACTTGCCACTTGTGCTTCTCCAGGTCACTTCAGCCGAAACACATACTCGTACCACGGTCCGTCCTTGATCTTATTATTCGGGTCGTCCACCTTGATCAGAATGCGAATCATGGCCGGCATATCGTCGTGCCACGCCGCGACGTAACGAGGGGGATTGGCGGGATTGTTGAACGCGTTGTCATTGGCCTGGGGATTGGCCTGCGGCGCGTATTTGACGGAATTAGTGGTGGGATTGAAATACGCTCCGTAATCGTGGGTGGGGTCGAAATTCACGTCTACCTCCCAGGGGGGAGAATAGACAAGCGTATTGTCATTCTGCGAGTCGAGCCACATCGAGTAGTAGTCTCGCAAAGGGATAACGTCCGTGAAATAATTCAAGATGCCAGACGGGGGCATCGAACCGAGGGATTTACCGCTATCAGTGGTGTTGTCGTAGCCACGGATCAGAACTTCATTGGCGAGCCCACTCCCGAGTCCGTCCAAATGTGGGGTACCCGTTGAACTTCGCGGCATGCCGTACCAGCGAATGTGCTTGTTGCCGTTGGCGTCGAGGTAAAAGTCGATTTGCCCGTCAGGACCCAGCCCGGTCATGTCGCCCGTTGCGGGATTCTGTTGAAGGTAATCCCCGGCATACTCCACAATGAATTGGCTGCAATGCTGAAGAAAATACGGAGCCATCTCCGCCAGTGCCGCGGCGCTGAGCGGTGATTGAATCAGCGGATTGCATTGCGGGCGGTTCAGCCATTGGCCGGGATCATACGGCTTGTCAGCGTTTGACACGTTGGCGGGTATGAAACTCTTGATACCCCTCGGCGCCAGTGGCGTATAGTACAAGGGCGACGAATTGGGGATCTGGGCCGGAACCTGGTAATACGGAACCGCATAGGGCGGGGAAGAAGTCGCCCAATATTGCGGGACGGTGGCCAGATTTTGCGTGATCGGAAACGAGTAGATCAGCGGATTCCACCAGGGCGATGCGTTCAAATAACCAGCGGTTTGCCAGCCAAGGATCGCGTTGGCGATGGTGCGTTCATATTGATCGGGCGTGACGCCGGCAATGTCGTAGCGTGAGGATTGGATTTGAGTATTGCTGGTGGCTGGCGTGCCGCCGCTGGCCACGGCGCTAATGTCTTGTGTTCCATAGCTCAGAGGAGACATGTTGACGCCAAATTGCGTCGCGTTGTCAATCCCTACCGGCGGATTCAGAAGAGCGGGGCTGTATGCGTTAGGAACAGCGGCGTAGTAATAATCACCCAAAGTGATTGGCTGCGGGTTGGTAGAGCCAGCGGGGGGCGTCCACGGGCTTGCCAAGAGCGTGATTCGCCGGGCCAAGACCCAATCCGCGGCGTAAGCGCCGACGCGCGCAACGCCGGGCGTGCCCATAGCACTGCTTTGGCCGCTGCTGATGGGCAGGCCTGTGGGGCCATAGAACGCGCTCAGATCATTCGCCGGTAACGCGGCGTGGCCGATTTGGATGAACGCGTCATCCGAGGATTCCGTGCCGATGTATGTGCCGTCGTTGCCGGAGCGGCGGTGGTACAGGCCGTGGGCAAAGAATTCCAGCAGATCGGCGCGATGATTCCGATTGTTGAGAATCGCGGGGGACAAAGACGAAGCGTATTTCCCCGGCCCGACGCCGATGGAGGCGCTATTGGCGATTTTCACTTGCGTCCCGGCGTTGTCCGTGACGATCACGGTCGGATCGGAACTGGTCTTGGCATCGTCGCTGTTGAGGAACTGGGTTACCAATTGGCTGGCGATGATGAAGCAGGGCGGATTCTTCGACACGTCGCGCAGATCGTTGAACAGAATCGGCTGGGTGGCCTGGGCTGCGCTGTTGATCCCGTTGAGATTTTCGCCGGCGCTGACGGCATCGCTGGCGCTGCGGAAGACGTAATTGATGCCGATGATCAACAGCAGGACCATCGCCAGGGAGAGCATGAGTTCGACGAGAGTGAAGGCGGTTCTTCTTATTGCCAATTGCCTATTGCCTATTGCCAATTTGAAATTCACGGGGCGCGCGGATTGGGCTATTCGTGGCTTTTCAATAGGAAATAGGAAATAGGAAATAGGAAATCTCATTTAGTTATTGCTCGTGTTCACGCGGACGAAAGCCGATCCCGCGGCGATGTCCTGATTGGAGCCGGTGAATGGGCCGGTGAATCCGCCGGTGTTGTCGGCCATGGGCGCGGCGCCGATGATCCAAACAGTAGCGGTAAATGGATTGGTCATGCCCGGGGTGGTCATGTCGGCAGCCGTGAGGTCCCATCCTGGCTGAAGATAGAACGTCTGCGTGGCCGCGCCGACCGGGACCGATCCGAGGCGAAAGAAGCGGCCGACCATGTTGGTTTGAGTGCTGGTGCCGACGAGAACAAACGCGCCCGTGACGGCGTTGGGTGCGCTAGTAGTGAGCGTCATGATTGTGCTTTGGCTGGTTGAGCTGTAGGCGAAGCTCGCGCTGATGGCGTTAGCGATAGTCGGCGGAGCGCTCCCATACGTGCTCGGTGGAATCGGAGGCGGTATTGGAGCCGGCGGCGTTGTGGTAGTGGTCAGGTATTTCGGAAAATTCGGGTTCTGCAGCACGATGATGAATACCTGGGCGAAGGGGCTCGTGACCGAATCACGTCGATAAAACCCAACCCATCCAAAGCGGGGATCGGCGGCATAGTAAACGTCGCTTCCAATCGCAGCCATTAGATTGCTTGCCGCAGCGTTGGAGAATGGAGCGACAACTGGAGCGTTTGCAGTACCCGTGGCGGGGAACAGTGTGTTCGTGCTATTGAGTCCGGCTACCGTTCCATCCGCCACGGATTGGATTTTTTTGATGGCGTCGCGAATGACGGCGCTGCCTTCGGTTTCATTGGAGACGGCGGCGGTCTGCTGGATCGCGACGGGGAAGACGCCGGCGATCATGATGAAGCCGATGCCCAGCAGAATCACGGCGAAGAGGACTTCGATGAAGCTGAAGCCGGGGCGAAAACGGGGAAAGCTCACGCAGAGGCGCGGAGGCGCAGAGTTTAATTTCCGTTCTCCGCGCCTTTGCGCCTCTGCGTGAGATTGTCTTCGGCAGTTGTTCATTTTGCTCGGAGCAAAGAGCCGTCGGAGGGATTGACCATCAGGGCTATGCCGTTCTGATCGATCCAGTGTTCTTCGATGAATTTGTCCTGGGCTTGTGGCGAGTTGATAGTTGGATTTGTGCCAGACCCGGTAAGAGTGTAGTTCATGTCCAAATCGTTGAATTGGCTATCATCGCCAATCTGAGTCCCGGTGTTTCCGACCGTCAAACTTGCGTGCTGTGCTATGTACGCATCGTGATCGAAAATCACGAGACCAACGGAAGAGGTAAGGTAAAGCGGCTGTTGGGCGTTCGGCGATGCGGCCAAACTGCCCAAGTCGTAATACGGGCCGGAAGAGGGATAATACATTCCCATTCGCTCGCACAGTAAGTTCTCGACGTTGGGTGGCGACAAGGAAGTGAACTGTTCCTGATCGGGAACTCCAAAGGGGATTGCCGTCAACGTCCCGTCGGGGGCGAACATGATGGCGCCCACGCGGCGATAGCGGTCAACTGGGGGAAACGTGCCGCTTAGATTCCAGACGTTGTATTGGTTATAGGTGTAGGTGTTGTTGGTGAGGGCGACACCGACGCCCTGAGGAAGCAGAACAATGTCACGATAGAAGATGTAGTTCGGTGGATTGGTGGTGCTGCTAGGGTCGGGATAATTCACCAATTCGAGGGCGTTTACCTGGCCGTCATTAACTGTATTCGGAACGTTGGGTATGAAGAGCGGCGTCAAAGTCCCGCCCTGATACAGCGTCTGCACCTGGACTTCCGCCATGGCGGTGCGCTGGGTTTTGGGATCGACGAAAAAGCAGACGCCGATGGTTTGGCGGTTGTAGATGGCGTCGGCGCGGGCGTTGGCCAGCGTGGCGGAAATCTGGTTCTGGGCTTGGGCCACATTCGTGCCGCCGAGCAGGGCTTTCCAGACCGGAATCGCGATGGCCAGAACCAGGATGATGATCGTCAGGACGGTGATCATCTCGACGAGGGTGAAGCCGCGGCTGCAACTTGTACTTGCAACTTGTACTTGCAACTTCCGGTTTTGGGTTTGATTCGTCATTCTGGTTTTCGGTTTCTAATTTTCATGCCGGAGGATCACTTAAAGGAATAAATATTGTCGTCGGTCTGATTGGAGTTCGGCGTGCCCGATGTCCAACCATGGGCATTGCTGCAATCGCCGTCTGGGCCGGCGGAGACGAAAAAGGGTTGGTTGGGAACGGGTGTGCCGGCAGGAACGTAAGTCGTATTCGTGGGGTCATAACCATTTCCCTTAACACCGTCGGAAGTGATGACCTCGGGTTGACCGTATGCCGGATCGACCCACACGGCCGTCAGTCCGCCGCCGGGGCAGAAGAAAATCGGGTTTCCCCAGCCGTCGAGGATCAACGGAATGTTGGTCGCAGCATCCTTGCCGACTTTACTCGGCGGAAGGTTGTTCAGGATGGTTTGATTCTCCGGCAGAGTCAGCATGGCTTGCATGATGACTTCGGTATTCTGCAAAGCATCAGGGAGCCGACCTCTGGGCAGAGTACGATTGGCGTTGCTCAGCCCAAGAGAATCCGACGTAACGGCTCCAAGAGTAGGCTCATTTCCCATGTCCCATATCTGTGATCCCGTCGCGGTATTGCCGACGGTGAAGGCCATAACGATGACGGTGCCTGTCGGGGTGGTTACCGAGCTGGCTCCCTTGGGAACATTGGGCACGGGCGCCGAAATGCCCGTGATGGCCAAATGCGTCGCCTGGCGATAATTCTCGAACATCGTTTTGCAGGTTTCGAGCATGGTTCGGGTATCGCGTTCCTTGGCCTGGGCGGTGACGAGTTTGACGCCGCCGTAGAAGAGGCCAATGAGCAGCAGGATGATGCCGATGACGACGAGGAGTTCGATGAGGGTGAAGCCGGAATCGTGGAGATTGCCTATTGCCAATTTCCTATTGGGAGAATTGCCAATTGCCAATTGCCTATTTCCTATTGAAAGGTGGGGGAGGGGAGCGGAAGTTGTTGGGGGTTGCGGAGTCATCTCTTTCGCCTTGGGAATGATTCGTCGTGTCTTGTGGGGCCGGACAAGGGCTGGGCGGCGATCATTGCGAAACGCTGCCGAAACTCGTGATGTCGTCAGCAGTTCCGTAAATGCCGTCGGGGCCGGCGGAGATCAGGATAAATTGATCGACCGCCCGGGGGCGGCCGGTGTTGTTGACGTATTGGTCGGTGGATGTATTCGTCGGAGTAATCGACGAATTGAAGAAATAGGGGCCGGCATTCAAGGGAATGTGATCCTTGACCGTGTAGTACACCGGCGGGGGGCCGGCACTCGATAATATGGCAGCGGCCCCTTTGGGAGGGAGACCCTGGAGATTGTGCTGGCCTCGCAAATTTTGGTTCGCGATGACCGCACTGTTGGGACCTAAGCCGATGCATTTGCCGCTGGCGTTGGGCACGGTATACGCGGCGATTTCGCGAACATCATATTGGTAGAGAGCCTGGTTGCCGGTTGTTGGGTCCAGGATAATGCCGTCGGAAACGACGCCCTTGGCGCCGGTGCGGGCGCGGAGATAAAGGATGGGAAGGGGTCCGGGGCTTGGAAAGCGATCGACGAATTCCGGGATGGGGCTGTCGTCGGATTGTGTGCCGGCCGGATCGGTGAAGGGAACGGGGTTCAGCAAGGTGCCGGCCGTGTTGGCCGCTTGATATGTCGTGGTCTGGAAGGGCTGTCCCCCCGTGGTCGCCTCGGACCACATTAAATAGGTTGAGCCATTGGGGAGGAAAGACGCAGTGCGGCCGGGAAATGAGGAGTTGAGATTCAGTGGTCCCGAGCCGACTTCCGTGGGGGCAAATGTGAGTACATACGGAATTGGCGAGGAAGCGCTCATGGATGAGTCAACCCTGCCAACGCCGGTGTCAAGCCGCAGGCCGCCCATCAGGCCGAGCACCAGGTTTTCGGTGCCCGTTATAGGAAATGGTGACCCCGGAATCGCTGCCCATCCCGATGCAATAGCGGGGTTATAGCCTTCCAACGGATGTGGAGTGAGCGCTCTTGGCGCGCCGGGGGGGGATGCGGTGGTCCCTTCAATGTAATCATTGCTCAACGGCCCCGGATACGCGTTGAACGTCGAAAAATATTGATTGCATGCGTTGGAGATTTGGCTGATTTCGTTTTCGGTGTCGGCCGTGTAGCTGGCGTAGCGGATTTTGCTGACCACGGGCAGGAGAACGCTCATCAGAATCAGGATGATGCCGATCACGACCAGAAGTTCCGTCATCGTGAAGGCGCGGCGACGAACGTACGAATTGGGCATCGTTGGCATGTTGTTATTTTACGGGGTGTCCACTGATGCGCGGAGATTGCCTATTGCCTATTTCCTATTGCCTATTGAGAGAGACGTTTTCAATAGGCAATAGGCAATCTCTTCCCTTGCGCATTGCAAGTTCAATCCTGTTCACCAGTTGCCCTCAGTTCTTTTCCGCGGTCGCGTCGCCGAAGAGGAGGTTTTTCATGTCTCGGGTGAGGTCGCCGAAGAGGATCGGGGTGGTTTTGGGTTTGTCGAGAAAGCCGGTGATTTTTACGGAGACGGCATCATGCTGGATGGCGCCGAGGGCTTTGTCGATGTCGGAGACGCCGGGGATGTCGATGGAGCTGAGCGGCCGGGCGGAGCCGACGCCGATCAGATTTATCCGGCTGTGCGGCAAGTGCAGGAGATCGGCGATCTGGCCGATGATGCGGATTTCGCTGCCCTTGTCGTAGTAGCGCATGGCGGAGATGTCCGCGTTTTTATTTTGGATCGTGAAGTCGATTTCGCCTTCGCCGGTCGGTTTGTTGGCATTGTGAAGGATGTGCATGAGGTTGTAGAGAACGGCGATCGGACCGGTGCCGGCCAGGTCGGATTTTTCGATGGTGAGCCTGCCCTGGCCGAAGGCGAAATTGGGTTGCCGGGGATTTCCGACGATGGTGATCTGGCCGCCGAGGATTCCGGGGGTGCGATTGGTCTTGGCGCCGGCGGGCATCACGGCGTCGAGGTCCAAATGATTCAGATTCATTTGCAGGAGCGATTGGTAGATATCGCCCTTGTGTTTGCTGATGCGGCCCCAGAAATGGATAGACCCGCCGGCAATGGCGAGATCGCTGGGATGCGAGGGAGAATCATCCAGAACCAACCTTCGGGAGCCGAGATATGCGGACAGCCTCAGATCGCCGATTTTGATGGCTCCGATTCTCGCGCCCCGGGAGATGGCGTGAAGATTGATGGCCAGCGGTTCCAGCGGCCGCGGCGTGGTGGCGGGTTGAATCTCAAGTGAGCCGGCGATTTTGCCCGAGGTTGACGCCAGATCGGGCGAGAACGCGTTGAGGTCGGCGAGGTTGATGTCTTTCCAATACAGGCCAATGCGCGTCTGGTAGAGGTGATCGATATCGACATTGGCGTCGCCGATCGCGCTGCCGCCGAGGGATTTGATTTGAATGTTCCTGGCCTGGAATTGGCGGCGATCCGCCTCGATGGTGGTTTGGAGTTGCGCGATGGGATGAGATTTCCAGGACGCATCGGCGCTGAGATCGAGATGGCCCAGGGCGGACGCGTCGGCTAGATCGAGATCAAAATGCCCCTTGGCGCCAATGAGGCAATCGACCGGGCTGTCCTGTGCCAGGGCGGGCCAGGATTTGGCATCCAGATCGATCGAGAGAAGCGTTGGATGTTCCAGCGTCGTGGACAACGAAGCGGATGCCTGGCCCGTGGCGGAGCCGACCTTGCGGGTAAGAATGATCGGCTGGATTTCGACGATGCCGTTGTCGAGCTGAGTGCTGGAGATTTGGATCTGGTTGAAGTTGAGATATTGAGCGGCGGCGGACTTCCGCGGGTTGCCGATGACGAGGTTGTGAATGGCGGCCGAGCCGTCGATCACGATTCCGTCAGGGCTGAGCTGCTGGACATCAATGGTCCATTTCCCGTCGAGCGTGCCGGCGATCTTGTCGGTGTCGGCGGCGAGCGGAAGCGAGAGGTGTTTGACGGAGAGATTGTCGATGCGGAACAGGCTGTTGTGGACGGGCCATTCGCCGTCGATGGTCCACGCTCCGCCGAGGAGTTGAACATCGTGGGTGCCGAGGGAGATTTGGCCGTTGCGGAAATAGCCGGCGAGGGTGAGTTTGACATTGCCGAAGGGGCGCTGACCGAAGTGCACATCATTTCCGCTGGCCGCGCCGGTGAGCGCCAGATCGAGCGGGGCGATGGTGCCGTTGAGATCGATATTGCTTTGCAGCGACCCGCGGAAGGGCTGGGGCGTGCCAGCCAGCGAAGCGATCGGTTGATTTTCGCTGAGATAGACGTGGGCCTTGACCGGCTTGGGAAGGTTGAAGACGTAATCGCCGTTGACGTAGGCGCTGAGCAATCCCGTGCGGAGATAAAGTTGCTCGAGGTGAATGCGATCGGGGTTGGTCCAGATGTCCAGATCGGCGTCGAATGTGTTGGACGCCGCGCCGGGGATGGCCCAGCCGCGGCCGTCGAGGGAAAGCCATGCGGTGTGTTTAACGATGGAATATCCGCCCCGGCCGGCGAGGGGATGGGCGTTGCCGACGCTCAGATTGCGGAGCAGCAGGCCGTCGGGATATGAGCCGATATCGGCCCGAAGACCGGAGAGATCGATCGACTGGTGATCGGAGGTCTCGAAGCGGAATTTTTGTGCGACCAGCGAGAGGGAAAGGGTCTTGAGCGTGTTGCCGGCGCCGTCGAGGGCGATGGTGGCGTTCCATTGTCCGGATTTCAGCGAGCCGTTGCTTTGCAGCGTGGCCTGGAATCGGGGCGAGCCGAGATCGGCGGCGTACTGCAGCTGGAGATCACCTGATTGCACGACGGATGACGGCAACGCCACGTCGCGCCACGCGGCATGAACGGAGGCGGAGCCGTCGGCGAATGTATATTTCCCGTCCAGGCTCGCGCGGCCGCCGGCGAATTCGAGGCCTAGGTTTTGCGATTGGACGCCGGCGCCGTTGATGGTGATTTGGCCGCCGACCAGACGGGCATCGGTGGCGTGCGCGGCGGAGTTGGAGATGAACAGGCCGTCGGGGCGGATGGCGGCCTGATCGCCGGCGGAGGTCAACTCAAGCGGGCCTGTCAGGGAAAGTGAAGCGTATTCGGCTTTTTCCAGATCGAGACGACCGGCGAGGTTTCCGGAGTTGATTTGGCCGGTCCATTTGGCCTGAAGCTGCGCCGACGCTGGCCAGGAGGCGACCCAGGGCGAGGCCCAATCCCCAACATTGTGGAGGGCAAGATTTACCTGATGCGCCCAGACGCCGCCGGGCGCGACTTTGCCGGTGAGGTCGAGATGGTCCGGAACGGTTGCGTGATATTCCCAAACAAGCGGGCCGTTGGGCGTGCCGGTGACGTTCAGATGGTCAATGGTCGTCGAGCGGTGCTGGTTATCGGTGACGATGAGCGTGGCATCGGTGACGTGAAGCTCGGGGAGAAGGGGGATTTCGTTTTCCTGGGTTTGCTGATTGGCATTGTTTCCGCCGCCGGCCCGGGCGAGGAGTTGGGCGACTTCCTCGAGGTTCCAGCTTCCGCGCGGATCCTGCACGACGTTCAGCCGCGCGTGATCGACGGAGATTTCGTCGATGTTCAGCGATTTTCCCACGAGCAGCAGCGGAAGCCAGGTGTGCTTCAGCTTCAACACCGGTACGGTAAGAAAAGCTTTGTCGGACAGGGGAAGCGTGAGCGTGACATCATTGAGGGTTGTGTGTCCGAAAAAGCCGGTGGAGAGCGATTTGGCGGAGAGTCGCAGCCCAAGCTGCTTCTGCACGGCGTTAACGACAAAACTTCGCGGCAGATCGGTGAAGAAGACGATCTGAGCGGCGACGATGATCAATACAATGAGCGCGGCGGCGCCCAGGAGAACGCGCAGCCAGCGGCGCGTGGTGCGGGGACGGGATGACGCGGAGGATTGAAGCATGAATTCCTGTTGCCAACGTTCGCCTTCATTTTGTCAATTCCGGCGGCGGCTTCTGCGCCGGAGGGATGTTCCCCACGGTGTGGGTTCTAACGCCGAGGATCCAGTAGTCTTCGCGCGCGGTGCGGCCGACGAACGGCCCGGAACTGGCGACGACCTCGCCGGTGTCCTGCCAATATGCGATAACCGCGATGCTGGCGAAGCCGAATTGCTTGGTGCTCTTGACGATGGCCAATTCGGGCGTGTCAATTGGGATATTGGCCACGCCCTCCGTGGGAATGGTTAGCGCGCTCAGGCCAAGAAGAAATTCTGTGTGATCGACGCCGATGCCGCCGGTGCGAATTTCGAGGACGACGTCGGCATCCTGCTTTTTGTCCACGAGGCGAACGCCGCCGAGCAGCAGCTTGGCCCGCAGCTCCGCGACGAGAAAAAGATATTCCTGCGGAACCTGGCGGAAGGAAAGCGATTCGGAATTCTCCCGCACGGTGGTGAGATAGCTGGTATCGACGTAGACCTTCCGGTCGCGAAGCTGATCGACGGAAATGCGCTGCACCGCCAGTCGAGTGGCTTCGGATTCCAGAAACAATTGCGTCGCGGTGTAAGTGGGATCGGTCACGCGAATGGTCGCGCAGCCGCCAAGAACGGCCAACAGGCCAAGAAGCGACGGAATGTGGACCCAGCGAATCAGCATAAAAAAGCGGCCCGCAACTCAATCAATGTCGAGCATTGCAAGATATAGGAGACTGCGCCGCCGAGGAAGGGCAAAAACCTGATGGTGGCGATGGCGGCTACATCGGGCGGGTGATGACGAATTCGGCCATCGTGTCGAGAATCTGGCGCTCCTGCGAATCGGGCAGAATCGTCAACGCGGCGCGGGCGCGGGAAATCAACAGGCGGGCACGCTCGGAGGCGTATTCAACCGAATCGCTCGGCAAAATCAGGTTGCGGATGCGCTCGATCTTGTCGGATTCATGGCTCTTGAGCAGGGAACGCAAAAGAGTCCGATGTTCGTGCGGAGCCTTGCGCATGAAATGTATGATCGGGAGAGTCAGCTTGCCTTTCTGCACGTCCAGGCCCAGGGTTTTGCCGACGGTGGATTCGTTGCCGACGATATCAAGAATATCGTCCTGAATCTGGAACGCGGTGCCGAGGCACAGGCCGTATTGGCGAAGGTTTTCGACGGCCGCTTCGTCGGCATCCGCGTAGGTGGCGCCGAGTTGGCAGCAGGCGGCGCACAGAACGGCGGTTTTGCAGGTGATGATCTGCAAATACGTTTCCTCGTCCAGATCGAGATTGTTGCGGTTGTGGATTTGCAGGAGTTCGCCTTCGCAGACCTGGTTGGTCGTGCGGCCAATGAGGCGCGAGGCGAATTGGGATTCCAGGCTCGAGCAAAGATGAAAACTATGACTGATGAGGTAATCGCCCAGCAGAACGGCCGCCTCATTTCCGCGAAGATGGTTGATGGTCGCGCCCTTGCGGCGAAGCTCGGCTTCGTCCAGCACGTCGTCGTGGACCAGCGTGGCCATGTGAACCATCTCGACGACGGTCGCTAAAACGGTATGGGCATCCGTCAGTTTTCCGCAGGCTTTGCCTGCCAGCAGCACCAGCAGCGGGCGGAGCATTTTTCCCCGAAACCGGCTGACGTGGCGCACCAGCGTGTTGACAGGGGCGATCGCGCTGTGGAGTTCAGAATCGAAAAGTTTCTGGACAGCGTCGAGCTGGGGCCGGACGCAATCGGTGAGCGACGCGAGCAAGGGACCGGCCGCGTCGGGGGAGGATCGGGCATTGGCCATGGCCGCGGCATTATAGAGATTCGGATCGCGGAAGGAATTTGCTTCCGGAAGTTTCGAAAATATTGAAAGTTGCGCAATATGCCCCCGAACCGCCATGCGCCGGCGATCTTGCACAATCGCGCCTTTGCGGAAACAATCCGTTCAAATGCGAATGATTTCTATCGCGATGATCGTGTCGCTCGGCATTCCAATGTTCTGTCTTGCCGACGACAATTCCAGCGTGACCGGAAAGCCGCTCATGATCGTGACGACGCCGGAGACGTTGGCCAAGGGTCCTTTCAAGCCGGACTGGGATTCGCTCAAGCAATATCAGACGCCGGAGTGGTTCAAGGATGCGAAGTTCGGGATTTGGGCCCACTGGTCGGCCCAGTGTGTTCCCGAGCAGGGCGATTGGTATGCTCGCCAGATGTATCAGCAAGGCAGCGACGACTACAAATATCAGCTTGGGTTTTACGGCCATCCCAGCGTGTTCGGATTCAAGGACATCGATCACATCTGGCATGCGGAGAATTGGGACCCGGAAAAACTGATGAATTTGTACAAGCGGGCAGGGGCGCAGTATTTCATGGCCCTGGCGAATCATCACGATAATTTCGATTGCTTTGACAGCAAGTATCAGCCGTGGAATTCGGTGAACATCGGGCCGAAGAAAGATATCGTCGGAATCTGGGCCAAGGTGGCGCGAGAGCATGGCTTGAGGTTTGGCGTGTCGGTCCATGCGTCACATGCGTGGAGTTGGTTTGAGGTGGCTCAGGGATCGGACAAGACCGGGCCGTGGGCGGGCGTGCCGTACGATGGGAAGATGACCAAAGCGGATGGCGCGGGAAAGTGGTGGGATGGGCTGGATCCGCAGGACCTTTATGCCCAGAACCACGTGCCGGGGACGAAGCTGGTGTGGGATTGGAACGTCAGCGAGGGAAGCAGCACGCCGGACCAGGCGTATTGCAATAAGTTTTTCAATCGAACGATCGATCTGATCAACAAATATCATCCCGATCTGGTCTATTTCGACGACACGGTGGTGCCGCTGTATGGGGTGTGCGATGCGGGATTGAAAATCGCGGCTCACTACTACAACGCGAGCACACAATGGCACAACGGCCGCAACGAAGCGGTGATGACCGGCAAGGGCCTGGACGAAGCGCAGCGCAAGTGCATCACCTGGGACATCGAGCGCGGCCGCGCCGACCAGATCGAGCCGCAGCACTGGCAGACCGACACCTGCATCGGAAACTGGCACTACGACCGCAAGATTTTCGAGATGCACCGATACAAGTCGGCCGACATGGTGATCCACATGCTCATCGATGTCGTCAGCAAGAACGGCAATCTGATGCTGAGCATCCCCGTGCGCGGCGATGGGACGATCGACAGCGACGAAGTGGCCTTGCTGAAACAGTTGGCGGATTGGATGGACGTGAATCGCCAGTGCATTTTCGGAACCCGCCCGTGGACGGTTTTCGGAGAGGGGCCGTTTGTGACGGAGCCGACGACGAGGGCCAAGAGATTTTACGAGCCGCACATCCAGTACACGGCTCAGGACATTCGATTCACCACGACGGGGGATACGCTGTACGCGATCGCGCTGGCCTGGCCAACGGATGGGAAGTTGACCATCAAATCGTTGGCCACGGGTTCGCCGGATTTCGCGGGGAAGATTGCCTATGTGCGGCTGCTTGGGGTGATGGGGACGCTGAAGTATTCCAGGGACGCGTCGGGGTTGACGATCAACGTGCCGGAGAAAAAGCCGTGCGATTATGCGTATGCGTTTAAGATTCAGTTGAAGCCGGCGCGGTAGGGGCAAGAGATGATCGCCAGTCAGGTCGCCACGGATTTTGGTACTGGATCCGTTTGAGTGCCTCAACAGAGCCGGGCCGTGTCGGCCCGGACCGGGCTGGCACGCCGCGGCTCTGCAATTTCAAATTGACCCATCTCCAATTGGTGGGGCTTATTGTGTAAGGCTGGTATAGTTTCCTCGATGCGATTCCTGACCAAGACTCAATGCGATAAGTGGGTTTCTGGGCATACCGGCCTCGAAAGGTCGGATGATTACCTATCAATTCATCTGCCATCGGAATCTGGACGACTTCTATTCCTCGCGCGGCATGTATCGTACAAGAGCACTTTTCGCCAGCCGTGCTTGCTGCGCGTAACGAATTGTGACATCTGGCCATCTAGCAATAACTGGCACCTCTACTATCGACTCCGGCAATCATATGGTGATCGATTATTGATGCACGAAGCTCCTGGCCACCTGTTCCTTGACTACGAAGCGGAAGACTTGGCTACATTTCTTCATACAGCGATGTTGTTCGGATGGGATGCACAATTAACTCCGGCTGCACCGCATTTTGCAGCCGAGTTGAGCCACGATGGTTTTTGGGAAGTGTATTACGACAAACGTTGTTTGGAGACTTTCGCCGAATTCCAAAAGGTGGTTGAAGGCGCAAATCTCAAATCTGAAATGCGACAGTAGCAGGCCGGGATTTCTAAATAAATTCAAACTGACTCACTCCCGGATTTTGACGTCCGGGGAGCGAAGACATAATTTAGCGGCATGGGCGACCCGGCTTTCCAACAATGCATCAATCCTTCCTGCGCGGCGACCTTCGACGTGGGGCAGGTCCTCGTCGCCTGCACGCGGTGCGGGAGCTTGCTGGACATCCGCTACGATTGGGCGAAATTGCCGACGATCAAGGGGTTGGGGTTCTTCGAGCATCGCTGGAGCACCAAGGGGATCGGCGTCGAGGGACGGCTGGATTTTTCCGGCGTCTGGCGGTTTCGGGAACTGCTGCCTTTTTACCGCAGCGAAGAACAGGTCGTTACCATCGGCGAAGGCCGGACCGTGCTTCAGCAGGCCGATCTGCTGGCCCAGCAGCTTGGCATGAACAAGGGGAAACTGCTGCTGCAATATGAGGGGCTGAATCCGAGCGGGAGCTTCAAGGACAACGGCATGGCGGCGGCGTTCACCCATGCACGGATGGTCGATGCGAAAAAAGTCGCCTGCGCTTCCACCGGAAATACCAGTGCGTCGCTGGCCATGTTCGCGAGCTTGGCGCAAATGCGCGGCATCGTGTTTATCGGCAGCGGCAAGATCGCGCTGGGGAAACTCAGCCAGGCACTGGATTACGGAGCCCTGACGATCCAGATTCAGGGTGATTTCGACGATTGCCTGCGGAGGATCAGGCAAGTCGCGGTCGATGTGCCGGAGCTGGGGATTTACCTGATGAACAGCGTGAATCCGTTTCGGCTCGAGGGGCAGAAAAGCATCATGTACCGCGTGCTGGAGGCGATGGATTGGCAAAGCCCCGACTGGGTGATCGTGCCGGGCGGAAATCTGGGGAATTGCTCGGCGTTCGGAAAGGCATTTTTGGAATTGAAGGAATTGGGATTGGTAAAAAAGATTCCGCGGCTGGCGATCGTGAACGCATCGGGAGCGAATACGCTGAACGAGCTGGTGGCGCGGCGGGGCTTGAAATGGAACGGCGGGGCGTATGATGCGTCGATCGTGCAGAAGCATTATGCGGCGTTGGATGAGTCGAACTATCGGCCGCATACCGTGGCCAGCGCGATCGAGATCAGCCGGCCCGTGAATTTGCCCAAGGCGCTGCGGGCGCTGGAAGTGATGAACGGCGTGACGCTGGAGGTGAGCGACGAGGAGATTCTGGAGCATCGGGCGATGGTGGCGCGGTGGGGCTTTGGGTGCGAGCCGGCCAGCGCGGCCAGCGTGGCGGGATTGCACAAGCTGCGGGAATCGCAAACCATCGGCGCGGACGAGACCGTTGTGTGCATTCTGACCGGGCACGAACTCAAGGATGCGAATGCGACCGTGAAATATCACACGGGCGTGGATTTGAGCGCGGCCCAGGATTCGGCGCCCCGGAAAGAACCGACGGGAAGGCTGGCGAATCGGCCGATTGTTGTTGAGGATGATTTGGAGAAGATCATTGGAGCGATTAGATGAAATCCGAAATTCGAAATCCGAAATTCGAATCAAATTCGAAATCTAAAATTCGAAACGATGCGGAGGACGTTGTGCGCATTCGTTTCAGATTTCGGATTTCAGATTTGATTCGAATTTCGAATTTCGAGTTTCGAATTTCCGCCGGAAGGGCGGGTCATGGCCGCGATTAAGCTCGCAATCACCGGGGCATGCGGAAGGATGGGGCGTCGTCTGGTCGCTCTGGCCAGCGCCGACAAGGCGTTTCAATTGGTCGCGGCCGTTGATCGGCCGGATAGCGCGGAAATGTCGCGCGATGCGGGGGAGATCGCCGGGATCGGCGCGATTGGGGTGCCGATTACATTCGATCTGCGGCCGACGCCGGATGTGCTGATCGACTTCACGGCGCCGACGGCCCTGCGGCATTGGCTCAAGACGTGTCGCGATCGGGATATCGCCATGGTGATCGGGACGACGGGGCTGAAGGACAAGGACCACGCGGCGATCGACGTGGCGTCGAGCGATGTCGCGATTCTGCAGGCCCCGAATATGAGCGTGGGCGTGAACGTGCTGCTGAAGCTGGCGGCGCAGGCGGCGGCGAGCCTGGGGGAGGATTACGATATCGAAATCGTCGAAGGGCATCATCGCTTTAAGAAGGATGCGCCCAGCGGCACCGCGCTGGCGCTGGCGGATGCGATTCTCAAGGCCACCGGCAAGTCGCGCAAGGCGATAACGTATGGCCGGCACGGCGATGACGTTCCGCGACAACGCGGGCAAGTGGGGATGCATTCGCTGAGGATCGGGGACGAGGTGGGGAGGCATACGATTTATTTCGCCGCGCTGGGCGAGCGGGTAGAACTCGGACACGTGGCGACGAATCGAGATACGTTTGCGCTGGGGGCGCTGCGGGCGGCGAAATGGCTGCGCGGGCGCAAGGCGGGGAGGTATTCGATGTGGGATGTATTGGAGATGAAATGAGTGATGGCGTGACAAAGCGAACCGCGAAGGGACGGGGAATCTGGATTGCGATGCTGATGGCGGCCGCCCTGCTTGAGGGATGCGCATCGGCGCCGCCGGCGGACGTGCCGTTGCCGCCGGAGACGGCGCCGCGGCAGTTCAGCAACGCGGATTGGGCCACGGTGCTCTCGGCCGTGACGACGCCGGATGGATATGTGAAGTGGGATCTCGTGCAGAACGATGCGGCGGGCGTTCGTGAGGCGTTGTTAAGATATGTGGGGCTGGTGCAGGCCGTTTCACCGGAGAATCATCCGGGAATGTTCGCATCGGATTCGGATCGTCTGGCGTATTGGATCAACGCGTTTAATGCGACGTGCATGTACGCGGTGGTGGAGCATGGTTATCCGGACTCGATGCTCGCGGGGGCGCCGCCGGAGGCGATTTTCGCGGTGGAGAGATTCACGTTCGGCGGCCGGAAGATGACGTTAAATCAATTGATTCGTTCAAAGCTGGAGGCCGCAGGGGATGCACGGGTATTTTTTGCGATCAACCAATGCGCAACGTCGAGCGCGCCGCTGCGGTCCTCGCCGTATGACGGGGCGGTGCTGGAAGCGCAATTCGTGGATCAGGGCCGGCGGTATCTGAGCGATCCGCGCGCAGCCGTGCGCGATGGGGACTCGGTGGAATTGAACGATCTGTTCTTCCGATATCGGAGCGATTTTTTGTCGTCGTTTCAGAAGCTGATGGATCGCAAGGCCACCGGGATTCTGGATGCGCTGCAGCCGTACGTGCAGAATGATTCGGCCATCGTGGGGTCTACGCATGTGGAGCGGCTGGGGTTCGATTGGTCGCTGAATCGGCCGCCCAGGTGAGTGTGAAAACCAGAAACCAGAAATCCGAATGGCCCGAGCTACCTATTTAGCCCCCGGTGATTCACCGGGGGCTAAATGGGTTGCTGGGGCCAATTCGGCTTCGGATTCTCCGATGGACACTCATACTCTTCGCCAACTCGATCGCCAATTCATCTGGCATCCGTTTACGCACATGCGGCAATGGCTGGCGGAGGAAACGCCGATCATCACCGATGCACAGGGGATGTATCTCATCGACAGCGATGGGAATCGATATTTGGATGGCGTGTCGAGCCTGTGGTGCAACGTGCATGGGCATCGCGTTCCGGAGATCGACGCGGCTATTCGCGGGCAACTGAATCGCGTGGCGCATACAACGATGCTGGGGCTGGGCAGCGAGCCGGCGATTGTGCTGGCCCAGCGGCTGATGCCGCTGGCGCCGCGGGGATTGGAGAAGATTTTTTACAGCGACGCGGGGGCGACGGCGACGGAAATCGCGTTCAAGTTGGCCGTGCAATACTGGCATAACCTCGGTCGGGGGGAGAAAAATGAGTTTGTCGGGTTTGGCGAGGCGTATCACGGCGACACGGTCGGGGCGATGTCGGTGGGGCGTGTCGAGACGTTTCATCGGCCATACTTTCCGATGTTGTTTACGGTGAATGTCGCGCCGTCGCCGTATGTGTATCGGAGCGAAACGCCGGATGATCCGGCCGCGGTGGGGAAAAAGTGCTTGGAAGAGCTGGAGCGGATATTGCGCCAGCGCGGGGGAAAAATCGCCGGGGTTTGCATCGAGCCGATCGTGCAGGGGGCGGGGGGAATGATTGTCCAGCCGGCCGGATTTTTAGCGGGGGTGAGGAAATTGTGCGATGCGCACGAAGTGTTGTTGATCGCCGATGAGGTGGCGGTGGGGTTTGGGCGGACGGGGAAGATGTTCGCGTGCGAGCATGAAAATGTCTCGCCGGATTTGATGTGCCTGGGGAAGGGGATTTCTGGCGGATATTTGCCGCTGGCGGCGACGCTGGCGACGAGGAAGATCTTCGATGCGTTTCTGGGCGAGGCGTGGGAGGGGAAGACATTTTTTCATGGGCATACATACACGGGAAATCCGCTGGCATGCGCGGCGGCGATCGCGTCGCTGGAGTTGGTCGAGAAGAACCAATTGGTGAAATCGGTGGCAGCGAAGGCGGGGAAGCTGGCGGAGATGCTCGACGAGTTGCGGCCGCTTCGGCACGTGGGGGAGATTCGGCAGAAGGGGTTTATGGTGGGAATCGAATTGGTGCGGGAAAGACAGACCAAGACGCGGTTCGATCCAAAGCGAAGGGTGGGAGCGGAAGTGTGCGCACGGGTGCGAAAACATGGGGTGATTCTGCGGCCGCTGGGGGATGTGGTGGTGATCATGCCGCCGCTGGCGATGGGGGTGGAGGATTTGAAAAAAATTGTTGCGGCGTTGGGGGAGGAAATTGGCAGAATCTGAGAGGAACCGGCGGCTCCATTCTTATGGGTCCGCACGCGGCAAACCCCCTCCCCGGATGGCTTGCGCGAATTCACGCATCTAATCAAACCCGGCGAGGCATTTCATCGTAGACATTGGTAGCGGCGGAAGTTAAGCTCTGGGCGTCGAATGGGACGCCCGTTCGTTCACCGGGGCAGATATCCAAAAGCCGGTTTTTCAGGCCGGCATCGCTCTTTGCCAATGAATCCCCCGTCATCCGGTCGATGATTCATACATCGACCGTGAAACTCCAATGCCCCAATTGAATGGTAAAATAGGACCGGATGCGTTCAGGTTTGATGGAGAAAACCGATTATGCCAGCAAAAAACAATTCGCTTGTATCGTTGATTGACAAGAAGCTGGATGTTTCGAATTTCCGGGAACAGCATTGGGAAGGCTCTTTCTGGGAATATCTGGACATCGTGTTGGAAAATCCGACCGTGGCGCGGAACGCGTTTCAGCGCGTTTACGACATGATTCTGACCTATGGCCATGAGTCGTACACCAACTTCAAACAGGAATACATCCGGTACAAGTTCTTCGGCGACCCGATCGACCACGGCGCGGATGCGATTTACGGCCTGGAACGGCCGTTGATGCAGCTTGTGGATTTCTTCAAATCCGCCTCACAGGGGTACGGGACGGAGAAGCGCATTCTGCTGCTGCACGGGCCGGTGGGATCGAGCAAATCGACCATCGCGCGTCTGCTGAAAAAAGGATTGGAAAATTACAGCCGAACCGAAGCGGGCCGGTGCTACACGTACATGTGGCGGGTGGCCCATCGCGGCCCCGGCGGGGACGAGGCGGAACAATTCGTCGAGTGCCCGATGCACGAGGAGCCGCTGCTGCTGATTCCGCGCGAAGCCCGGCACGACGTGCTGGAGGCGATCAACGAAAAATTGCCGGATGGACGCAAGATTCGTCTTTTCGGCGATGTCTGCCCATTCTGCCGGAAAATCTACGGGGATCTGCTGGAGGATTACGGCGGCGACTGGAAGAAAGTGATGGAGCACGTAAAGGTCAAGCGGCTGGTCCTGTCCGAAAAGGATCGCCGGGGAATCGGAACCTTCCAGCCCAAGGATGAAAAGAACCAGGACAGCACCGAACTGACCGGGGACATCAACTATCGAAAGATCGCGGAGTTCGGATCGGATTCCGATCCGCGCGCGTTCAACTTCGACGGCGAACTGAACATCGCCAATCGCGGCATCGTGGAGTTCATCGAGGTGCTGAAGCTGGACGTGGCGTTTTTGTACGACCTGCTGGGGGCGAGCCAGGAGCATTTGATCAAGCCCAAGAAATTTGCGCAGACGTACATCGATGAGGTGATCCTGGGCCACACCAACGAGCCGGAATACAAGAAACTCCAGGGCAACGAGATGATGGAGGCGTTCCGCGATCGGACGATCAAGATCGACGTCCCCTACAACATCCGGATGGACGATGAGATCAAGATTTACCTGAAGGATTTCGGGCCGGAGAAGATCAAGGGGATTCACATCGCGCCTCACACGATCGAAGTCGCGGCGATGTGGGCGGTGCTGACCCGGCTGGCGGAGCCGAAAAAAGCCGGCATCACCAAATTGCAGAAGATGAAGCTGTACAACGGCAAGAACATTCCCGGCTTCACGGAGGATAGCATCAAGGAACTGAAAGAAGAAGCTCCGCGCGAGGGAATGCAGGGGATCAGCCCCCGGTATATTCAGGATAAGGTGAGCAATTCGCTCGTGAGCCATCAGGCCCAGCTCGACAAGTCGATCAATCCATTCATGGTGATGAACGAGCTGGAAGGCGGATTGAGCCATCATTCGCTGATTACGGATGAGGAGCTGAAGAAGGAATACAAGGAGCTGCTGGCCGTGGTGCGCGAGGAATACGAGGACATCCTCAAGGCCGAAGTGCAGCGGGCGATCAGCGCCGATGAGGATGCGATCAAGCGTCTGGCGGCCAACTACATCGAAAATGTCCGGGCGTACACCCAGCACGAGCGCGTGCGTAACCGTTACACCGGGCGGGATGAGGATCCGGATGAACGGCTCATGCGGTCGATCGAAGACAAGATCGACATCCCCGAGAGCCGCAAGGATGATTTCCGGCAGGAGATCATGAATTACATCGGGGCGTTGTCGCTGGATGGAAAGAAATTTGAATACAACACCAACGCCCGGCTGCTGAAGGCGCTGGAGTTGAAATTATTCGAAGACCAGCGCGACACGATCAAGCTGAAGAACCTGGTCAGCACCGTCGTCGACGACGAAACGCAGCAGAAGATCGACGTGGTCAAGCAGCGGCTGATCAAGTATTTCGGCTATAACGAGACCAGCGCGACGGACGTGCTCAATTATGTGGCGAGTATTTTCGCGCGTGGAGATTCAAAGCAGGATGAATAAAATGGAGCGGCGATGAGGTGACCAGGCCGAAGTTCATTGGTACGAAGCACATGGCATGGGCAGGCGCGAAATAAAGGCCAAAGTAATCGTGGATTAGTCATGAAGCGAACGACGAAGAAACGATATGCGATGTGCATCGAGAACGAGGGATACGCCGCCTCGCTGGAAAAGCGGAAGGTTTACGAAGTCTATTCGCCAGAGCCAAATGACCCGGAATTTATGATCCGCGTAGCGGATGAATCGGGCGAGGACTATCTGTTTCCCGCAAAATGGTTCGTTCCTTTGGAATTGCCTGCCAAAGCTCGACGGGCCTTAGCCGCCGTCTGATCGGGACCAGAGGATATGCGCCGATTCAATCGCCGTTCCGGTTATTCGCTCGTGGTGGTGGGGGTGCTGGGGCTCGTTTTCTTCTGGATCAGCGATCCGCGTTGGGGCCTGGCCCTGCACTGGAGCCATGGCGAGAATCCCATCGATCTGGCGAATCAGCAGTTTCCCGGCACCGTTGTTGGATTGGCCGGGTCGCTGCTGGTTCTGTTGATCGGGTTGTATCTGTTGTCGAAGAAAGTCGTCTGATCAGAACGTGTATTTGTACGTCAAGCCGAACGCCGGGGCGTTGACTCGGTAAACGCCTGCCCAGGTGGGGTTGTAGACTTCCTCTTTGTCGAGATTCTGATCGATCCAGCCCAGGACGTTGTAGGCGTCGAGCCGCAGCGTTTGGTTCTCCGTGAGTTTGTAGGAGACGCCCAGGTTGAGTGACGCGGTGGGGCCATAGGGCATGGTATAGCCGGGGACGGTGCTGGTGGGGGTGCCGGTGCCGAAGAACGGATTGGCATTCAGATAGCTCTGGACCTCCTGGTCGCCGTTGAAGCCCCAGAGCAAATCGAAGGTGACGTTGGTGGACCATTGGCTGCTGATGCGGTGGTTCCAGGTGATCTTGGCGACGTTGGAGGCCAGGTTGCTCAGGTCATATCCATCGCCGTAGAGCGCCGCGGTGATTTCCGTTCCGCTCGCCGCCGTCAGGTCCTGGCTGATCAGCTTGGTGTAGCCATAGGAAGCGGTGACAGTATCGTCCTGGGTACGATAGGTGGTTTCGAATTCGACGCCGGCGGTTTTGTACGAGCCGACGACATCATTCTCGCTGGAAGCGCTGTCGAACCCAAGCACGTTCAGCCGGTTGTAGAAAAACGACAGGCCCATAAACAGATTCTGCGTTTGCTGGCGTTCGAAGCGCAGCTCCAGGCTGCGTATTTTCGCCGGGGCCGACGCGGTGCGCGTGGCGAGCCATTGCTCGTACATCCCCTCTTCCTCCGGCGTTTGCACCGAGTCGGAAAAAATGAACTTGGCGGTATCCTGCTTGTCGAACTTCCAGACCAGGGCCTCGCGCGGTGACAGCATCCAATCGGTGAACCGATCCTTATCGGCATGGCCGCTGAGAAACAGGGTCCACTGGTCAGTGATATGCCATTGGTCCTCGGCCAGGAACGACAGCATGTTCGAATCCCATCGCTGGGGCGTCGCGAACTCGGAATCCAGGCCGTTGGCTCCGGGCGTCATCCAACTCGGATAGCCCAACCAGTAGTAACCGTATTGAGCGCCGGCGGCAGCTTCATTGTTGGGCAGACCGGTCCAATTGAGCGTGGCATTACTGATGAGCTTGCGCTCCTGGTTGCTGTCGGTTAAAACACCGGCAAGCTCACGTTCATAATCCGTCACGTCGTAGCTGGTATAAGCGTTCAGAGTGAGATCGGAGGTGAGAGACCGCTTGATCCCGGCATATCCGGTGAGTTGTTCGTAGCCGACACCGCTGGGCGGCGGGTATCTGTCGGTAAAGCCGGTGGGGAACGGAGCGTATGGGCCGCGGTCGGTGTCGTTGAGCATGTATCCGCCGCGCGTGTAGCGTGCCCAGAGCGTCACGCCATCGCCATCCCATTGCAGATGGGCCTTGATCTGCGGGGTGCTGTCATACTCAGCGTCCTCGCGGTCGAAATTGGCGGGCGCCGCTTTGCCGGCAGTGACGGGGCCATAGTTCGAGCTGATCCAGTTCTGGCCCTGGATGATGGGGGCGTATTGATAATCCGCGCCCACGACCTGTGCGGCGCCGCCATAGATGAACCAACCGGTATCGGCGCCGAGTTTCTCGCCGTGCTTGAACTCGACGGAATAAGCGTCGTTGATGAAATCGGCGCGTTCGCTGATGCTGGTGCCCTGGAAGGTCAGACCGCTGTATGTCGTCAGCGAAAGCACGCCGGCAACGGCGTCCGGGCCATAAACGGCCGAGCCGGCCCCGCGAACCATGTCCACCTGCTGGAGGTCGCCGTTGAGAATCAGGTCGCGTTCCGTCAACGCGCCATAGTGAGTCACTTGATTCATCTCCCGGCCGTTCACGAGCATGAGATAGTCGTTTTCCTGACCGCCGATGATTCCGCGAATGCCGTAATGATCTTCCTCATTGTTATCGCTGTCCCATTGGAAGTTGGGGACGTACGCATTCAGCAGATCGGTAAGGCTGCGTGCGTTGGCATCGTCGATCTCCGCGCGATCAATCGTCGTCACGGCAGCGGGCACGAGTTCCCGCTCTGTCGGGGTGAGCGTGTTGGTGGTCACCTGGACCTGCATGAACTGCTGCAGGTTCATGTTGGCGCTATTGCTCTCGCTCGGTTGGGTTTGAATCGCCGCGCCGGCGTTCACCTGGGCGGCATTCAATGGCGTCTCGACCGTTTCAGCGGGTGTGGCAGACGGATTCGTCGTCGGAGCAGCGGCGGATCCCATGACGCTTCCAGCGCAAAGGGCCCCCAGCAAGCCGGCGGCGGCCAGCGAGAGGAGGCTCGATCGATGAGAAATCTCACGCGTCATTTAGAACTCGTATTTGATCGTCAGCGCGTACGCGGGCGCCTCGACGCGATATTGGCCGGTCCAAATGCTGCCGAGGACGTTGTCTTTATTCAGACTCTGATCCACCCATCCCAGCACGTTGTAGGCGTCGAACCGCAACGTGGCATGTTCGGTGATGTTGTATTCCACGCCGAAGCTCAGGAACGCGGAGGGGCCGTTGGCCTGCGTGTATCCGGGAGTGGTGTCGGTGACGCCTCCGGCGCCGTAAAACGGAAGCGTGTTCCGGTAATTTTGATAGTCCTGGCTGCCGGAATAGCCCCACAACACCTGGAGGTTCGCATCAGCCGAGAACTGGGGGCTGAACTTATGGTGAACCGTCAGCTTGGTGACATTGTCCGACCAGTTGTTCAAGTCATACCCGTATCCATACGGCGCGGAGGTGATAATGGTGCTGGAGTTGGGATTGAAATCCTGGCCAATGAGCTTGGTGTAACCGTGAGAGAGCGTGATTGTGTTCGTGGGTGTGCGGTAGGTCGCTTCGAGTTCGAAACCAGCCGTCTGATACGTGCCCAGGTCTTGTTCGACGTGTTCCGTGCCGTTCCAGCCGATGGCGCCCAGATGGTCGTAATAAACGGACGCTGCGAAGGAAAGATTGTCGGTCTGCTGGCGCTCATAGCGCAGCTCGAGGCTGCGCATGTCCTCAGGCGGCGAATGCGTGTGTGATTGCAGCCACTGGGAGTACATGAACTCTTCGGTGTTGGTCCGGAGCGATTGAGAGGCGATGAATTTCAGCGTGTCCTGCTTGTCCGGCGCCCACGCCAGCGCGCCGCGAGGAGAAAAGAGCCATTCGGTGAATCGGTCCTTGTCAGCGCGGCCGCTGAGAAACAGCGTCCAGTTGGGAATGATTTCCCACTGATCTTCGCCGAAGAACGAAAGCATGTCCGACGTCCACCGCGTCGGGGTGCCGAAGACCGAATCAATTCCGTCCTCGCCGGGCGAGAGCCAACTCGGCAACCCCAGCCACATGAAGTTGTATTCGGCGCCGACGGCCAGCTTATTGGTTTTGAACACCTGCCAGTTAAGCTGAGCTTTGCTGATCCACTTGTCTTCCTGATGGCTGTCGCTGATGGTGGGGCCGTCGGTGGTTCGCTCGTAGTCGGTGAAGTCCGCGCTGGTGGAAAGATCGACGCTCAGCGCGTCGTTGATATCGAACTTGTAGCCCATCAGCCCGGTGAGCTGCTGATATTCCACGATTGTTGTGAGCGGCGGCACGCTCAAACCGAAGCCGCTGGGATAAGCGCCATACGTGCGGTCCACCTCGTCCTCGGTGACGCTGCCGCGAGTGTAGCGCGCCCAGACGGTAAACCCGCCGCTGTCGTATTCCGCATGGGCTTTGACGTCCGGAGTGCCGTTGGCTTCCTCGTCCTCGCGCGACAGGGAAAGGTCAATGGGCTTTCCGGCGGAAATGGCCGTGCCGTTGGATGCCGTGTAGTTTTGGCCGCCGACGATCGGGGCTTCGCTTTCAGGAGCGCCGGTCAACTGTGCCACGCCGCCGTAGATGAACCAACCCGAATCGGCGGTGAGCTTTTCGCCGTGCTTGAATTCAAAGGTGTAGAACTCGTCGATCGCTCCGGCGCGTGCTTCGAGATCGGTTCCCTGATAGGTCAGGCCGTTGTAGGTGGTGAGCGACACCACGCCGGCGACCGCCCCTGGTCCATAGGTGGCCGAGCCCGAGCCGCGGACGACATCCACCTGGTTGATGTCGCCGAAGAGCGGGAGGTCTTGTTCCGTCAGGACGCCGAAATGCGTCCGCTCGTTCATCTCCCGGCCGTCAACGAGAAAGAGGTACTTGGTGTTGTCGTCGCTGATGATCCCGCGCATGCCGTTGCTCGGCATTTCAAACGGATGGTCCGACGTTTCAAAATTCGGGACGTAAATATCAAGCAGATCGTTGAAGCTGCGCGGGTTCTGCTGTTGGATCTCCTCCTGGTCGATGGTGGTAATGGCGGCCGGAACAAGCTGACGTGAGGTCTGGGTGAGCGTGTCGGTATTGACCTCCACCTGCATGAGTTGCTCAAGGCTCATGTTGGCAAAGGAATTGTCGCTGGAAGCGCCGTTCGAAAGCCCCGGACCTCCGCTGGCCGCGGACTGGCTGGGGAAATTGAACTGTGGCGGCGTGGAAAGCACCGGATCGTAGCTCTGAGTGGACGGCTCAGTGGCTGGCGGGGAGGCCGACCCTGTGGCCGGGGCGGCGATCAGCACCGAAAGCAAGCAAATGGCCATCGGCGCAACCGGAAACGGCCTGTGGGCGGTGACGTGCTTCATATGGACTGAACGCAATTTCCGTCAGTCTGTGTCGGCTATACTGTCTGTGAGGTTTAACAGACTTTTACGGGGGATTCGAGCCTTCGTTGCCGATATCTGATAAGTCGATTGTTACCGGACGGATAGCTCCAGAACCGGGAAGCTACGCCAGGAATGGTGCTAGAATAGGAAGAGATGGTCTTGAAGATCGAAAAAGATCACCAGCGTTTCCGGCAGATCGTCAAGGGCCGGATTCGGGAGGACCTGCGCAAATTCCTGACCAAGGGCGAGCTGATCGGCAAGGAGGGAAAACACCTCATCAGCATTCCCCTCCGCGGGATCGAGTTGCCCCATTTCCGGTACGGAGATAACTCCGGGGGCGTCGGCGCCGGCGAGGGGAAGGAAGGGGATGCCGTCGGCAAGGGCGAAGGCAAAACCCAGGGCGGCACCGAGTCGGGCCAGCACATCATGGAAGTGGACCTCACCCTGGACGAGCTTGCGGAGATTCTGGCGGAGGAGTTGAAGCTGCCGCGCATCGAACCCAAAGGCAAGCACCGCATCACGACGGTCCGGGACAAATACAGCGGCATCCGCCGGGTTGGACCTGAATCACTGCGGCATTTCAAGCGGTCATTCAAGGAAGCCCTCAAGCGGCAGATCATGATCGGCGATTACGATCCGGATCAGCCGATCATCATTCCACAGCGGAAAGACATCCGTTATCGAAGCTGGAAGGAAACCAAAAACCCGCAATCGAATGCCGTGATCGTCTTCATGATGGACGTCTCCGGTTCCATGGGTGAGGAACAAAAGGAACTGGTGCGCCTCGAGAGCTTCTGGATCGATACCTGGTTGCGCAAAAATTACGAGGGAATCGAATCCCGCTACATCGTCCACGATGTCCAGGCCAAGGAAGTGGACAAGCACACCTTTTACCATCTTCGCGAAGACGGCGGGACAAAGATCAGCAGCGCCTTCCGTTCCGCCAAGTCGCTGCTGGATGCGCATTACTCAGCCGAGGAGTGGAATATTTATCTCTTCCATTTCAGCGACGGCGACAACAGTTCCGAAGCCGACAGCCGTGACTGCGTGAAGCTGCTCAAAGAACAGCTTCTGCCGATCTGCAACATGTTCGGCTATTGCCAGGTGGCCAGCGCGTACGGCTCGGGGAATTTCATCAACGTCCTGCACGAACATCTGCGGAATCACGAGAAGGTCCTGACCAGCCGAGTGAATTCGAAGGATGATATTTACGACTCGATCAAGACGTTCTTCGGCAAGGGGCATTGATCTCGAATCGTCTCACGCCCATACGCTCTGGCTCTGCTCGCCACACACCCGCCAACTTCACCAGGCAGCCGTCGAAAATCGCGCCGCCAGAACTGTCTCGATTTCATACCAGGTAATTCGCATTTTTGTCTGATAATTTGGGTAATATATGAGGGATTTTTGACATCTGACTCGTCGCCAAATGAGGGGATATCACAATATTGTAACTCACAAACTATTGTGAACAAAAAGTTTAAGTGGACACTTGGCAGAATGCCTCCGCGAGGTGTCGTTACGTCGAATTGGCAGAATTGACTCCATTTTTGTTTTGACTTTGATATGTTTTCGACTAATCTGGCAGCGCAACGTAACCGTTTACGTGCATCAAGTCAATTCGCGACATTGGAGGGCGATCATGTCAATGAAGCGTCGGTTTGTTACGGCGGCGGTTTTGATGGCGGCGGCAGGGTTGTGTTCTACCCAGGCCTCTGCTTCGACGGTCATCGGTAGTTGGACCAGCGGAACCACCAACGATGGGTGGTTCGACTGGAGCGATGCCTCACAAAATGGCGGTAATCCCGGTGGCAGTGGACTGACCTATTTGGCGCCGCCGAAATATACCTTCGCGAGCGACGGCCAAGTGCCGGGTGATCCGACGGGCGACAGCTTGCTGCTCACGCAATCCGGCTATAACCAGGATCTCTCTATCAAACTTGAGTATGTGTCAGGCGATATGGCCGCGTTTTACGCCAACAATGCCATTCAGTTTCAAGTCACATTGCCGGCGACGGCCACCAGCGGGTATTCGCAGTTTTACTCGGTTGCGCTCAATACGCCATTGGGATTCAACGCGATGACGGCCAGTCCGGTTCCCAACGCCCAGTGGGGCTGGGGCGCCACCGGCGGTCCGCAGGAGACCTACACGGTGACCCTCCCTTACGCTAGTACGCTCGCAGCACTTGCGACCGACGGCTATAATGCCGGCAATCCGGGATATGCTGAATTCATTATTTCAACCAACAATGGTGGCGCCCAGACTCAGTATTACTTCGACCAGGTTTCACTGGTGACGGTTCCCGAACCCGCTTCCCTCGGCATCCTCGGCCTGGCGGCCGCGGGCTTGCTGAATCGGCGACGCCGCCGGTAATTCCGCATACATTTTCCGACCAGTTACCACCGCGCCGGCGATCTTCAAAGATCGCCGGCCTTTTTTTGGCATCGGGAACTGTAGCGCATGAATCGGGTACATATTCCCTTTTGGCCGGTTCGCTTGCGGGCCGCGTTCGCGAGAAATGGATCGGCCGCCGCAATACGCGGCCCGCAAGCGAGCCGGCCAAAAACATTGATGCGTACTCGAATCGGGCGTTACACCCATCGGGGGCGACAGGCTGCTACGGCATTGCATTTCAATTCACTGGCGCGGAGAATCGATTAGATATGGATCGCACCGCGGAAATCTTCCGGCAGACCAAGGAGACCAAGGTCAAAATCTCCATCAACCTCGACGGAACCGGCAAAACCTCCACCCAGACCGGCGTGGGTTTTTTCGATCACATGCTGGAGCTGCTCGGCCGGCACAGCTTGATCGATCTGGCCGCCGAGGCGCAAGGGGATTTGCAGGTCGATGCCCACCACACCGTTGAGGACGTGGGCATCGTTCTGGGACAAGCTCTGGATAAGGCGCTGGGCGATAAGCGCGGCATCTACCGCTACGGCTGGGCGATCGTCCCCATGGATGAAACGCTGGCGCAGGTGGCGATCGACCTGTCGGGCCGCCCGGCGTTCGTCTACAACGCGAAATATGCCGGCGGAACGGTCGGGAGCTTTCCCGTTGAATTGATCGAGGAATTCTTCAAGGCACTCGCCGTCAACGGAAAATTGAATCTTCACATCAGCGTGCCGTACGGCGGAAACAATCACCACATCGCCGAGGCGATCTTCAAGGCCACGGCCAAGGCCCTGCGGCAGGCAGTCAGTCCGGATCCGCGAAATCCGGATGTGCCGAGTACAAAGGGTTCGCTGGATTAAAGGCATTGCCTCCGCGCTCGGTGCGGAAACGCAAACGGCTATTCCAGCCCGTCCCATCGCTCCGGGTTTTGGGAGTACGCCTCCAGGATCGCTTCGAACGGCTCACAAGCGCATTTCGATTGGCGGGTGGTTTCGAGCCCTTCGCGGCAACGGGTCGTTTCGTCCGCGGCTGTCGGCTTTTGGGCTTGCTCAATCACGGGTTTTTTCGGTTGCTCGGTTTTCATCGGCGTCTCCTGCTTCCGATGACATGCGATACGGCCGGCGACCTAACAAATCGCGGGATCGAAAAAACCGGCAATTATTCGGACTTGCCGCGTAAATGGGGCAAATTCGACCGATTGCGACGCCGCAGCAGGATCAACAGGTAAATAACCGCATTCAGGCCAAGAACGCCGTAGCCCAGAAAGGGGATAGCCGGGCCGAGGCCGATCGCCCGGAGGCGGGGAAATAAGTAGTGAGCGAGAAATCCTCCGGAATAGACCGGCAATTGGGCGTGGGATCGGCAGAAGTTCTCCAGGCCCGTCAGGGGGCAGGCCCATGGCGACAGAATGATGATGCCGCCCCAAAGGAAGATGGGGACCTGAATCCAGGCGAAGCGCGGGAATTTCGCCGCCGCCAAGCCGCCGAACACGACGATGGCGATGAACAGACAATGCAGCGCGACAACGAGAACGACGAGGGCGAGATATCCCATAGTCGGCTCGCGGCCGATCGGTCAACTCAATTGATTGGCAGGCTGGCGCTGCGGGATCGGCGCGGGTTCAGGGGCAACGTCGTCCGGCGACCCGCTGCGGATGCGCATGCCGTAGAACGAACGATAGACGAATGCCAGCGCGATCGCCAGGAACACCACCGCCAGGACCAGCTTCGTCGAGGGGTCGAGTTTTACCGCCAACTCCACCGCCAGAAGTCCGAACAGCGTTGTGAACTTGATGATCGGATTGAGCGCCACCGAGGAGGTGTCCTTGAACGGATCGCCGACGGTATCGCCGACGACCGTGGCCGCGTGAAGCTCGGTGCCCTTTTGGCGAAGCTCAACCTCGACGACTTTCTTGGCGTTGTCCCACGCGCCGCCGGCGTTGGCCATGAAGATGGCCTGGAACAGCCCGAACGTGGCCATGGAGATCAGGAACCCGATGAAGAAAAAAGGCTCAATGCAGGCGAAGCCCAGCGTCAGGAAAAAGACCGCCAGGAAGATGTTGAGCATTCCCGCCTGTGCGTAACGCGTGCAGATTTCGACGACTTTCTTGGAATCTTCAATGGATGCCTTGGCGGCCCCGTCGAGCCGCATGTTGCGTTTGATGAATTCGACCGCGCGGTATGCACCGGTGACGACGGCCTGCATGCTCGCGCCGGTGAACCAGTAAATTTCAGCTCCGCCAATGATCAGGCCCAGCAGGAACGGGGCATGGAGGATGGAGAGCTTTCCAATGGCGGCCGTATCCGCCAGTCCGTTGGTCAGCATCATGATGATCGAGAAGATCAGCGTGGTTGCGCCGACGACGGCGGTGCCGATCAGCACGGGCTTGGCGGTAGCTTTGAAGGTATTTCCGGCCCCGTCGTTTTCCTCGAGCATCAGCTTGGAGTGCTCGAAATCCGCGTCGATGTTGAAATCCCGCTTCAGCTCGGCCCTGATGTTGGGAATGGTTTCAATGAGGCTAAGTTCGTAAACGCTCTGCGCGTTGTCGGTGACGGGCCCATAGCTGTCCACGGCGATGGTGACGGGCCCCATGCCCAGGAATCCGAACGCGACCAGCCCGAATGCGAAGATGGCGACCGCCGCCCCGGCGCTGGGGTTGAGCAGGGATGCGACCCCGGCAGCGCCGCCCCAGGCAGCCACGGCGTAGGCGACGGCCATCAGGCCGCCGATCACCACGCCGCCCATCCAGAAGGCGGAGAAATTTCCGTCAACCAGGCCGCTGAGGATGTTGAGCGATGCCCCGCCCTCGCGGCTGGCATCGACGATCTCGCGGACGTGCCGGCAGTGGGTGCTGGTAAAAATTTTCGTAAATTCGGGGATCAGCGCGCCGGCCACCGTGCCGCACGTGATGATTGTGGATAACTTCCACCAGATCGTGGAGTTGATCAATGGATTGCCCTTGAGCAGGAAATAGGTGGCCAGGTACGTCGTGGCGATGGAGATGATGCTGGTCCAGTAAATCAGCCCGGTCAGCGGCCTTTCAAAATTCATCTCGGTGGCGTGCAGGTACTTCGCGCGGGCGATGGCTTCGTTCACCAGATACGACACGCCGCTGGTCAACAGCATGACCAGGCGCATCGCGAAGATCCAGACCAGAAGCTGGGATTGAATCGCATCGGGACAGGCCAGGAGAATAAAGGTGATGAGTGCAACGCCGGTGACGCCGTAGGTTTCGAAGCCGTCAGCGGTGGGACCGACGCTGTCGCCCGCGTTGTCGCCGGTGCAGTCCGCGATGACGCCGGGGTTGCGGGCATCGTCTTCCTTGACGTTGAAGACGATCTTCATGAGGTCGGCGCCGATGTCGGCGATCTTGGTGAAGATTCCACCCGCGACGCGCAAGGCCGCCGCGCCCAACGATTCACCGACGGCGAATCCGATGAAGCACGGACCGGCATAATCACGCGGAATAAACAGCAGAATAATCATCATCATGACCAGCTCGACGCTGATCAGAACCATCCCGACGCTCATCCCCGCCTGGATCGGAATCGCGTAGACGGGATACGGTTTGCCCGCCAGGGAAGCCAGCGCCGTGCGGCTGTTGGCGAAAGTGTTGATGCGAATGCCGAACCACGCCACCGACACGCTGCCGGCGATGCCGATGAGGCTGAACAGCAGAATGACCGCGACCTGCAGCGGCGCGTAATGTTTGCCCGCTTCGTCGGTCGCCAAACATCCGAAATAAATGATCAGGATCGCCCCGATGAACACTTCCAGGAGAAGAATGAATTTGATCTGCGTTTTGAGATACGTTTTGCAGGTCGCGTAAATGGTTTCGGAAACCTCGCGCATCGAGGAATGCACGGGAAGGTTTTGAAGCCTGCGGTAGATCACGATCCCGAAAAGGAATCCCAGGCCGCAAATGGCGATGCCCCACGTCAGCAGGGTATGGCCGCCGATGGAATTGTTGAAGAAGCGGGCCTGGTTGAGGTCGGGGATTTTGAGGCTTACGTCACTCGCCAGTGTGGTGCTTGGCAGAAATAAAGCCAGCAGGACAACGGAAGCGACAATGGCGGCGAGCGGCCGCCGTTTTAGGGTCGAGGCAAGAAGCATGATGGCAGACCTTTCATGGAGGGTGAGACTGGCCCTGGTTTTGTTCTCTTTTCGTCCTTACGCGATTACAAATTAACAATGCGGTGACGCTTTTTGCAACTCTGGTTGTTGGATCGTCGCCGCTGCGACGGACTGCGCTTCGCCGATTATTTTTTCGGCTGTGGGGCGGTCGGGAGCTTCAGCAATAATCCTCATGATTGGTTCAGTGTTGCTCGGCCGGGCATGGAGCCAGGCATCGGGCCAATCGACGCGGATACCATCCTGAACGTCAATTTTCTCGGATGCATAGCAGGATTTCAGCGCCGCCACCACCCGGTTGGCGTCCTCACGCCGACAGGGGAATTTGGTTTTGACGATCTGATAGCGCGGAATTTGCGCGACGAGCTGGCTGATGGAAAGACCCGTCCCGGCCATGAGTTGCAGGACATACGCCATCCCCACAAGACTGTCCCGACCCGGAACGACGCGGAGGTCGATCACCCCCCCGTTGCCCTCGCCCCCAACCACCGCCTGATGGGCCAGCATCGCCTGCACGACATTGGCCTCCCCAACGGGGGTGCGGATCACCCGGCTGTTGTGCGCCGCCGCAACATCGTCGAGCATCCGGCTGGATGACAAATTGGCGACCGCCACCCCCGGCCGGCGGGATAGCAGCCACTTGGCGCAAAGAATCAGCGAATATTCCTCGCCGATATATGTGCCCGCCTCGTCCACGATGGCCAACCGATCGGCATCCGGATCCTGGGCGAAGCCGACGACCGCGCGATGCCGGCGAACCTCATCGGACAACGACACCAGATTCTTTTCCGTAGGCTCCGGCTCATGCGGAAACCGGCCATCAGGCGTGGCATTCAAATGAATGAGTTGGCAGCCCAGCTTGCTGAGCAGCGTGGCCGTGGCGACGCAGCCAGCTCCGTTTACGCTGTCGAGCACCACTCGATACCGTTTGGAGGAAATGCCCAGAACATCCACATGATCCAGAACCCGCTTGACGTGCAGCGCATGCGTCTGCGTGTCGCGGCGGGGAGGGATCAGCTTGTGAACCTCCGCATATTCCGCCCCGTTGGCCTGATACAGATCGGCGATGGCCTGGGCATCGGCCGGCGGCGGGGCGACGGCGTCGCGGTTGAGAAATTTCAGGCCGTTCCATTCGATCGGATTGTGCGATGCGGTCGCGATGATCCCCGCATCCGCATCAAGGTGGCGAACCATCATCGCCACGCCGGGCGTGCTGACGATGTCGAGATCGACAACCTCCATCCCGCTGGCGACCAACGCGGCGACCGCCGCATCGCGCACCCAAATTCCACTGGGTCGGCTATCGCGCCCAAAGACGACCCGCAACTGTTTTTTCGATCGGTCCCGGCCTTTAAGGAATGCCGCGAACGCCGCCGCCATGCGGCAAACGACCGCGGGCGTCAGTGATCCGCCGACCGTCCCTCGCATCCCGGAAATGCCGATCATCAACTCCGTTTGCATCGCCGGGCATTATGGATTTGCCGCTACATATCGCAAGGGATATGCTTCGGAGTCATTGCTCGTTTGGACCCCCGCAAAGCGCGGGGCTAACGGACAAGCAAAGTTTTTACCGTTAGCCCCCCGCTTTGCGGGGGTCCAAACGACGAATCAATTATGGAACGCAACGACCTGAATGAACGATTGCCGGGCGTGGTAGAGTCGCTGGTGAACAGCGTCCTCGCCGAGCCGCGCATGCAGCACCTGAACCGGGTGTTCCTGCCGAGCCGGGATGCGATAGTTCGGGGAATCGAACTCCTTCGGCAGATCATTTATCCCGGGTATTTCGGACAGCAGGGGCTAACGACTCAAAACGTGACGTATCGCATGGGCGAATTCGTCATCGAGTTGACGGATATTTTGTACGAGCAGGTTCGCTGCTGCCTGCGGTACAAGCGGCAAATTCCCGGAGCCGACGGGGACAGCGAACAATGCGAGGAATGTGATCGGGAAGCGGCCCGGATCGTGGCGGCGTTCTTCGATCGGCTGCCAGGCGTGCGTGCACTGCTGGCCGACGACGTGCAGGCGGCGTTCGACGGCGATCCCGCCGCACAAAGCACCGATGAGACGATCTTCTGCTATCCCGGTCTGCTGGCGATCACCGTGCAGCGCGTGGCCCACGAGTTTTACAAACTCGAGGTGCCGCTGCTGCCGCGCATCATGACGGAATATGCCCACGGGCTTACCGGGATCGACATTCATCCCGGAGCGAAATTGGGCCGGAAATTCTTCATCGACCACGGCACCGGCGTGGTGATCGGCGAAACCACCGAGATTGGCGACAACGTGAAAATCTATCAGGGCGTCACGCTCGGCGCGCTCGCGCCCGGGTTCGGCCAACTCCTGCGCGGTCAAAAACGCCATCCAACCATACAGAACAACGTGACGATCTACGCAGGCGCAACGATCCTCGGCGGCGACACGACCATTGGCGAAGGCTGCACGATCGGCGGCAACGTTTTCATCACGGCCAGCGTGCCGCAGTTTAATCAGGTCAGCGCCGATCCGCCGAAACTGAAATACCGCGACCGCCGCTCCCGCACGCGTGCCGATTCCGCTCCGGATTTTCAAATTTGACCACGCCGGCGGCAAAGAGGCTAAAACACGTCCAAAACTTTCACCCGTGCGCCACTATAATAGAGGGCAACATATTTCCCTTGCTGACTCCGACCGATTCATCCCCGGATTTTGACAGCGGTCTCAAAAACAATAGCGCAAAATCTGCATATTTTGGGGCATAGTGAGACATTGAGCCTGAGGTCTCGCCGCGCCCGTGATTGCTTTTTGGGCGGTTGATGATAGATTTTCTTCTGTGGGCAGGGTTGCCCGGCAGATCTGAGGTCGTTGGGAAAAGGACGTCCCGATGCGGCTCCATCAGCTCGTTCTTGAGCTTGATCCACGATTCAATTTACTTGGCATTGCCGATGTGCCGATTGCCGGCGTCTGCGAGGACTCCCGCCGCGTTGCCGTGGGCGATCTGTTCATCGCACGGACAGGCAGGACGACCGAAGGGGCAATCTTCATCGCCCAGGCCGTGGAGCGCGGGGCCGCGGCCGTGGTCACCGCCATGCCCTCGGCCGATTGCGCGGTCCCGCAGGTGATCCTTCCCAATCCCGCGGCCGTCTCCGCAGCGCTGGCGCATCTCTTCTATGGCAATCCGTCCAAATCCATCCGTGCCGTCGGAGTCACCGGCACCAACGGCAAGACCACGACGACGTATCTCCTCCGGCACATTCTCAACAAAACCAATTATCGCTGCGGGCTGATTGGCACCGTTGAAACCGACGATGGCCGGGACCGCCGCGAGGCCACGATGACCACGCCCGGCGCCATCGACCTTGCCAAACTTTTGGCGTCAATCCGCGATAACGGCTGCCGCGCCTGCGCGATGGAAACCTCCAGTCACGCCCTGGACCAGGGACGCGTCGATGGCGTTCGTTTCGCCGGCGCTGCCTTTACCAACCTCACCCGCGATCATCTGGACTATCACGGCCAGATGGAAAACTACGCGGCCGCCAAGGCAAAGCTCTTCGCCATGCTGGATGAGGATGCGATCGCGGTCATCAATGCCGAGGATTCCTGGTCCGAGCGAATGGTCATCGAGTGCAAGGCGCGGATCGTGCGTTTTGGATTCGGGCAACAAGCGGACTATTGCGCCCGCGACATTGCCATGACGAGCCAAGGCTCGCGCTTCATCCTGCACACGCCCGATGGCAGCACCGAGGTGGCGCTGGGCATGATCGGCCGGCACAACATCGCCAACGCCCTTACCGCCGCGGCACTGCTGGGCGAAGTGTTCCGGCTTTCGGTTCATCAGATCGCCGCGGGTTTGCAGGATGCCCAGGGCGCCCCGGGCCGATTGCAGTTGGTGCGGTGTCCCGGCGCGCCGGGATTCGCCGTCCTCGTGGACTACGCACACACGGATGACGCACTCGAAAAAGTACTGACGGCTCTTCGCCCGCTGACGCGGGGAAAACTGCGGGTGATGTTCGGCTGCGGCGGAGATCGCGACCGCACCAAGCGCCCGCTGATGGCCCGGACCGCCGAGCGACTGGCCGACATCGTTTATGTCACCAGCGACAACCCCCGCACCGAGAATCCCGGCGACATCATCGAGCAGATTCTCACAGGATTTCCCAGGACCGGGAGCAAAACCGTCATCGTCGAACCGGATCGCCGCGTGGCCATCACGAAAGTTCTGGAAGACGCCCGAAGCGGCGATGTCGTCCTCTTGGCCGGCAAGGGCCACGAGAATTACCAGATCGTCGGGCAAACCAGGCACCATTTCGACGACGTCGAAGAAGCGGCGAAAGTGCTTCGGAAAATGTCGCCGTCCAAAAGCTCTTAGAACATGAACCCCATTTCGCTGGCAGAAATTGGAAACGTGACGGGCGCAGCCGAGACCTCGGCGGCCTCGGATATAGCGGTTCCTGCGATCTGCACGGACACGCGACGGATGGCCGCCGGCTCGCTGTTTATCGCGCTGCACGGCGAGAATTTTGACGGACATGACTTTCTGGACCAGGCGGCGGCTGGCGGTGCGTCAGCGGCGATGGTCGATCGCGAACCGAAAACGGCGCCTCCGGCCCTGCGATTGCTTCGCGTTCCCGACACCAAAGCCGCCATGGGCCGGCTGGCGCGCCACATTCGGCAGCAGATGCGAGGAAAAATCATCGCCGTCGCCGGAAGTAATGGGAAAACCGGCACCAAGCACCTCATCCACGGCGTGCTTCGCGAAGATTTGCGCGGATCGATGTCGCCCAAAAGTTTCAATAATGACATCGGCGTGCCGCTGACGATTTTTTCGGCCGACTCGATGCAGGATTATCTGGTTCTGGAACTGGGCACCAATCATCCGGGCGAAATCCGTGCGTTGACCGATATCGCGTTGCCGGATGTCGCCATCGTCACCAATTGCTCGGCCGAGCATCTCGAGGGCCTGGGCGACCTGGACGGCGTGAGAAGAGAGAACGCGAGCCTCGTCGAAGGAATCGCACCGGGCGGCCTGCTGATCGTCAACGGCGATGATCCGGCGCTTCTGGAAGCGACTGGCAAATTCACCGGCCGGCGGGTGAAATTTGGTTTTTCCGAAACCAACGATCTTTGGGCGTCGAATATTCTTTGCGGCCTGGACGGGACCAATTTCAGAATCGAGCCGCTCGGCAAACAGGCGTTTGTTCCCCTGCTGGGACGGCACAGCGCGGTGAACGCGCTGGCCGCGATTGCCGTGGGGCGCGCGATGAATCTGGACGATGGCCGGATCGTGGAAAATATGCGTCACGCCACCGGACCGGAGATGCGGCTTCAGCTTGTGAATGCCGGCGGCGTTCGCGTGTTGAACGATGCGTACAACGCCAATCCCGCGTCGATGCGGGCGGCGATCGTGACGCTCTTGTTGCTGCCGGCGAGCGGCCGGCGGATCGCCATGCTCGGCGACATGCGGGAATTGGGCCTGTCATCGGCGAAACTCCATCGCGAAATTGGAAAGCTTGTCGCCGACCGTTTCATCCCCGATCTGCTGGTCTGCGTTGGCGCAGAGGCTAAGGCGATCGCGGCGGAGGCGATCAAAACTGGAATGCCGCCCAATCGGGTTGAGCATTTCCCCAATGCGGCGGCCGCGTGCGCCGTGGCGGCGCGGTTGAGGGATGGAGATCTCATTCTGCTCAAGGCGTCTCGCGCCATCGGATTAGAAGCGGTGGCGCGGGCGATCGTCGCGAGCCGCCCGTCGTCGCCGCCCCTGGCGGCCGCATCGTGATCCCATGATCTACCTGCTGGTCAAATACCATTACGCGTGGCTTGAAGCTCACCATTTCGGATTTCTGCGCGTCTTCAACGACGTCACGTTCCAATCCACGGCCGCGGTGATCGTCAGCTTTGCTCTGGTGATGCTGCTTGGCCCCGGCGTCATCCGCTGGCTGCGAACGAAAAAAATCGGCGATGGCGCGCATTTCGATCAGGCCCAGATGGATCAAATGATGCTCGGCAAAAAAGGCACGCCGACGATGGGGGGCATCCTTATCATCTTCGCCATCGCGCTGACGACGTTGCTGCTCGCCGACCTCGATAATTTTTACGTCGGAATGGGCCTGATCTGCCTGATCTGGCTCGGGGCGGTGGGCATGATGGATGATTGGCTCAAGCTGACCATGGATCGGCGCCGCAAGCAGCTTCCCGAAGGCGCGGCCGTGAGCCGGCAGGGGTTGACCTCGTTGGAGAAAATCCTGTTCCAGATCGGATTAGGAATTCTGCTGTCTTATTTCACCTATTTTTACAGCCGAGACCCGCACAGCCACACGCTCTATTTTCCGTTCTTCAAGAACCTGGCCACCCCGCTGGGGCCGACGGCGTTCATCATCCTCGGCACGGTGGTCCTGACGGGCACGAGCAATGCGGTGAATCTGACGGATGGATTAGACGGTCTGGCAACCGGCTGTGCCGGGATCGTGAGCTTCAGCTTTCTGATCCTGGCCCTGCTCCAGGGCTATCGCGTGGGCGGAGGTTACCTGGTGGACGTGCTGTTTCTGCCGCGAATTCCCGGCAGCGCGGAAATGGCCGTGATCGCCGGGTCAATGGTGGGGGCCTGCCTGGGATTTTTGTGGTTCAATTGCAGCCCGGCGGCCGTTTTCATGGGCGACACCGGCTCATTGGCGCTGGGCGGCTTGCTCGGATACATCGCGATAGTGATCCGCCAGGAATTGCTGCTGGTTCTCTGCGGCGGAATTTTCGTGGCCGAGGCGGGCAGCGTGATCCTGCAAGTCGGCTGGTTCAAGTTTACCAAAAAGCGGCACGGCGAAGGCCGGAGAATTTTCCTCATGGCTCCGCTGCATTACCACTTCCAACGCAAAGGCTGGGCGGAAACGCAAGTGGTCATTCGCTTCTGGCTCATCGCCGTGATGCTGGCCATGCTGGCGCTGGCGACGATCAAGCTGCGGTAAAAGCATTAAACCGGGACGCAGCTAGTTTTCGCTACGAAAACTAGCTGCGTCCCCGTTTCGTCAGATTGCGGACGACTTCCGCCATTACGTCGGCCCAATTTTCTGGGTTGGCCTGCCGGTATAATCGCATCGTTGGATACCATGGTGAGTCGGCGCGGTTCAGCATCCACCGCCAATCGGGCGCGAACGGCAGAAGCACCCACACCGGTTTGCCCAGCGCGCCGGCGAGGTGCGCGATGGACGTGTCCACGGAAATGATCAGATCGAGATTGGCCATGAGCGCGGCCGTCTCGACGTAATCGTGCAAGTCGTCGGTCCAATTGATGAGCTGCATTCCCGGCGGCGGAGCGGCGGCTTGGCTGGCGGGAGGGCCTTTTTGCAGGCTGTAAAATCGGGCGGATTTCACTTCTGAAAGCGGAGCGAGCTGTTCCAGACGCATGGACCGCCGTTTGTCGTCCTTGTGCTGCGGCCCGCCGGCCCAAACCAGGCCGACGCGCAGCCGATCATCTTTCTCACCCAGCCGCTCCCGCCATGCAGCGACGCGATCCGACGGCACGTTCAGATATGGAACCTTCGCCGGGATGGTCTGCAGGGTTGTCCCGAACGTCAGCGGCAGGCTCATGATCGAGCAATGCGTATCAAACGGCGGCAGCGTTTGACCCTGCGTGTAAATCTCAGCAATGCCATCGACGCCGCGGAGAACGGTCCCCAATTCCAGCGGGCATTCGACGACGACGCGCCCCCCGCGCTCCAGCACGAGCGGCAAATAGCGGATGAATTGCAGCGTGTCGCCAAAGCCCTGCTCGGCATGCAGGAGAATGGTCCTTCCATTCAGCTTCTCGCCCTTCCACGGCGGGGGGGAAAAATTCCGTGGGCGGACGATGTCGGGCAACTTGGTTCGCCATTCGTATTCCACCCAGCCGTTGGCGAAATCGCCGACCAGCAGCATCAGATGGCCAAGACTCCAATGCCCCTCCGCATAAGCGGGCCGCAGCGCCACCGATCGCTTCAGCGATGCCAGCGCCTGGTCGTATTTCCCCATCGTCCGCAGAACGATGCCCAGGTTGTTATGCAATTCCGCCCAATTGGGATGGAAGGTGATTCCCTTTCGCAAGACGGCGATGGCGCGATCGAGTTCGCCCTGGTCGGTCAGTATGCTGCTGAGGTTGTAATACGGCTCGGCGATCTGTTGGTCGAGTTGAATTGCCCGCTCGAGTTCCGGAATCGCTTTGTCGAATTGCGTGATGTTCTGATAAATCGCACCGAGATTTCCATGGTACACGGGGACCTTGGGATTTGTCGCGATCGCCTTGGTGAGCAGATCGATGGCGGCATCATGCTGACCCACTTGCGCGGCCAATCCCCCGAGCAGGTGCAACGCATCGCCAAAATCGGGCTGCTCGGCGAGAATCCGGCGATAAATGGCTTCGGCCTCGCGCAGCCGGCCGGCGCGGTGATGCGCCAAGCCCGCCTCCAGCCGTTGTTGAAGGTTCATTTGCACCATCTGACCCACATTTGCCGGTAGGCGGATTCGATATCCCTGGCAAAACGAGCCGCATCCATGAGAGGAGAAGATCGCGTCCGATCCCGAAGGGTGCGGCGAAGCTCGGCCAATCTCGGCAAATCGGCCGCGAGTTTAGCCGCCAATTGGATGAATTGCTCCGGCGTCGTTGCCGCCAGGTCGCTCAGCCCGATGTTGGATAACTGGCTGATTCCCGCGCGCCCGACAACGGTCCTGCCCACGAGCGTCACCACCGGCACGCCCATCCAGAGCGAATCCAGACTGGTGGTGTGCCCGTTATATGGCAGAGTGTCGAGTCCCAGATCGATCGAATTGTAGAATTTCAAATAATCCAGCCGGGTCTGTCGGGACACGAACTCGACGCGATCACCGAGGGTCTGACAGACCCATTGCCGGCGCGACCCAGGCGGGGCAAGAATCACCATCCGCGATCCTGGAACCGCATCCAGCACCCGGGCCCACAGTTCCAGCAGCGGCTGATTGATCTTGCAGAAGTTGTTCAGGCATCCGAACGTGATGTGCCCGGCCGTCAAGGCCGGCAGCGGATTCACCGCCGGCGTGTCCGCCGACTCCAGCACTTCCGGATCGATGCACCAAAATGTGTGCGGCAGGCGAATGGATTGTTCGGTGTATGCCGCATCGGTCTGGCCCTCTGGATCGAGATATGGATCGGTCAGGCGATAATCCATCGTCTGCAAGCCCGTGGTTCCGGGATATCCCAGCCAGGTGACTTGCACGGGAGCCGGCTTGAGCGCGAAGAGAAGCAGGCGGTTCTCGGCCATGTGGAGCGTCAAATCCACCAGAACGTCGATGCGGTCCTGGCGAATCAATTGGGCGAGCTGCTGATTGTCCATGCCGACGGTGCTGCGCCAAACATCGGCCCCGGCGCGCAGTTTGGCGGTGTACGAATCCGGCGTTTTCACATCCGAATAGCAGTAAATCTCGAATTCCTGGTGGTCATGGCGGGAAAACAGCGGCATCGTGAACAGCATCTGGCAATGCCCCCAGAAATTCGGGGAGACGTAACCGATTCGCAAGCGCCGTCCCGGCGAGCGGTCGTTGTCATGCGGCGCGTCCGATCGCAGCGGAACGGCGAGTTGCTCGTTCCATTTCTGATGTTCCTGAAGAATCCGCCGCTCGTCGTAATCGGGATGATAATAGAGGGTGTAGAGCCGATTGCTGTGCGGCACCGATCTGTCCTTGCTCAGTGCGATCGCGCGATCGAAACAGGCGATTGCTTCTTGCACGTTTCCGGTCTGCCGGAAGACGTTGCCCAGATTGGTATACGACTCGGCGTGATCGGGCCGAAGCCGCAGGCCGGCTTGCATCGCGGCGAGCGCTTCATCCACGCGATCCTGTTCGTAAAGTGCCCGGCCCAGGTTGTAAAAAGCAAAAGCATTCTGCCCCGACGCGGCGGCGCCTTGCCACGCCGTGATCGCTTCGAGCGGGCGGGCCAGTGCTTGAAGCGTGTTGCCGAGATTGTTGGCCGCCTGGGGATAACCCGGCTGGAGGGCCAGCGCTCGCTTAAAACAGGAGACCGCTTGTTCCAGAACCTCGGCGCGGTGAGCCGTAGCGGCTTGGGGATTCGATGGGTCCGCATCGAGCCGCATCGCCATGCCCTTGCGCATCCAACAATTTCCGAGGTTGTAGTGGTACTGCGCATGGCTTGGCTGGGCGTTTACCGTTCGCTGATAGCAGGGCAGCGCTTCGTCAAATCTCCCCAGGTCGCAAAGCGCATTGCCCAAATGGCCGTACGAATCCAGCGAATCCGGGCGAAGCGCAATCGCGGCGCGAAACTCTTCTGTTGCCTCTTGGATTTTGCCCAGCACCAGCAGGGTCAGGCCGAGGTTGTTGTGAAACACCGACTGCCGGGGATCAGCGGCGATTGCCCGGCGCATCAACTCCGCCGCCTCCATCGGCCGGTTCATTTTTGAAGCCGTGCAGCCGAGCAGATGCAGCGCATCCGGATAATTGGGCTTTTCGACCAGCACCTGGCGGAACAAAATCTCCGCGTCGGCGAGGCGCCCGGCCCTCAAATGATCCGCGGCTCGATTGATCGTTTGCTGAATATCCAAAACCGTCACCACCTAACCGCCGACTAGTTTGCGCAACTCGTCCGCCAACTGAACAACAGGCGTATTCCAGTCGTTCATCCGTGTCTGCCGAAAAAGCCGCATGGTCGGATACCAGGGCGAATCCGTCCGATCCAGCAACCAGCGAAAATCACTCTGGGCGGAGATCAGCACCCACACCGGCTTGGCCAGCGCGCCGGCCAGATGGACCACCGATGTATCGACGCCGATGACCAGGTCGAGATTCTGAATCACCGCGGCCGTGTCGCTCATCGTCCGCAGTTCGGCGCTGAGATCAACCAAATCCCAATCAGCCGGTGGCGTTGTGGCCTCAGCGAAAGGGCCTTTTTGCAGGCTGTAAAACCGCACGCCATCCACCCTCGCCAGCGGAGATAATTGCTTGAGCCGGAGCGAGCGCCGGCGATCGCGCTTGTGCCTCGGGCTGCCGGCCCACACCAGGCCGACGCGCAGCTTTTCGTGATCGTCGTCCAATCGGTTTTTCCACTCGGCCACGATTTCCGGCGGGGCCGCCAAATAAGGCGTCTGGCCGGGAATCGTTTCCAATCGCGTCCCCATCACGTGCGGAAGACTCAGCAGCGGACAATGGACATCAAACGCCGGCACGTCCTGCCCCGATATCACTTCCGCAACCCCGGCCACTCCCGTGAACAGGCGCGTCAGTTCCGCCTGGCAGCTTAAAATCACGCGGCCTCCGCGAGCCGCGACCAACGGCGCATACCGAACGAATTGGACGGCATCTCCCAGCCCCTGCTCCGTGTGCAGAAGAATGGTCCGTCCGCCCAGTTCACTTCCATCCCACTGCGGCTGGGGAAATTCCCGTGGGCGAAATTTCAGGCGGCCCGCTTTTCGCCATTCATATTCCGCCCAGCCTTGCGCAAATTCGCCCCGGGCCAAATGGATGAACGAGAGGTTCACGTGGGCCCCGTAGTAATTGGGATTGATTTCAAGGGCCCGTTGAAACGACGCGATGGCCTCTTCGTGCCGCCCGTGTTCGGTCAATAGATCGCCCAATACCGAATGCCCGGCGGCAAATTGCGGATTCAACTGCACCGCCTCGCGGCAGGCGGCGATGGCCTCATCGAATCGGCCCAGTGCGCCCAGCGCCAAACCCAGGTTGTTCTGCGGAGCAGGAAGGGATGGATCCAAGTCAATCGCCTTTTTGAATGCGCCCGCCGCTTCATCGTATCGATCCTGATCGAACAGGATACTGCCCAGGTTGTTGTAGGCGTCGGCGTACTTGGGCTTTAGCCGAATCGCCTCCCGCGCCGCCGCCGTCGCTTCTTCGTACCGTTCCGTCTCCCTCAGCGCGTTGGCGAAATTGTTGAGCGCTTCGGGATAATCGGCCTTGATCCGGAGGGCGGCTTGATATTCGGCGATCGCCTCGTCGAGTTTGCCTTGATCCGTCAGAACGTTGGCCAGGAGCGCATGAGGACCAGGCAAATTGGGATTCATTTCGATGGCCCTGCGATATTCGACGACGGCCTCATCGAGCCGGCCTTGGTCGCGCAGCGCGTTGGCGCGATTGGCACGCGCATCTCCATAATTCGCTTCCAGCGCGATCGCCCGGTCGAATGCCGCGAGCGCTTCGTCCAGCTTATCCTTCAGCCGAAACACAACCCCGAGGTTGTTGAAAGCGATGGCGAAATCCGGCTGCAGATCCGCCGCCTTGTGGTACGCGGCCAATGCGTCGTCGAGCTTTCCCTGATCTTGCAGGGCGTTGCCGAGATTGTTCCACGAGATCGAATGCTCCGGTTCCAATTCGATCGCCCGGCGAAGCGACGAGACGGCAGCATCTATTTTCCCGAGCCGGCGACAATACTCGCCCAGATTCGAATGAGTCGCGGCATCGTTTGGATCGATGGCGATGGCCTTCCCGACGAACTCCACCGCCTCCTCCGGGCGGCCGGCGCGGGCGGCGACAATGCTTCGCAGGTGCCATGCCGCCGACAGATCGGGCCGCTGCTGCACGATGGACTGGCAGATCGCTTCCGCCTCCGCCAGCTTTCCCGCTCGCTCGCATTGGATGGCTTGGTTCAGCGCGTCCGCAATGGTCATCGCGTGAATCCTCGCAGCGCGGCGGCGATCTGCCGGATCGGCGTCTGCCAATCCGTTTCCGTGGGTTGGCGAAACAGACGCATCGTGGGATACCACGGCGTATCCGGCCGATCCAACAGCCAACGAATATCGGATTTGAACGGCACCAGTACCCACACCGCTTTGCCCATCGCGCCCGCCAGGTGGCCCGTCGAGGTATCCACAGTTACTACCAGATCCAGGTTGTGGATCAGCGCGGCCGTGTCGGCAAAATCATTCAGTTCGGACGTGAAATCCGCCCAATCCATTCCAGTTGGCGGGGCCTGCTGTGATGCCTCTCCCTTTTGCAGGCTGAAAAACTTGACGCCCGGCGTCCCGGCCAGCGGGGAGAAAGCATCAATTGTTCGCGTTCGGTAATCCCATTGCGAATTTTTCGCGCCGGACCAGACTAGTCCAACTCGCAGCTTCGTCCCTCCCGCAAGCCGATCGGCCCATCGCTGCGTACGATCCGCGGGGGCGGACAAATAGGGAACCTGATTCGGAATATTCCGGGGCGTGATTCCGAAGATCCGCGGCAGGCTCTGTAGAGGGATTTGCCAATCGAACGCCGGCAACGGCTGGCCGCGGGGAACTACCTGAGCAACCCCAACCATTCCCTCGAACAGCGGCGCCAGGCCCGGCTGGCATTCGAGAATCATCTTTGCTCCACGCTGCGCCACCAACGGCACGAACCGAACGAATTGAAGCGCGTCGCCGTATCCACCCTCGGCGTGCGCCAGGATCGTTTTTCCCGCGGAATCGGATCCATCCCACTGTGGCTGCGTAAAATTTCGATTCAGGCCCAATCGCGGCGCCCTCAGTCGCCATTCGAATTCCTCCCAACCCTCTTCCCATTGCCCCAACGCCATCAGGGCGCGGGCGCAGTTCCAGTGGAAGAGGGCGCTATCCGGGTTCAACGCGATGGCTTTGCGATACGCGTCCAACGCCTCGGGCCATTTCCCCTCATCCTCCATGATCGCGCCGAGATTGTTGTAGTTGTTGGGAAATTTGGGATCTAACTCCACAGCGCGGCGCAAAGATGTCAATGCCTCGGGCCGGCGGCCCAGGTGGTGCAGCACCGCACCCTTGTTGCTGTGAACCCTCACGTCGCCAGGCGATAATTCGATCGTTTTATCGAAGGCCTCGAGCGCCTCCGGGTATTTTTCGCATTCCGCAAGCGCGGCGCCCAGGTTGTAGAGGTAATGGGCATTTTTCGGTTCCAGCCTCGTTGCCTCGCGGTAGTGGGGGATGGCCCGGTGGGTGCGTCCCGTTTGCAGATATGCTGTCCCGACGTCGAAATGAAATCGCGCGACCTCCGGCCGCAGCCGAGCCGCCTCGGTGAGGGCGGCAATCCCATCGTCAATTTGACCCACGCCATGGAGCAGCACGCCCAGTTGATTGAATGCCGCCGCATTGCCCGGCTGGAACGCGACCACCTGCCGCAGGCAAGCGGCGGCGGCGAGCGGCTGGCCGGATTGTGCCAGCGCCAATCCGAGATTGGAATAATACTGGGCAACCGCCGGACGGACCGCGATCGCCCGGCGGATGAGATCAATGGCCGGTGCGAATTGCCGCCGCTGCGCCAGAATCACACCCAGCAGATGCAGCGAATCCGCGTGCCCCGGCTCTTTGGCCAGGATTTCTCGACACACCGCCTCCGCCTCGTCCAGTTTCCCGGCTTCGTGAAGCTGCGTGGCCGATTGAATGCTCTGCTGAATCATTTTCAGATTTTCCGTAGCGAGAGTTTAGTCTGGAGAATTTCCTACAGGAAGGGGAATGAAAAAGCCCCGGCTTGATGCCGAGGCTCGATTGGATTTCAACGGGCTGAAATATACGCCGATCAGGAAATCGCGCGGCGCCGGCGGGCGAGCACACCAAAGAGGCCGACGACCACCAGGCCCGTGGTTGCGGGTTCAGGAACATCAGCCATCAGACCGTTCGCCGCGGCGAAGGCGTCGAGCGCGGCCCAATCGGCGGAAGATACATCGGCGTTGCCGCCAACGGATTTGCCGAAGTTGCCGGCGAGCAATCCGAAGTCGATGCTGTTCACCGTGCCGTCGTAATTGAAATCGCCCTGATCCCAGACCTTTCCGGACTTTCCAAAGTTCGCGGCCATGTCGCCAAAGTCGATGCTGTTGACCGAGCCGTCGAGATTGGCGTCGCCGTACAGAGTGTACTTCACTTCGAGTTGGCCGGAGGTGATGCCGCTGATGCCGCCATCGGCGCCGTCGGCATAACCGATGCCATATTTAGTGCCAGTGGCGGCGGAGGTGATGATGGTGCCAGCGGTGGCGCTGGTGCCGTTCCAATTGCCGTTGTTGTAGCCGGCCGACAGATAGGCGCGGATTGTCGAATCGACGCTGCCGCCCGGATCACTGATGATGACGTGATTGTTGCCGATATCCAATGTGCCGCCGCCGGAGATTGAAAGGGAGGTCAGCGTGGTGGCTCCGGTGCCGGCGGCCAACTGGACGCCTCCGCCGGTGATGCTCAGGCTGCCGTCGGGCAACGCGCCGTTGACTGCGGCCACGAGAGTTCCGGCCGTGACGGTGGTGCCGCCGCTGTAGGTGTTGACGGTGGAGAGGATCAGCGAATCGCTGCCGCTCTTGGTCAACGATCCGCTGCCGGCGATGCCGCCGGTGCCGCTGATGGTGTAGTTCCCGGCGCTGTTGTTGACGGTGACGGAGTTGGGATTGACGGCGGTGTTGAGCGTGACGGCGTAGTTGTTGTTGTTGTTGTCGTTGAAGATGACGTTGGAACCATCGGTGTATTGGTCCGCGTAGATGCCGTCGTTCCAGTTGTAGTTGTTGCTCACGTCCCACGTGGTGCCGTCGGCGTATCCGGCAGCGGCCGTGGCGTCGTCCCAGGTAAACGTGGGTATGGTCACCGTGTAGGTTGTGGTTGAATAAGTGGAACCCGTGGCCGTGGCGCTGTCATAGGGCGTGCCGTTCCACGGCGTGTTGCCGGCGGCGGAGGTGGCGGCAGCGCCCGAATCGAGCGCGTCGTAGGCGCCTCCCTCGCTACTTCCAAACGTGGTCCAGGCGTCAAAGTTGAACGTATTACCGACGCTCAATCCCAGTGACGCCAGCGGAATGCCGAGTGTAATAGAAGTGGGCGTGAGAGCGGTCGTGGTGGTGACATAGGGACTGGTGCCGTTCCCGGCGATCAGGTTCCAGGCGCCTCCGGAATAGCTGTATACCTGGTTGTCTCCGATGTCGGGCGGTCCGATAGTTTGGTTGGTCCAGGAGCCGATCCAATAGTTCATGCCGGTGCTGATGCCAATGGGTTCGCCGTACGGATTCGCGACCGTGGTGCTTCCCGCGCCCGGGACGGTTTCAAGTCCGATCTCATACAGGCCGTAGCTTTGATTGTCCTGGGTGATATCGGTCGGATTGGGAGAAGATCCGGCTATATTCGGATCGGCGGTGGTTCCCGGATTCAGATTGATCTGCATGTACAAATTCGTAGCGTCATTGGTAACGACGACGTTGGAAATATCGATGTAGGTGTTGCCAGCGTCGTTTCCCGCCCAATCGAACAGCGCATCCGTGTAGGTGGTGGCAACCGCCAGAGCGGCGGCGGGACTGAATGCAATTGCAGCGCTGAGGGCGGCCAAGGACTTTTTGCTGGCTCGCGATTTTGTCATAGACCCTCCGAAATGGTTTTTCCTCTCCATACCGCCGCCGCGAGATGTTGAGGCGGCACCGACCAGCAACACAGAATAAACCAAAACGGGCGAGAGGCTATGTAGACTTGCGAATTAATCCTGCGATTTTACGACAATGGGGTCGCGCTCACGGCAATAAGAGAGATTGGTCCGCCGGCTGGGAATTCAGTTCGACCTGCGCCGGCTGCAATCCGTCGGAGACGGCGGTGACGTGGATCGCACCGGGGGAACGCGCCGCCTGCACGATCGCCAGGCACAAACCGTTGAAGGCCCTGTGATGGTTTGCCTTAAAACTTTCATGGCTCGCGGGATCGCCGCTGTCCACGCCGATGATTTGCCCCGGACCTTCCAATCCAAACGTTACTTCGTTGTCGGCCGTTGGAACGGTTCTGCCGTCGGCATCCACGATCCGGACGGTCAGATGCGCCACGTCCCGTCCGTCGGCGGCGAGAGCGGTCTTGTCTGCTGAAAGCGCAATCGCGGCCGCCTCGCCTGTCGTGCTGATCTGCTCGGTCGCGACGATCTTTCCTGCCGTTGTTCCCACCGCGCGCAATGTTCCCGGCTCGTACGGCACATCCCAGGAGAGATGCAGATCGGCCGTCGTTCGGATCGCCCTGGCCCGGGGCGGTATATTTCCATAATCCTTCGTCATTCCCTGTTTCGGAAATTCGTATCCCTTCACGCCGAACGATTTACCGTTCACGAACAACTCCACCGTATCGCAGTTCGTATAACACATGACCGGGATGACGTGCCCTTCGTGGCCTTTCCAATTCCAGTGCGGAAACAGATGCAAAACGGGTTTGCTGGTCCACTGGCTTTGATAGAAGTAATAGCCGTCTTTCTTGAAACCGCAGGTGTCGAGCACGCCGAAGAAGGCGCTGCGGTTTGGCCAAAACGCCTCGCCGAGGTAATCGATCCCCGTCCACATAAAATCGCCCGCAACGTAATCGTGCGCGGCGACGAACTCCCGGAGTTGTTCCACGTCGATCTGGCGGTTACTTGGAGGAAGTTGGCGAAACCGTCGGCGAGAGGCAAGCGTCGAAGGCAATGTTGCCGGCACCGGCGCCGCCGAATTATCATCTGGAAACGGCGATCGATAATCGCCCCGGATTCCGCCCATCGAGACGCTCTCCGTGCCGATGAACTTTCGATTGGGGAACTGCCGGCGATCGACGCTGTAATAAAGATCCGCCCGGTCGAGCCAGCGATCGACGTAGTTGTATCCGACGACATCCAGAAGCGCCGGAAATTCCGGCGGCGCGCCGAGCGGCTCGGCGAAAAGCTTATCGCATGCCGCGGTCACTAGCCGCGTCGGGTCTTCACGGTGATACGTCGCAACCAGCGGTTCCAGGATCTGCGCCCCGCCGGGCAGCACCTGCTCGGGGATTTCGTTGCCCGCGCTCCATAGCACCACGCACGGATGATTCCGATCCCGATGAATGAAATCGACCAGATCGCGCTGCGACCAATCGGCAAAGAACCGATGATATCCCCCCAGGGTTTTGCCGGATTCCCATTCATCGAAGGCCTCGTCCATCACAAGAAATCCGAGCCGGTCGCACAGATCGAGAAACTCCGGCGCCGGGGGATTGTGACTGGTGCGGATGGCGTTGCAGCCCATCTCCTTCAGCAGGCGCAATCGCCGCAGCCACACGCCCTCGGGCACGGCCGCGCCGACGCATCCACCGTCGCCGTGCAGGCAAACGCCATTGAGCTTCACGTGCTCGCCGTTGAGCAGGAAGCCTTTGTCAACGTCGAACTCGATCGAGCGGATGCCGATTGAAGTGTCGTATTGATCGACCGCTTTTTCCCCCTCGAGCAGCGTGCAGCGAACGGTATAAAGATACGGCCTCTGATCCGACCAGAGATTCGGATCAACGAGCGTCAATTGCTGCTCGAATTGCCCGGCAGCGCCCGCGTCAAGTTCGGCTCGCGTTTGACCGCTTTGAACTTGCCGCCCATCCTCGTCGATTATCTCGCATCTCAGGCTGAACCGCGCCGAGTTGCTTCGCCGGTTGGTTACTTGAACCGCAACCTGAATCGTGGCGCTTTGCCGATCCACCCGCGGCGTGGTGATGAACGTACCCCACTGCGCGATCGCCAGGGGATCGGTCGCTGTCAGCCAGGTGTGTCGGTAAATCCCCGATCCGCTGTACCAGCGCGAGTTGGGCTGCACTGAATTGTCCACCCGGACCGCGATCACGTTGTCCTGCTGCCCGAAATTCAGGTAAGGCGTCAGGTCATAGGAAAAGCCGATATATCCGAATGGCCGTTTGCCGAGCGAGTGTCCGTTGATCCAGACCTCGCTGTCTTCGTAAACGCCGTCGAAATCGATGGCGATCTTTTTGCCTTTGAGCGAGTCCGGAATCCGAAATATTTTTCGATACCACCCGATCCCCGTCGGTAAATATCCGCCGCCCCCGCCGGCCGGAGCATTTTCGTCGAACGAGCCGGCGATGCTCCAATCGTGCGGCAGATCGACCGCCCGCCAACCGGACTCGTCGAACTTTTCCGCCTGCGCACCGGCCGGATCGCCGAGCAGAAACTTCCACCCGAAATCCATGCTCAACCGCTGCCGCGGCGAATCGGCGGCGCAGGCGTTCGCGCTCGACATCAACAAGACCACAACCGATAATATAACGGCCAGCGATTTGAACATGATGCTCCCGGGCAATCGAAGTTTTGCCAGTTGGAGCAAGTTCAACGCGGATTTGCCAACAATAGTCGGCGACGCGCCAACGCGGTTTTGGCCCCTTGTCGTAAATTCGAATGGATTATTCGCAGTAGTGCAGAGCAGCCTGGGCCAGCTTGATTTACAATTCCGCTGTAAAAGTATCCTGGCCTGAGCGAGGTGGCACATCCTTAACTGGTTGGCCGGAAAACAGGAGCGTTTCATGAAGAGCCCGCGTCACGTCGAGGGATTTACGCTGGTGGAGTTGCTGGTCGTCATCGGAATCATCGCGCTGCTGGTGTCGATTCTGCTTCCCGCGCTGAACAGGGCGCGGCAGCAGGCAAACTTGATTTACTGTCAATCGAACCTGAAGCAGATCGGGCAGATGCTTCAGATATACAGGACTGAGAATCGGGGTTACTACCCGCCGATGGTGGACGGCCTTCTTTATTACACCTATGCTGACGTGCTTACCCTTCTGTCGGAAAAACCGATGGGAAATATAGATCCTCCCGGCTGGGGCGCGGGAAGCGGCCAATACATGCCGGCCCAGGAATCGGGCGTTTTTCGCGACGTTGATGTTCCGGATTTTCCTTGGGATAACCATGCAACTTCTTACATGGTCAATCCGCGCGTCTTTGGTGCCGTGGATGCGAAAAGTTTCGGCGGCGGCCTCTTGTATGATCCGCTTGTGGGAGGCCAAAATCAGTATAGCTTTCCTCAAGTCCAGGTTTCATCGATCAAGCATTCTGCGGAGTTGATGGTCGCCTGGTGTGGGCCCGTTAAGATTTCTATCCCCAATGCGGGCGGACCTCAGACCAATTATGGCGTCTACCAGGTATTTGCCGGTCAGTTGGACAACTATGCCTTTTACAACTACCACAGTTTTTTGAATCCGCCGCCGCCCAAAAATGCGTCTGTTTATCCGTCAACGGATTACGCAAATCCAGTGTCTCTTGGCGCTCCGTATCCCGGGTTTGGCTCTCCTTCCAGCGCTGTTGCCAACTCGGTACTGCCATCTTATTTGAAACTCGCCAACGCGGACTATACGGCGGACATCAATAACCCCAACACCGCCACCTCCCATACATACAATGGACCCGGCGGTTCAGACAGTTGCAATATGCGATTTCGACACATGAAAGATACCGTCGCCAATTTTCTATTTCTCGACGGTCACGTCGAGCCAAGAGTACTGGGAACGGTTCTGGCACAGGATCTATGCGTGAGACGCGAAAATTGATGCTCGATCAATGGCGGGAGCCGGTCCCGATGTTTCGAAATTGCGTTACACTCATAAATTTGTTGGCACATGGAAGTTCGAAAAACATTACAAGGAAAGCCGATTTTCGGGGTTGGGGTCGCCGTAGGTTTGCTGCTCCTCGCCGGCGTGATTATAGCGCGCGAGTATTGGCCGCAAAGAAAACCGGACGCCTCTCAAGCTTATCTCACCGATAATGACGGCAAGACGTGGTATGTAGGCAGCGCCTATTCCGTGCCTCCGCTGGATCACACTGGCAAGACCGCCGTGTTCGCGGAGGTATTCACTTACGATGGGGGAAGCAAACAGTTCTGCGGCTATTTGCAGCAGTACACGCCCGACGCCAAAAAGAGATTGGAAGCTTCGATCGCTGACGCGGTGAAAAACGGGCAGTCGCCCGGTTCTGCCAAGTTGTTTCAGGACCATTGGTTTATGCAAAATGCAACATTGGTCAAAGCACCCGGGCCCAACAATCCTTGGATTCCCATCTCTGATCCTGCGGCGACGACGGTAATGGCGATTCACTCCCCAGACGGCAGTTCGTTGGATAATGCTTTCGTTTACTGAAAGGCCCCTCATGCGAATTCACCACACATGGGGCCTGCTTCGAACCTACGCAATCCTTGCGTGCGGCGTGTTCGTTTGCACGATGGCCAGGGCCGCGGATCAGCCGTTCATCACCGGGGCCGACATTTCCATGCTGCCGACGATCGAGAAAGCCGGCGGGGTGTATCGTGACCATGGCAAGCCGGGCGATTGCCTCCAGATCATGCGCGATCACGGATGCAATTTATTTCGCGTGCGCCTGTTTGTGAATCCGAATCCGAATTATGCCAAGACCGGCGGGGCGGTGCAGGATTTGGCGTACGTTCGTGCTCTAGCCAAACGCATCAAAGCGACCGGCGCTGAATTTCTGCTGGACATTCATTATTCCGATACCTGGGCCGATCCCGGCAAGCAGTACACGCCGGCTGCGTGGAAGAAATTGGATTTCGAGCAGTTGAAACAAAAGGTTCACGATTACACGACATCGGTCATGACCGACCTGCGCGACAACGGCGTCACGCCGGATATGGTGCAGGTGGGTAACGAAATCACCGCCGGGATTTTGTGGCCGACGGCGCAGGTGCTGGACCAGCCGGCCGCCGATGAGGCGCGGCAGTGGAAGCGGTTCGCGGAGCTGATCGACACCGGCGCAAAGGCCGTGCGCACGTTTCAAACCGATTCGCATCCCATCCGCATCATGATTCACATTCACGGCGGCGGCAAAGAAGGCATGGCCAAATATTTCTTCGGGAAATTCAAAATCGAACCCGCCGATTACGACATCGTCGGACTCAGCTTTTATCCGGCCTGGGGCGACGCAATCGGGTTTCTCAAGCAGAACATGGCCGACGCCGTTGCCCTCACGGGCAAGGACGTCATCCTGGCCGAGACCAGTTATCCGTGGAAGGAATTGCCGGACAAGGTGGGCTTGGCGACGCTTCAATGGCCGCAGACGCCGCAGGGGCAAAAGCAATATTTGCAAGACCTCATTCAAACCCTCCACGACGCTCCGGGCCATCACGGGATCGGATTTGTTTACTGGTATCCCGAAGCGATTCCGGTTCATGGGATGACCATGTGGAGAGGCGGATTCGAGGCGCTATTTGACCAGAACGGCAACGCGTTGCCGGCTCTGGATGCCTTCGGCGGGCACGGGTGATTCCATGGGCAGATCTCCATCAGACCTGAAGCAGGGCGCCTGGCAAGGAAAGTTGCGCGGGAAGCGGAAATCGCTGCCGATCAAAAAGCAGATCGGCGAGCCGGTCGTTGCTCCTGCGCGCATGCCCGGTGAAAGTCCCCGGCTGACGCTGCCGCTGAACCAGGATTGGTTCTTCCGCCGATTGGACGGGACAGAAGCTGGCGAACTGCCCGTGTGGAACGGCGACGCGGCGCCTGCCGATGTCCAAAGCTGGGAATCGGTAAACCTCCCGCACAGCGTGCGGCTGGAACCTCTCAACGCCAGCGGAGGCCGCAATTTCCAGGGCGTTTGCTGGTATTGCCGAAAACTCGACCTGCCGGGTGAATGGAAGGGAAAGACCATCCACCTGCATTTCGAAGGCGCGATGCAGGTCGCGGAAGTATGGCTCAACGACCGAAAATTGGCGACGAATCATTGCGGATATCTTCCGTTCGTCATCGATCTCACGCCGGTCGTCGATTTTGGTTCGGGCCTGAACATCCTGGCGGTTCGGCTGGACAACCAGGACGATCCGCAAGTCCCGCCCGGAAAACCGCAGCGCGAACTCGATTTCACCTATTTCGGCGGTCTGTATCGCAACGTGAAACTGCAAGTGATGGATCGGTTGCACATCGTCGATCCGATCCTCGGCGAGAAGATCGGCGGCGGTGGGGTGTTCGTCACGTTTCCGAGCGTCACGCCCCGGGCCGCCAACGTGCAGATTCGCACGAACGTCCAGAACGAATCATCGCAGCCGCGGCAATGCACCGTGCTGCAAGAACTCATGGACCCCAGCGGCCAGGTCGTCGCGCGGGCCACGGACGCCGTCGCTCTTGCGGCCGGCGCCGATTGGATTTTCAGCCAGACCTTGCAGGTTTCCCGTCCGCGGTTGTGGCATCCGCATCATCCTCATCTGTACACCCTGCGCACGACCGTCCTGAGCGGCGACCAGCCGGGCGACGACCGGCCAGCCGACGAAATTGTCACGCGCATCGGCATTCGGCACATCCGCTTCGATCGCCGGGACGGCCTGTTCATCAACGGCGAGAAGTTTGTTTCCATCGGAGCGAACCGTCATCAGGATCATCCCTATGTCGGCTATGCGATGCCCGACAGCGGGCAATATCGCGACGTGAAAAAGCTGCGAGAAGCGGGCTTCACGTCCTTTCGCAGCCACTATCCGCAGTCACCGGCGTTCATGGATGCGTGCGATGAGCTGGGTATGCTGGCCATCGTTTCCAACCCCGGCTGGCAGTTTGTCGGGGGAAAGATTTTCCAGGCCCAGGCGATTCACAATGCCCGCATGATGGTTCGCCGCGACCGCAATCACCCTTCGGTCATCCTGTGGGAAGGCGCACTCAACGAATCGGACAACAACGTCCTGGCCCTGGCGCTGCAGCGGGCCTTGCATGAGGAATATCCCGGCGACCAGTGCTTCACCACGGGCGATCACGAAAAGGGAATCGACGGCGCCGCGGCGATCGGCTGGGACGTAGAATATCTGCACAACGACGGCAGCAAACCGTGCTGGATTCGCGAGTGGGGCGATCACGTTGACAATTGGACCGACCAGCAATCCCGCAGCCGCGTGCCCAGAGGCTGGGGCGAAACCCCAATGCTCATCCAGGCCCGCTCGCACGCGGCCCGCTTGGACGAAATCCTTTCCGGCCGATGCACCAACGCGCCCGGGCACGATGTCAAACGGCTGTGCGGCGCCTGCCTGTGGGCCGGAATCGATTGCCAGCGCGGATACCACCATCAGCCGTTCTACGGCGGCGTGCTGGATCTGTTTCGCCTGCCGAAGTTCAACCACTTTTTCTTTCAAAGCCAGCGTCCGCCGGAGGTCCACGTTCCGGGATTGGACGATGGCCCGATGATTTTCGTCGCGAACTTCGCGACGTTTCTGTCACCGACGACGGTGACGGTCTTCAGCAATTGCCAGGAAGTCCGTCTTCTTCTGGACGGCAAGGAGATCGGCCGCAAAAGACCCGATCCCCAATTCGCGATCGCGCATCCGCCGTTCACGTTCGAAGTGAAATGCTTCGCGGCCGAGCAATCCACGATGTACATGACCGGCGTGGCGAAGGTCGAAAAGCCGCCGCTGGAGCTTTTGGCGCAAGGCCTGATCGACGGCGAGGTGGCCGCGACGCACGTCCTGCATCCGCCGGGCGTGGCGACGAAGCTGATCCTGCAACCCGATTGGTGCGGCCGACCGCTCACGGCCGACGGCTCCGATTGGCTGCGCGTCTACGCCAAGGTCTGCGACGCCCGCGGCACGGTCTGCCCCTTCGCGGATGATCTCATCGAATTCTCCGTCCAAGGCGACGGACGACTCATCGGCAACGCCCAAATCGGAGCCAACCCCATCCGAGCCGAAGCCGGCATCGCCACCGCTCTGGTGCAAGCCAACTGCCACCCTGGCAAGTTGATCGTCAACGCCACGGCCTTCGGCCTTGCCGCCGGCCAAGCCGAAATCGCATCCGTGGACCCAAAGGCAAGCATCGCTTCCATCCTTCAGCCGGGATTCTAACATTGCCTGACGCGCATCTCACGCTGGGTCGGGGCGGTCAACAAGCAACAACGTCGGGCGTCACAAACCCCGCGCTAAGTCGAAAAGAGTCAGCCAGATCAGACATAAGGGACGCGGCGACATTTGATTCGATAGGGAAGTTAGGCGGCCGCATTTCGATGAGCCCGAGATGGTTCTGAATGTCCCAAATCGCCTCAAAAGCCCCCTGATTTTGACGAGGTCGTTGGGACTCCGCTCGGCAGCGAAGAGTTCGGAGGCGGGATGAGAAACGGGTTTGACGGACATAAATGCTTCCCTGGCGATGATCGGCGTCGTTGAGCGATGATGGAAAACACGCTCCCTCTACTAATGGGGCCGGGAGGTGAAGGTTTTGGACCTATTTTTGGAAGGAAGTCTTATTATTCGAAAAATAGTTTTGGCGTATTCAAGGATGATCTCACGCAGAGGCGCAGCGGCGCAGAGAAATGCAAAACGATTCGAATTTCATCTTTCTTTCTCTGCGCCTCCGCGCCTTCTATGAGCCGAGCCTTGTCAAGCGAAATCTTCGCATCATGCGGTCGATCGGTTGAGCCTTCTATTCAGTGCTTCCGCCAACGGCGTTTTGCCTTGATCTGGCGGGCCTATTCAACTTTCCAATCGCCAGCCCCATTCTCTGCGACGAGCTTTTAAGCTCAAGGCGCGGACCGGGGTCTGGGAAGTATCGCGGCGCGCGCTGTCGCTTGCCTTCAGGCCCGCCACGGGGCGCGTGTACCCGATGGCATTCCTCGCCCAAGGCAGCCGATTGGTGGTCTGGTCGGAAGCTGACAATCGCCTAATCGAATAGGATCTGCGGCGAATAAGGGGTCATCACGGCTCTGTAGAAAACCACATGAAAGCGATCGCGATGTTGTGGGTCAGCACTCTCAAAAACAGATCGCGGCAACGTCCCCAATGACTCCGGGCACGCAAGGCCGAGCCCAAATTCCGCTTCAACATT